>DATAWY010000029.1:0-38320 GCA_036266955.1 Rhizomicrobium sp.
CAATCCCGCTGCGCACCTCGCCCCGAAGCGGCTTCGTGAATTCATTAGTGTCGATCATAGTGACGTTCACCTGGCGATTCAGCGCCAAGCTTCGCCGGCCTATGCGGCTCCCCGCAATGTGGGGTCAGACCACCGCTTACTCATCACCGACATCGCCGAGACGAGCGATCAGGCGAGCGCCTATCCCACGACGCTGGCGCAGATCGCGAGCTACAACAACCTCAACCAGCTCACCGATGTCTCGGGCCAGGCGCCCAGTTTCGATGCCAACGGCAACCTGCTTTCGGACGGCCAGCGCGATTACACATGGGACGCCGAGAACCGCCTGACCGGCATCACCTATCCCGGCCAGCCCGGCAAACAGACGACGTTCGCCTATAACGGCCTCGGCCAGCACGTCGCGGTCGCCAGCACAGCGGCGGGTGGCGGCAGCGCGGTCACGACATCCTATATCTGGTGCGGCTCCGGCCCCTGCCGGGCGCGCGACGCGAGCAACTCGCCCACGCGCGAATATCTGGCCGAGGGCGAGTTCGTGCCGGGCTCGCCGGGACAGCCCTATTACTACGGCGTCGACCAGGTCGGTTCCGTGCGCCGCATTTTCGCGAGCACATCCGACGCGCCGGCCTATGGCTACGATCCGTACGGCAACGCGCTGCAATCAACCGCGCCGCTGACGGATTTCGGGTATGCGGGGATGTTCTACAACGCGGATAGCGGGCTCTATCTTACGCTCTTCCGCGCCTACGATCCCGTCGCTGGCCGATGGCTTTCTAGGGATCCAGTCGGTGAAACGAGCAATTTAGGCGATTATATTTTCTCAATCATTATGCTTTCGACAAATTGACGCATAGAACGGCCAGCGGCACATGGACGATTAGGTACGAATATGAAGGTATCGTGGTTTACCTTTCAACTTTTCAAGCAAGACCAATTGCTTATTTGAACAGTATCCGTTGGGCCGTGACGGCGCTTTTGTGTGTTGCTGCCGCGGCGCGGACAGGTAGTCATTTGAAAAGGAGAAAAGAGAGGGATATGGGGTGAACGTCACATCGAGACCCATGCGGACAACATTATCGTGCGCCTCGACAAGGAAGGCCGTCGCGAACCCGCGATGATGCGTTGGGGTGTTGGAGCCTCGTGCCCTCGTGTCCAAAGATGAAAAGAGCGGCGCTGCGATGTCACGCTCAAGAGCTCTGCGGGAGGAATCAGTCCGGGGGGGTACGAGGAGAGCGATTGGAGGCGGAATAGTCGGCGGTATTGTTGGGCTGGTCGCGGCACCAGCGGCAGAAGCAGTGGGAGCGGCAGGCGCGGCAGGGTTTGGAGCAACGACTGCGGCCTTCGCGGGCATAGGCGGTGTGGCAGGTCGACCTCCACGGTTCGGCTCCGCGAGGATACTCCCAAAACCGGGGCTTCTTGTCGTTACATTTTTTCCAGTCGGTGGAATTGCAGGTGACCGGCGACGTCGCGCAGGTTTGCTTCGGCTTAATTTTGCCTCTTCATCCTGGTTGGGATACAAGGGCTGATCACGGCCCAGACCGAGACGCGTCTCGCCGGAATCGGCTTTGTCGGCTTTCTGCGCCCTGCATGAGGTCGCATACGACCGCGTCGCCCACCCGGCCGTTCGGCGAGCGCGGAAATCGTCAAGGAGAGCCCGGAATTGGAGATCACGATCTATCACAATCCCGATTGCGGAACCTCGCGCAACGCGCTGGCGGCGATCCGCGCCGCGGGGCACGAACCACGCGTCTTTGAGTATCTGAAAGTGCCGATTTCGCGCGGCGCGATTTCGGCCCTCGCCGGCGTCATGGATGTGCCGATCCGCAGGCTTGTCCGAAGCAAGGAGCCGCTCTTTCGCGAACTCGGCCTCGACAATGAGGACGTCACCGACAGCGAACTGCTTGACGCCATGGCCGCGCATCCCATCCTCATCAACCGCCCCATCGTCGTGGTGAAGAACGAGGGAAAAATCACCGCCCGCCTCTGCCGGCCGAGCGAGACGGTAAAGGCGCTGCTCGCCTGCGCAGGCGCGAACGTCTGACGGGTCTGTACGAGAAAACGGGAAACCCAAAGCCCACCGAGTGATGGCCGGTCGTGTTTCCCGGCCGGGGAACCGGGCAGCGCCACGTTTCGCCCCTGAGCGCGAATCCCTATCGCCTGGGGCGGATTTCCGCTCATGTTGATGCAACACGTCCCCCCGCCGTCTCGCTGCGCTCGGCACCTCCCCGACGATGCTAGCGCTGGCCCATCGTGAGGCAGGTCCGACCGAAGGCCGGGGGGAGCCCTTTCCGATGATTCAATTCGACCGGATCGTGCTCTGGCGGAGCGAAACCGGGAAATTGCGGGATTGCAATTCCACCGACATATGCTATACGCGCAACGCGACGGCGTCCGTCACCTGAAGCGCACTGTTGAAATCCGAACTCGCCTACGTGCGCGCCAGGACTGACAGCCTCACTTCCGATCTGATGGTTTCCAATCGCACCGCACCGGCAGTCGCCGGCGGCGGAACCCGATTTGATCAGGAGAGAAAATGACGATCGGAACAGTGAAATTCTTCAATACCACCAAGGGCTTCGGCTTCATTACGCCCGAAGGCGGCGGCAAGGACGTATTCGTCCACGTGTCGGCTGTCGAGAAGGCCGGCATGCGCGGCCTCAACGAGGGCCAGCGCGTATCGTTCGAAATCCAGCCCGATGCCAAGGGCAGCAAAGCGGTCAACCTGCAGGTCGCGTAAGCGGCCTTGCCGAAGGCGCGGCGGATCATATCCGCCGCGCCTTTTTTTCAATATTTTCAGACGGCTACGCTACAGTCTCGGCCCCTGAAAGATGTCTTGCATCCAGGAGCCCTTGTTGATTTCGGGCTTCATGTTGTTGGTGACGAGGAGATCGTAGGCGTCCTGGTACCAGGGGCTCCCGGGGTAGTTGGTGCCGAGCACGGCGGCGGCCTCCTTGGCCTCCGGATAGATGCCGAGGGCGTAATAGGCCTCGGTCAGTCGCTCCAGGGCTTCGGCCACCTGCGCGGTCTTCTGGTAGCGCTCGACCACCGTGCGGAAGCGGTTGATGGCGCCGATGTAATCGTGCCGGAACAGGTAGTAGCGGCCGACCTCCATCTCCTTGCCGGCGAGGTGATCGAGGGTGAGATCGACCTTCAGGCTCGCGTCGCGGGCATATTCGGTGTCGGGAAAACGCTGCACCACGTCCTGCAACGCGGTCAGCGCCTGCTCGGTGTCGGTCTGGTCGCGGCCGGTATCGGTGATCTGCTCATAGAGCGACATCGCCTTGAGATAGAAGGCGTAGGCCACCTCGTGGCTGCCCGGATGCAGCTCGATATACTCGTCGGCAGTGCTGATCGCGTCGGTGTATTTGTTGGCCTCGTAGTAGCAGAAGGCGCTCATCAGCATCGCGCGCCGCGCCCACACCGAATAGGGATGCTGGCGTTCCACCTCGTCGAACTGCTTGGCGGCCTTCAGCCAGTTCTTGTCCTTGATCTGCTTCCAGGCGTCGTTGTAAATCTGCTCGACCGGCCGCTCGACATATTTCGCGTCGGCATCGTCGCTGGAATCGCCGAGACCGAGCAAGGAACAGCCGGCGAGGAAAAACGCGCCCACCGCCGCCGCCGCAAGCCCGCGCGCGAAGCGGCTTTTCGCTGCTCGGACCGCAAACATCTTCGGTGTTTCGCTCAGGACCATTCAATCAACGCTCCGGGGATTGGACGCCTTAGGCGCCAGGCCCGTTATGCCATTCCCGGGCCGGTACGGTCCAGCCCCATGAAAGAAACACTTGGCCGGTCGTTGGGCTGGCCGGGTTCCCGCTTTCGCGGAGATGACAACAAGGGGCCGCGCGCCAACGTTCAGGAAAGCGCCACAACTTCGTAATTTTCGGCATCGGAGAAAACGGCCCGCACCAGCGCATTGTTGAGGGCGTGGCCGGAGTGGCGGCCTTCGAAGCGGGCGATGAGCGCCCCGCCGGCCAGCGCCAGATCGCCCATCGCGTCGAGAATCTTGTGGCGGACGAACTCGTCGGGAAATCGCATCAGCCCGGGATTGACGATACAGCCGTTCCCGATCGCGAGCGTGTTTGCGAGCGATGCGCCGCGCGCCAGGCCCGCGGCGTGCAGAGCATCGAGCTCATGGGTGAACCCGAACGTACGGGCGGGCGCGATGTCATGCCGGAAAGCCCCGGGCGAAAACTGCCAGACGAGATGCTGCGCGCCGACGGCGGGCGAATCGAAGCGAATTTCGAAATCGAGGACCAACAGGTCCGAAGGGGCGAGCGCGGCAGAGGCGTCGCCACGCACCACGTCCACGCGCCGCAACAACCGCAGGGCGTTTCGCGTGCCGGATTGTTCGCCAGCACCGGCGCGGTCCAGCAGCTCGAGCCAGGAGAGCGCGTCGCCGTCGAGGATCGGCGGCTCCGGTCCGTCGAGCGACACGATGAGATCGTCGATGCCGGCACCGGAAATCGCCGCCATGAGATGCTCGATGACGCCCACGCTCGCGGGGCCTTCCGCAATGACGGTGCCGAGGCGTGTTTCCGCCACGCGGTCGTAGCGCGCAGGAATTTCCGCGCCCCCCAGGTCGCTGCGCCGGAACACAATTCCCTGCCCCGCCGCGGCGGGAAGAAGCGCCGCCTGCACGCGGCATCCCGCATGCAGCGCCACGCCCTCGCACGTCACTTCCCGGAGAATGGTCCGTCGCGTCACGCCCACCAAAAAGAAAGATTCAACGCGGAGGCCGCGGAGGATGCGCAGAGGACGCTGAGGCATGGCGCGCTTCGCGCGCGAAATTTCCTCAGCGTCCTCTGCGCATCCTCCGCGACCACTGCGTTAAGCTACTTTCTTTTCAATCGACCCATCAATTCGTCTGCCGGCGGAGGAAGGCGGGGATGTCGATATCGCCGCCGTCGTGCTCCGGAAACAGATCGTCCAGATTCGCCTGCGAGGCGGGACGCGGAGCCTGGGCGTTGCGCGCGACCGGCTGGACGGTGGCCGGCGCGCGGGGCGCCATTTGCGGCTCGGCGCGCGGCGGTTCAGGCTTCTTCTCGCGCCAGCGCCCGAAAATGGAACGCCCGCGCTTCTGCTGTTCCGGCTCGGGGGCAGGAGCTGGACGCGTGGTCACGGGCGAGGACTGAACCCGCACGAACTCCGGCAGCGGCTCGGGCTCCTCGATCACCTCCTGGCTGCGCAGCATCATCGGTTCCGCGGTGGCAACCGGCTGCGCCGCGGCAGGTGCTGCGGCAAACGCCGCGTTCATTTCCTGCGCCAGCGCCTCGACCCGGCTGTGCACAGGGCTTGCCGCAGGGCGCATCTCGGGCTTGCTTCCGATCTGGCCGGCCTTCGTGCGTGGACGCAGCTGCTCCACATTCGCCGGCAGCTGCGCGACATGCTCGGCCTCAATTCCCGTCGCCACGACAGAGACGCGCAAACGCCCCTCCATGTTCTCGATGATCGTGCCACCGAAAATGATGTTGGCGTCGGGATCGACCTCGGCGCGAATGCGATTGGCCGCCTGGTCCACCTCGAACAACATCATGTCGGGTCCACCGGTGATGTTGATGAGCACGCCGCGCGCACCCTTCATCGACACGTCGTCGAGCAGCGGGTTGGAGATGGCGGCCTCTGCGGCCTTCAGTGCGCGCTCCTCCCCGTCGGCCTCGCCGGTACCCATCATCGCCTTGCCCATTTCCGACATCACCGTCTTGATGTCGGCAAAGTCGAGGTTGATGAGACCCGGCATCACGATCAGATCCGTCACGCCGCGCACGCCGGAGTGCAGCACGTCGTCGGCCATGGCGAAAGCCTGGCTGAAAGTCGTGCGGTCGTTGGCGACCCGGAAGAGATTCTGGTTCGGGATGATGATGAGCGTATCCACAAAGGCCTGCAGATCTTCGATGCCGCGCTCGGCGATGCGCATGCGCCGATCGCCCTCGAAAGCGAAGGGCTTGGTGACGACGCCCACGGTCAGCACGCCCTGTTCGCGAATGGCGCGCGCGATGACCGGCGCGGCGCCGGTGCCGGTGCCGCCGCCCATGCCGGCGGTGATGAAGACCATGTGCGAGCCCGAGAGATGTTCGAGGATTTCTTCGAGCGATTCCTCCGCGCCGGCGCGGCCGATATCCGGTCGCGCGCCCGCGCCCAGCCCTTCCGTCACGCGCGCGCCGATCTGGATGCGGCGTTGCGCCCTCGACTGCGCCAGCGCCTGGGCGTCGGTGTTGGCCACGATGAATTCGACGCCTTCGAGTTTCGACGCGATCATGTTGTTGACGGCGTTGCCGCCGGCGCCGCCCACTCCCAGTACGGTGATACGCGGCCGCAGCTCGGTGACTTCCGGCGCTCTCAGGCTAATCGTCATTGTTCTTTCTCCTCATTTGTTCCAGTTCCCGCCGAACCGCCCAACGAATCAGTTGGTTATTGTTGAATCACGTTGTTTGCGCTCCGCAAAGCGCTATTCGCTTTGACGCGGATTCGCTCTTGATGGGCTTCCGGTCTTTCCACGCGAAGTTCATTTCTGCCGCCCTCCTGTCAGGATATCCCAGAAGCCACGGCGCGGAGGCCCCACAGGTGCATGCTCCGGGTTCAGCAATTCGGGCGGCATCGTGGCACCCGCGAGCAGCAGTCCCACCGCCGTCGCGTAATCCGGACCGGCGGCAGAAGCGGCAAGGCCCGCCAGCCCCTGGGGACGGCCGATGCGCACCTGCTTGTTCAGGACCCGCTGCACCAGTTCGCGCATGCCGGCGAGCTGACAGGCACCGCCCGTCAACACCGCGCGCCGCCCCGCAGCGACGTCGTAACCGCTCGCCCGCAGGCGCGTCTGCACCTCGCCGAGTATCTCCTCGAGCCGTGGCTGTATGATGCGTGTGAGCATCGACCGCGGCACCCGCATGACGGCGTCTTCCTCGTTCTCGCCCGTCTGGGGCACTGCGACCAGATCCGTGCCGGTTTCGATATCGCCGAGCGCCGCGCCATAGAGCGTCTTGATGCGCTCTGCTGCCGAGAGCGGCGCCGAAAGCATGCGCGCGATGTCCGCGGTCACATGGAAGCCGCCTTTGGGCACGAGGTCGGCATGCACCAGCGCGCCTTCCATGAAAACGGCGATCGAGGTGACACCGGCGCCCATGTCGATCACGGTGGCACCGAGCTGCAGCTCGTCGGGCGTGAGTACGGCCATGCCGCTCGCATGAGAAGCAAACAGGGTCGCCACGACGCCGAGATGGCAGCGCTCGACGGCGAGCTTCAGGTTCTGCAGGGGCGACGGCTTGACTGCCACGGCGTGCATCTGCACACCGATGCGCTCACAGTACATGCCGCTCGGATCGCGCACGCCCCGCGCCTCGTCCACCACATAGGAGGTCGGTGCGCAGTGGATGATCTCATGGCCGTCCAGCCCGCAATTCGCACGGCCGTTGGCGATCAGCTCCAGCAGATGGGAGTCGGATACGAGCGCCCCGCCGAGCGTCATGGCGGCCCGCGCCGTGATGCTTTGGGGGGCTCCGCAATTCACTGATACGAGCACATTGCGGATCTGCAGGTCGGCCATGTTCTCGGCCGCGCTGATTGCGTCCTGGATCGATTCCTGCGCGTGCTCGAGGCTGGTCACCGTGCCCGCCCGCATGCCACGCGACTCCCGCAGCGAAGCGCCGATCACCCGCAGACTCGCGGGCTCGGCCTTGCCGACGAGACAGACCGTTTTCGAAGTACCCACGTCGAGCGCCGCCACAAGTCCCGAGCGGTAGGCCGGCGATTGCGCATCGCTGGTGCGCATGCGAGTTGTTTCCCCCATCAGGCCGCGTTTCCCCGCATCAACTGTTGCTTCTGCCCGTTGCGAAGCACGAAGAAGAAATTGTCCGGCGCGCGCAGATCGATCTCCGAAATGTCGCGTTCGAGAATCCCCTTGTCGACGATAAGATGCTCGAGCACGTCTAGCTGTTTCGCCCAGCCTTCCTCGGGCAGTTCCACGACCACATCGTCGCCCAGAAGCAGGTTCCAGCGGCGGTCGGACACGCGCGCGTAACCCACCACGCGCGCGCTTATCGCCCGATGCGCGGCGACTGCATCGACCAACTCGGCAGCGGATTGCGGCGCACCATCGCCCACGAGCCTGGGCAGACGCGGAAAGGCGCGCGGATCGAAGAGTCCGATTCTGCGCCCCGAACGCTCGATCACGTAAGTGCCGCCCGGCGTCTCCCACAAGGCGAAGGGCAGTTTCTCTACAATGGCAACTGTTATCAGATCGGGGTACTGACGCCGCACGTCCGCGTCGGCGATCCATTCCAGCGACAGGAGATGCTGCCGTGCCCTTTGCACATCCGCGCCAAAGATCGATTCCCCGGGGGCAAAGCCGAGCGCGGCCAAAATGTCCGCGGGATCGGTGCGATGGTTTCCGGTGATGCGGATGCTCCCAATTCCGAAGCCGGAAGCGGTCATCACCTGTTCCACGGTGCGCCGCGTCGCGTCACCCGTTCGAGAGACATAGCCCCCGGCGATCAGCGCACCCGACGCGATGACGAACAACAGGCAGGAGAAGAGCCACATCGCCGGATTGCGGAAGGAGCAGCAAGCGCCGAGCGCAAGCCACAGCCGCGTAAAGGCACCCGGACCGCCGCGCCCGCTTCTGTGATGCGCAGGCCGCGCGCGCGCGACGGCCCGGCCGCGCTGCCGCGACGGCTTCGCAACGGCCGTACGGCCGCGCCGCAATTGCGGTTTCACCGACCGCATGAGGCGTCCTCCACCATCCAGCGCACGAGCGCGCCGAAGCTCATCCCTGCATGCCGCGCCTGTTCTGGTACGAGCGAAGTGGGCGTCATGCCGGGCTGCGTGTTCACTTCCAGCAGCACGAGGCGGCTGCGGCCCTCGGTGTCGTCGAAACGGAAATCGGCGCGGCTCACGCCGCGGCAGCCGAGCGCCTGATGTGCAGAAAGGGCAACCCGCATCGCCTCGCCGGAAACCTCTGGTGGCATCCGCGCCGGTAATACATGAGTCGATCCGCCGGCCGCATATTTTGCTTCGTAATCGTAGAAAGTCGTACGCGAAACGATTTCGGTCACGCCGAGCGCGCGATCGCCCATAACGGCCACCGTGAGTTCGCGTCCAGGAATGAACTCTTCGACCATCACCTGGTCCCCGAGCGCCCATGTGTCGCTGCCGATCTCGCCGGGCGGGCGATTGTCGCCTTTGCGGATGATGAAGACGCCAACGCTCGAGCCTTCGTTGACCGGCTTGACGACATAGGGCGGTTCCATGGCGTGGCGTGCGCTCGCCTGGTGCCGGTCGATCACCACGCTGTTCGCGACCGGAAGGCCCGCTGCGCGGAATACATCCTTCGCGCGCTCCTTGTGCATCGCGAGCGCGGAGGCGAGCACGCCCGAGTGGGTGTACGGAATACGCATCAGCTCCAGCAGACCCTGCACGCATCCGTCTTCGCCCCAGCGGCCGTGCAGCGCGTTGAACACGGCATCCGGACGCGCAACTGCGAGACCGCCGGCAGGATCGTCCTGCGCATCGATCTCCCGGACTTCGAAACCCTCCGCGCGCAAAGCCTCCGCACAGGCACGGCCCGAGACGAGGCTTACTTCGCGCTCGGCGGAACGGCCGCCCAGAAGAACGGCTATGTTTCGGAAGGAGGTCATGCCACGCCGATCCGCTTGATTTCCCATTCCAGCTCGACGCCGGACAGTGCCCTCACCCGGGCCCGCACCTCTTCGCCCAGTTCCTCGATGTCGGCACCGCTCGCCGCCCCCGTATTGATGAGAAAATTGCAATGCTGAGGCGAAACCTGCGCAGCCCCGCGCATCAGTCCGCGGCAGCCCGCCTGATCGATCAACTGCCAGGCCTTTTGCGAGGGCGGGTTCTTGAAGGTCGAGCCGCCCGTTTTCGCGCGCACCGGCTGCGTCGCTTCGCGTTGCTCGACCAGCGCCGCCATCCGCGCGCGCACGGCTTCGCGCGATTCGGGGACACCCTGCAGAACTGCTTCGACAAAAATGAGGCCGTCCGGCGCTCTGCAGTGGCGGTAGGAAAAGGAGATGTCGTTTGCGCCAAGTATGATCCGGTTGCCGTGCCGGTCGATGGCGCCCGCCTCGACAAACACGTCCTTGATTTCGCGGCCATAGCAGCCGGCGTTCATGCGCAATGCACCGCCGATCGTGCCGGGGATGCCGCGCAGGAACTCGAGGCCGCCAATGCCGGCCTCGGCTGCCACGCGTGCGACGTTCGCATCGAGCGCCGCGGCGCCTGCGCGCAGGCGATCGTTCTCGACCACGCAGCGGCCGAAGCTTGCGGGCAGACGCACCACCACGCCACGAATGCCTCCGTCACGCACCAGAAGGTTGGAGCCGACCCCGATTACCGTGACCGGCAGCGACGCAGGCTTGTTTGCAAGGAATACGCGCAGATCCGCTTCATCTGCGGGACGGAACAGAATCTCCGCCGGTCCGCCCGCGCGAAACCAGACAAAATCCTTGAGCGGAGCATGCTCCTGATAGGTGCCGCGTACGGCCGGCAACGCATCGCGGAAACGTGGACTCATCACGCGACCACCTCCTTGCGCTGAAGCGCTTCTTCGAGCCCGGCGGCCCATTGCGTGATGGAACCCGCGCCGAGAAAGATGAGGACGCCCCCGGGCTTCGCCAGCTCCGTGATCAGCGGCGGCAGATCCGCGGGGCCATCGATCATGCGCACATCGCGATGGCCATGCGCGCGCAGCGAATGCGCATAGGCATCGCGATCGATTCCCTCGATCGGCTGCTCGCCCGCGGCATAGACGGGAGCGACGATCGCGGTGTCCGCCCCGTGCAGGCAGGTCGAGAACTGTTCAAACGTATCCCGCAAGCGGGTGTAGCGGTGCGGCTGCACAACGGCGATGATCGGGCCGGTATAGGCCTGCCGCGCGGCTTTCAGCGCGGCTGCGATCTTGAACGGGTTGTGCGCATAATCGTCGATGATCGCCGCGCCGTTCCATTCGCCGACGCGCGTGAAGCGGCGATTCACGCCGGCGAAACGGGTCAAGGCGTCGCGTATGCGGCCGGAGTCGATGCGCAATTCGTGGGCGACGGCGATCGCCGCCAGCGCATTCTGCACATTGTGTTCGCCGGGCATGGGCAGCCGCACGTCCGGCAGGCGGGTCTCTTCGCCGGTGCGCCGGTCGGTGATGGTCACGTCGAACTCGGCCGCGCCTTCGGAAAATCCGACATTGCTCGCGCGCACATCGGCCTGCGGACTGAAGCCATAGGTGATGAGGCGGCGATCCTCGATGCGGCCGACCATGGCCTGCACTTCGGGGTGGTCGAGACACAGCACCGCGAAGCCGTAGAATGGAACATTTTCGACGAAGCGCTGAAACGCTTCGCGCATTCGCTCGAAGCTGCCGTAGTAATCGAGGTGGTCGGGATCGACATTGGTGACGACCGACACGGTGGCCGGCAGACGCAGGAATGTGCCGTCGCTCTCGTCGGCTTCGACGACCACCCATTCACCCGCGCCGAGCCGCGCGTTGGTTCCATAGGCGTTGATGATGCCGCCGTTGACCACGGTCGGATCGAGGCCGCCGGCATCGAGCAAGGCAGCAATCAGCGTTGTCGTCGTGGTCTTGCCGTTGGTGCCCGCAACCGCGACGCAGCTCTTGAGCCGCATGATTTCGGCAAGCATTTCGGCGCGGCGCACCAGCGGCAGCTTGCGCGCGCGCGCCGCTTCGAACTCCACATTGCCGGCCTTCACCGCGGACGAATAGACGACAACCACCGCGGCGCCGAGATTGCCGGCGTCATGGCCAAGCACCACCGGAATGCCGAGCACACGAAGTCTTTTTACAATCGCATTTTCGACCGCGTCGGAGCCCTGAACCCGATAGCCGAGATTATGCATGATCTCGGCGATGCCGCTCATGCCGATACCGCCGATCCCGATGAAATGGATGGTTCCGATATCGGAGGGGACGCGCGTGGCGACGGTCGCAATCATGCCGCCTCCGCACCCGCAATTCGATCGACGAGATCGGCCAGACGCCGGGTGGCGTCCGGCCTGCCCAGCGCATGGGCAGCCTTCGCGCGCCGCGCAAGCTCTTCCGGCGCGCCAAATATCTCTTCCAGCATCTGCGCGAGCTTCTGTTCGGTGAGGTCGCGCTGCTGCACGAGCCAGGCGGCGCCCGCGTCCGCAAGAACCGCGGCATTCGCGGTCTGGTGATCATCGGTGGCAAAAGGAAACGGGATCAGGATGGCCGGACGGCCGATCACGGCGAGTTCGCAGATTGTGGAGGCGCCGCTGCGCGAAATCACCAGATGCGCCGCCGCAATCCGAGCGGGCAGATCGTTGAAAAAAGTCGCGAGTTCGGCGGCGACATCGACGGCGCCATAGATGGCGCGAACGCGCTGGATATCTTCCGTGCGGCACTGTTGCACAATGCGCAGGCGCGATCGCAGGACCTCCGGCAGCCGCACGATCGCAGCCGGCACCAGCTCGCTCAGCGCCTGTGCGCCCTGGCTGCCGCCGAATACCAGCAGGCGGATCGTACTTTCCGGGACCGGAGACTCGTAGGAAACAGTGGACAGTTTCGCCGCTTCCGGCCGCACCGGATTTCCCGTGTAGGTGATGCGGGCCGCGTCCTTCGGCACGAAGCGCGCAAGCGGCAGCGAGGCGGCGACCGCGCTCATCCGTGCGGCAAGCCGGCGATTGACGCGCCCTAGCACCGCGTTCTGCTCGTGAATGGCGGTTGGATAGCCGCCGAGCCAGGCGGCCGTCATCACCGGAAGGCTCGGATAGCCGCCGAAGCCGATGATGGCCGCGGGTTTGATCCGCCGCAGCTTGCCGAGACTGACCGCTATGCCTGAAACAATCCGGAGCGATGCCAGGAGACGCGACAGAAGCGAACCGGCAAAAGTTGCGGACGGCACCTGTTCGATCGCCGCACCGGGAAAAGCGGCTTGATAGTTTGTGCCGCGGCGGTCGGTCATCACCACGATGTGCCGGCCGCGGAGCGCGAGTTCGCCCGCCAGCGCCTGCGCCGGGAAGAGGTGGCCGCCCGTTCCACCCGCGGAAAGCACGATCGTCGTCACGCGCGCGCCTCGCGCAGGAAACCGAAGAGATCGCAATCGCTCTCGCCGATCTTCGAGCGCTGCCGCGTCACTGCGAGCGCAAATCCCATCGTCAGTGCCACCGCGAAGAGCGACGAGCCGCCGTACGAAATAAACGGCAGCGTCATGCCTTTGGTCGGCAGCAGACTGACCGCCACACCCATGTTGATGAATGCCTGCAGTGCCACGACGACCGCAAGGCCTGCTCCGGCGAGCTTGGAAAACGCGTCGCTCATCCGGGCGGAACGTAACAGCAGACGTACGCACAACAGGCAGAAAAGAATGACGATCGCGCCGCAGAGGAGCACGCCGAACTCCTCGCCGGCGACCGCGAAGATGAAGTCCGAATGCGCCTCCGGAAGATGATACTTCACCGTGCCGGCGCCCGGTCCCACGCCCGCAAGCCCCCCATGCGCGAAGGCCTTGAGTGCGAGCCCGGTCTGATAAGGAATCTGGTGAGGGTCGAAATACTGGTCGATCCGGTGATGGACGTGGGGAAACAGGAGATAGGCGATACCGGCCAGCCCGGCGCTCGCACCCGCCAGCAACCCGATCCACCTGATCGAAATCCCGTTGAAGAAAAGAAGCGCGCCCCACAGGGCGAGGAGCAGGGCCGTCTGACCGACATCGGGCTGTTTGAGGAGAATGAGAAGCGCGGGCGCTGCGATGATCAGCGCGGCAATCTCCTTCCTGACGATCAGCTTCTCATTGTCGGCCAGCACTGCCGCCGCGAGCACGGCAAAGCTGGGCTTCAGAAATTCCGAGGGCTGCAGCGTAAGGAGTCCGAGTTCGATCGAGCGCTTCGCGCCGAAGGCTTCGTGACCCGCAAACAACGCGATGGCCGAACCGATCACGGCGGCGATGTAGATGAAAGTCGCGGATATTTTGATCGTGCGCAGCGGCAGTACCGAAGTGACCGAAAGGATCATCACGGCGATGCCCGCGAATGCGATCTGCTTTGCGGCGTAGCGAAAATCGCCCTCGGTCATGGGGCCGCCGGTCGCAGCCGGACTTGCGGCGAACGCGAGCACCAGGCCCAGCGTGATCAGTGCCAGCATGGCGACGAGCGCCACCGGGTCCGTCGACCGCCACCAGTCGGCGGTGCCGCTGCGCTTCGCGGTTGCGCTCACGACGCTTCCCTTTCCGCCGTTCCTGCAAGCTCGCCCACGAGCGCGCGAAAACGGTCGCCGCGCTCCTCGAAGTCGCGGAACTGATCGAAGGAGGCGCAGGCCGGCGACAGAAGAATTACCGGAGCCGGGACGCCCGACCGCGATGCGTCCGCATAAGCTGCGATGACCGCGGCCTCGAGCGCGCCGCAAATCTCGACCGCGGTGTGGCCCTTCAGCACATTTGCAAATTCCTCGGCCGCTTCGCCGATCAGATAGGCTTTGCGAATGTGCCCGGCATGTTCGACGAGCGGATCGATGCCGCCTTTCTTCGCGCGGCCGCCGGCGATCCAGTAAATGTCGGAGAAACAGACGAGCGCGCGCGACGCCGCATCGGCATTTGTCGCCTTGGAGTCGTTGATGAATCGTGTCTTGCCGACGCGGCCCACGTCTTCCATGCGGTGCGCAAGGCCGGGAAAGCTCGCGATCGCCGATGCAATCGCGCGCGTGTCCTTCACGAAAGGCCGCACGGCCGCGAAGGCCAGTGTCGCGTTCTGCCAATTGTGCGCCCCCGGCAGGCGCGTGGCCTGGGCAAGGTTCATCACTTTCGTGGCTCCGTTCGACCAGGCGTCGTAGAGTCCGCCGTCCACCGCAAAGATTCCGCGCCCCAGCACCTTTCCAACCGAGACAGGAATTGCCTTCGCGCCACGAACGGCCGCCAGGCGCGTATAGATCGCGGCGGAATGGGGATCGTCGACTCCTATCACGACGTGTCCGTCGGGCGCGGCCTGCAGAAGGAGGCGGGCCTTCACCGCCGCATAGTTGGAAAGCGACCCGTGCCGTTCGAGATGATCGGGCGCGATGTTGGTGAGGAGCGACAGGTCGGGCGAAAGACCGGGCGCCAGGTCGATCTGATAGGAAGAGATTTCAAGCACATAGACGGTGCGGCCATTCGGGGCGCCAAGGTCGAGCGCGGATCTGCCGATATTGCCGCCGACCTCGGCCTGGAAGCCGCAGGTATTGAGGATGTGACCGACGAGCGCGGTCGTCGTGGATTTGCCATTGGTGCCGGTGATGGCGATCAGCGGGGCGTGTCGGGGTTTGGAACGGTCCGGCCGGATTTCGCGCGCGAACAGTTCGACGTCGCCGATAAGCTCCGCGCCTGCTTCGCGCGCTGCGATCACGACGTCATGCGGGCTTGGATGGGTAAGCGGAATGCCGGGGCTCAGGACGACAGTTCGAATCCGTATCCAGGGCCATGACGCGAAAGGCGCGACCTGCGCACCGAGCCTTTCTCCTTGCGCCCGGGCGTGCACGTTATCATCCCATGCATGAACACGCGCGCCACCTGCCTTCAGCGCCGCGATCGACGACAGCCCCGAGCGCGCCAGCCCGTACACGCCGACATCGCGACCGGCAAAGGAAAGGACGGGAATCATCGCCGCAATCCTCGTGATTTTCCTCCCCCAACGTGGGGGAGGTGCCGAGCGCAGCGAGGCGGAGGGGGACGTGGCGCACTGCGTGCGGACTCCCCCCTCCGGTTTGCTCCGCTTCGCTTCGCAAACCACCTCCCCCACGTTGGGGGAGGAAAACCTAGCGCGTGTTTGGATATCTGTTCCGGCATGAAGAGATATATGCTCGCGTCAACCGCGATTAGGAACGAAAGCCATGGACGCGATGCAAGGGCCATCGCGCTCACCGCAGTTTGAGGGTGGAAAGACCGATGAGCGCGAGGATCACGGCGATGATCCAGAAGCGGATCACGATCGTGGGTTCGCGCCAGCCGAGCTGCTCGAAATGATGATGGATCGGCGCCATGCGAAAGATGCGCCTGCCGGTCATCTTGAACGAGGCCACCTGGACGATGACCGAAGCGGCTTCGGCAACAAACAAACCGCCGACGATGGCGAGCACGATTTCGTGCTTGGTCGCGACGGCCACGCCGCCGAGCGCGCCGCCCAGCGACAGCGACCCCGTATCCCCCATGAAGACCATGGCGGGTGGCGCATTGTACCAGAGGAAGCCGAGGCCCCCGCCGACGAGCGCGGCAAGGAATACCGCAAGCTCGCCGGTCCCGGCCACGTAATGCAGCTGGAGATAATCTGCGAATTTTACATTGCCCACGAGATAGGCGATGAGCGCGAAAGCCATTGCGGCGATGATCACCGGCACGATGGCAAGCCCGTCCAGCCCGTCGGTCAGATTGACGGCGTTGGAAGACCCGACAATTACCAGCGCACCGAAGGCGACGAAGCCCCAACCCAGCGGCAGGAGCACCGTTTTCAGGAACGGAACCGCGAGCGTTCCCGAAAGCGCCGGCTCCTCGAGTCTCATGGTCGCATAGGTTGCGATGCCCGCGATCGCGAACTCGACCAGCAGCTTCATGCCGGCACTCACGCCCGCCGGCGAATGCTTGACGACCTTCAGATAATCATCGGCGAAACCGAGCAGTCCGAATCCGATGGTTACGAAAAGAACGATCCACACGTAGGTCTGCGTGAGATCGGCCCACAGCAGCGTCGCGCCGACGGAAGAAATCAGAATGAGAAGGCCGCCCATCGTGGGCGTACCCTGTTTTTCAAGGACGTGCCGCGGCGGACCGTCAGGCCGGATCGGCTGGCCTTTTCCCTGGCGGGCACGCAGCCAGCGGATCATTCCCGGGCCGAAGATGAACGCTATGATCAGCGCCGTCATGATCGCGCCGCCCGCCCGGAAGGTGATGTAGCGGAAAATGTTGAAGAGCGCGACCCGCCCCGAAAGATGCACCAGCAGAACGGGGAGCATGGCTACTGCGCGCCTCCGCCGGACGTCAGGGCATCCAGAATCACTGCCATGCGGCTGCCGAGCGAACCCTTGACGAGGATCACATCGCCCGCGCGCGCTTCGCGCACAACTGGTGATGCGATCGCAGAGGAAGTTTCGCCCCAGGCGCCACGGCGGCCGGCGGGCAAGGCATCGAACAAGGCGCGCATGTCGCGGCCGCAGGCAAAGACGAGATCGGCGCGCGCAACCTCGACCGGTGTCGCCAGGCTGGCGTGGAGCGACGTGCTTTCAGCGCCAAGTTCCAACATGTCCCCCAAAACAGCTATGCGCCGCCCGCCTGCGCCCGGCCGGGAAGAGCCAAGCAGCGCGAGCGCCGCGCGCATGGAAGCCGGATTGGCGTTGTAGCTCTCATCGATGATCTCGGCGGAGCCTCCGACGCGCGGAATTGCAAGCCGTGCCCCCCGCCCCTTGAGAGCGGTGAACGCGGCGAGTGCTTCAGCTGCGGGCGCCACATCGCCTTCGACGGCGGCCACGGCGAGAAGCGTGGCCAGGGCGTCATGTGCCACATGTGCGCCTGGAGCACCCATGCGGAACGAATGGCGCCGGCCCAGGATATCCGCGTCCACGCGCCAGGCATCCGCGGTTTCACTCAGCGACAGCAAATGGGCGTCGCTGCCCGGCGACTCGCCGAACGTAAGAATGCGCTCCACGCCCGACAGGGTCGCACGCGCGGCGAGGCGGGTGCTGCAGGGATTGTCCGCAGGAATGATCGCGGCGCCGCCGGCCAGAAGACCCTCGAAAATCTCCGCCTTCGCATCGGCGATGGCATCGATGCTGCCGAAATATTCGAGATGCGCGGCAGCGATCGTGGTGACAAGCGCCGCTTCGGGTCGCACGAATCCCGTAAGCGTCCGGACTTCGCCGAAATGATTCATGCCGATTTCAAAGACACCATACGCGTGATCGCGCGGCAACTGCGCGAGGCTGAGTGGCACGCCCCAGTGGTTATTATACGAAGACGCAGACGCATGGGCAGGCCCGAGCGCGCCCAATGCCAGCCGCAGCATCTCCTTGGCGGTCGTCTTGCCGGCACTGCCGGTGACCGCCACGATACGCCCGTTCGACCGCGCGCGCCCCTCGCGCCCCAGATCTTCGAGCCCGCGCTGCGTGTTGGCGACCATCAGAAGCGGCGCAGCGGCGTCCGCGCCGTGGGGGATGCGCGAGACCATTGCCCCCGCCGCGCCGCCGGCCAGTGCGGCCGTGACGAAGGCGTGGCCGTCGCGCGCATCGCCCTTGAGGGCGATAAACAGGTCACCCGGTTTGAGCGTGCGCGTGTCGATCGATACGCCTTGCGCCTCGAATTCGTGCATGGCGCGGCCGAGCGTCGCCTCTTCCATTTCGCGCGATGTCCACAAGGCGCTCATGCCGTCGCCTCATGCTCCGCCTCGCGGCCGCCCGCTGCCAGCGCGGCTTTCAGCGCCACGTCGGCATCGAGGAACGGACGTGTCTCTTCGCCGACGATCTGCCCACTCTCATGGCCTTTACCCGCGATGACGAGCACATCTCCCGGCTCGAGCACAGCAATCGCGGCGCGGATCGCTTCGGCGCGGTCGCCGATCTCCGCGGCATCCGGGCAACCTTCCATCACCTGGCCGCGGATCTCGTCCGGATTCTCCGTACGCGGATTATCATCGGTGACGATGACGCTGTCGGCAAGCCTGGCAGCGATCCCGCCCATGATGCTGCGCTTGCCTCTGTCGCGATCGCCGCCGCAGCCGAAGACAAGATGAAGCCTGCCCGCGACGTGGGGACGAAGCGTCCTCAATACGCATTCAAGCGCATCCGGCTTGTGGGCATAATCGACATAGATGGGCGCACCGGCGCTTGCATACGCCACTTTCTCGAGCCGGCCAGGCGCGCCCTTGAGCCGTGCAAGAACGGCAAGCACGCACTCGGCCGGATCGCCGAGACCGATCGCAATCGCCGCTGCAAGCAATGCGTTCGCCGCCTGGAAATCGCCCACCAGCGGCAGCATCACGCGGTGCAACTCGCCACGGCAGGCGATCTCGAGCAATTGTCCCTCGCCTTCGGGCGTGCGCGAGACAAGCCGCAAGGTTTCGCCGGACTGGCCGACAGTGACGAGCTTCAGCTTGCGCTGCCGCGCGAGACGGATGAAATCCTGCGCATGCGCCGCGTCGGCGTTCACGGCTGCCACGCCGCCTTGTTTGACAAGTTCGAACAGGCGGAGTTTCGCTGCGAGGTAGTGCGCGAAATCGGGATGATAATCCATGTGATCGCGCCCGATATTCGTGAACGCCGCGGCCGCGATCCTGACGCCGTCGAGGCGATATTGATCGAGACCGTGGCTTGAGGCTTCGAGCACGAGATGTTCGATGCCGTCGTGCTCGAGCGCGGCAAGCAGGCGATGCAGCGTGATGGCGTCGGGCGTGGTGTGATCGAGTTCCATTCGGCCGGCAGGCGAGACAAGTCCGATCGTGCCGAGGCTTGCGGCCCTCAACCCTTCGCATTGCCAGATCTGACGCAGAAAGACGGACACGGAGGTTTTCCCGCTCGTGCCCGTGATTGCGGCAACGATCCCGGGCTGCGCGCCGAAATATTGGGCGGCGATTTTCGCCAGTCTCTCGCGGGGATTGGAGTCGGCGATGAAACGCACGCCCAGGCTTTCGGCCTGGCTGCGCAGGGACGGCATCCCGAGCACGGCGGATGCGCCGCGTCGCACTGCCTCGCCAATGAACGATGCACCATCGCTTCGCGTGCCCTGCAGGGCGGCAAACAGATAGCCCGGCCCGACCTCGCGGCTGTCGCTTGCAAGTCCCGCGATTTCGGGAAGCATCGGCTGGAAATCCGTCATGCGCACCGCTGCTCCCGAACATGATCTCATTACGTGCTGTCTTTCGCCGCGACGACCGGAGCCACAGTCGCGGACATGCCCAGCATCGGCGCAATTCGCGCTATGACCTGTTTGGCCAGGGGCGCGGCGTTCCAGGCAGCCAGCACGAGCTCGTGGGTTGCCTTCGTGCCGTGCGGCTCGTCCAGCATCACGAACACAAGATAGCGCGGATTATCAATGGGAAACACCGCGCAGAACGAAGTAAGCAGCTTGTGCGCGACATAGCGCCGGCCTCCGACTTTCTCCGCCGAGCCGGTCTTTCCGCCGACATCGTAGCCGGGGACGTCGGCATTCTTTCCCGTTCCGTTGGTCACGACGTAGCGGAGCAGCTCGCGCATGGTCGCGCTGGTCTCGGGCTTGATCACCTGCTCGCGTCGGGCATCGCCGTCCTGTTTCAGGAAGGTCGGTTCAATCCGCCGGCCACCATTCACGATCTCGGCCGCAGCCGTAACAAATGACAGCGGCGACACCGAAATGCCGTGACCGAAGCCGATGGTCGCGGTTTCGACCTGGCCCCAGTTTCGGGGTACGAGCGGCGCCGCCACTTCCGGCAATTCCGTCTGGACGCGGTTGAGCAGCCCCAGCCGGGCAAGAAATGCGCGCTGGCGCGCCGGACCCGAGCGGAGCGCGATCTGCGCCGCGCCCGGATTTGACGACAGCGCGAAGATATCGCGCGCGGTCAAACTCGCCGGCATGTGCTCCGCGTCATGAATCGTATAGTGGCCGATGCGGAATCCATTGCCGATGGCAAATACTTCGTCGAGCCGCGTCGTGTGATCTTCGATCGCCATCGCCAGGGTGAAAATCTTGAATACCGAACCGAGTTCATACACATCCTGCGCCATGCGATCGCGGCGGGGATTGGCATGCGTGGCATCTTCGCCGGGCTCGCCGGCCGCGTCGGGAAGCGACGCCATGGCGAGAACCTCGCCCGTGTTGACGTTGAGGACGATGCCGCCCGCGGCGCGCGCCCGGAATGTCTCGCGCGCCTCTTCCACTTCGTGGGCAAGTGCGTACTGCACGCGCATGTCGAGCGACAGCGCGACACCCGAGCCCGGCGCGCCGTCTTTCAGCATGGGGTCAAGCCCCAGCTCGAGGCCATCGACGCCCTTGCCATCCGGATCGGTCGTGCCCAGCACCTGGACGGCCGCAAGACCCTCGGGATAATAGCGCTTCAGCGCAGGCTCGAACTCAAGACCCGGCAGGCCCAGCCGCAGAAGCCTGGCCTGCACGTCGGGCACCACCTGACGTGCCACCAACACGTAATTGTGGGGGCCGTCGAAAGCACGCTCCAGCCGCTCCGCATTGACCTTCACCGCGGATGCGAGCGCCAGCGCTGCCTGCCGGCGATCGGCGAAGGCATGGGGCCGCGCATAGACGTCGGCGACGGGGAGATCGCGCGCGAGTATAAGGCCGTTGCGGTCGAGAAGGTCGGCACGACCCGTTGGCACCCATTCGTTGCCGCCCGGCACGGCGCCCGTGACGCTGCCTTTCAGCAAGCCGACGTCGATCAGACGCACGCCGATCAGCGCGAATGCCATCACGCAGAAGAGAGCCGCAATGACGATGCGCCGCTGAATGACGGAAATCGCCTCGTGCTCCTCCGCTCCGCGTGCGACAGGCGCGTAAATCTGTCCGTCAATTCGCCGCATGGGCGGCCACCAGATGCAGGCGCGGATCGGCCGTTTGCAGCGGCGCAACCATGCTCGCGCTCTGGACCGGCGTGCCTGCGGCCGCATCGCCGCGCCGCGGCAGGTTGTCGAGCGAGGCAAGCGCTACCGTTGCCGTGTCCGAAAGCCCAAGCCTCGACTGCGCCAGCGCCTGGATGCGCGACGGCTCCGACACCCGCTCCCAATCCGCCTGGAGAACCTTCATGGCATCGTGATCGTCGACGATCTGCTTTTCCGCCGAGATCAGGCGGATGCGCGCGATGCGGGTCTGCTCGGAGACACGATAGAGCGCGAGACAGCACAGCGCGGCGAGTGCGAAGCAGGCGAAATTCAGTATGCGGACCATCTTGGCCTCCTAGGCCGCCAGCAAAACGGATGTGCGTTCGGCGGCTCTCAGCCGCGCCGAGCGCGAACGCGGGTTCTGCGCGAGCTCGGCCTCGCCGGGCGTGCGCGACGGGAGAAGACGAAACGTCGCTGCAGCGGCTCCGCGCCCATCAGGCACGTGCCGCGAACCTGCGGAGACCCGGCCGGCGCGCGCCGCCAGGAACCGCTTCACCACGCGGTCTTCCAGCGAATGGAAAGACACGACGGCAAGACGCCCGCGAGGCCGTAGCACGCGTTCGGCAGCAGCCAGCCCGCGCTCGAGCTCGACCAGCTCGTCGTTGATGTAAAGCCGCAGCGCCTGAAAGGTGCGCGTGGCGGGGTGTATCCTTTGGCGTGCGGCCGCCGGACCGAGTGCCTCCGCGACAATTGCGGCCAGCTCATCGGTGCGGTTGAGCGGGCGCGCCGCGACGATGGCGCGGGCAACGCGCCGCGCGTGCCGCTCTTCGCCCAGTTCGGCGATTACCTCGACGAGTTCGGTTTCCGCAGCTGTGTTGACGAAATCCGCAGCAGAGCGCCCGCTCTGCTCCATCCGCATGTCGAGAGGCCCGCCGTTGCGAAACGAAAAGCCGCGCCCGGCTTCATCCAGCTGGAAGGAGGAGACTCCAAGATCGAGCAGCACGCCGTCGCTGCCGTTCTCGCCATGCTGCGCGAGTATCTGCTGCATGGCGGAGTAGCGCCCCTGCGCGAGGACGAGCCGGCCGCGATAGCGCTGCGCGAGCGTTGCACCGCGCCGGATTGCCTCGGGATCGCGATCGATGCCGAGCACCCGGCATTGGGCGCGCTCGAGAATGGCGCGCGCATGGCCGCCTCCGCCGAAAGTACCGTCGACGTAATGGGCGCCGTCGCGTGGCGCGAGCGCACGCAGAACCTCGTCGATCAGGACGGGGATGTGATTTCCGCTCATGGCGAGGCCGCCGGTCTTGACGCTTTCGTGCGGCGCTCCGCGCGCCAGGCATCAAGCTGCTGCGTGTCCCAGATTTCGAACTTTTCGCCGAGCCCCACGAATGTGACGTTCTCGCCGAGATGGGCGTGGTCGATCAGGGATTGCAGCAGCCGCACCCGTCCGTTTTCGTCGAAACTATGCGGTTCGGTCTGGGCATAGACGTCGAATGCCTCGTCGTCGTGCTCTTCCGAAAACGGATTCCGGATCGGTTTGCTGCGCTGATATTCCTCGAACAGCGTTTCGCCATAGCACTGGAGCGCGGGCTTGCCGGGATGCGGGCGCACATAGAGGCCGGTGGTGCCTTGCGCCGTCAGTATCTGCCGATAATGCGCCGGGATGCAGGCGCGACCCTTCTTGTCGAGAGAGCCCGACGGCATTCCCATGAAGGAAGTTTGTGCTGCGACGCCCATCCCCGCCCGGATGCCCCTTACCCTTGCCGAGTGGGGCAGCCGTGGAATTACGGAGCTGTACACTCTGTTGGCATGGGCTGGTATGGTCTATCATGGCGAAATCTGGGCGTCAACGGAAAAAATCAGGAAAAGCAAGGTTTCATCGGACTAAGGCTGGGGTCTGCTCCCCTACGTCTTGCGCGATATCAGAACAAATCAAAAACATGCTAACCTTCGGGCAACTTCTGTAAAGATTTTATGAATGATTCGCAGGCGCGCGTCGTCTTTTGCAGAAAAAATCCAGCGACCAGGAGTCGAAGCCGCCCATTCCACCTCTCATCCCCGCGAGCGAAGCGAGGGGCTTGGGAGGCCATGCCGGGACGATGTTTGTGGTGCCGCGACTACCTGGGTCATTCCTGTCGGGAACTCGGTGTTCCGGCGGCTCGGCCACTCGCCGATCCTGGTCCCGATCACTACGGGCCGCACCCGAGACGATCGCAACCCGGGTCAACGCTTGTTTCGTGGTCTCACAAAAGCTCATGAAGAAATGCCGCGTGATTTTCCAGCCGCACTTCCTGATCGTTCCAGCTGCGCGGGATATTGGCATTCAGCCACGGCCAGAGCGGACTTCCGGGGTCGAGCAAAGGCGCCATTCGCCCTTCGAAAAAACTGCCGGAAAACATCTGGTCTCCGGATGCATGCCAAGCTGCTCGACGAGCATGGTCGATCCCACGCGGGGCATTGAAAGAATCACGAACCGGCGAGTTCGGGCCATTGCCGCTGGTTCAATGGCCGGCAATCCGCATCGACACTTCGGTGCACGTTGCTCCACATTTTCAATCGCGAGAAGAGGAAACCGAGCCAGCAGCGGGGGCGCTGAACGGCTCACTCCGTCGCGAACGAGTCCTTGTAGCGCTGCCGCATCTCTTCGGGTGTGACGTCTTCCTTGCGCGTGCCGAGGAACCATTGGTGACCGAAGGGATCGGCGATCATGCCCGACCGGTCGCCATAGAACTGGTCCTGCGCCGGCCTGAGCACGGTTGCGCCCTCCTTCTCGGCGCAGGCGATCGTCGCGTCCACGTCTTCCACATAGAGATGCAGCTTCACCGGCGTGCCGCCGATCGAAGGCGGGCTCAGCGCGCCGAAGGCGGGGTGCTCGTCGGCGAGCATGAGGCGGCCCGCGCCGATCGCGAGCTCCGCGTGCCCGATGTGTCCGTCGGGACCCGGCAGGCGGTAATCCTCCTTCGCGCCGAACACCTTTTCGTAGAAGGCGATCGCCGCAGAGGCGTCCTTGACGATGATATAGGGCGTAAGCGTACCCGGAGCGGGCGAAGGACCGGCCATGGAGATCTCCCTTGCATGCGACCGCGATGCGATCTATTACGTTACGTATCGTAACGTAAATACGGAAGCCGGTCAAGCGTGCCGCCAGTGAAAAAATCCGCCCGGGGCCGCCCCCGCGATCCGGGGACCCGTGCGCGCATTCTCGATGCGGCGGCGGACCTGCTCGATGCGGGCGGTCTGACGGCGGTCACCATGGAAGCAATTGCCGCACGCGCGGGCGTCGGCAAGCCCACGATCTATCGGGAATGGCCCAACGCGCATGCGGTCGCCATGAGCGCCTTTCTCGAGCGGGCACGTTCAACACCCGCTCCGGCGAAATCACGGACCGCGATCGCCGCGCTCCGCCGTCAGCTGCACGATCTGGCCGAAGCTTTCGCGACGCGCGCAGGCCGCAGCACCGCCATGATGATCGCGGCTGCGCAGAACGACAGCGAACTCGCCAAGGTGTTTCGCATCCATTTCGTGATGAAGAGCCGCGAGGAGGGCCGCGTCTTGCTGGAACGGGCCGCGGCCGAAGGCTCGCTGCGCCGCGATCTCGATCTCGACGCCGCGCTCGACCTCATCTATGCGCCCTTCTACTTCCGCCTCCTCATCGGCCACGCCCCGCTCACCACGCGCGATACCGACGCGATTCTCGACCTGGCGCTCGAAGGTCTCGGCAAGAAAGACTCAACGCGGAATACGCAGAGGCTGCGCGGAGGACGCCGGGCTTGAATCGGGCTAATCTGTTGGCGCCGCGGGCTTGGCGGGGACGAGCGCACGGTAGGAGAACGACGACGCACCGAGCGTCAGCCCGAGGCTGAAGGGCGCCAGCACCAGGGCCAGACCGATCATCGACGGCATGTGCCGGTCGAACAGCGCGAGGCGCTGCTGAAGGGCTGCGGCGGCTGCCGTGGTATTCTCCGGCAGCGGCGCGAACAGCCCGGGTCCGACGATGGCGGCGAGTGCCGCGCTTTGCGCCAGCAGGAGCGGGACCGTCACCGCCAGTGCCACGGCAAGCATGCGCCAGAAGTTTTTCCGCGAGAGCATCCAGGCGCGAACCAGGTCGACGCGCTCTTCCGCCACCACGATGGGCGCCAGCAGGAAGATGAACCGCATGGCCAGCCAGGCGAGCGCGCAAAGCCCGGCCACCACATAGACGGCGGCGAGGAATGCCAGGCCAGGCGCGTGCTGCGCCGCCGGAACGATGGCCGTTCCGATCATGACATACGCGCCGACCGCGGAAACCAGCAGGAGCCCGCAGATGACGATCGCCGCGAACATTCGCCATTCCGGCCGGCCCAGCGTGAAGTGAAGGGACGCGGCGCCCTGCCGCAAGCCCAGCGCCTGCCGCGTCACGGCCACGCAGTTCATCGCATAAAGCACGAGCGCGGCGGCCGAAAAGGCGAGATTGAGAACGGCGGCCCCTGCCGCTTCGGTGGGGTCGGTGCTGCCCGGCGCATAGGCCGTGCCGATTGCGTAAGGCAGAAACTGAAGGATCGCCAGAATGACGAGCGGCAGCCAGACCAGACCGATGATCGCGCCGATCTGTCCGAAGGCAAAGCCATAGGCAAAGCGGATCGCGTCGGCGACGGGGAGCTTCGTCATGCGTGTACCTTGAAGGGGAACCAGGAATCCCCCGCCTCTTAGCAGGGTCCGATGCCGGAGCCAAAAGCAGGGCGGGCGAGGATCATGCGGCGGCATCCGGACCGGGCCGGGAGACCGGGCTGGCCGGCGCAAGGCCAGGCTTTTTGCCCGAGACGGCCAGGTAGGCGCTCGCCACCACGCCGTTGATGACGCCCAGAAGCACGATGCGCTCCAGAAGCTGGAACAGGAGAACGAAGGGCCCGACCGCCCCGAACTGCAAAAGCACCCCGCGCGTGATTTCGCGCAAGCTCATATGGCCCATCGCCGGCAGGACCGCGAATGGCCCGAAGATCGCCCAGGACAGAATATGGAAGCCGATCGCGACCGGAACGACGACCGCGATCACCACAATGACGACGCGCCAGAAATTGTGGCCGCCGAGAATCCATGCACGTTCCAGTCCGATCGTCTCCTCCGCAACGACGACCGCCGGCAGAAAAAACAGCAGGCGCACCGCGATATAGAAAACGAACGCCGCGCCGGCGCAGACGTTCAGCACGCGCACGAACCACATTGCACCGCCCAGCCCCTGCGCAGCAAACCAGATCGCCACGCAGACGCCGCCCGTGAGAAGAACGATGAAGAAGATGACGAGCATCGCCAGGAAGAGCGCAGCCGCCATGCGCCAGACCGCAGCTCCCAGCGAGAACCAGGCGTACACCGGGCGCGGGTGCAGGCCGAGCGCCTTGCGCTGCAGGCCTACTGCGACCATCGCGTCCGCGATGAACCCGAGAATCCCGACCAGTACGGCAATCCGGCCAAGGCGCAGCAGGCCGGGCACGTCCAGTTCGTTCATCACCACCATGCGCGGCAGATCCGGCATGGCGACAAGCACAAGCCCCACCGTCGCTGCAGCGAGCAGCAGATAGGGCAGCCACACCGTCCCCAGGACCGAAAGGAATTGCGTGAAGGCGAATATGTAACCGTCGCCGATCGTGCGCTCGACCGAAAGCCTGATGGTCATGACCGAATCCCTTCTCCCGGCCTGAGCTTAGGGCCACGGGGCCGCCAAGGGAACTGGAGTTCCCATCGGCTGAATCGCGGGTGCCTCGCCCGCATGCCATGACGGCGGGCGCCTGCCGATGGCGGCCGTAACAGGGAACCATACGCGAGGCCTGATCATCATCCGTTGATATTATCCATTGAACACGCAACGAGGGGCAAGAGAGCCACGATGCGTCGCGCGTGGCCGCGAATCTTTTGCTGATTATATTGCTCGTCTTTTTCCTGCCGCGTGCCACCCTCCGACATGGGGAAATGAGATCGACAATCCGAAGGCGGTGAATACCGGCGACGATTCCATCGCCGCGTTCAATGACTATACCGGCGACGGCTCGGTCGGTGTCTCAATTCGCAAATCCTACATCATCAACTCGTTCGATCGCAGCATCAATCTTTTCCACACCCCCTATGATGTGCCGAAGGGTATCGACCGCAAGACACTCGAAAACCTGCTCGATTGCAATCCGGCCGAGCCGTCTACACATCCGCACGCGGAACCGTCCCTGAGCGGCGGCAGGAACGATGTCGGCTATTCCGAATGCGTGCTCTACGCGCCAATCCGCCAGTAGAAAACCGGCCGCTCCGGAAAAGGCCGCCTGACTGCTTCCCACCGTTCAATGCCCGCCGGACGTGTACCCATCGTCCAGCGCGTGCAGGAAGGCGATGATGTCCTGGATCTCCTGCTTGTCCAGCGCCGGCTGATCGCCCGGGTGACGGTTGAACGGGGCGTCGGTGGTGTCCACGTTGCGCCGGTATTGTGGCGGCAGGTCGTCGTACTTGACCACTTTTCCACCCGCATCCCTTGAATAGAACCGCTCCGGCTGCAGATCCCGGTTCACATACCAATCCATAACTTCGTCCAGCGAATGGAACACGCCGTTGTGGAAGAAAACCTTCCGCGTCGCGCTATTGCGCAAACTGGGCGTCAGAAACATGCCGCAATACTGGACCTGATCGCGCATATCCTTGCGGTAAGGACCGCAAATGCCGAGGTCGTAATAGTTCGGATCGCGGTTCGCGGGGATCGACGCGTTGCGCGGCACACCCAGGGCTTCGTACTGAAAGTCGGTGAACAGGGGCGGCAGATTGTCTCGCGTCGGCCTGTCGAGATGGCAAGCAGCACAGTTGCCCTTCGCCGGATCGTTGAACGCGAGATAGCCGCGTGCTTCGGCTGGGGTAAGGCGCGCCTTCCCTTCCAGCCAGGCGTCGAACTTGCTGGTAAAGGGATGAAAGCTCGGCTCCTCGATCTGATAGCGGGCGATCGCGAACATGGCTTCCGCCATCAGCAGCCGCGAGTTCTGGAAGACGTTGGGGCCAAACAGGGTACGAAAGTCGGCCGCATACTCCGCTTGCTCGATCTCTTTGACCACCCCCGTCGTACTTGCAGCCATTTCCGCAGCATTGAGCAAAGGCACGCTCGCCTGCTGTTGCAGGGTATCGGCGCGTCCGTCCCAGAAATTCCCGCCCTGGGGTACCAGATTGGCGGCCGCAGCCTGCGGTGACAGCGCGGACTTCAGAACCTTGTCATGACCAAGAGCCTGCTGCAGCTGTTGCTGCAAGTTCGGCGCCGCGTCGTTATCACCCGAAGTCGTATCCGGTCCGATGGCGAATGCCGGTTGGCGATAAAGGTAGCGGAGCGACGGCACAGCGCGGAAACCCGCCGTGTGCATATCGAGCCCGCCAATCATCACCGAAAGCGCGCCCGGCGGACCATAGGCATGGGCGGGATCGTGGCAGGAGGCGCAGGACATTTGCCCCGAACCCGAGAGGACAGGGTCATGGAACAGCTTTCGTCCCAATAGCGCCATGGCGGAAAGCGGCCGTACCGGCGGGACGATCAGCTCGACCGGGTACGGATTGATTCCCTGCGCCAACAACACGGAATCGGGCTGCCGGCGCGGAGTCTCAACGGACTTCGGCGCGGTGGCCGCGTTGCCCATCGGCGCAGGAACGCCGAACATAAGGGCTCCAACCATCATCAACACCCGGCGCCGCCATTGCCTGCTCATGCGCGAATAATTCACTGCGTTGTCTACCCCAGGTTCTCGATGGGTCCCGATCGGAAGCGGACTTTTGGTACGAAGAACAATCGGTACGCATCCCCTCGAAGGAATGCGTACCGCGTGCCAGGGGTCAGCCGCAAGGCGCGGCCGCTGTCAGCGTCAACTCAACCCGCTACTGATTTGCAGATGCGGTCTGAAGTCCTGTCTTCGGGTCCAAAATGACCTTGTTCTCCTTCTTTTTCCCGGCTGAGAAGTCGAACATATCCGTGATACTGCCGGTGGTGTTGTCGAAAGAACCTCCGCCGAGCCGCTCGCCGACCAGCCAATTGTCCTCGATGAACTGCACGATCGACGCCTGGGAAATCGCCACGTGACTAACGTAATTCTTCTTTGCGTGCTTCGAGATCACCATGAACGGAATACGAAGGCCCTGGCCGCAGCGCCCATTGACCGGCAGACCGTTCAGGCCGTCCGGCTGCGTGCCGCTGCCGCAAATGCCATTGCCGTTCAGCTGGTCCGCGGAAGTGTAGGATGAGCTGATGGGTGCCGCATAGGCATGATCGTACCAGCCGTCGGAATCGTCATACGTGACGACCACGGCGGTGTTCTTCCAGTCGGGCTGCTGCTCGAGGAAATTGATCACGGTGACCAGGAAGTACTGTTCGTCGGCGGGATCGGAGTAGCCGGCATGGCCGTCCTCGTAGGCGGGCGCCTTGATGTAGGAAACGGCGGGGAAATTGCCTGCCGAGACTGCAGCATAAAAATCGTCGATGTCATACTCGTGATTGGCCTGATCGGTGTACCCGATCGCTGCGATCGAGGAGGGCCTGGCATGGGTGGGATTGGCCGTGGACGAGTAATATTGGAACCAGTTGTGGTGCTGAATGTAGTCGTTCTCCGTCACGCCGGTGTAGGTCGAGGTCGTCGAGCGGGCGCAACCCGTCGTGCCGTTGGGATTGGTCAGGGACAGGTTGAAACCGCCCATGAAGCCGCCCCAGGCGATTCCTGCGTCATTGAGCAGATCGCCGATGTTCCTGCCTGACATATATGCCGTGTCGGTGGTGCTGGAGCAGATATCGTTCGCGGGGTCCACGTCGCCCATCAACGTGTAGCCGCCCTGACCGTCGGCCACATAGAAGCTGGTCTTGCCGTTGGTATCAACGCCGATCTGCATGCCGTTGAGCTGACCGGAGACGGCTTCCAGCGCGCCGGGCGTCGACGGACCGTAACCGTCGGTGCGGGCGCTGTCGCTCATCGCGAAGTTCTGGGCGTAACTCCACATTGCGGTGACGGTATTGCCGTCATAGTATCCCATCACTTGGCCCGTCGTGCCGAACGCGCCTTGACCGCCGGGCGTGCCAGCTCCGGTATAATACGGAAACAGGTCGGCGGCGCCGTTGTCCTCGGCCTGCTGCTCTGGCGTGTAGTTGTGGTTCTGGTCCGCCGTGGCCACCTGGGTGAGATCCAGACGGAACGGATTGGCCGCGCCATCGCCATTCATTGGATTTAGATAGTTCGGGTTGTTGGTCAGAAGACCAGCGTTTTCCGTGGTGTTGATATCGGTGGGCGTGTCCTTCCTGGCTTTGAACGGCGGCTCCCCGGGAGGGTTCGCCGCATAGGGATAGGTGCCGAAATAATGATCGAATGAAACGTTTTCCTGATAGATGACCACCAGGTGCTTGATCGGTGTAGCCGTACGGATACTGTCGGGATTTACCACGCCCTTGGCGAGCGCACAGGAGCCCGCAGTGAGACTCAATACCGTGGCGCCCAGGAGCGCCGAAAGGGTTCGAGAAAGTTTCATTGTGTTCCCCTCTAGGGTTTCAGGTAGAGTGCGGTTGGCCGCCGCCTTCGCCGAATTCAGTATGCGATCGCACACCAAGGCCATCCGAAGGTGGCGGGAACCAAGCCTTAGCAAGCATAGTTGGCGGTTTGGTGATCTTAATCTTGCGGATCGGCGACGATTTGATTTCGGTTTTGTGACGGTCGGCCCGAGATCCGGCATACCTGGGCCGACATGGACGTTGAGAATCAGAGCGCCCGCAATCAGTCAATGCAGGCTTATCGCCACGCGCCGCCCGCAGAGTAATTTCTTGGCCGCCAAGGCGATGTTCTCGTCCGCGTGACCTTTGTGGGGAATTCTTCTTGGCGTCCCCGGCGACTTGGCGGTAAAGTCTTGGGCATTGCGGTCAATGTCGCTTTGCCGCGGTCCTCACGCTCCGAACACGCCTCGGTCCGGGGCGGACCCCGCCTGAACAGGAACACGCATGCAGTTTTCGGAATACGCGATGTACGACGGGCTGGGTCTGGCGGAGCTGGTCCGGAACAAGGATGTCAGCCCCGCCGAACTGGTCGAAACGGCCATCGCCCGCGCGGAAGCGGTCAATTCGAAACTCAATTTCATCGTCTACCGGGACTACGAGCGCGCGCGCGCGGCGGCGCAGCAGGCGACGCCGGAGGGCCCGTTCGCGGGCGTGCCGTTTTTCCTCAAGGACATTCTCGCGTTCGCGCAGGGCATGCCGACACGGCAGGGCGCGCGGTTCATTCCGGCGTTCCCTTTCCCGCACGATTCGCTGCTGACCACGCGTTTCAAACAGGCGGGTCTTATTCCGCTCGGCAAGACCAACGTGCCGGAATTCGGGCTCCTGCCGACGACGGAATCGCGGCTCTATGGGCCGGCGCGAAACCCCTTCCATCTCGAACTTTCAACGGGCGGTTCGTCGGGTGGTTCGGCAGCGGCGGTGGCGTCGGGCGTGGTTCCACTGGCACACGCCAATGACGGCGGCGGCTCCATTCGCATCCCCGCTTCCTGCTGCGGCCTTGTCGGTCTGAAGCCGACCCGCGCGCGCGTGACGCTGGCGCCCGATCTCGGGGAAGCCGTCGATGGGCTCGCAATCGATTTCGTTGTCTCGCGCAGCGTGCGCGACAGCGCGGCGGCCCTGGATGCCGCGGCCGGCAATGTCCTGGGCGATCCCTACTGGGCGCCGCCCGCGCCGCCGTCCTGGCTCGCCGCGTCGCAGGACAAGCCGCACCGGCTGCGCATCGGCTTTTCGCTCCGCAAGATTGATGGCGGGGCGTTGCATCCGGATTGCGAGGCCGCCGTAAGCTTTGCGGCGAAGCTCTGCAGCGGTCTCGGATACACCGTCGAAGAAGCAACGCCGCAATTCGATGTCGACGTACTCGTGCCCTCGTTCCTTGCGGTGTGGACCGCGAATCTGGCCACCGCTGTCGATTACACCGCGCGCGTCACCGGACAGACTCCCGCACCCGAATTGTTCGAGGGGCTCACCTGGGGCATGTACGAAGCAGGCAAGCGCGTCGCAGCGAGCGAATATCTGCTGGCAAAGGCGATGCTGCAGCATGCCAGCCGGGTCGCCGCCAAATTTCATGACGATCATGATCTCTGGCTCACCGCGACGCTCGGCACGCCGCCGGTCAGGAACGGCACGATCGACATCGATGAGCGTGACATCACCAAGGGCTTCCTGCCGCTGTTCGACTACGTGCCCTTCACGGCGCTGCAGAACGTGACGGGAGAGCCGGCGATCAACATGCCGCTCCACTGGAACGAAGCCGGCATTCCGATCGGCGTGCAATTCGTAGGCGCATTCGGGGCCGAAACGACCCTGTTGCAACTGGCCATGGAACTCGAGCGCGCGGCACCCTGGGCGCATCATTATGCGCAGGTGAAAGTTTGACGTGATTTTTGCGGACTACGAGCGTTGCGATGCAACGGCGCTTGCCGCGCTGGTGCGCCGGCGCGAATTATCCGCGCGCGAATTGCTCGAAGAAGCCATCGCGCGGATCGAGCGCCACAATCCGCGGCTGAACGCGGTCGTCTACAAAGCCTATGACGAAGCACGGGCCACGGCCGGTGGCGCCCTGCCCGATGGTCCGTTCAAGGGCGTGCCGTTTCTCATCAAGGACATGGATGTACCCGTAGCGGGATGGAAGCTGACCAACGGTTCGGCCTTTCTGCGCGGGCACCGTTCGGAGGCGGATTGCGAACTTGTGCGCCGCTACCGCGCCGCGGGTCTGGTTCTTGTGGGCCGGACCAACACGCCGGAATTCGGCATTCCGGGAACCACGGAAGGCCGCCATCACGGCATCTGCCGCAATCCGTGGAATCCCGATCACAGCGCAGGCGGATCCTCGGGCGGTGCCGGTGCGGCGGTCGCGTCCGGGATGGTGCCCATGGCGCATGGCAGCGACGGGCTCGGGAGCATCCGCATTCCTGCCGCGCAATGCGGCCTCGTCGGCCTCAAACCCACGCAATACCGCAACCCGGGCGGCCCGGACGATCGCAGCCGGGCCGCGGGCTGGGTGGTCGATCACGTGCTGACGCGCAGCCTGCGCGACAGCGCGGCCCTGCTCGACTGGACCGGTTATCCGGAAGACGACGCGCCCTACGCGCCGGCGCTGAAACAACGTCCGTATACGGAGGAAATCGCCGTGCCGCCGGGCCGGCTCAGGATCGCGTTCCATTGCGCGACCACGCATGGCGGCGCCATCCACGATGACGTTCGCAAGGTTTTCGACGCCACGGTGAAGCTTCTCGAGGAACTGGGCCATACGCTGATCGAGAGGCCATCGCTCGGCATAGACTGGCGCAGTCTCTATCGCGCGCAGATGGCGGTCTCAGGCGCCCTGTTTGTCGCCAATATCGACGCCTGGGCCCAGGTGATCGGCCATGCGCCGCGCGAGGATGAACTCGAGCCCCTCGCCTGGGCGGCGTATCGCGCGGGCGAAGCCGTTACGGCGGCGGAGGTCGGCGAAGGCTTGCGCACGCTGCGCCTCATCACCCGCGAGCTTCTCGCGTTGTGGCGCGGCTTCGATGTGCTTCTCACCCCCACGACAATCACGCCGCCGCCGCCGATCGGTCATCTCGATCCGGTGAACGTGGAGCCGCGCGCGTTTCACCACCGCCAGGGGCGCGCGTTCAACTTCACCCCGCCCTGGAACATGACCGGCCAGCCCTCGATCTCGCTGCCTCTTGGAATGTCATCGCAGGACCTGCCCATCGGCATGATGTTCACCGCCCGCTACGCCGACGAAGCCACCCTTTTCCGCCTCGCCGCCCAGCTGGAACAGGCCCGGCCATGGGCATCCGGCCACCCACCGATGTGGGGGTAAGTAATCCCCGGACCGCGGGCATTCCCGCTGCACGCGCGGGGTTCTCTACCGGTGCACGACCCAGCCGTCGGTGTCTTCGTAAACAGTGCTTGATCCCGCCGAACCCTGCACTCGCACATTGCCGTTACCGTCCGTGTCGAGGCGGAAAGGATGCGATGTGCTGGTCGTGGCACTGTTCGTCGAATAGCCGGGCGGATTCGCACCAAAACCGTTCGGCAGCTGTACCTCCTGGGCGAGGCTCGAAAGCAATATGTCCCCCGATCCGCCGACGATCCGTCCGAATGCCTCGACCTGGAAGCCCGGAGCAGCGCAGGTGGCCGCGGCCCGGCCGCAGGGCACCGACAATGGGCAGGAAATCGCCGATGCCCCGACCGCCGGTGCACAAACGGACGGCAAACCGGTCACGATGTCCGGCACGGATTTCGTCAGATAGAACGTGTTACTGTCCTGCGTGAAACCGACGACATCGCTTGCGGCGTTGGTGTAAAGCGGTGCGACCATGGCATATACGCCGTTGTAGATCGAAAAGCTGGCGCCGTTTGCGTAACCGCCGGTTGTGGAATTCGAAAGCTGGACCGTATTGCCGCTCGAAACCACGATGCAGCCGCTCGATATGGGTCCGCTGGCAGGCACTGCAAGCGTGAAGACCGTCGGGTTTATCACATAGGCGACCGTATCCTTGGCCGGTATTACCGAGCTCGCGGCCCCCGAACAACCGGAGAAATTGAAGACATCCGATACCGCCATACCCGGGCCGATGTTTGCGGTGCTGGGTACCGTGACTGTTACATCGTCGCTGGCGACGCTGCCGGTGGCCTGGGTCGTAAGCGTCCCTACGGTCGTGATGGTCGTGTCGGCCGGAACGTAGGAATTGCCTTGCACGAGCTGTCCCGGCGCAAGTCCGGCAACGGATCCCATGTTATAGAGAAAGCTGGACCCGAATCGCGTGTTCGCCGTGGTCGCGAGCGTGTACGTCGTGCCGGTATTCGCGAATGTCGGCGCCGGACTTATCGAAGCGATGCAGTTCGGATTCCCGCCTGACGCAGTCGCAATGAGGAAGTAGAAGTAAGTCGTGTCTGCCGCGACCGAGCCGGTGTCCAACCCGCCGGCACCATTGGTAGCCGCCGCCAGATTGACGGGGCAGGTCGAGGCAAGCTGTATGTTAACGGAATTCGTGCTGTCCGAGGCTTCGCCGGGCGCGATGTTGACCGTCGGACCCGGCGGCAAAGTCGAGTTTGAAAGCGTCAGTCCGCTGATCGCATTCTGCGCAACGTGCGGAATCTGCAACTGCGGCAGGAGCGCCAAAGCGTTGGGCGAATAGACCTGCCCGGACGCCTGCGGAGCCGGCGCGTCGTAGATATGCATGTTGGTGAGCACCGTTCCCGGCGCGGCGTCGTACACGTAGAGCGGTCGCAGGGGAACGTCCGCGAGACTCTGCGGTTCATAGACATTGCTGCAGATATTGATGTTGTCCAGCGTACCGTCAAAACGGATGTGCGCCGAATTGGCGACGTCGCCGCCGTTTCCTTCCATGTGATTGCCGCAGATCGAGACGACGAAGGAATTGCGGATCCGGATCGCGGCGCCTCCGTTCCCTCCAAGGCCATTTCCCTGGAAATGCATGGCGCTGACGCTGATCTTCTGCGTTCCGTCCAGATCGAGACCGTAGCCTTGGGATTCTTCGACCACTCCGTCGGCGATGGTCATCTCCACGCCGCTGTAACGCACGCCGCGGCCGCTGCAGGTGGGGCTGCCCGGGCCGCAGACCTGAGGTATCCCCGTGCCGCTGGTGTTGCTCGACCCGCTTCCATGGCCCTTGCCGGCGCCGGAAACGATATTGCCGATGAATCGCACATTCGGGCAGCCGCTCTCCGCATGGATGTCGTCGTTCATCGCATCGGCGATCTCCGCATTCTTCACCTGCAGCCCATAGCCGTGCGCCTTGGTGTTGATGCAAACCAGATCGTTTCCGCCATTGCTCAAGCCGGTAAATCCGTCGATCGTCACGCGCACGTCGAGCACGTCCACGACATCCGGACCGTAGAAGGTGATGTTTTCCTGCGCACATGGCGGGCTTGGGCAAGTCAGCGGCGGTCCCGACACCTGCACGGCGCCTGTTCCGCATGCGGCCGTGCTTGTTACCGTCGTCTGTGCGGATATGTTGTTCCCGGCCACATAGTTGCCGATCTCCAGGCCGGCCGTCGAACCCACCGAGTCGATGCAGTTCGAGCTGTTCGAAATCGTCCCCACCGTGGGCAAATAATAGCCATTGCCGACAACGTTGACGCCCGAGAGCCGGCAATGGGCGAGCGCACCGATGACTCCCTGCACCGAAATGGGGTTGCCGGAGTTGTCCATCGTCTCGCTTGCCGGCAGAAGGCCCGAGAACAGGCCGGACGCTACAATGCTGAAGAGGGAATTCCCGCTCACGAGGTTCGTCGGACCTTGCACGGTGGTATCCTTGGGACAGGTGAGGGGCGAGGTGACCATGAAGGTGCCCGCAATGCCCAGATGCGGTTGGACGGCATTGAGCCAGTTCTGTATCGGCGCGGTGTCGTCGCTCACGCCGTCGCCATGCCCGCCCCATTCACTCGGACTGTATTGGGACGTGGCTCGGTAATAGCACACTGGCGTCGGCTCGTTGTCGCGCACGATGCTGCCGCCGTTATCAGGGCTGAAATTCACGCTGCCGCTACCAGGGGCGGTAACGGGCGAGGATAGTGTAATTTCTGTTCCGGAGTTTGCGGTAACAATATCGTAGGCTGGCAGACCCGACGCTGACTGTCCCTCCACGATTGCCATGCCTATGACAACGCTACTTGATCCCGAATAATCGATGGTGTTGGAACCGTGAATGCCCGGCCAAAATGCGCTTCCCTGTGTCACGGTCAGGCAGGGCAAAGCCGGGCCGCTTCCCGCATAGAACTCGCCCCCTCCGTAGCCACCTGGCGAATAGTATCCTGCCGCGAACACGAACGGTCCGGGACTGGTCGTGAGGGTCCGCAATCCTCCGGGACATGTCACGTCGATGCACGGCACCGCTCCCAACTGCGCGTGCGCCGGGAAAATGGCACAGAGTGCCATGAAGATAGAAAGAAATATCGTTCGCATCGCGGTCATGTCCGTAGCGCCTCCCCGCCCAATGGATTTGATATTACCGGACACACGGCCTCTCTCGGCAGCGCAGTTTCCGGCACGCCGCCGTCGGCAATCCTCATTCGCCTGGAATTGTTCGACACCGGATTCGAATCCCCTGGAAGCGAATCACACCACAAGGATACCCCCCCCTTTCCCGAGGGCTGTCAAGACGATTCCGCAGGCCCCAAGTCGAAATCAGTTATCGGGCCCCGGCAAAGCGTGAACGGTATGACCGATCCCTCGACCGCACCGCTCGCCGGCCGTCGATCGTGACGTTGCCACCGTTGGACATTCTCCCTTGGTAGTGGTAGCTTTCGCCGGACCAAGGAGGAGGCCTGTACATGCTGGCAACGACGCGGTTCTGCCCCATCGCTCTCGGGATCGGGGCGATTCTTTCCTTTTTCGTGCCTTGTGGCGCGGTGCCGGCGCAGGCCGATGTCGTCGTCTCTTCTGCCGCGACGCAAGACATGAGCTGTTCCAACGGCGTCTGCGCGCCGACGGCCACGGATGCCGTGCTCAACGTCTCCGATCTCGAGACGATGCTGGCCTCAGGCAATGTGGAAGTGACGACAACGGGCTCGGGCAAGGTGCAGGCCAACAATATCGATGTCGATGCCGCGCTGTCCTGGTCGACCGCGAACATGCTTTCGCTCGATGCCTTTAATGCCATCACCGTCAATCGGAAAATTTCCGTCGCGGGCCTGGGTGGACTGACGCTGAATACCCCGAACAACACCTTGCTCTCGTTTGAGAAGAAAGGACACGTCGTATTCCAGAACCTTTCCAGCCTGCTCACGATCGGCGGCACGGCCTACACGCTCGTTGGCGACATCAAGTCCCTTGCCAGCGC
>DATAWY010000030.1:0-111444 GCA_036266955.1 Rhizomicrobium sp.
ATCTGCCTCCCTATTCGCCCGACCGCAATCCCGACGAGTTGGTCTGGAAACACTTGAAAGCCGACACCGTCGGCCGCATGGCGATTGCCAGCCGGGCCGATTTCACCAGCAAAGTCCGTTCATCGATGCGTCAACTGCAAAGCGACCCGGCAAAAATCCGTTCCTTCTATCAAAAACCCTCCCTCAAATACGCCGCCTGACTATGCAATTACTTATGGACGGATTAATATTGGCGGCAGCGGAAGCAGTATTATTTCGTGGACCACCTCGTGTTTTCGCTGAACTACCATACCTTCGGCTTCGCACTGCTCCTGGTCGCGGCAGCTTTGGCGCAGGTATTGGCCCAGAGCACCGTGTCCTCGCTCGTCTTCATCGGCCTTGCGTTCTATCTGCTCCTGGCGATGAAGCGCTTCTACGCTCAGAACTGGTTCTGGACGGTTGCGAAATTCGCCTTCGTCGGATTCGTCTATCTGTGCTTTCTGTTGCCGACGATACTCACCGTCCTTGCGATAAGCCTGTGGCGGATATAGATCGCCCGTCCCTCCCACCGGAAAGTTGATCCATGGTTGAGAATACATACGATGTCATAATCATCGGGAGCGGGCCGGCCGGCTATGTCTGCGCCATTCGCTGCGCGCAGCTTGGGCTGAGGACCGCGATCGTGGAGCGCGAGAAGCTCGGCGGAGTCTGCCTCAACTGGGGCTGCATCCCCACCAAGGCGCTGCTGCGCTCTTCCGAAATCTGGCATCTGATGCACCGACTGAAGGAATTCGGCTTCTCCGCCGACAATCTCCAGTTCGATCTTGCGAAGATTGTCGAGCGCTCGCGCAAGGTCGCCAATCAGCTGTCCAACGGTGTGGCGTTCCTGATGAAGAAGAACAGGATCGCGGTTGTTTACGGTGAAGCCAGGCTCGTGGGTGCGGGCAAGGTCGCCGTGACAAAGGACGGAAGCAGCCAGGAGTTTGTCGCCACAAATATCGTGCTCGCCACCGGCGCGCGGGCGCGCGCGCTCCCGGGGCTCGAACCGGACGGCAGGCTCGTGTGGACCTATCGCGAGGCCATGGTGCCCCCGACCTTCCCCAAATCCCTGCTCGTGGTGGGATCGGGCGCCATCGGTATCGAATTCGCGAGTTTCTTCCGCACGCTCGGCAGCGAAGTGACGGTCGTGGAGGTGCTCGACCGGATCCTGCCGGTCGAAGACGAGGAAATCTCGCAATTCGCGGCGAAGGCATTCATGAAACAGGGCATGAAACTGAAGACCTCCACCATCGTGGAGAAGCTGGAGACGACGGCGGACGGCGTCAGCGCAACGCTCAAGGCAAAGGATGGAGGCCTGGAAACCATCGCCGCGGAGCGCGCGGTTCTGGCGGTCGGCATCGTCGGCAATGTCGAAAACATCGGCCTCGAAGAGGCCGGCGTGAAAGTCGAGAAGACGCATGTGGTCGTCGACGAGTGGGGCGAAACGGGCGTTGCCGGTCTTTATGCCATCGGCGATCTCGGTGGGCCGCCCTGGCTCGCGCACAAAGGCATGCATGAGGGCGTGATCGTCGCCGAGCGGATCGCGGGTTTAAAAGGCGTTCATCCGCTCGATACGAGCAAGGTTCCCGCCTGCACTTATTGCTGGCCGCAGGTGGCCAGCGTCGGCATGACGGAAGCCGCCGCGAAAGCCTCCGGCCGCAAGATCAAAATCGGGCGTTTTCCCTACATCGGCAACGGCAAGGCCATCGCGCTCGGCGATCCCGAAGGCCTGGTCAAGACCATATTCGATGCGGACACCGGCGAATTGCTGGGCGCGCACATGATCGGCGCGGAAGTGACGGAGCTGATCCAGGGCTACACGATCGCGCGCACGCTGGAAGCCACCGATGCCGAACTCGCCGCTACTGTGTTCCCGCATCCGACCCTGTCGGAAACAATGCACGAAGCCGTCCTCGACGCCGACAAGCGCGCGCTGCACATTTGAACCGGCGGCGCAGCCCGTTCAGAACGCGTCGGCAAGCTTGAACGCAAACAGCGCCGCACCGATCAGCGGCCGGCGCAAGAGCCGACCGCCGGGAAAGCGTCGAGCGGGCACGCGCGCGAAGACGTCGAACCGTTCTTCGTGGCCGAGCGCGGCTTCTGCGAGGAGCCGGCCGCCCAGCGTGGCGAGAGCCACGCCCTGTCCGGAATAGCCATGCGCGAAGAGCACGCGTTCCGAAAGCTTACCAAAGTGCGGCATGCGGGTGACCGTGATGCCCACGGTTCCGCTCCAGGCATATTCGACGGGGATGTCGCGAAGCTTCGGAAAGACGCGCAGCAGGCGCGGCCGCACCAGCGCCGCGATGTTGCCCGGCAGTCCGAAATAGGCCTCGCGCCCCGCGAACAGCAGCCGGCCATCCGCGCTCTTGCGATAATAATCGAGCACATGGCGCGTATCGGCCGCGGCCGCATCACCCGGCAATATTTCCTTCGCGAGCGCGTCGGGCAGCGGAGCGGTGGCCGTGATGAAACTCTCGACATGACCGATGACCGGTTCAAGCGCGGGTGCGAGCGCCCCGCTCCAGGCGTCGGTCGCAAGGATGGCCCGGCCGGCCATGATACTCCCGCCCGCGCAGCGGATTTCCGCGCCGCCGGACCGATCTTCAAGCATTTGCGCGGCGGATTGTTCGAAAATCTCCGCGCCTGCGGATTCGGCTGCGCGGGCGAGACCTCGCGCGAACAGAAGCGGGTGAAGATGGCCGCCGCCCCGATCGAGCCTGCCGCCCTGATAAAGTGATGTGCCGATCTGTTCGGCGGTTTCCGTCGCGTTGAGCATGCGCAGGTCGCGGTAGCCGTAATGCCTGACCAGGTGCTCCGTATCGCGCGCCAGTGCGACGGTCGCGCGCGCGCTGTGTGCGGCGATGATCAGCCCGGATTTCAGCTCGCATCCTATGCCGTGCCGTTCGACCAGCGCGGAAACCAGCGTCTTTGCCTCCTCGCTCAGCGCCCACAGATCGCGCGCGTGCGCGGTGCCGAGCCAGGTTTCGAGCTCGCGCTGGTCCTTGCGCAGGCCCGAATGGATCTGTCCCCCGTTTCGCCCCGAGGCGCCGAATCCCACACGCTGCGCTTCGAGCACGATGACGCGCGCGCCCGTTTCCGCCGCATGAAGCGCCGCCGAAAGGCCGGTGTAACCGGCGCCGATGACGCAGATATCCGCCGTGTGCCGGCCCGACAGGGCCGCACGTTCCGGCGTCTTGCCCGCGCTTGCGGCGTAATAGCCTTGTGGTGCCGTATTGGACATGGCGGATTGCGACAGCAGCAGACGAGGCTGGTCAAGCGGCAAGTTTGGCGGGCGCTGTTACAGTTTGAACGCCCGTGCGGATCGCAGCCGGGCAGATTGAGGAGAGTTTGGAGCGCAAGTGCGTCGCCCAATTGGGTAGGTAGGGCGCGCAAGCGCCCGCACAGAAACTCTAACGATGTCGTCAGGCCGCGCCTGCCTTGACCCGGTGCCGGTCTGCGTGCGAGTTCAAGTCTTTCCCTGGGAGCAGCCAACTTGACCCGCTCGGAAATCTGGCGCCTCGAAAAATACCTTCGAAGTCTCTTTCGTCTCGACACCATCACCCTGCTTGAGCGGCCGAAGCAGGACGACTCGGTGGAGGTGCATGTCGCCGGCGAGTTCATCGGCGTGATTTTCCGCGACGATGAGGACGGCGAAGTCTCCTACGCCTTCCAGATGGCCATTCTCGAGATGGACCTCCCGGAGGCGCCTGCGTCGCGGGCCGGCTAGGCTAGTCTCGACAGCGTGCCCCGCAGCGGCGATCCGGCCCTTCAGCGCTGCGTCGTAAAGCTGGCAATCAGACGCCCGGCGCCGCGCGCGATTTCGCGCCACTCCGATAGATGCGAAAGCTTGAACCGGTAGCTCAGGACGACTCCCTGGGCGAGCCGAAGGTTGCGGAAGCAGGTCGGGCTGATGGCCTCCTTGCCGGGCCGCAGGCAACGCATGACGACGTCGCGGCCTGCGATCCGTCCCACAAACATGTCTTCGCCGCGATATCCCGAATCGTCGCGGAAGCGGTAGGCAGTGAGCCCGAAGGGGCCCGGCCTACCGCGCGGATCGATGACATCGCCGAGATAAATTCGCCGCAGCAACGCCGATTCCGGGACATCTTCCCTGCCTTCCCGGATCAGCAGATAGATCAACGCAGACGCCGGACCGTTACCGGCAAACTCCGCGGCCGACGCTTTCGAATAACCCTGAAAATTGGGCAGGCTGGCATAGAGCGTGACCTCCCTTCGCGCGCCGCCCCGTCGCTCGCTCGCATAGGGCAGATAGTTCGCGGGCACGGTCATGGAGAGGCCGCCGATCGTCAGATGTACCAGGCCCGCCTCCGCGCTGGGGGAACTATGTTCTTCGATCAATGATACGGGATTGGGCGCGAGGTAATAGACCAGCATCACGGCGCCGAGGACGGCCGTAATCGTCAGGACGGCAATCGGCACAAGCCAGCCAGGCCGCTCCCTGACGTTTTGATCATACCGGCCTGAACGGCTGTCTTGCGTGGTCTCGGGCATCGCGCGCTATGGAGCGTTTAGCACGCAACTCGCCGCTTCCTGGCCGCGCAAATCGTCACGCGCGGCGGCGGCTGACCCGGAATGAAACGCTTTCAAGCGGTATCAGGTCCGTTAACGGGCACGACTGCTGCATCAGGAGAACCGGTGGAGCAGCGGGAGCCCGGCTTGCACGACGTCATCGTAGCGGTGTTTGCCATGGCGGCCGGATTCACGGCGTCTGGGATCATCGCAAATGCTTATCGTTTGCTGGCCAAGGACACCGCGTCGTCGTTGGGCCGCGCTGCCTATGTGGCGGTGATGATCGTTGCCGGTCCCACCGTGCTGTTCGAGAATGCCATGCGCGCCTGGCGCGAGAAATCCTGCTCGGGGGCGGCATTCTGGATCGCCGCGGCGCTCGCGGGCTATTGGAGCCTGGCGCTTGGACTGCTCGTCATCCAGCTGGGGCTCGCGCTCAAAGCACCGTAAGCATGCTCGCGACCAGCGGATGGCGCACGATGTCGAGTTCGCCCAAACGCACGACTTCGACTTCGGCGACCCGGTCCAGCCGGCTCGCGATTTCGCCGAGGCCGGACAGCCCGCTCAGCAGGTCCGTCTGGTCCGGATCCCCGGTCAGCACCATCGTCGAACGCCAGCCAAGCCGGGTCAGCAGCATTTTCAGCTGTCCGTAGGTGCAGTTCTGGGCCTCGTCGATCACGACGAAACAGTCGTTGAGCGTGCGCCCGCGCATGTAAGCCACCGGTGCGATCTCGATGGTACCCTCCGCCAGAAGCGCCTTGAGCCGCCTGGTGCCAAGCCTTTCCGTCAAGGCGTCGTAAAGCGGCCGCAGGTAGGGCGCGAGCTTGTCCTGCAGATCGCCGGGAAGAAATCCCAGGCTCTCGCCCGCTTCGACCGCCGGACGCGAAAGGACGATGCGCCCGACGCGGGTCTGCTCCAGCGCCTCGACCGCCTTGGCGATGGCAAGATAGGTCTTGCCGGTCCCCGCGGGGCCCAGTGCCGCAACGACGCTATGGGCATCGATCGCGTCCATGAGCCGCTGCTGGGTCGGGCTCATGGCCCGCACGTTCTTGACGTATTTGCGGTCGCGCGTCTGCGCTTCGAGGGGATCGTAGCCGGATCTGCCCGGAAAGAGAGGGTGGATGACGGCGGAGTCGGGAGGCTGAAGATCGCGGTCTCTGCGGCGTGCGGAACGCTTGGCCATGGAATCTCCCTGTCATTGATACGTCATGGTCGGATGTGAAGCCGGACGGATCGCAGCTGCATGAAAGCAGGCGTTTGGAGGAACTTCCGGTCGAATGCTGGCGGTGACGAAAAGTCCCGCACGAACAGTCCCCCACTTGCGACTCAGTCGGCACCAAACAGGTTAGCGCGTTTTTGCTGTCCCGTCGCGGTTCGCGATTGAATTTGGTAAGAGGTCCGCCGCGGCGCTGAAAATTTTCGGGAGTGGGAACGATGACGATCTACGCACTGGGCGAAACGCGGCCGGAATTTCCGTCCGCCGGAAATTTCTGGGTCGCGCCCAACGCGACCTTGATCGGCCGCGTCCGGCTGCTCGCGCAGGCCAGCGTCTGGTTCGGCGCCGTGCTTCGCGGCGACAACGACTGGATCACCCTTGGAGAAAGCTCGAATGTGCAGGACAATTGCGTGATTCACACCGATCCGGGCCAGCCCGTGACGATCGGTTCCAATGTCACGGTCGGCCACAACGTCATTCTTCACTCCGCGACCGTCGGCGACAACACCCTCATCGGCATGGGCACGACAGTCTTGAACGGCGCCAGGATCGGGGAGAACTGTCTCATCGGCGCCAATAGTTTGATCGCCGAAAACAAGGAGATTCCACCAAACTCACTCGTGCTGGGTCAGCCGGGCCGGGTGATCCGGGAACTCGAAGAGCCGCAGCGCGCGCTTATACGGATGTCGGCCGAAGTATATGTGCAGAACTTCCGGCGCTTTCAGAAGCAGCTGGTGGAAATCTCCTGAGAAGGATGCCGCGCCCGCGCGCCGCGCGTCAGCTTGCAACGCGAAGTTTTGGCTCGGAGCGCCAGATTTTCCGGATGCGGGCGTCGGCCTCGAGTCCGAAGTTGAACCATGCCGCCTTGTCGTGGCCGGCATCCACAATGAAGAGCATGTCGAGCTTGCCGAGCTGCTGAACGAGCAGACTGCGCACGGCGTTGATGGATTCCTCGCTCACCAGAAGCCACGCCTGCGGCAGGATCGCATAGGTCGGGCCAAAGGTCGCGATCGCCTCTTCAAGCTTTGCGATCGAGCCGGATTTCATGTCGGCTATCACGACGAAATGGGACGTTTCCCCGTTTCGCGATTGTTCTTCGCCCCGGCCGAAGCTCGCGGAGCCTTCCTGGCGCAGGGGCTGGACGACCGCCGTTTCGCGCGCGAGCTGCGCGGGCGAAAAAATCGCACACAGTTCGGGCTCGTCCGCCGCCCGTCGAAAGTCGGTATCGCCGGCTCGCGCCACCAGCGACTGGCGTGCCAGCCGCCCTTCCGCGGCGAAGGCCAGCATCTGCTCCGAGCTGTAAGGCCCATAAGTTTGCCCGGCGACGCTGATGATCCATGAGCCCGTCATTGGGCGACCGTCCCTAGGCTGCAACCTGCGATAATGGGGGGAAATGGTTACCTAAGTCTTGCGAAACGGCCGGCCGCAGCAAAAGGCATGCGCCGAACATTCGTATTCGGCGGGCGACCTCCGAGCAGCACCCGGCTTCCTATGCGCCCGCCTCGATGGCATGCATGTCGTCGTCGGAGAGGCCGAAGTGGTGACCGATTTCATGCACCAGCACGTGGCGGACGATGTCCCCCAGGGTTTCGTCCCCGTCCGCCCAGTAATCGAGGATGGGGCGGCGGTAGAGCAGGATCATCGTGGGCTCGACCACGCCGTGGTTGGCCGTGCGCGCCGCAAGACCGGACCCGTGAAACAGCCCGAGCAGGTCGAATTCGCTTTCAAGATCGAGATGCTTCAACGTGTCCTCGTCCGGAAAGTCCTGCAGGACGAAGCCAATGTCCTCCACCAGAGCGCGGAATTCCGCCGGCAGCCCGGCGAAGCAGTCGCGCGCCAGCGCCTCGAGGTCATCGAGCGACGGCGCTTTCAGATTTGACCAATCCATCCATTTCGTCTCCTCATGGCTGCGCACCCTGGTACCCATATCAGGTTTCTGAAGCCGCGAAGAAATACCGAGGAGGAGCCATGAAAAAACTCGATGCAGCCGCGCGGGAAGCGGCCCTGAAGGATCTGCCGCTGTGGCGCGAAGTACCGGGGCGCGACGTGATTGCGCGCAAATTCGAGTTCCCAGACTTCAACGCGGCATTCGGCTTCATGTCGCGCGTGGCGCTTCTGGCCGAACGCATGGATCATCATCCCGAATGGATGAACGTCTACAGGACGGTGGATGTGCGCCTGACCACGCATGATGCGGGCGGCCTCACGGAGAAGGACATCCGCATGGCCAAGGCGATGGACAATTACGCCGGCGCGTGAGTGTCGCGCCGCGGCGGCCAAGCCTGCTCGGGAACATTTTGAAGCGGCGTTGGCGAAACGCCGCGGTATCTGCTGCGTTGCCTCCAGGGGAAAGCGGGATTCCGCCCGCAATTTGACGTAGCCGATGAAAACATCGCACAGAACTCATCCCGTCGTCGTAATCACCGGAGCCTCCGCAGGCGTCGGCCGGGCGGTGGCAAGGCGATTTGCGCGCGCGGGTGCGAAACTTGGACTGATCGCGCGCGACGAGGAGGCGCTGCAGGAAATGCGGCGCGATCTCACCGGGGCGGCGAGCTTTGCCTATCGGCCGCTGGATGTTTCCAATGCGCAGGATGTGTTCGCGGCCGCCGACGCGTTCGAGCGCGATCTTGGCCCCATCGACATCTGGGTCAACGATGCGATGGTGACCGTATTCTCGCCCGTGCACGAGATGACGCCCGAGGAGTTCCACCGCGTCACGGAGGTGACCTATCTAGGCGTCGTGCATGGCTGCATGGCGGCACTGAAGCATATGCGGGCGCGCAACAATGGACACATCATCAATATCGGATCCGCGCTCGCCTATCGCGGCATTCCGCTGCAATCGGCCTATTGTGGGGCTAAACACGCCATCCGGGGATTCACCGCCGCTCTTCGTTCGGAACTCGAGCACGAAAAATCCGGCATCGCTCTGACGATGGTGCAGCTTCCCGCGATGAACACGCCGCAATTCAACTGGGCGCGCACGCATATGCCGGACGAGCCGAGGCCCATGGGCACGATCTATCAGCCGGAGGCGGCGGCCGAAGCGGTATTCCAGGCGACCCACACCCGGCCGAAGGAATACTGGGTTGGGCTGTCTACCTTCATGACCGTCATCGGCAATATGGTGGCCCCAGCGCTGATGGATAAATTCCTCGCGCGCACGGCCGTCAAGGGGCAGGAGACGAGCGTGCCGGTTCAGCCGGAGCGGAAGGACAATCTCTTCGACCCGGTTACGCCTCTCCATCGCACGCATGGCAGTTTCGGCAGGCGGGCCAAGCCGAAGGCTTTTTTCGCAGACGGCCAGGCGCTGCGGGCCGCGGTGGTCATGGCCGGGGCTGCGGTTTTCTTCGTATTGGGACGAATCATTCCGTAGATAATTATCGAGGGCGTGCTCTCACGTCTTCAGACCCGCGTCGCTCTCGGATCGGTCCCGTTGCTTACGGGAACGGCGACACCGGTATGCGGTCGATCCGTTCCGGCGTGAAAAGCTTCACAGTTCTCCCCGCGCGCCGAGCGCCTTGATCCCGTCGGCGATGCGAGCGGCGTTGGCGGCGATGGTGATGGAGGGGTTGACGCCGCCCGACGTCGGGAAAAGCGAGCCGTCGCAGACCCACAGGGTGGAGATGTCCCAGCTGCGGCCGAGTGCATTCACAACGCTGTCTTTCGGCGAAAATCCCATGCGGCATCCGCCCATCAGATGGGCAGTGCTTGTGGTATCGAAGAAATTGCTGCCGCCAGCCGCTTCCAGCATCGATCTCATGAACTTTTTCGAATGCTGCTGCAGGTTTTTATCGTTTTCCGAATAGCTGAAAGTAATTTTCGGCAGAGGCAATCCGAATTCGTCCTTTTCGTCGGACAGTTCGACGCGGTTGTTCTCCTGCGGATCGGTCTCGCCGACGATCTTCAGTCCCCCCATGTGATTGTAGAGCGCCATCCACTCGCGGAGTTCCGCTCCGAAAACGCCGGTGTTTGCGACCAGCGCCGTCGCGAAATCGACGGGCAATGGGCCCTGGCTCATGAAGGCATAGCCGCCGTGGAAATCCTTCTTGTCTTCATAGTTCCAGTGTTCGCATACGGCCATGGAGGGCGGGCCCTTGTACCAGCGGATCTCTTCCGGCATCACGGCCCAGGCGGCGTCATTGGAGTGCGCCATAAAATATTTTCCGACGAGACCCGACCCGTTGGCGAGCCCGTCGGGAAATTCCGCTGATGCGGAACTCAGGAGCAGCCGCGGAGTCTCGATCGCATAGCCGGCGACCACGATGTTCTTTGCCCGCTGCCGCCGCCATTCTCCCGCCCGGTGATAGACAAGTTCAGTGACACGCCCGTTCCTGGTTTCGATGCGGCCCACCATTGCCAGATCGCGAATTTCGCAGCCGGCCTTGATCGCGCGCGGCACGAAAGTAATGAGCATGCTCTGCTTGGCGTTGGTCGAGCAGCCCGTCTTGCAGAAGCCGCGGTAGACGCAAGGATGCGAGCGCCCGCGCGGTGCGGAGACGGTGGCAAGCGGCGTCGGCGCCCAGGGCACGCCCAGCGCTTCTGCGCCCTTTGCCAGCACCAGGCCGGCCGCGTTCACCTCATGCGCGCGATAGGGATAGCGTCCCCGCGGCGGCCCCCATGGATAGTTCACCGGGCCGGAAATTTTCATCGCGTCTTCGATCTCGGCATAGTAGCGCCACATCTCTTCCCACGAGACCGGCCAGTCGAAGCCGTATCCGAGCTTCGAACGCGCGGCGAACCATTCGGGACGCCAGCGCAGCGCCACCATCTGGAAGTGGACCGTCGATCCGCCGACGGCGCGGCCTGAATTGTTCTCGCCGAATTCGATCGGGTGTTCGCCGCCGCTGATGCGATTCTGCAGCCAGTAGAGTTTGCTTTGCTCGCGTTCGTCGGATGCAAACTCCTCCAGCGGACGCCAGAACGGTCCCGCGTCGAAGGCGATGACGGAAAAGCCTGCCTCGGCGAGCCTGGCGGCGAGGACACCCCCGCCGGCGCCCGTGCCGACGATGGCGAAATCGACCTCCTCCGATTCGGAATAACAGCGCATCGGTATCCAGCCACCGGGGCGGAAGACGTCCGGTGCACGGCCTGCGGTGGCCCGCGGTGTTTTCTCTGCTTCGGTTAGGATGCTCACGGCTTGGGTGCGCCGCGCACGTGCGCCTGGCGTTCCTCCCGTGCTTCCCAGGGGTCGCGGCGGTCCATCGTGAGTCGCAGATAGCCGCGCGGCGCGGCCGGTCCGCCGAACCCGATCTCGCTCCACGCGGAGGGATGCGCATAATAGATGCGCACGATGTCGCGCAACACTTTTTTCCGCAGGAATTCCCGCGGTGGCATGTCGCCCCAGACGGAACTGTGTACTTCGCCGGTATCGACCGCCTTGATGATCGCGTCGCGCTCGCTGTCGGAGAGATCGGCAAAAGGACGTTGGTAACTGTGACGGGCTTCCTCGTCGATGGCCGCGAGGCCCCTGCGCCATGCCTCTTTGTCCGGCGGGAGCGTTGCGTAGTGGGTACCGTGCGATTTCCCTTCGTACAACTCCTGGTCGATGAAAGGTGCGATCGGCACCGGATCGGCGCGTTCTGGCTGGGGAATGACGCGATGGCAAAGCGCGCTCAGAATCGTCCACTCGGGTTCGGTGAAGAAACGGCGGTCTGGTACGTTGTTCAGCCGATGTGCTACGACGCGCCGCGTTTGTCCGTTCCAGGACGGCGAATTCCACTTGTCGAGCACGTTGTAGGAGGGATAGGGCGTCTGGAACTCGTCACCCATGTTTCGTTGATCCGATGTGGCCAGCCTTGAGCAATCTGAGCGCGGCGCGGCCGGCCAGAGCAATGGCTGCGAAGCTCGGTGGAGCGGGGATGGGCGGCCCCTGAAAAAGCATCTGCGTCCAGTTTCGCCATCCACCCATGTTCCGATGAACACCGAAAACGTGGAAGCCGGATCCCACGAAGCCCATGATGGTCGTGAGACCCACGAGTTTTCCCGCCAGCGAAAAACGCTTCGCGCCTGGTGCCGCCGCGGCCGCAACCATCGCGGCTGCCGTAACAGGGGGCAGCGTCACGGGCGCATACATCGCCGGGTCATGGAACGCGCCGCGGAAATGCATGAGCCACGCCTCGGCCGTTGTTGCCATGAGCGCGCCGGCCGTCGCGAAGGACAGCACGCGCCCGGATTTGAGCGCCGCGCGCAGTTGCGGCGGGCCATCGCCTTCAAGCGCCATGGCCGACAACCCCAGCGCTCCCGCTACCGCGAGGCCACCTGGCGCGCCGAGGGGGGCGGCGTAGAACAGATTGTTCCACGAGAATCCGCCGGGCCGTTTGGAAACATTGTAGAGATGGAATGCCATTCCAATGGTACCGACCAGAGCGCTCACGCCGAAGGCCGCAGCGCGTGCGATGCGCATCCGCGTGCCCGAAAGAGCTGCGGCCAGGGCAAGCGCGGCCGTGCAGGGGGCGGCGAACATCGCGCGGTTTTCATAATTTCCGTTGAAATGTTCGAAGGCGCTGTCGAGCAGAACGCTTGCAGCGATCATCGCTGCGCCGCGGCGCAGATCCCTGGCGCTTTCCTGCTCCGCCGCCACTCGTATCACCGGGGCGTGTTTCTTTCCGCGTGCGAGCGTTCCTGCAAGCGTCGAGACAAGGAGCAGCGCCAAGCTTCCGCCCACCAGCGACCCGCTGTGCATCGGCGGCGAATTGCGCTTGCGAACAAGAAGATTTGCGGCCGTCGGTGACGTATGTTTGCTCATGGTGCCGGGATCAGTCCGTCAACACGCCGGCGCTGGCCTGTTTGAAAGTCTGCCAGATGATTCCCATGGCGTCCGGATCACCTTTGAGAACGGCGCTCGCGTATTTCCTTGCCTGCTCATATTTGATGTGGGGCGGCAGCGGCGGCACGTCGGGGTCGCACAGCGCATCGATGACGCAGGGCCGATCCGCTTTGAACGCGGCTTCCCAGGCCGGTCCGACATCGTCCGGCTTCTCCACGCGAACCCCCTTCAGCCCAAGTAACTCCGCATATTGGGCATAGTTGAAGGGCAAAACGTCCTGCGAGGCGTTGTATTTCGGGTCGCCGGACATCACCCGTTGCTCCCAGGTGACCTGGTTGAGATCGGAATTGTTGAGCACCAGGACGACAAGGCGCGGGTCCGCCCAGCGCTTCCAGTATTGTGCGATGGTGATCAGCGTGTTGTTGCCCAGCATCTGCATTGCGCCATCGCCGATCAAACCGATGGCGACGCGCTCCGGATAGGCAAATTTGGCTGCCAGCGCATAAGGCACACCGGGGCACATGGTGGCCAGTCCGCCCGAGAGCGACGCTTTCATGCCGCGCCGGATCCTGAAATCACGCGCGAACCAGTTGGCAACGCTGCCGGAATCGGCGCTGATGATGCAGTTTTCCGGCAGCCGGTCCGACATTTCCCAGATCAGGCGCTGCGGATTGATGGGGTTCGCCGCAGTCATGGCGCGGTCTTCGCTTAACTCCCACCATTTTTTGACGCCCTTCTCGATGTCCTCGCGCCAGGACCGATCCGTCTTCTGTTTCAGGAGCGGAATGATCGCACGCAGTGTCGCTGCGCTGTCGCCGGTCAGATTGACTTCCATGGGATAGCGCAGGCTCAACATCCGTCCATCGATGTCGATCTGGACGCCGCGCGCCTTGCCCTGCTGGGGAAGAAATTCGGAGTAGGGGAAGGCCGAGCCGACCATGAGCAGCGTATCGCAGCCCATCATGAGGTCCCAACTGGGTCGCGTGCCGAGCAGCCCGATGGAGCCGGTGACGAAAGGCAGGTCATCCGGCACAACGGCGCGGCCAAGCAGCGCCCTGGCGACCCCCGCGCCAAGAAGATCGGCTGTCTTGATGACCTCATCGGTTGCGTGCAGCGCGCCCGCTCCGACCAAGATGGCCACGCGCTTGCCGCTGTTCAGTACATCGGCCGCGCGTTCCAGATCCTGTTGCGAGGGCAACACCACAGGCGCCGAGTAGCCCACGCCGGAGTAGACCGCGCCATGTATGCGCGGCGGGTTTTCTTCCGCGGGCGCTTCCTGGACATCGGCGGGAATGATGATGCAGGTGACCGTGCGCTCCGCCTTGGCGATCCGGATGGCGCGGTCAACCAGTTGACGCAGCTGCACCGGCTCGGTGCACATATGGACGTATTCGCCGGCCACGTCCTTGAAGAGGGAAATGAGGTCGACTTCTTGCTGGAAATCTCCACCCAAAGACATGCGCTTTTGTTGACCCACAATCGCAACGACCTGGGCGTGATCCTTCTTCGCGTCATAAAGCCCGTTCAGCAGATGGATCGCGCCGGGTCCTGATGTCGCCATGCATACACCCACCTCGCCGGTCCATTTGGCATGCGCGCAGGCGCAGAAGGCGGCGATTTCTTCATGGGCCGTCCGGACGAATTCGATCTTGTCGCCGGCTCGGCCGAGGGCGCCCAGGATGCCGTTGATGCCGTCGCCCGGGTATCCGTAGATCAGCCTCAGGCCCCACTCCTGCAGCCTTTCGAGAAGAAAATCCGCAGTGGTCTTGGCCATCCGATCCTCCACAGACGCGCATGCGCCGGCTATCACAAATACACAGAAGCCCCGCATCGACACGGGTCGGGAACGCAAAGCCGCCCTGCCACGTTCCGCAGCGAGTCCGGCGCGGAATGCGGCGCGAGCGCGCTTCGATGCAGCCTTTGGGACCGTGCCTCGTTCCGTTGCCGTGGCGGTTCCTGAGACATCGATCGGCCGCGTGAGCGCGGCGGCCTATGAAATTCCGACGGATTCGCCGGAATCCGACGGCACGCTTGCCTGGGAGAGTACGACTCTTGTCGTCGTGGAGATCGAGGCCGGCGGCCGAACGGGCCTCGGATATACCTATTGCGACGCGACCGCGGCGCGGCTCATCCACTCCAAACTTGCCCAGGTGCTCGAGAAACGCGATGCCTTCGCGATCGAAGGGGCCTGCACCGCGATGGCGACTTCCGTGCGCAACATCGGACGTCCCGGCGTGGCCGCCTGCGCAATCTCGGCGCTCGACATTGCGCTGTGGGATCTGAAGGCGCAGTTGCTGAACGTTTCGCTCGCCTCGCTGCTCGGAATCGCGCGCGAGGACGTCCGCATCTATGGCAGCGGCGGCTTTACATCCTACAGCGACAAACAGATGTGCGATCAGCTCTCTGGCTGGGTCGAACAGGGCTGCACAGCCGTCAAAATGAAGGTGGGCCGGGAGCCCGAACGCGACCTCGCACGCGTCGGCGTGGCCCGCACGGCGATCGGTCCGGAAGTCGAACTGTTCGTGGACGCGAACGGCGCCTATGCGCGCAAGCAGGCGCTGAACTTCGCGGAGGAATTCATCCGGCACGGCATCGTCTGGTTCGAGGAGCCGGTGTCGAGCGACGATCTGGCGGGGCTGCATCTCCTCCGCGACCGGGCACCCCCGAACATGGACATCGCAGCCGGCGAATACGGTTACACACCCTTCTATTTCCGGCACATGCTGGAAGCGGGCGCGGTGGATGTGTTGCAGGCCGATGCGACGCGCTGCGGCGGCATCACGGGATTCCTGCGCGCCGCCGCGCTGTGCGACGCGTTCTCCATTCCGCTGTCGAGCCATTGCGCGCCGTCGGCGCATGTTGCGGCCGCCGCTTCGGCGCCGCGCGTCCGGCACATGGAATGGTTTCACGACCATGTGCGCATCGAACAAATGCTGTTCGATGGCGCACCTCACGTGAGGGAGGGTCACATTGCGCCGGATCTGTCGCGTTCCGGCAATGGGCTCGCATTCCGCGGTGCGGACGCCAAACGCTACGAGGTGTCGTGACAGACGAGGGGTTCATGGAACAGGCACGCAGACTGGGAAGCAGACGCTGGGCCATCGCGGAAGGATTCATTCCCGGCCGGAGCGTCGATCCGAACAACCCCGAACTTGAATCCCACGAGGCGGCCTGTCTGCTGAATCCGTCGGACGACGATGCCGAGATCGACATCACGATCTTCTTCGAGGATCGCGACCCGGTCGGTCCCTACCACATCAAGCTTCCCGCGCGGCGCACCAGGCACATGCGCTTCAACGATCTCGAGGACCCCGAGCCGATACCCCGCGACACCTCCTATTCGTCACTCATCGAATCGAGCGTGCCCATCATCGTGCAGCATTCACGGCTCGATTCGCGTAATCCCTACGTCGCACTTTTCAGCACGGTCGCGTTCGCGCTGGACTGAGCGGTCACGCAGCCCGTTGCTCGTGTGTAGCTGCTCAACCACTTACATGGCGGTCGCTGCGTTCCTGCCCGGAAATCTGACGATCACGTCCTGCTGTCCGGCGCGGGGCGCCTCGAAGCTGATTGTTTGGCTGCCTTCGTTCGACAAGGTCACATTGGCCTGGTACTGGCCCGCCGGAAGGCGCATCAACAGCCACGGAGCATTGCAGCGCACATGGATGGGGGCGCCGGCGTCGCTATCGAACAGTGTCACCGTTTCGTCGGCGAGGTATTGGCCGCGGTTGTTCGCGACTTCGAGCTTGACCGGGTAGTTCTTCCAGCGAGGATTACTCTCCGCGCGCAGTCCCACCCCCGAACAGGCCAGTCCCACGCCTTCGATGTTGACTGCATGGTTTATCGGAAGGCTTTGATTCGGTTGCGCCTGTGCGGCAAGCGCGGCGCAGAGCAGGAGTGCCGAAGCCGGAAGCGTCGCCGCGAGCGCTATCTTGCGCAAGTCTGTCATTTGATTCTCCATTTGATACTCCGGCGTGACCGCGCCGGAGCCAGGCATCAATGCAATAGGAACCGGATTCGGCCACCGGGCGTTTCGTGAAGTTTGCGCAATCAGCTCACTGCGGAGTCAGCGCACGTGCGTCAGTTTCAGCATAATCGGGAAGCTCATAGCGATCGGCGACGAAGTGGCGCATAAGCAGATCGGCGATTGCAGAAATTCCGCCCAGTTTGAGGACAAAATCGCGCGCGGCGAGACCGGCGGAGGTTTTCGGCGCGAAACTTGAAACAAAAGCGCGGGCGGCACGCTGTTTGCGTTCGATGAAAGGCCGGAAGCGCTGTTCATAGGCGGGGAAGGCCTCCCCATAATCGCCAGACGCGCGCTGAAGCTCGCCCGCGAGAATATAGGCCCCCGCCATGGCGAACGCGGAGCCTTCGCCGGAAAGCAGCGACGGGCAATACGCGGCGTCCCCCAGAAGCACCACACGTCCTTTGGACCAGGCGGGAAGCCTGACCTGGCTCACCGCATCAAAGTAGAGATTATCGGCCGATCGAAGATGTTGAAGAATTTCCGGCCACTCGCGCCACCGTGATTGGCCGAACTGTTCGACGAGCAGCTGCATTTGCGACGGGACATCACGCGGCATCGAATTCGTTTCATCTGGCCAGGCAAATACAAGGAGAAAACCGGTCCCGTCGTCGCGGAGCGCAAACCGGCTGATCTGCCGGCCGGGCGCGGCGTAACTTAGATAGACGTGCTCGTCCCGCCGGGGATAGCCGCGCGTCACGAAGGCGGCAGCGCAGTAGCCGAGATATCGGGAGGAATGTGCGGGCTCTCCGGACAGCGTCCTGCGCACGGCCGAGTGAAGGCCGTCGGCGCCGACCACCATATCGAAGCGGCGCGACCGGCCGCTCTCGAAGCCGACCTGCACGCCGTCGGGCAACTCGCACATCGTCGCGATGCTGTCCCCGAAAATTGTTTCCACGCCTGTTTCTATCGTGCGGAAGATTTCCCGCGCCAGATCGCCGCGCTGGATCGACAGATAGCGTTCGCCAAGGGCCCGGTGTAGCGCCGTTCCGCCGAAGGCGCTGCGCACATGGCCATCCGCGCGGACGAAGGCGACGCGGTCGTTGTGATAGCCAACCTGGCGCAGCCGGGGCAGCAAACCCATGCGTTCGGCAACGTCGAAGCCGATGCCCCAGAAATCGAGGATGTAGCCGCCGGTCCGAAGCCCGGGCGCGCGTTCCACCAGCACCGGTTCCAATCCCTGCTTCAGCAGCCAGAAAGCCAGAGTCGGACCTGCGATGCCGATGCCCGAAATCAGTACGGTTCTTGCCACCGGGGCGCCGCAGCTTCGCCGCGCCTCTCTCCTACAGCTGTTTCACCGACGAGAGCGAGTAGTCCGAACCCTTCGGATTTTCCCCGATGACAAGGCTGGTGGCACTCGCGAAATTGTAGGGCGGCACGGGAAGGTTGAGCGGCGCAGGCACGCCTTTGAAGACGCGCCCCGCCAGATCGTATTTCGAGCCGTGGCACGGGCAGAGATAGCCACCCGGCCATGAAGGACTCAGCGCGCCAGGTTTGGCCATCAGCGAAGGTATGCAGCCGAGATGCGTGCAGATGCCTACCAGGATCAGATATTCGGGCCTGATCGAGCGTGACCAGTTGGTGGCGTAGGCGGGCTGCTGGGGTTCATTGGAGTTCGGGTCGCTGAGCAGCGCAAGGTCTGCGGCCGATTTGATCTTCTCAAGGATGGCCGGCGTGCGATGGACCACGAAGATCGGCCGCGACCGCCAAAGGACCACGATCTGCTGTCCGGGTGGGATTTTCGCCACGTCCACCGTGACCGGTCCTCCGGCGGCAATCACGTCCGAGGATGGTTCCATCTGGTCGATGAATGGCCACAGGGCGAACAGACCGCCGACCGCGCCCGCCGCCGTGGTCGCCACCAGGATGAAATCGCGGCGCTTGATTTGCGGGCCGCCGTCGGCCTCTGCCGTCAATTCGCTGGGGTTCATCGTGGGTCGTTCCCGGATCCGCAAACCGGGAACGCGCAGGCTTAGAGAACGGCCATCGCCCCGGCCCGCGACAGATTCCGCCCCGGTCAGCCGAATTCACAGCAGCGCGTCGGAGCCCGCGTAGGGCTTGATGCTGGCGGCGACGGAATCGGCGACGTGCTCTTTCGTGATAATTCCGATAATGTCCGACTTGCGCGGAACGCGTCCTTTGGACGCCACAACCGCCATCGTGGCCTTCCGGCGCCACATGCGGCCGATCACGTTGAACATGACATCCTGCTCGCGCGCCACAGTGAAATCCCTGCTCGCGATGCTGCCGAGGGTCACGCCCGCGAACAGTTTTTCGACACCGCGCCGAAAGCCGGTGTTGACCCTGAGCACGCCCATGATGCTGTCGCCATGCACGACCACGATGTGGCGCAGCCGCCCGTCATGGCCCGGCAGCATAAGAAAATCGTCGAACGTCATGGAATCGGGAAGCACCAGTATGTCCCTGTCCATGACTTCGCCGGCGCGGCGGACGAGAAACATGTTCGCGTGCAGTGCCTTCGGAATGAAATGGCGCCGGGCAACCAGCTTGATGGTGTAGATGTTTTCGCGCGACAGCATGCGCCGGCTGCCGATGGCGACCGCCACCGCAATGATCATCGGCGTGACGATGCCGTAGTCGAGAGTCATCTCGAAGATCATCGTCACGGCCGTCATGGCCGCGCCGGTGCCGCCTCCCACCATGGCCGCCATGCCGACCATGGCGAAGGCCGGCACGCTGATCGCGGCGGACGGAAACACCAGATGGGCCAATGCGCCGAAGGCGCCGCCCAAGGTCGCGCCCATGAAAAGGGAGGGCGAGAAAATGCCGCCAGAAGAGCCGGATCCGAGGCTTAGCGAGGTCGCGGCAAGTTTCGAGAAGAATAGAAGCGCGAGAAAGGGTGCTGCCGAAAGCCCGCCGAGTAGCACGTCCTGGATCGTCGCATATCCGACGCCCTCGACGTGGTAGTGCCCGGAAAAGCGGAAAAGCGCATACATCATCACGCCGACACCCAGCATGCCGAGCGCGTGACGCAGATAGGGGCGGCGGATCCGGTCGAATTGGTCTTCCGTGGCGTGCAGTCCTCTGATGAAGGCCGTTGCCGCGAAACCGATCAGCGCGCCCAATACGGCATAAAGGAGCAGGGGATAGACGGCGGAGGCGTGGGTTCCGAGCGTTCCGACCGGCGGAACGTTGAAGGCCGGGCGCGGCCCGAGGAAGATACGGCCGATGAAGGTTGCGGTTCCCGTCGCGAGCGCCACCGGCAGGAAGGTGCGGGTGCTCACCTCGGGCATCATCAGCTCGACGGCGAAGAGCACGCCGCCGATGGGTGTGTTGAACGTGGCTGCGATGCCTGCGCCCGCGCCTGCGGCCACCAGCGTGATCCGCTGCCAGGCTTCCAGTCGCATGAACTGGCCGATGCTGGAGCCCAGCGAAGCGCCGATCTGGATGATGGGACCCTCGCGGCCCACCGAGGAGCCGCTGCCGATCGCGAGGGCCGAGGCGATGGATTTCACTGCAGCCACCACCGGCCGGATTCGGCCTTCGTTGTAGAATATGGCGTCCATCACTTCGGGGACGCCGTGTCCGCGCGCCTCAGGCGCAAAGGTCCGCACGAGGAACGTCACGCCCAGACTGCCGATCACCGGCACCAGGATGACGAGCGCGCCCCAGGGCGATGCAGGCTCATATCGGTTGGCGTCGTAGATGACGGACAACTGACCCATGAAAAGCAGGTTGTGGACGAGGGCGATGAGCCCCCGAAAGAATATTGCGCCGAATCCCGTAACGACGCCGACGCAGATCGCGATGAGCGAGAATACGAAAAGGTTGAGGGACCTTTCGGCCGGCGGTGCGTCGATGGTCATATCCGGGGGAATCAACGGTGAAGACCAGTTGTTGCCACGAACGCCGCGCCTGATACAAGCGGCATGGTGACCTAGGTAACCTAGGGCTTGCCGATGCGCGCCTGCATGTTTTTCGCAATGATGGCGAAAATCAGGAGGATGAAGGCGGCGAGCCGGAGGAGATAGATCCAGCTCTTCTCCGGTTCGGGCAGCGTGATGAAGACTGTCAGCGCCTGATTGATGGCCAGCAGGACGAACGCCGCCGCAAAGGAGCCGAAAAGCGAATCATGCGTGCGGCGCCAGGCGCGCAGGAAGAGAAGCGATGCCACCAGAAAACCCAGCGTGTCGGCGCCTGCGAAGAAGACGGCGATGGTCCTGGTCATCGGTCGACCTCCCAGATGAAGCCGTAAAGCAGGAATCCGAGCCCGAGCAGCGCGGTGAAATCCCTCGCGGCGGAGAGATCGATTTCCGGCAGAACCACGATATCGATGATGACCAAAAGATTATTGAGCGCGAGCATGGCAAAGCAGAGCGCGCTCCAGAGAAGCAGCGCCGCGCGGCTTCGAAGGTATGAGCGGGCTAGGAGGCCCGCGCAGAGGGCGCTGGTGAGCAGGCAAAGAACGTAAACCGCAGTCGCTCCCTGGGACATTCGCCTATTCCTTCAGACGGAAAGCTTCGGAGAAAATTCGCAGGTTGCTGTCGGGCGCCCCGAGGATCACCTTTACCACGGAAATGGGATTTGTGCGGTAGGCGATCTCAAGCGCCTGGACGATAGCGTGCAGCCGCGGGAGCCCCGGCCTGTACTGGAAGCGGTCCTTGGTCGTTTCCGCCACGAGGCCGGCTACACGCAGGCGCCTGAGTGCGTAGGCGACGACCGTTTCGCTCGCCCGCAGCTGGCGATCGATCTCCTTTGCATCCCAGTGCCGTTGCGGCGATCTGTAAAGAAGCAGGAGAAGCTCAAGCTCCCAGACTGACGCGAGGGACGCGCGCACGAACGCGAGAATCTCTTCTTCGGTAACTGGCGTCGCCGGTTCGGTCATTGTCGCCATCCGCACCGGCGCCCTGCCGGCGGCTGCGAAGATAAGCAGCATCGCCGGACCCCGCCAAGCCCCTCCGAAGGTTCCAAGCGTGCACTGGGGCGGTGGGCGTGACCAAGCTGCTCCCATGGCGGGCCCAAACGATTGCGCGGCTTATCGCGGGAAGCCTGACCCGAATGGAAGTTCGCAAAATTAATTGCGATGGATAGCTTCACTCCCCAAGTGCGCGGCGAGAAAGCGCATCTGGGCTTCGGTTTCGCTGGCGCGCAGAAGGTTGTCGGACAGCATGTGGGTGCCGGGTAGAAGTAGGAGGTCGTAGGGCCGGCCGGCCTTCAGCAGCGCCAGGGTGAGCCGCATCGTGTTCTGGAAATAGACATTGTCGTCGGTTACGCCATGTACGATGAGCAAGGGACGCTGCAGACCGGCGGCGTAAGTAAGTACGTTTGAAGCGTTGTACCCCGCTGCATTCTCCTGGGGCAGCCCCATATAGCGTTCGGTGTAATAGGTATCGTAGTCCTGCCAGTCCACCACCGGCGCGCCGGCCACGCCGGCCGCGAACACGTCGGGCCTGCGAATCGTGGCCATTGCGGTGAAATAGCCGCCGAAGGACCAGCCGAACACGCCGACCCTTCGCAGGTCCATCTGCGGCACAAGCCTGCCAAGTTCTCGCAGCGCGGTAATTTGATCGGCGAGCGGAATGTCGATGGCATCGCCCTTCACGGCGCGAATCCAGGCTGCATCGCGCCCCGGGGTGCCGCGATTGTCCGACATGGCGAGAATATAGCCCATGTCCGCCATGCACTGATTGGGGAAATACTGCCGCGGCGCGGCCCATACCGTCTTCGCTGCCGGACCGCCATAGACGGCAAGGATCACCGGATATTTCCGGCCGGGATCGAAATTGCGGGGAAGCAAAACGAATGAGTCGAATTTCTCCGCGCCGACCTCGACATAGCGGGGGTCAGGTATAAAGGGCGGCGTCTCCGCGGCCGACGGCAGCGTTGCGATCTTCCTTCCGTTGCGCGCCAGCACATCGACCCCGCGTGTTCCGTCCAGGAGATCGAACGCATGCGCGAACACCGCGTGCTGCTCGCCGAACTTGCCGCTGTTCCAGCCCCGCGCGGCCGCCACAGGCATCACCGCGCCGCCCTTCAGGCTGACGCTGTATATTTGTTTGGAGAGACGGTCGGTGCCGCCTTGGACAATGGCGGTGCCGTTCTTCTCGTCGACGTCGAGCAGCGCTTCGTAGCGGAAGTCCGGTGGCGTGACCGCATTGAGCATCTTGCCCGCCGTATCGTGGCGTTCGAGTTGCGACTGGCCGTTGCGCTCCGTCATCCAGAGGAACCCGCTGCCGTCGGAGAGCCAATAAGGGACTTCCTTCGGCTCGGAGGCGGGTGTGCTCAGCCATGCGGCATCACGTTCGATCCACAACAGCCGCGTCGCGCCCGTGGCCGGCTCCGCCGCGAGATAGTGTTCCTCCGTCTGTGCACGGTTCTCGACGAGCAGCGCGAGCGGCGCCCCCTTCTGCCATTCGACGCGGACAAGATAGGGCCATGCTTTGTTGTCCCACGGCACCCAGCGCGTTGCGCCGCCTGTCGCCGGGATCACGCCAAGTTTCACCAATGCGTTTGCGGTGCCCGCGCGCGGGTAGCGGAATTCGACCGGCTTTTTCTGTGGTTCCAGAGGGTCCGCAATGTAATGCGGCTCGACAGGCGAAAGATCCGCTTCCTCATACGCGATGAAGCGGGAATCCGGCGACCACCAAAAGCCGTCACGCCGCTCCATCTCCTCCTGCGCCACAAATTCCGCCTCGCCATTGGTGAGCGTGGCGGTGGCGCCGTGGGTGATCTGCGTGTCGCGCCCTGTGGCAATGTCGATGACGTGAATATCGCCGTTCCGCAGCGCGGCGACCTTCGTGCCGTCCGGAGACAGTTTGGGTGCGAGCCAGTCCACGCCGGGAAGCGTATCGATCCGGCCACCCTTGAGCGACACAACGTAGAGCTTCCCGCCCAGCGTCAGCAACACGCGCGCGCCGTCGCGCGTCAGAGCAAATCTGGTGAAGCCCGAGACGCTCACCCGCGCGCGTTCGCGCCGCGCCTTCTCCTCCGCGCTAAGCTTTTCCGTCTTACCGCCCAGCAGAGTTTCGGGCGCGATGACCTCGCGCTCGCGGCCGCTGACGATATCGAAGGCAAAAAGCCGCTGCAGCGTATCGCGGGGCCCGCTGCGCAGATAAAGCACGGTCTTTCCGTCGGCAGTCGGCTCCGCATCGACGGGAAAGCCGAGACTGTAGCCGCGAGTCGCCGCTACATCGTCGAAGCATTTCATGTCCATCGACTTGGCCGACGCCGCGGCAGCCAAAGCCATGGCCGGCAGTATCGCGAGAGGGATGCTTCGCGAGGCGCACCTGAACATGCCCATCCTTTCTCGGTGGAGGCGTTGAACTGACTATTCCCCGTACTGCCCCGACACAATGCCTCCAGGATAGCGTCCCCACCTTGGTGCGCTCGGCGCCCATCCCACGCCGCGGAGGGGCGGCCCGAGGCCGGAACGCTGTCCACGCCGCGCGGTAACGCGCTCGCCTTCGCGCACCGCAGACCTGTTTACCGAGCCTTTTGCGAATTTTCTGCGCTGCACGTGACGCGGCATTCGGTTGTGGTCCGGTTCACCGGCACACTTAGGTAACAGGGCCGCAGGTTGTTTTGCGGTGCGGTGATGTGCTTCCCGGAATGGATTTGCAGGGATAAACGAGGGTATTCGCCGAGCAGCGTGCTTTCAGCGGCCGGCGCTGGAACTGTGGAACAGGGCGCCCGTTTGGAAAAAGAATCAGGGCTTCGTTGCAGGCAGCGCCGCAGACACGGCTTTCCGGGAGAAGCGAAATTCGAACCCAGGAAGATGATCGTGCGCATGCCTTGTCGCTGCGGATGCGACAGCGCCAACTCGGCCGCGCGTTGAGGCTTGTATACGAGCGCCTCCTTCGCGAACCGTTGCCCAATGACATGCTTGACACGCTGCATCATGCAGACCGGCATTCCTCGACCTCGAACGAGGAGCCGAACGGACTCGACTCCTGATGCCGTCTGCGGCCGAACCGGGCCGGGCGTTGCAATCGTCCCTGTCAAACTTCATAAGCAGCGATTGGTTTCGGCGGAGGGGCAGATGCGTGCGCGGGAACCTTTGCTGGCGGGCTTGTTGTTCGCGGGCAGTTTGTCGGCGCTTGCAGCACCTCGCTTCGTGGAATCGCACACGGCGGTGGACCAGATCACGCAAGGCATCGAGGACGGGCTGAAGTGCGGCCTCGGTTACACGGATTCCGACAGGGTGAGAATTGCGCGATCACCATGTCCCGTGCGGTTCCGGCGCTGAGTCCCGATCCTGCCGCCTACAATGTCGGCCTCTTTTTCGAGGCCTGGCGCGATCTCGACGTGGACAGAATGCGTTCGAGTAATTTGCCCGGGAGCGCATTCTTTTGCAGCTGGCATTGGTTCGGGCGCTTGTCGGGGCGCCAGTGCAGGTTGAGCATGGCGCGTTCGTCTGGCCGATAAGATTCGTCCAGCGGCTTGGGGCGACCACGCCGTCAAGCACGCCGCGGCCGGCACGGGCGAGCCATTTTCTGGCTTCTTTCACACGGGTCGTGAAGGGTGAGAGAAGAAGACGATCACCGCCGATGTTGGAATAGAATTCCTCAAGCGCCTTGCGGCGCTCAAACAGCGGCCGGTTGAGCAGGGCGTCGCCTTTCTCGTCCCCCAGCATGTCGAACAGCATGAGCAGCGCAGGCGATTCGCGCGACAGTTTCGCGATGCGGCTTTGCGCGGGATGAAGCCGCATCTGCAGCGCATCGAAGGAGAGGCTTGCGCCAAGCGGAATGAGAAGCTCTCCATCGAGCACAAACTGATTTTTTTGAAAGGCTCGCGAGCGCGGACGTCTGGCCCGTGACGGGTGGCTCGCTCCGGCCCTGACCCTGACCCTGAATACTTCGGGGAGCAGGCGAGATGGGAACGTAGGGGGCCTCGCAGCGGTTACCCGTTGAAGCAAACGGAGAAATCGCGTTGAAAAAGAGTCTCGATGAGCAGGTGATCCCGTCGGCTGCCGGCAAAAAAAGCTCGCAGACGGATTTCGACCGCAACCGCGGCGGGCTTTACGGGGGCTTGCCGAAGACCCGCGATCCGGCCGCCCCCGGCCCTAAGGCCAAAGCGCCTCATCCGGAGCCCGACGCAACCAGCAGTAGCCGCGCGCGCACGCCATCGTCCGAATGACGCCCGTATCGGCCGCGAGGCTCGCGAAGAAACTGGGGCTGCGCATGGTGCCGCCAAAGGGCCTTACCATCAGGCGCGAGCGGGAGGGAGAGGGGTGGATCTACCGCACGGCGCGCGGGCGCCGGATCACGGACGAACGCGTCATCCGGCGCCTGAACCGCCTCGCAGTCCCGCCCGCCTATGTCGACGTATTCTATGCAAGCGACGCAAAGGCTCATCTTCAGGCCATCGGCCGCGATGCCGCCGGCCGGCTTCAATACAGATATCATCCCGACTGGGAAAAGATCCGCGAAATCCGCAAGGCGCAGCGGCTGATCGGACTGGTGGCGGTACTACCCAGAATCCGCCGCGCCATCGCGGCCCGGCTGAGCGGCGACACGCTGACCCGCGATTTCGCGCTCGCCGCCGTCGTCGAACTGATTTCGGCTTCGGCCATCCGCCCGGGCAGCGAAGAATATGCGAAGACGCACCGCACGCGGGGTGCTGCGACCCTGCTCAAATCGAACGTCCGCTGCAACGGACACGAGACGCTGATCCTCAGCTTCCGCGCCAAGGGTGGTAAACAGGTGCGAAAGGAAATCTGTCATCCACGTTTGCGTTCTGCCGTCACGCGGCTCCGCGAACTGCCGGGTGTCCGGCTGTTTCAGTACCGCGGCGAGGACGGAACGATCCGGCAGGTCAGCGCCGCCGACGCGAATGCGTTCCTCAAGGAGATCGCGGGCTGCGAGATATCGCTCAAGGATTTCCGCACGCTTTGCGGCACCGCGGAGGCAATGGAGGCGCTGGCAGCCGTCGAACCCGCGAGAAGCGCGCGCGAACGCAGGGAACAGATTGTCGCGGCCATTCGCACGGCGGCGGAGAGGTTGGAGAATACGCCTGCAATCTGCCGCAAGAGCTATGTCCACCCAGCGGTCCTCACGGCCTTCGAGGCGGGATCGCTGCGCGAGTTCGCTGCGCAGCTGAAACGCGCCCGCTCGGATGCGCCCGCACAGGCCGCGGTCGGCGCGCTCCTCGAAGCCGCCGCTGCCGCGGCCTGATGACGCGGGTAAGACGCCGGACGTGCTAGCGGTGCCGGCCTCTACCGTTCAATAGAACACGTCATAATCGACCTGGATGATTGCGCCCGTGTACTGGTCGATCAGGAGAGCGTCGGGGCCGTAGCGGACCCAGATGTAGTCGGGCGGCGGCGCGAACAGGCCGAAGGCAAGGAAGTCGGTGATCCAGTAGTCGCGGCCCCAGTAGGCTGCGGGCAGCATTTCGCCGTAACTCCAGCGACGGTAGTGATATCCGGGCGGGGCGCGGTAGGCGCCGGCGTGGAACCGGTGCGCGGCTCTGACATTCTTCCGGAGCGCAGCAACCTTGGCGCTGACATGCGTCGCCACATGGGCGACGTGGCCGGCATGATGGCTGACATGATGGAGCGTGGTGTGGTGATGATGGGCGGAATGCGTCACGCGATGGCGGACGGCGTGATGAGACGCGGGGCGGTGCGCGGCGGCATGAAAATGCGCCGCGGGCGCGTGCATCGCCGGCGCCAGGTGAACCGCGGCCGGATGCCCGCCTGCCGGATGCCCGCCTGACGGATGCGGCTGGGCAAGCGCCGTCGGCACTGCGGCAGCCATCCCGATCGCCACCGCCGCCAGCCAGAAAGTTCTCATCCCGTCCTCCATTATTTCACGTGCCGGATACCGTCCGACAAACGCGCACATTGCGATAGGTTAAGTCCTTTGCCGCGAAAGCGTTCCGCGCAAGCGTCACCAGCGCAGGATTCGCGGGCCAAGCAGGAAGCCGAGCAACGCGGCTGCGGCCATGCCGAGCGTGTACCAGACGGCCAGGAACGGCGCGCCGGTTTCGGTGCAATGCCAGGAATAGGCGAAGGCCCCGGCGCCGCCTGCCACGATGCCGATGACCGTTCCTGCGGCGCCAAGCCGCGTCGGCGCAAGCCCCCGCATGGCCCAAATCAGCCCCGCCAGGGGCGGCACGGCCGCGGCGAGAACCAGGAATGGGCAGACGCGCGACGATCCGCCCATCAGCATCGCATGCCGCGCGGCGGGACTGGCCGGAATGAATTCGATCAGCGCCAGCGCGAAGACCAGCGCGAGAGGAAGAACAAGCCAAGGCAGCCGTGTCCGCGCCGAGCCGGCCGGACGGGCCAGACGTTCCGCGGCAAGACCCGCGATCAGCACCAGCGAGAGCGGATAGAGAAGCTTCACCCAGAACATCGGGGTATGAACGGCGTGAGCCATATCGGGCCGTGGTCCCAGGACGGCGAGGACCAGGCCAATGGAAACCGCGAGTCCCACGCCCAGTCCAAGCAGCAGCCGGCGTGGCAGCTGCCAGGGCGACACCGGAGTCAGGTCGGAGGAAAGGCGGTTCGTGAGATCGCTCATCGCCGATGGCCCGCATCCGGATGCAGGAAGGCCGCGAGCTTCTTCAGCCCGCGATGGACGGCAACCTTGACCGCTGTCTCCGACATGCCGCGCGCCGCAGCCGCTTCCGCGTTCGACAACTCCTTCAGTTTGATGTCGCGGATCAGTGCCTGCGTCGCGGGGGGAAGCGACGCCAGGACCTTCTCGATGTCGAGGCGCGATTCCACGCTTGCGCTTTCGTCCGGCACGAACAGCGATCCGTTGTCGTCCAACGGAATCGTGGTCGCGCGGCCCCTGCGCCGGAAATGATCGATCAGCTTGTGGCGGGCGATGGCGTAAGCCCAGGCCGTAAACGGCTGCGAGCGGTCGTAGGTGCCGCGGCGCGTATGGATGGCGATGAGCGATTCTTGCACCAGATCGTCCACCTCGGCCGGATTTCCGGAAAGCCGCCGTCGAAAAAACGCCGCCAGCTGCCGTTGCAGGGCGTCAAGCAGCGCGCGGTAGGCCGCCGCGTCTCCCGCAAGCCCCGCCAGCATCAGCGCCTTCAGATCGGCTTCCGACCTCTGCACTCCTGCACCGTCTATATTCGACCCCGCGGCGCAAAGGTTACACGGGAAACGCGCGGGGGAAAGGCGAGCCGGTCTTTGAGGTACGTGTTATGCTGCGTGCGCGGGGTGTAACCAAACCGCGCGCCGGCGCGACTTAGGGGCTGGCGTGTTCGGGATTTAGAGATGACGACTGCGGCGGAAACCCAGCGCCCGGCACCGTTCTGGCAATTCTGGCGCCGGGGCAAGGGCGAGAGCTTCTATCGGCACCGCGCGCCGGTGAGGCTTGCGCATTGGATCAACGCGCTGTGCATCCTCTTTCTGCTGGGCAGTGGGCTCAACATCTTCAATGCCCATCCGCGGCTCTACTGGGGCTCGTATGGCGCGAATTCCGATCCGGCATTCTTCTCGATCGGCGCCTATGACACACCCCATGGGACCCGCGGGATCACGCAGATCGGGCCTTGGCATTTCGACACGACGGGCGTCCTCGGTTGGTCGAAATATATGGGCGAAGACACCGCGCGCGGCTGGCCGGACTGGGTCACAATTCCGAGCTTCCAGGACCTCGCCGATGCACGGCACTGGCATTTCCTGTTTGCGTGGATTCTCGTCATCAACGGGCTTACCTATCTGATCTGGAGTCTGGTGACGCGCCACATCCAGAGGGATATCTGGCCCACGATCGCGGATATCAAATCCATTCCGCGCTCGGTCCTGCAGCACCTTCTGCTCAAACATCCGAGGGGGGAGGCCGCGAAGCGATACAACGTGCTGCAGCGGCTGGCCTATCTTGGCGTGATCCTGCTGATCTCGCTGATGGTGCTGACGGGGCTTACCATGTCGCCCGGGATCGATGCAGTCTGCCCATGGCTACTAAATCTGTTCGGGGGCCGGCAATCGGCGCGCAGCATCCACTTCATCTCGGCTTCGCTGATCGTCCTGTTCGTTCTGGTGCATCTCGTGGAAGTGATCCTCGCCGGACCGATCAACGAGATACGCTCCATGCTGACTGGACGCTATGTGGTGCGCCAGGATCACAAGCAATGATCCCGGCAAAAGAGATCACGCGCCGTAGCGCCATCGTTGCCGGCTTCGCGGGCGCGGGCGCGCTCGTCTGGAGCGCCGACAAACTCACCTTGAGCCCCGGCTTCGCACATGTCTTCCGGGCGGTGGCGGACTGGACAAGGCTTACTCAGCGCGCGCTGCTGGCGCCCGGCCAACTCGCGCGGGAGTATCCGGCTGCCGATATTTCGCCCGTATTCAAGGCGAACGGCACGCTTGATCCCGGCGGCGACGAGTATGACCGCCACGTCGCGGAGAATTTCGCCAACTGGCGGCTGAAGATCGACGGGCTGGTGGCGCGTCCGATGTCGCTTTCGCTCGCCGAGCTTCGCAGATTGCCGGCGCGCACGCAGATCACCAGGCATGATTGCGTAGAAGGCTGGAGCGCGATCGGCATGTGGACGGGCGTGCCGCTCGCTCTGTTGCTGAAGGCGGCCGGCTTGTCGCCCCGCGCGCGCTATGCCGTGTTCCATTGCGCCGACAACCTGGACGGCGAGCCGTCCAAAGGCGGCGAACAGAGCGCGGGGCAGTATTACGAAAGCATCGGGCTGGTGGACGCCTTCCGCCCGCAGACGATCGTCGCCTACGCGATGAACGGCAAGCCGCTCGAAGTGCCACATGGCGCGCCGCTGCGCCTGCGCGTGGAGCGCCAACTCGGCTACAAGATGGCCAAATATGTGGAGCGCATTGAAATTACCGACAGTTTTTCAAAAATCGCGGGCGGCCGCGGCGGTTACTGGGAAGACCGCGGCTACGACTGGTACGCGGGCATCTGACGCGCGCGTGTAACCGATCAGCGCGGCCGTGCGAATAGCCTTCTGGCATCTCATCGGACAACTGAAGGAAGTGTCGCAATGACAAAGGCCAATACCGGCGCGGCCCGACCGGCCGCAGCGATTTTGTCGGCTATCATTTCCCTGGCATCTGTCCCGGCGTCAGCGGCCGACCAGAGCCGCCTGACTGTCGTCGAACTCTTCCAGAGTCAGGGGTGCTCCGATTGCCCGCCAGCCAATGCGAATGTGATGGCGCTGAGCAGTCGTCCCGATCTGTTGACCTTAAGCTTCGGCGTCACCTATTGGGATCAACTCGGCTGGAAAGATACGTTCGCGTCGCCCCAGTACACCGACCGGCAGTGGGCTTACGCGCGCGCGTTTCACCGCAGTGAAGTTTTCACGCCCGAGGTTGTCGTCAACGGCCGCGCCGATGTAGTAGGTTCCAACCGCTCCGAGCTTGAGGCTTTGATCCGCCGTGAGTCGGGTGCCGTCGGCCCCAGCGCGGTCATCCACGACAATATCGTCACGGTAAGCGGTAGCGGCCCGGCGCATGCACAAGTCTGGCTCGTGCGTTATAATCCCAACATCGTGCAGGTGCCGATCGCGCGCGGTGAGAACGGCGGCCGCACATTGCCCCACAAGAACGTCGTCAAGGAGCTTGTCGAACTGGGCGAGTGGTCGGGTCAGCCGCAGAGATTCGCCATCCCCGACGCGGTGCAAGCCGGGCTTCGCGAAGCCGTCCTCGTCCAGGACGGACCGGGCGGCGCGATTCTGGCTGCGGCACGAGAGTGAACATTCCAAACTATTATCAATTGGGGCTCCTTGCCGGTAGTGGCGGCGGGTCTACAACCGATGTTCCCCGATAGGGAATGCTTCGAGTCGCACATGCGCGGCTCTCTTGGAGGAGAACTGAAATGCTTCGTCTTGCAAAAGTCACCGGACTCGCGCTGATTCTGGGCGCGGCCCTCGCCGGCACGGCCTTCGCGCAAACGCCCGACAACGGCTCGATGTCCAACGGTCAATCATCGGGCTCAATGTCGAGCGGCCAAATGTCGAATGGCCAGTCTTCGGGTTCGATGTCGAGCGGCTCGATGTCGAATGGCAGCGGTCAGAAGAGCACAAAGCCAAAATCGGTGAAGAAGAAACCCAGCTCGTCTGGCTCGATGTCGAACAGCTCCATGTCCAGTGGCTCGATGTCGAATGGCTCCATGTCGAACGGCCCGAGCGACAGCAACCCGCCGCACTGACGGCTGCTGTCCTGCAGTGGGAAGAAACGGCCGGAGCGTCTGCTTCGGCCATTCTTTGTGAATTGAATTTGGGACTTTCCGCAAATCCGGAAGCCGGTTAAGCTCGCCCGGCGTTCCGGCCGCGTGGCTTTTGGGCGCCTCAAGAGGGTCTCATTCATGAATTCTCGTTTCCTGATCGCCGCGGCACTCGCGGCCGTGCCGAGCCTTGCGCTCGCGCAAACCACTCAACAGCTCAAAAACCAGCCGCCGGACGGCGCGCAGCTGACCTTTCAGCTGACCGACGGAACGGTGCTTGCCCAAGGCTATAGAGATTCAGACTTCTGGGTGCTGACGCCGGACAATACCGGCAGCTATGTCAACGGCACTTGGAAGCAGGTGGGCAGCCTGCAGTCGGGCTATTCGCCCTCCGCGAATGCTTCGCAGGTGCTTGCGGACGGCCGCGTGCTGTTCGAAGGTGGAGAGTACAATTTCGGGAGTTTTGCGCTGACCAATCTTGGTGCGGTCTATGATCCGGTCAAACAGACCTGGACGCCGGTGAAGCCGCCGAAGGGCTGGAAGAACATCGGCGACTCGCCCTCTGTGGTGCTGCCCGACGCCCGTTTTCTGCTCGGAGACAAACTGAACAAGAAGGACGCCGAGCTTGACCCCAAGACCATGAAATGGACCGAGGTCAGTGACAAGGGAAAGAATGATTTCAATGCCGAGGAAGGCTGGACGCTGATGCCCGACGGTTCGGTCCTCACCTACGACGTGAAGGACCACCCGCAATCCGAGTACTATGTTCCAACCAAAGGCAAGTGGCTGAATCTCGGTAGCACCGTGGTCAATCTCCAGGCTCCGGACTGTTCCGGGAACTGCTGCCTCAACTATCCGCCCCACAACAAGTGCTATTATCCGCCCGGTGAAGTCGGTCCTGCAGTCCTCATGCCCAACGGAACGGTGTTTGCCACTGGCGCATCGGATAACGATCAAGCCGCGCACACGGCAGTCTACACGCCGGGAAGCGGTTGGGCGGCTGGCCCCGATTTCCCGGATGGCGACGCGGCCGGCGACAGTTTCATCACGCTGCTCACCAATGGCGATGCGATGGTCGAAGGGAACAGTGGCAGGCTGTACATTTTCGACGGCACCACCCTCACCTCCACGAGCACCAACGGGGACGGCATGCTGATGATCCTGCCGACCGGGCAGATTCTGATCAATGGTTCCGAAGTGTACAACAGTTCGGGAACTTACCAGGCCGCATGGCAGCCGACGATATCAACCTATCCATCGAGCGTGACGCCGGGCGATACCTATCAAATCTCGGGAACGCAGTTCAACGGGCTGTCGCAGACAGGGGGCGGAATGGGCGACGAGTATCAGAGCTCGACCAATTATCCGCTGGTCCAGATCACCAACAATTCGACCAAGCACGTATTCTACGCGCGGGAGCATGATCCCAGCACGATGGGGGTGGCAACCGGAAGCACGACCGTTTCTACCAGCTTCGACGTACCGACGACCGTCGAGACGGGCGCAAGTTCGCTCGTCGTGATCGCGAACGGCATTCCGTCGACGCCGGTTTCCATTACCGTCCAATAACCGCAGTACTGCTCGCCTCTCCTCCCCCGCACGGGGGAGGAGAGCGAAGGCGCCTTTCATGACGGGACATATCCGGGTCGGCATAGGCGGCTGGACCTACGAGCCGTGGCGCGGGGTTTTCTACCCGGAAGGCCTCCCGCAGAAGCGCGAACTCGAATTCGCGAGCAGGCATCTGACTTCCATCGAGATCAATGGTACCTATTATTCCAGCTTCAAGCCGGCGAGCTGGATCAAGTGGCGCGAGGAAACGCCGGAGGGGTTCGTCTTCTCGACCAAGGCGTCACGTTTCTGCACAAATCGCAAACAATTGGCCGGTGCTGGCGAATCGATTGACAGGTTTTGCGCGCAGGGTCTGGCGGAATTGTGCGGCCGGCTCGGACCGATCAATTGGCAATTCATGGGTACCAAACGGTTCGATCCCGAGGACTTCGAGGCGTTTCTGGAATTGTTGCCGCGCAAGGTTGGTGGATTGCCGTTGCGACACGCGCTGGAAGTGCGTCACGAGAGTTTCGCGGATTCGCGCTTCTATGAGTTGGCGCGCCGGTACAACGCCGCGATCGTCTTTGCCGACAGCGACGACTATCCCGCCATCGACGAACCGACGGCCGATTTCACCTATGCGCGGTTGATGCGTACGCGCGACGAGGTGGACACAGGTTACGACGCACGCGGGCTCGCCCGCTGGGCCAAGCGGGCGCACGGCTGGGCCAAGCACGGCGACGTCTTCATCTATTTTATCTCCGGCGCCAAGCATCGTGCGCCCGCTGCCGCCCAGGCGTTGATCAAACGGCTCTGAGATTGCCGGGCCAGCCAACATCGTCCACCGCGGCGCGCTGCGCTCTGTCGGATTGGGTATTACTTCGACGTGCTCACCCGATTTTGACGTCGCCGCAATAAAGGTCTTCACCATCGGTGATGAATTTCCCAGGCGCACCCACCGAATGGCGCGGCCCGTCCCGCGAATCCGCTGTCGCTGACGTCTGGACAGATACTCATCCCGGTTTGGGGGCCGCCCGCTCGTGAAGAATCCCGATGACGTCCATCCAGTCGGTTTCACGCGCCTCCAGCAGGACGAGCAGGTGATAGAGCAAATCCGCCGATTCCGCGGCCAGCGTGGGGCTTCCGGTGCCGGCCGCCAGCGCCGCTTCCACGGCTTCCTCCCCAACCTTCTGCGCGATGCGCGTCACGCCCTGTCCAAACAGATTTGACGTATAACTGTCCGCTTTCGGGGACAAATGCCTCGCCCGGATCGTAGCGGCCAACGCAGCGATGGTTGCGAGGCTTGGCCCTTCTTCATCGCCGAAACAGGATTGCGTGCCGAGATGGCAGGTCGGCCCGACCGGTTCGGCCAGGACCAGAAGTGCGTCCCGGTCGCAGTCGCGTCTGATCTCGCGAACGCGCAGGATGTGGCCCGACACCTCCCCTTTTTGCCACAGGCGCTGTCTGCTGCGACTGAAAAAAGTGACGAGCCCGGTTTCAAGGGTCTGCTGCAGCGAGTCCGGGCTCATATAACCGAGCATCAGGACACGCAACGAACGGGCATCCTGCACGATCGCCGGCACCAGCCCGCCGGCCTTGCCCCAATCCACGGAGTCCGCATCGCATAGGACATTCATGGGCGCACCAGGATATTTCTCCGCCGCAAACAGGTCTTGACCTCGGCGACGGTCGCGATCCGCTCGTGAAAAAGGCTGGCGGCCAGGGCGCCATCGACCCCCGCCCCCTGAAAGACCTCAACGAAATGCTCGACCGCCCCCGCGCCGCCGGAAGCGATCAGGGGGACGGTTATGAGTTCGCGTACGGCACGTAATTGTTCGATGTCATATCCATGCCGCATGCCGTCCTGGTTCATGCAATTCAACACGATCTCTCCCGCACCGCGTTGCGCGGCTTCCGCTGCCCAGTCGAGCGTGCGGCGGCCGGTTGCCAGCGTTCTCGCCGCATTGCCCGTATATTGATACACGCGAAAGTCTCCGTTCTCGCGGCGGCTGTCGATACCGACCACGACGCACTGGCTGCCGAATTCGCGGGCCATGTCGTCAATCAGGCCGGGATTTTCCAGCGCAGGCGAATTGATCGATATCTTGTCGGCCCCTTCGGCGAGAATGACGCGCGCGTCGGTGGCGGTGCGGATGCCGCCGGCCACGCAAAAGGGAATATCCAGAATGGCGGACGCGCGCGCGACCCATCCGCGGTCGACCAGACGCCCGTCGCTGCTTGCGGTGATGTCGTAAAATACAAGCTCGTCCGCGCCCTCGTCGCGGTAACGCTGCGCCAGTTCGAGAATGTCCCCCGCCGTTCTGTGATCGCGGAATTGCACACCCTTGACGACCTGGCCGTTTTTCACGTCGAGGCAGGGAATGATCCGCTTAGCCAGCACATCTCACCTGCCGGACAGCCGCAGCGAGATCGATACGGTCCTCATAGAGTGCCTTGCCGACGATGACGCCGACGGCTCCCTGCTCTCTCAGTTCGAGTATGTCCGTCATGTCACGGACTCCGCCTGAGGCCAGGACATCCAAATGGGGCCAGCGAGTCTTCAGCCTAAAATAAAGTGCATAATTGGGCCCGCCCATCATTCCGTCCCGGGCCACATCCGTGCACAGAATGGTGCGCAGGCAGCTGTTTTCATAGGCTTTCAGCAATTCCCAAAGCGGAATTTTGCTCTCACGCTGCCAGCCCCTGGTGAGAACCTGCGGCTCTCCTTCGCCGTCGAGACGCACGTCGAAGGCAAGCACAATGCGCGCCGAGCCATAGTCCTTGAGCCATGCCATCGCGAGCGGTGGGTTCTCAGCGGCGACCGTGCCGATGACCACGCGCGCCACGCCGCAATCGAGCAATCTTTCAATCGTCGATGCATCATGGACGCCGCCGCCTGCCTGCAATTTCGACGGCACCTGTCTGGCTACGTCCGCGATCAGATGGAATTGGCGACTGCTTCCGTCCCGCGCGCCATCCAGATCGACGACATGCAGCCACTTGGCTTCGGCATCCGCAAACCGGCGCGCCTGCGTCACCGGATCGGCGCCGTAAACCGCGGCTTTGGCGAAATCTCCCTGCACCAGGCGGACGCATCGGCCATTCTTCAGATCGATCGCGGGAATGATTTCCATCGCCGTCACATGCAAAGGAAATTTTTCAGGACTTGAGCACCGACGGTGCCCGATCGCTCCGGATGAAACTGGCAGCCCAGGAAATTCTTCCATTCAACGATCGCGGCAAAGGCTTCGCCGTACTGCGTTGTTGCCAAGGCCGTTTCAGCCGGGGGTGCGGCAAAACCATGCACGAAATAGACAAAGCTCCCGCCTTGGACATCCCGCAGCATGCGATGCTCGGGGTGCCGCACAATCAGCTGATTCCAGCCCATATGGGGCACGGGCGTTGCGGGAGACGAGCGCAACCGCCTCACCTTGCCCGGCACGATGCCAAGCCCCCGCGTGCCGCCATTTTCCTCGGAAAATTCGAACAGCAATTGCATGCCCAGACATATTCCGAGTACCGGCCGCGTAAGCTGGCGCAGCAGATGGATGAGGTCGTTGGCTTGGAGCCGCGCCATGGCCGCCGCTGCCGATCCGACGCCGGGCAATATGACATGATCGGCAGCGCGGATTGTTTCGTCGTCGCAGGTAACTCGGGCCTCGGCCCCGAGCCGCCGCAGCGCCGCCAGGACGGAAGCGAGATTGGCCACGCCGCTATCGACAATGGCAACGGTCATGGCTTGTTTTTCCCTGGAGGAACCACGTCCTTCAGCCTCTCTTCGAACCAGCCGGGATGGCGGGCGTCCTGACTGCGCGCTCCCAATTCCACTGCCATTGCCAGACCCAAAAGGGCAGTTTCCGGCTTGAAGCGCCTCCGGTCGGCCAGGTTCATCGTCAGCAGCGGGCAGCACATGGCAGCGGCTTGCATGACCGCCTGCCAATCGTCAGGCAGGAGCTTCTGTTCCTCCATGAGTTCCAACATGGGCGCGATGACGCGTGTGAGCTTGCTCTCGAACAGGGCGATTCGTATCTCCGATGGGCGGAAATCATATTCGACCGTGACCGTGTCATCGGTCATCCGGCAGGAAATGGCGTTCGCCGCCGCGACTTCATCCGGAAAATAAAGCCATTTCAAAAAACTGTTGTGAATGAGCGGCTTTATCAGATCGAGCATCGGGCTGTGTGTACCAGCAAAGGCCGGATCGAAATAGGTCAGCGGCGCCTGCCTGCCGAAGTAAAGCTGATTGCCCGAATGGGCGTCGCCATGTCCCGTGATCGCCGGGATTTGCGGGACGCCGCGAAATCCCAGCGTCTCCCTGGCCTTTGTCACAAGAGCTTCCAGACTGTCCCGGTAGGCGATTCCGTTGATGATCCATTTTTTTCGCGCAAGGGCGGGAAAGTCGATTCGAATTTCGGGCAGGGTAAATTCCCCTCCATAGAAATTTGAATAACGGCCGCTCAGGCGATGAAGGAATAGCTGATGGACCGGCTGCCTCGCGTGCGATTCTGCACTGGCGAACCGGAGCGACCGGCCATACAGATGAAAGAGCAGATCGTCGCTTGTGCGAACGGCGCTCGCCAAATCGCCGCAGTCGTCCGCTGCGCCAGTATCGATTTTTCTGATCGCGTCGAACAGGCTAGGCGCCTCGATATAGTCATAGATCAGGATCTGTCTTCCGTAGGCGGTGGAGGCAAACGCCGGAGCAATGATCGGATAACCGGCGTCCCGCAACAGGCCCACATTGTAATATTCCGTGACGATGCTCGCGGGCTCGACATGGGTCTTGAAGAATTTCCTGCCGCGATCCGTGTGCAGCACGCCGTTGATCGAATTCAGCGACACCGCGCCGGGCCGCAGTTCAACCGAATCTATGCGGAAGGGCAGTTCGAGTTCTTCCACCAGAAACCGCATCAACTGCCCGTTGGCAGACGGAAGATCCCTCTGTTGCAGCCCATGAATGGCCTGCAGGGCGCTATCCTGCATGATCGGCTTTCAGCATGGCGTGGCCGGGCCCAGCAATTCGCCTGCCGGAACATCGTTCCGTTCGCGCAATGTTAGCGCATGGCCAGCGAAGCCTTCGTATTCGGCGAGCCTTTCCACGGACGGGCGCAATGCCGCGTAGCCTGCGGCGGTCGCATGCGAGAGGCTTGTCCGTTTGAGAAAGGCCCAGACAGATGTGCAGTCGCTGGTGAGGGCGCTGCGCCCGGTCGGCAGCACGGCGTTGACGCCGGTGCCGTAATTTGCCAGCGCGATGGGAGTCGTTTCGCCAATCAGGATCTCCCCGGCATTTTTCAGTCCGGCAACCGCATGTGCGGGCTCGCGGATCTTCACGAGCAGATGTTCGGCACCATAGTCGTTGCAAAAAGCAATGGCCTCGTTCAGATCGCGGCAAACGATGATACCGCCATAGCCGGAAAGAACGGCTTCGCAGAATGCACGGCGCTGCGGGGGAAGCTTCGCGGCAATCGTCGGCAAGAGAACACGGATTCTCTCCGCCAGTTCGGGCGAGTCCGTGACCAGCAATGATGCCGAATCCGGCCCGTGTTCGGCTTCGTTCAGAAGATCGAGCGCGGTATTCCATGGGTCGGCGGACGCATCGGCAAGAATGATCGCTTCGCTCGGGCCGGAAGGCAATCCGGGATCGATGACGTGCGAAAGGAGCCTCTTTGCGGCGACCACATATGGGCTTCCGGGACCGTTGACCTGCGCCACCGCGGGGATGGTTTCGGTGCCGTAGGCGAGCGCCGCGATCGCCTGGGCGCCGCCCGCCTTATAGACGTCGCGCACGCCGGAAATGTCGGCGGCGATCAGGGAGGCGGCGTCGAAACCGCCATCCGGTGTCGGTGGCGTGCACACCGCAATTGTCTCAACCCCGGCGATCCTGGCCGGCGTGCACAGCATGTACATGACCGAGGGAAATGCGCCCTTGCCGCGCGGCACATAAAGCCCGGCGGAGGGTATCGGCGTAACCTTTTCGCCGGCAAGAACGCCGGGCATCACTTCCTCCATCCACCACGGCTCGACGCGCTTCATTTGCTGTTCATGGTGCCGTCGGACGTTGCCGGCGCAAACGCGTATCGCCTCGATGATGTCGGGATGGACGTTCCTGTAAGCGGCCTCGAATTCGGCATCCGTCGCTTTCAAACCGCCCGTGATCTCCGCGTCATCGAACCGTTTTGCGCAGTCGATCAGCGCCGCGTCGCCGCGGAGCCGTACATCGGAAATGATCGGACGCACGATCTCCATGACCCTGCTGATATCCATTTCGGCGCGGCCAACGATTCGTTCGCGGTCGGCCCGGCTCATTTCAGGTAGCGTCCAGAAATTGACTTTCATGCCGTTTGCCGCCTAGTCCAGCATCTTCTCGATCGGCATCACCAGAATGGCGCTGCCGCCGGCCGCCTTGATTCTTTCCATCGTGTCCCAGAAAACCGCTTCCTTGCACACGGCATGAAGCGCGACCATTCCCTCCCTGTTCAGGTCCATGATCGTGGGCGCGTCGCAGCCAGGCAGAAGCCTCGCAATCCTGTCCACGGCGCTGCGCGGCGCATGCAACATGATGTACTTGCTGTCCGCGGCCATGAGCGCCCCGCGCAAGCGCTGCAGCAGGCGTTGCGCCGTCTCCTCTTTTTCTCCGGAAAAGCTTTTTGCCGAACCTATGAGAAGAGCCTGGCTCTCCAGCACGACCGTCAGCTCCCGCAGATTGTTGGCGGCCAGTGTCGCCCCGGATGCCACGATGTCACAGATCGCGTCGGCGATCTTCAGGCGTGGCGCAACCTCCACCGAACCGGTCATGACAAGGGTCTTGGCCTCGATGCCGTGGGACTGCAGGAATTCCCGCAACAGGTGCGGGTAGGACGTCGCGACGGTTGTGCCGCCGAGCTCGGCAATCGTTGCTATCGCTCCGTTTTCCGGCACCGCGATCGACAGGCGGCAAATCGAAAAACCAAGGCGTTCGACAATCGTTGCCGAAAGACTGCCGTTTGTGGAGGCCTTCATTTCCGCAAACACGTTTTCTCCGACGATGCCGAGATCGCAGATGCCGTTGCTGACAAAGCCCGGTATGTCGTCATCGCGCACCAGCAGCAGATCGATCGGCAGATCCTTGATGCGGCAGAACAGCTGGTCCTTGCTGCGATCGACGTGCAACCCGCATTCTCTCAGCAGATTGAGGCTTTCATCGGCCATCCGGCCGCTCTTCTGCAGGGCAATGCGAATTCGTTCCATGGTCGTGTCGGTCATTCGTGCGTCGGGGACGTTTTGCGGGAAGCCAAATTCTACCGCTTCCCGGCGTGGCGCAGCCGATCGAGCACCAGCCTGTAGCCGCGGTTTTGCTCATGCTGCAGGAAGCGCGCAACGCGCGTGACGGTGGCGATACTCGCGTCCGACTGTTCTGCGGCCTTGCGCTGAGGCAGGTCGTTGTCGAGCAGTTGCGCGATGGCCCATCTTTGACGGAGAGCCTCGATCTCCGCGGGCGTGCACAAATCGAGAAGAAAGCGTGTGACCTCACTCCTGTGGGTCAGCGCCAGCACGGCTTCTTCGAGCGACGAAAGTTGCGCCAAGTTCGATTCGGGATGGGCCATATCCCTCGCACCGTTGACGTCCACATCGTATTAATATAGTAGAACAGATGCGAAGTCAACATGGGAAGTGCCGCACGGCCGATGTCCGGCCGCGGCGATCTGGATCGCACCGGCCGATGGAGGAGAATCATGGTCGAACAACAGCCAGTTCTGATCCTTGATCTGCATAACACCCTCTACGACGAGGTGATGGAATATGGCGGAGCCATGGATGCCGCGATCGGGCATTTTCTCGAGGCCGCAAAGGATCAGGGCGTGGCGATCGACGAGGGCCTCGTGTGCCGGCAGCTGTCCGAGGCGCATGCACGATCCGGTTCCGACTGGGACGACGATGTCTGGAGCGGTATCGCCGAACTCCAGAAGCTGAGCCGCCTTGGCGACGTCATCGACCAGGCGGTAGCGCTCAGACGAAAGGTCAGCGAGCGGCTGACGAGGGAAAGAGCCTACAAGTCCACGATCGAAGCATTGATCACGCTGAAGGAGTCGGGCGCAGCGGTCTACGTCGCAACGGAGGCAACGGAAAATGCCGCTGGCGACGGGATTGTCTGGCTCGGCCTGGATGGGGTTCTCGACGGGATTTATGCATGGCCATTCCACAACGGTCACGGGAAAGCCGGAAGGACGCCGATCCACCGGTTTCCTCCCGATCCGGAGCGGCCGGGGTTCTCCGTGCAGAAGCCTCACCCTCTCATTCTCGGTTCCATCATCCTGGATGTGGCAAAGGCGGAAGGCCGCGTACCGCAAAACGTGATGTTGGAGGACGTTTTCGATCTGACATGCGACGAGGACCTTCGCGTGCTCGCGAGGGCGATGGGCGGGAATGCGCCGAGTGACGGACAGAGGGCCCAGGTGAGGGAGGTCTTGCGGGCGGTTCAGACGAAACTCGCCGCTCGAAAGGGACCATACGGGGCCGCGTTGGACGGAATCAGGCGGCGCTGCCTTTACGTGGGCGACAGTTATTTCAAGGACGGACTGCTGGCCGCCAACGCAGATATTCCGTTCGTTTTTGCCGGATATGGAACGGCGATTTCCGATGCGGACACGGAGGTGTACGACAAATGCATGAAGCGGCTCTTCAGCGTTACGGGCTGGGACGGATCTCTCATTCGGCTGAAACACGAGGCCGGTAACGTGCCGGAGATCAAGGATAGAATAAATCCGTATTTTGTGTGCCAGGAAAGCCTTCAGGAGCTTGTCGAGTTCATGGGTCGCCATTCCTCCTGAATTGTTCCGCCGGGTCCGGCATTGCATTTGAATTGCATTTTTTTCAGCCCGCGACTTGATTTTTGATGGGGATCAAGACTCCGGAACGTGCTATACGGCAGCGTTCGCAAGGCGTGCCGTGAGCGGAACTTCCAGCCGGCGCGTGTGTCGAAACCGGGCAACGCGAATACGCGACCGACAGTGTGTCTCAGGGAGAACGATGATGTCATACAATCTCAGTGTACGGACCCGTCCCGACGTTTCCGAGCAGCAGCGTCAGGCCGGCGAACTGGTCAAAAGACTGCGAAAGCTGCGATGGATCGGGATGGACGACGAAGCGGAGAATCTGGAATTCAGTCTGCGGCGGCTCGCGTGCCGCGAGGTCGTGCTCGTGGAGGCGCCGGACACCGACTGAGAGTGGCCGTGCCCGTGTGTGGTTATTATATCGAGGATCCGGTCAGGCGCAGGTCCGGCGTGGCCCTTGCCAGTGACAGTGGCGACATCGTACAGCCCAGATCGTGGCAGAGCGCAAGCATGGGCTGATTTTCCGTCAAAACGTCACTGAAACAGTCCGATCGTGCCGCGCGATTTCGCATAGGCGACGAGCCGGTCCAACAGGAGGCGGCCGATGCCGCGGCCCCTGGGATCGCTGCGGGCCAGTAGGGCGAATTCGGCGCGGCGGCCGTCGGGATCAGCGGCCAGGCGCGCTCCTAATGAACCATGAGAACGGGCAGCTCAGCGTGCCAGCGGATGTGCGCCGTGACGCCTCCGAACAATGTCTCGCGCAGATGGCTGTGCCCGTAGCCGCCCATCACAAGCAGATCGGCGGCGCAGCCGCGTGCGGCATCGAGCAAAGCCTCGCCCGTACTCCTGGTTCCGCGCTCACAAATCTGTTCGCGCGCCGGCAAGCCTTGCAGCGAAAGATATTCTTTGAGCTCCTGCAGGCTTGCTTTTGGCGCGAACGGCGACTCCTCGCCGCTCTCACTGCCGACATGAAGCAGCACGATCTCGCTCGACCGAAGCAGAAAGGGCAGGGCGGCGCCCACGGCATGGCACGCCGCGCCGCCGCCGTCCCAGGCGATCGCCGCCTTCCCGGTCATCGTTGACGGAACCTTGGCGCTTAAAAGCACCGGCCTGTCCGTTCTGGTCAGAATATCCACGAAGCACTCGTTGATATCGGGGCCGTCGGCCGCCACGATCGATCCAAAGACGACGAGATCGGAGAGGCGTGCTGCCCTGGCGACGCTGGTTCCAAAGAATCCTTCCGATTCGCGAAAGGAACAAGTGACCGCGTCTGATCTCTGCGGGTGCTCCACGATGGCGACTTTGGCTTTTTCCGCCTCCTGTTCGAGAGCCGCACGGGCTACGGCGGTGGCGTGCCGGTTCAACGCGTCCGCCGCATCGATAGTGTTCTGCACGACCTGCGGCGAGAGCGGCATGCCCATATAGGGCACGGATAGCCGCGCGTCGGGATGGACAAGCAATGCCGCGACATGGGCATTGAATGCGCGGGCCGCCGCAAAGGCGGTGGCGAGAACGCCAGCGTCCCTTGGCGCACCGCTAAGCGGCGCGATGATCTTTGCGATCGACATGGAATTCCTCTCCTGTTGTTGCGGTGTCTCAGAAATGTCTGTCGTCCATAATGGTTTTGCAAATCCCCGCATTGTCCGGCGCGGCCACACGTTGTCATTGGCGCCGGGCGCAGCCATTTTCTCTTCCCGGCATTACCCGGAAGGGCCCGCAGTCGCCAAAGGTGCGCAATGAACCGCAAGATTGGTATCAACATCTGGTATGTTCTGATCGCCGTGGCGGCGCTGTTTCTCATTCAGAGGCTTTACCAGTCCGGCAAGCAGTACACCCCCATCCCCTACAGCCAGTTCGAGAAGCTGCTGGACCAGAACAAGATCGACAAGGTCTGGGTGGCTGCGGATTCGATCCAGGGCATGCTGAAAAAACCCGAAAAGGGCGGGCTGGACCGTTTCGAAACCACACGGGTCAACCCCGGTTTTGCCGCGCTGCTCGACCAGCACCACGTCACCACCTATTACGGCGAAGTCCAGAGCAACTGGCTCGCGGACATCCTCTCCTGGGTGGTCCCGATGCTGATTTTCTTCGGCATCTGGATGTTTGTGATTCGCCGCTTCACGCAGGCTGCGCAGGGCGGCACCGGCGGGCTGATGGCTATCGGCAAGAGTCGCGCGAAAATCTATGTCGAAAAGGACACCAAGGTGACATTCGCCGATGTGGCCGGCGTGGAGGAGGCCAAGGAGGAGCTGCAGGAGGTCGTCCAGTTCCTGCGCGATCCGAAGACCTATGGCCGCCTCGGTGCGCGGGTGCCCAAAGGTATCCTGCTCGTCGGCCCACCCGGCACGGGCAAGACGCTGCTAGCCCGCGCCGTTGCCGGCGAAGCGGGCGTCAAATTCTTCTCGATTTCGGGTTCGGAGTTCGTGGAGATGTTCGTTGGCGTGGGCGCCGCCCGCGTGCGCGACCTGTTCGAGCAGGCGCGCCAGCAGGCGCCGGCCATCATCTTCATCGACGAGATCGACGCGCTGGGCGGCGCGCGGGGTGCCTATCCCTATGGCGGCTTCGACGAGAAGGCGCAGACCCTCAATCAGCTGCTGGTCGAACTCGACGGTTTCGATCCGACGACCGGTGTCATCCTGCTGGCGGCGACGAACCGTCCGGAAATGCTCGATCCGGCGCTGCTTCGCGCCGGGCGCTTCGATCGTCAGGTGCTGGTCGACCGGCCCGACAGGAAAGACCGCGTCGCGATTTTGAAGGTGCACATGAAAAAGGCGTTGCTGGCCAGCGACGTCGATCCGGTGCGGGTCGCGGAACTCACGCCGGGATTCACCGGCGCCGATCTCGCGAACCTGGTGAATGAGGCTGCGCTGCTTGCTACGCGGCGCAGCGCGGACCGCGTGCACTTCTCCGACTTCGTGGCGGCGGTGGAACGCATCGTTGCCGGACTCGAAAAGAAGAACCGGCTTCTCATTCCAAAGGAGCGCGAATACGTCGCCTATCATGAACTCGGCCACGCCATCGCCGCCATGGCGATTCCCGGGCAGGATCCCGTCCGCAAGATATCGATCATCCCCCGCGGCATCGGCGCGCTCGGCTACACGATTCAGCGGCCGACGGAAGACCGTTTCATGATGACGCAGCAGGAACTGGAGGACCGGATGGCGGTGTTGCTCGGGGGACGAGCCGCCGAACAGATTTTCTTCCATCACCTTTCCACCGGCGCTGCCGACGATCTGCTGAAGGCGACGGATATCGCGCGGCATGGTGCTGCGTTACGGGATGAACCAAAGTCTTGGACATGTCGCCTACGACCGGGACCGCCATCCCGCGCTCGGCACGCCCATGGTGCAGGGTCCGCAGGAACAGGCCTATAGCGACGAAACCGAGCGGCTGATCGATCATGCGGTGCGCGATCTCGTCGGCCACGCTTATGAGCGGTCCCTCGAAATCCTCGCAGCGCATCGCGAGGTGCATGATAACGCGGCCAAGCAGCTCCTGAAGAAGGAAACATTCGAGGAAGACGACATCGAGGCACTGCGGGTCAAGATCGCGCCGCAAGCGGCTCCCCTGCGCGCCGCCGCGGAGTGAACGGCATCCCGGAGTTGCCGTTCCGCGGCGCCAAAAGCCCTGCATCTACCGACGAAGCTTCTCGATCGTGGCGAACCTCACCCGATCGCCAGGAACAGCGTGCTGTTTCCCCGTTCGACCTGCAGGAGGAGAGGGTTGCCAGCTGCGCGCCCATGCAGAATGCGGTCCAGATCAGACGTCGAGGTGACCGGCATCCGGTCGGCCTCGATGATGATGTCGCCGGGCTGAAGACCGGCAGTTGCGGCGGCGCTGCCAGGCACTACGTTCTCGACATAGGTGCCCGTCGCCGTTCCGTAGTCCGGATTTGATTGGGGGATGGCGCCCAGGGTCACTCCGGAGAGCAGCCTTTTGCCCTGGCTGGTCTGCGCGGTCGGGGCCGAGTCATTGGCGGCCACGGTCAGCGCTTCCAGCCTGACGTCGATCTTCTGTTCCTTGCCGCCGCGCAGGAGCGTCAGCGTGACCTCGGTTCCAGGCGATTCCTCGCCCACCGCATTACGCAGATCATTGCTGTTCGCGATGGCGATTCCGTTCAACCGCGTGATGACGTCGCCGGACCTGACGTCGGCCTTCGCGGCGGCCGAATTTGCATGCACCTGCGAAACAAGCGCGCCGGAAGAGATTTTCATCCCCATCGCGCGCGCCAGGCGCGGCGTGAGGTCCTGAATGGTGACGCCGAGAGCCCCCCGCGAGATTTTGCCCGACTGGATCAGCTCGCGCGCGATCGTCCGGACCATGTCGACCGGAATGGCGAAACCCACTCCGACATTGCCGCCGCTCTGGCTCAGGATGGCGGTGTTCATTCCGATGAGCTGCCCGGCCATGTTGACGAGCGCGCCGCCCGAATTGCCCGGGTTGATCGATGCGTCGGTCTGGATGAAATCCTCGTAGTTCTCGATGCCGAGACCCGTCCGCCCCAACGCGCTGACGATGCCGAAGGTGGCCGTCTGCCCGATGCCGAAGGGATCTCCGATGGCGACGACATAATCGCCGACCCGGAGGTCTCTTGAGGTGCCGAGTGGTATCCCTTTGAGATTGCCGGCGTCGATCTGCAGGATGGCGATATCGGTCTGTGGATCGGCCCCGATCAGCTTGGCGCTGCGCTGGCGGCGGTCTTTGAGGGTAACCTGTATCTGCTGTGCGTTCCTGACCACATGATTGTTGGTGACGATCAGACCGCGCGCTGCGTCGATGACGACTCCCGAACCCACGGCCTGGAAATGTTCGGTTTCGGGCTGCTCCTGAAGGCCGAAGAACTGCCGGAACATCGGATCCTGAAAAGCCGGATTTTCGGCAACCTGAACGGTGCCCTGCACCGAGATGTTCACGACCGCAGGCGACACCCTGGCCAGCATCGGCGCCAGCGTCGGCAGGTTCGCGGGCGGGGCATGGGCGCGGAGTGAGGCGGCAACCTGCCGGCTCTGCACCGCCGCGTTCTGCCGCCCGCAGGCAACCGCGGCCAGCGAAACCAGCAGGACGGCAGCCACGCGCGAAAGCGCGCGGCCGGGTCTTCGTGCTGTGGCGGGCTCAACGCGCATTGGGTGGACCCTCGGATGGACAGCTGCGCAAACGCGCAACTTCCCGCGAAGGTCCCATTTCCGCCGGCCTCAACTTGCGCAGATGAAAGATTGGCAATCCGTCGCAATTTGTCTCCAGCGGAAAGCCGGAGAAAGATTCGGCAAGACACGCGCTCATGACTATCTCGCAGTCAGCGCAAGGCTCCGAACGGAATCCCGTTGAAGTTGGACGCAGATCATGCGTCCCATTGAGCGTGGTGCGGGCATTTTCCGGGCGGTGGGGCGGTGCTGTTGCCGACCAAGGAGGCGATTCATGAGAATTCCCGCCGCCCGCGTTATCGCGCTCGGCATCATTGCTGCCGTGATTGGCGTCACGGGCTGTTTCGCCCAAGGCGCTTCGGCGCCCGCCGCCCCGAGCACCGCGGCACTCGCGCCGGAACAGCTGGACCAGCTCGTTGCACCCGTCGCACTCTATCCGGACCCGCTGCTGGCCGATGTGCTGACAGCATCCACCTATCCGCTTGAAGTGGTCGAGGCGGACCGCTGGGTCGCCGATCCCGACAATGCGGCGCTCACCGGAGACGACCTGACGGACGCGCTTGACGCACAGGATTGGGATCCGAGCGTCAAATCGCTGCTGCCCTTTCCGGACGTTCTGCAGTTGATGGACGGGCATCTGGACTGGATGGAGGAGCTCGGCGAAGTATTTCTCGCGCAGCCGGATGGCGTCATGCAGGCGGTGCAGCGCCTGCGCGTCCGCGCCGAAGGCGCCGGCAATCTGGGTTCCAACGACGAGGAGACGGTCGCCAACGACAACGGCGAGATTGACGTATCAGCGCCGCCGTCGAACGAGATCTACGTCCCGGAATACGACCCGTGGTGCGCATTCGGCGACTGGCCCACTGCGCCTTCCCCGCCTTACTACTTTGCTCCCTGGCCCGGTACTTGCGAGCCGTCGCAATACGCCATCGACTTCGCGCCAGGCGTCTTTTGGCCCTTCGCCTGGTGGGATTGGGGTTATTTCGACTGGCGAAACCACCACATCCTCATCCATCAGGAAAAGTATGATCACTTCCGGCCCGGCCTGAAGGCCGCCGGCGATGTGTGGAAACATGAACCCACGCGCCACGCCGGCATGCCTGACGACATTCCGCACGACGCACGGGCTTTTGGGCGGCTGCCGGGCCGGGTCCAGTCATTCCGTGCTCACGCCGGAGCGGCCGGCACGCTCAGGCAGGCCCGTCCCCCGGCGCATTTCGGTCCCACAAGGGTCGACCGGATCCAACGCGGTGTCGTTTGGCGACGGGGAATCGCGGCCAAGTTTGGACGAGGGGCCGGGATTGCGCCGAGAGCGTCTCCTTCCGCGCGCAGAGGCCATTGACGCTTCGGTCGGGAAAGGCGCCTACCACGCCGTCGGACCGTATGGCCCTTCCGGTGCCTGTGGGCGGCCGATGTCCCCGGGGCCGAACGGTTCCTGCACGCGGAAGTGCAGGGCGTCCAGGCCGGGGTCGTAGCTGTCGTCGTAATCGCCCGTGTCATCGTCGCCCACGGCCTCGTCATTTCCGGCGAACCGACCGGCGCCGAATCTACCAAACCCCCGGCTGTGAAACGCGGGTAGAGGATGGCCTCGGAAGTCTCTGAATTCATGGAAAAATCCCGATGCCCCACGATGTCCAAAGCCGGCCATATAAGCGCTGGCATCCGTGCCATATCCGCCCGTAACCGCCAAAGCCGCGACGGCAACCCAAAACCAATTCTTCATTCCAATGTCCTCCCGTTTACGACAATTAACAAAACGTAAAGGCGGCCATTTTGGCTCCATGACATATACCGGACAACTTTCCTGACCCGCGTCAGGAACCCCGCGTCTCGCGACAGGGTTGCGAGGATGTGGCAGGCACGTTTGCGGAGGCGTCGATGCAGATCGGCTTTGTAGGTTTGGGGAAAATGGGCTCCGGCATGGCACGGAGCGTGATAAGATCGGGCGCATCCCTGGTTGTCTGGAATCGTACGCTTGGGCCGGCGGCTGAGCTTGCGCGCGAAGGCGCTCACGAGGCGGCGAATGTGATCGAGGTGTTCCAGGCCGACGCCGTCGTGACGATGCTGTCGACCGACGCCGCAATCCGCGAATCCATTCTTGAGCCAGGTATTCTGGCGCGCGCGAGACCCGGAATTTTGCACATCGTGTCTTCCACGATTTCGGTTGCGTTCGCCGACGAGTTGGAGCGGACGCATCGCTCGCACGGTCTGGCCTATGTCTCCGCGCCCGTCCTGGGCAGGCCCGAAGTCGCGGCAGCCGGAGAGCTGAACGTGCTGCTCGGGGGCGATGAACAAGCCGTCGCGCGAGCGACCCCGGTTGTGGAAAAATTCGCCAGGAAGGTCTGGCCGATGGGCGAGCGGGCCGGAATGGCGAATGTCGCCAAGCTCGCCGCCAATTTTGCGCTCGCCTGTGCCATCGAAGCCATGGCGGAGGCCTGTGCCCTAGCGCGGCGCTATGAAATTCCGTCGAACCGGCTGATGGAACTCTTCACCGGCACGCTGTTCGCCGCGCCTGCCTACAAGGTGTATGGGGAGCTTGTCGCGGAGCAGAAGTTCGAGACGGCCGGTTTCCTGCTGAGGCATGGTCTCAAGGACATTCGCCAGGCGCTCGAAGCCGGCGAGGCGGCGGGCGCGCCGTTGCCTTTCGCAAGCGTATTGCGGGACAATTTCATCGACGCGATCGCGCACGGCGACTCTGAGAGCGACTGGTCCGCCGTGTCCGCCGTGGCCATGCGCCGCGCCGGGCTGTGACCGCTCCCCAAATTCGCCGGGGCCACGTCAAACATGGCCGTCAAGGATTGCGCTTCCCATCATCGCGAGGTGCGGTGCGCAGTATCCCTATTTGATCCCCTTCAGCATCGCCTCCGTCCCGGCGGCATCCTTCTGAGCGGTCGCGAGGTTGTTCGAGGCAAGGCCGCTATTGGCCTTGGCCAGTGCAGCTTGGAGCGCCTGTCTGGTGCTCTCGCTGTCCGCGTCGGGAATGGCGCCCTTGCCGGTATTTGCACAAGGGTTCAGTTGACTGGGATCGAAGCCTGCACCACCTGGCCCGACCAGGCAGTTGACCGCGTGGTGCAGATGCATGTGAACGCCCGTGATATCGGCGGCCTGCGCGGCGAGACCGGCATGGGTCGCCGCGTTGGTAATTTCTGCGCCCTCATCTCCGGCGAAGGCGGTCAACGGCGCTGCCACCAATGTGCCAGCGAGAAAAGCAGTCATGACGAGCCATCTGTAAGACATGGTTTCCTCGAAGCTTGGGTTTTCCTTGGACGGTAATCTAGCACGGACCGCGGGGGCGGTTGGAGTGTCCATGTGCGGGAAAACGGGAAAAAAGACCAACCGCAGATCATTGCCGGCGCGTTTGGATGCGGCGGGCGTTGGCCTTCGTTAAGCCGCGCGCCTATAAGATGTCCGACTGCGGCGCACCACCCGAAAGGAATTTCCGATGATCGCATTCCTGCGTTGGACGCGGGACATCGCGTTGGGGACTCTCAATGGCATCGTCATGTTCGCGTTTTTTGTCGCGCTGGTCGTTGTCGCCCTGCTCGTCGTCGGACTGGTCGAAGGCGACGGCCTGCCGGGAAGGATGGTGCTTAATCTGGATCTGCGCACGTCGCCGCCGGATTCGTCCCATGCGCCGAACCTTTTTTTCGAGCGGCGCACGCCACCTGTGATGGACACGGTGCTGGCGCTCGACCGCGCCGGCCGCGATTCCAGGGTGAAGGGGGTCTTTTTGCAGCTGGGCGGTGGGCTTTCCGTAGCCAAGGCCGAGGAAATCGGGGCAGCGCTGATGCGCTTCCGCGCGACGGGACGGTTTGTCGTCGCCTATGCGCAGGGATTCCTTGATCCGGGACTGGGAGACTATCTGACCGCCGCGAGCGCCGACGAAATCTGGATGGAACCGAAAAGCCCGTTCAGCGCGGCGGGGACGGGTGCCGGGGCGATATTCTTGCGGGGGTTGTTCGACAAGGTCCAGGCCGTCCCGCAGATGGTCAAGCGCGCCGATTATAAAAGCGCGGCCGACATGTTCATGGAAAAACAGATGACCGCGCCCGACCATCTCCAGACCACGGCGTTCGTGCAGTCCTGGTACAACAGCGCGGTCAAGGCCATTGCGGCCGAACGCAAACTCGCCCCAACCAGCGTCGTCGCCTCGCTCCAGGCGAGTCCCCAGTTTGCCGAGGACGCCAAGCGTGCGCGGCTGATAGACCGGCTGGGTTATGACGATGAGGCGAGACGCGGGGCGCGCAAACGCGCGCCTGGCGCCAAGCTCGTCGCGATGGCCGATTACGCGCGGGCCACCGAAGACGAGGGCATGGTCGGGCGGGGACCGCATGTGGCCCTCATCGAAGCGTCGGGTGACATCGTGGACGGTTCGGCCGATCACGGGTCGCTGGGCGGCAGCGAGGTCATTGCGAGCGACGATTACGCCGGCGCGTTCCGCAAAGCCCGGAATGACAAGTCGATCAAGGCGATTCTGTTCCGCATCGATTCGCCGGGAGGATCGGTCACGGCGTCGGCGCAAATCCTCGAAGCGCTGCAGGAGGCCAAAGCGGCCGGCAAGCCCGTCATCGTCAGCATGGGCCCGCTCGCCGCATCTGGCGGCTACTATGTCTCCTGCGCGGCCGACAAGATCGTAGCCGAGCCAGCAACGCTCACCGGATCGATCGGTGTGCTCACCGGCAAGGTCTCGATCGGCAAGACGCTGGCGCTGATCGGCGTGGGCGCGACCGATATTGGCGCCGGAAAAAATGCCCTTTTCGACTCGGGCATCGAGCCCTATACGCCCGATCAGCTGGCCAATCTGAACATGCAGGCCGACGTGATCTACGCCGATTTCAAGCAGAAGGTGGCAGCAGGCCGCAAGCTGCCTCTCTCGCAGGTGGACAACATCGCCAAAGGGCGCGTGTGGACGGGCGCGGATGCAAAACCGATCGGTCTCGTGGATCAGCTGGGGACGTTCTGGACGGCCGTGGGCGAAGTGAAAAAGGCGATCGGCGTTTCGCCGGACGTGCGGCTCGTCTTCAAGCAATATCCGGAGAAGGAGGGCTTCTTCGCGGCCGTGGCGGATTTGCTCAGCGGTTCGGCGGTCGGCGTGCGGGCGGTGGAAGGTCTGTCGACGCTGATCGAGACGCCGGCCGCGCGGGAGGTTATCGGCGCGCTGGAAGAAACGCCGCGGGATCCCGTCCGGCTCAGGGCGACGAATCTGCCGGCGCAGTGACCCATGCTTGTCCTGTAGCGGAATGTAGTGCAGTGTAGGAACATGAAAACCGGTGCGAAAGCCAAAGCAGTCAAGTCGGCGCCCGTCAGTTTCCGCGTTCCCGGCGATCTCGCGACCGAAGTGGCCGCGCTGGCGCAGCTTCTTGATCGGTCGAAATCCTGGTTGTTCGAACAGGCCGTCCGGGATTTCGTTGCGCTCCAGCGATGGCAATTGGCCGCCATCGACGAGGGCATCGCAGCGGCGGATGCGGGCCGCTTCGCGGCTCATGAAGACGTGGCCGCATGGGTTCGCTCGTGGGGAAAGGCCGATGAGTTGCCGCCGCCCGAATGCGGATAGCCTGGACGGCGCCCGCGCTTCGCGATCTTGGAAGTATCAGGGCGTTTGTCGCACAGGGCAATCCGATGGCTGCACTCCGCCAGGTTGAAATAATTCTTTCGGCCGCTGCCGGATTGAGCGATTTCCCTCACAGCGGCCGCCGCGCGGGCACAAGAGAGCTCGTGCTCAGCCGAACGCCTTATCTCATCGCCTATCGTGTACGCGGTCATGTTGTGCAGATTCTGCGTGTGCTGCACGGCCGACAGCGCTGGCCTGTGGGTTTGTGATTTTCTGTAGCTACATCGAAGTGCCCGGCATCGAAGGACGAGTCGCATGTCAAACGGCGTGAGCGCGCGCGGGCTTGCGGAGCGCGCACAGGCGGCGATGCGCGCCGGGCGGCCGGACGAAGCCGCCCGCCTGTGGGAGCAAATCCTCGCCACAACGCCGGGTCACGCGCAGGCTCTCTTTCATCTGGGGCAGCACGCGCTGCTGCGCAATGATCCCGCCCGCGCGCGCGTGTTGCTGGAGCGGGCGGCGCGCGCGGCGCCGAAAGAACCCGCGATCCCGCTCAACCTGTCGTTTGTCTTTCGCGCCACGGGGGATGGGGCAGCCGAGATGTCGGCGCTTGTCGCCGCGCTGACGATCGATCCTTATTTCTATCCGGCACTGCTGGCAAAGGGGATGCTCGTCGAGCGCGGCGGACAGAAACGCCACGCCGCCAAAATCTACAAAGACCTGCTTGCGATCGCGCCGCCTGCCGCACAACTCGCGCCCGAGCTGCGCGAAAAGGTTGAGCATGCGCGTGCGGTGGTGGAGGAGAATGCCGTCGCTCTCGAGCGGGCGCTGACCGCGAAGCTGGCGCCGGTACGCGCGCGTCATGCGGGGGAGACTCTGGAACGTTTCGACGAATGCCAGGCCATCCAGCTGGGGCGGAAGAAGGTTTATACCCAGCAGCCCAGCCTGCTGCATTTCCCGCGGCTGCCCGCCATCCAGTTCTACGACCGCAAGGAATTTCCCTGGCTGCCGCGGCTGGAAGCGGCCACGGATAGCATTCGCGACGAACTCATGGTGGTGCTGCGCGAGGACACGGCGGCGATGCGTCCCTATGTCGACCATCCCGACGGTGCGCCGATCAACCAATGGGCGGAGCTCAACCATTCGCCGCGCTGGAGCGCGTATTTCCTGTGGGAGGACGGCAGGCGCATCGACGCCAATTGCGCGCGGTGCCCGCAAACGGCGGCGCTGCTGGACACCATACCGATGAAATTTTGTCCCGGCTACGCGCCCACCGTGCTGTTTTCCATCCTGTCCCCGCATACACACATTCCCCCGCATTCCAGCGTCACCAATGCGAGGCTCGTGGTGCACCTGCCGCTCATCGCGCCGCCCGGTTGCCGGTTCCGCGTCGGCAACGAAGTCCGCGAATGGAAATATGGAGAAGCCTGGGTCTTCGACGACACGATCGAGCACGAAGCCTGGAACGACAGCGATCAGCAGCGCGTCATCATGATGATCGACATCTGGAACCCCAACCTCACCGAGGCCGAACGCAAGCTTGTGGCGGTGCTGCTCAACGCGGAGCAGGAATGGTACGGCCCGCAGCCGTAGGCCCTTGTGACAGCAACACAGCTACGACGCGGCGATGGGCCGGCTCTTCCACGTCACGGCGTGGCGTGAGCACACATTCCTTCATGCTTGCGGAAACGCGCGGGCGCGCAGCCAGTTTTCCTCCCCCGTCGTGGGGGAGGTGCCGACCCCGGATTAAATCCGGGGGAGGCGGAGGGGGGAGTCGCGCGAAGCGCGCACGGACTCCCCCCTCCGGTTTGCTCCGCTTCGCTTCGCAAACCACCTCCCCCACGATGGGGGAGGAAAACCGAATGCGCGACAGCGGCGATATTGCTGACCGCCTCAGCGCGGGACGGCGTCGAAGGCGATCGTGGTGCGCGCGTGGGCGGAGCGGAAGGGCACCGTGCCGTGCCACAGGTAGGAGGGAAACAGTACCAGCGTGCCGGGGCGGGGCTGCACCGCGCGCCGCACCGGGTCCGCGATGCCGGAGGGCAGGTTGGGCTCGCCGAATTTGATCCAGCCCTGTTTCGCGATCGAATCCTCCACCGCGTCCGGAACGGCGACGTAATAGGCCGAGCTGATCCAGCCCCTGGGATGCACATGGTTGGTGTGATAGCCGCAGTCGTGAAGCCGCGACGACCATGAGGCGGAATAGTCGAAGGCATTTCTCCGTCGGCGATAGAGCGGATGGTCCGCGTCATCCGGCATCTGCTTCACATAGTCGGCGACGGCCTCGTCGATCCGCGCCCGCAATAGTTCCACGGGCGCGTGCCCGGTACCGAAGAGATTGTCGAGCGTCTGCGTGCCCATGCGCAATGTCTGGTCGATGCATTCGCGGCGGTCGCGGTGCAGGCGGTCCAGCCAGGCGTTCAGCTCGCGGTTGAAATCCTCCATCGACCCGTAGCCTTCGGGTGCGCCGATCTCATAAATGCGGACCAGCCTCTCGACATCGTTCATGGACTCTTCGCGCGGATCGCCGAGCGCGCGCAGGGCGAGCCCCCAGATCGCGAGCGCGATCTGGCTTTCGGGTTCGAGGCCGACCGCGCGTTCGGCCGCAACCAGCGCTTTCCTGGCGTCTCCGGCGGCCAGCAGCGTCTGGGCATAATTGCGCCATCCATGCGCATTGTCGGGCTCCATGCGCAGCACCATTTCGTGTTCGGCGATGGCGGCATCGAATTCGTTGAGCCGGGCGAGCACGAGCGCTAGCCCGTCATGCGGCGTCACCGACCTCGGCAGCAGCGCGGCGGCGCGCCGGAACGCTTCGCGCGCGGGTTCGAATTCGCCTCTCAGATAAAGAAAATCGCCCTTGTGGAGCGCCAGCTCGCCGACCCCGGGGTAGAGCAGGGCGGCCTCGTCATAGGAACGAAGAAACTGCCGGTCGTCGCCCAGCCGGTAGAGCAGCTGGTTCAGTTCCTCGTGGGCGGCCAGGTCGAGCGGATTGCGCGCGAGCGCCGCGCGGTAGGATTCGACGGCCTCTTCGAGGCGTCCAAGATGCTGAAGCGCATTGCCGCGATTGTAGTCCACGGCCGGAATGCCGGGCGCCCTGGCGCGGGCCGAATCGAAGAAGGTCAGTGCCTCCGTGAACTGATTCTGCTGCTTCAGGGCGACGGCGAGATTGTGCTCCAGCGCCGCAGCCTGGCGTTCGTTGTGGATTCCGAGCGCCAGCGTCTGGCGCAGCAGCTGTTCGGCTTCCTTCGGGCGGTTGAGCGCGCACAGCTCCGCCGCCAGCGTCTGTTTCGCAAACAGGTAGTTCGGCTGAATCCGCAAGGCGTGGCGGCAGATTTTCAGCGCTTCCTCATGATCGCCCTTGTCGGAAAACGCAAGGGCCAGGTTCAGATGGGCCTCGACATAGTTCGGCTTCAGCCGGATCGCCTCGCGCTGCTCGGCTATGGCTTCGTCGAAGCGGCGCAGCAGCCGGAGCAGGTTTGCGAGGTTGTGATGCACATGGGGCTGGTCCGGATCGAGAGCCAGCGAGCGGCGAAAGAAATCTTCGGCCTCGGCGAAACGGCCCTGCATCCGGCGCGCTTCTCCCACGAGCTGCAGCGCCGGAGCGTCGGACGGGCTCGCCGCCAAAAGCCGCGACAGGATTTCTTCGGCCAGACCAATCTCGTTGCGATCGAGATGCGCCACCGCGCGATTGAGCGCATCGGTTTCGCGACTGGCAGTGGTGGGCGTGAAGCTCATGGGAATCCGCTCTAGTCAAACCCTCCGGACCGGTCAATCCGCGGGATAGCCGAACTTCTCTATCCAGGGCCGCAACAGTGGCAGGACCGGCTCGAGTTGTGCCCGATAGTTGCGCCAGTGGCCGACGCCGCGGGCATTCAGCCCTCCCGCGAGTTGCGCTCCGCTCGGCGTGACCACCGCGCGTCCCGCGGCCGACGCCGCGAAATTCCCCATCTGCCCGGTTCCTGACAGGCCGATAAAGTCGCAAATCCCTGCGGTTTCCCTCTCGAAGCCGGACACCAGCGCTTCGTACCGAACTTCGCGGATGTCGAGCGCGAGCTTCGTTCTGTAGAATTCCGCCAGCCGCATGACGCTGTCGTAGAACCGGGCGGCGCTCTCAAGATCGAGAAGCTGGAAGTTGGTCGCGTTCATGGCGAAACGCCGCCGAAAGCAGCTCAGCACGACGTCGCGCGGGTCGCGAACACAAAAGAGAATTTTCGCGCCCGGAAACAGTTTGGCGATCAGCGGCAGACCGATCGTGTTGTAGGGCTGCTTGTCGACCAGACATCCGGATCTGGCGGAAAGGCCGAATTCCGCGATTCTGCGCCAGTAGTTCCTTCGGTAGCGCGCCAGTCCTCCGCCTCTCAGCGCAACAAGGCGGTCGAGACCCGCTTCGGTTGCCAGGAGGTCGCGCACGGCGTCCGCCAGGCCGTCCCGTTCCTGGGTGGTGACGGTTTCGGGATGACAGGCCAGAATCTCCTCGAGAAGCGTGGTGCCCGATCTGGCGAAGCCGACGATGAAGACGTGGGCCGCCGGGCTCTCCTCGTTGCCGGGCGGATTGGCCCCCGCTGGCGACCATCCCTCGGCGGGCAGACGTTCGAAACGGCGCGACAGCCGCTCCACATAGTCGCGCATGGTTTCGACGGTGGGATTGGCGTAGCGCGGCGCATGGATCTCGCGCAGCGCGGAATTGCCGGCTTCATAGGCCGCGAAAGCCTCGGCATAGTTTCCGGCGCCGTCGCATGCGTCCGCCAACAGGCTGAGCGTGGTTGCCTGATCGGCGAGGGGGAGGGAAGCCGCCTGGAGGACACGAGAGAGACGCCCCGCAGCCGCGCCATGGTCGCCTGCCGCTATTTCCACCGCGGCCAGAACATGCTCGGCCGATGCAAGGCCCGGGTTGATGGCAAGTGCCTGGTGCGCGTGCATGCGCGCTGTCGGCCAGTCGGCGCGGCGCGCGGCGAGGGCCGCCAGATTCGGGTGCGTGTTCTGCCCGAGCTCCATCGCGCGAATATAGCTGGTGCGCGCTTCATCCGATCTCCCCAAGGCTTCGCGCAGGCGGCCGGCGTTGACATGGCCCGGTACGAAATCCGGCGCCAGGCGCGTGGCTTTGTCGAGCGCATCGAGGGCTTCGCGCGGCCTGCCGAGCTTTTCCAGGCACAATCCCAGTGCATTCAGCACCGTCACATCGGCGGGGGCCAGGGCGTGGGCATATTCCAGATCGGACAATGCCTCGCGGTCCCGCCCATGCTTCTCATGCCAGAAGGCGCGCAGGTTGAGGAGCAGCGGATGAAGCGTCCCCTGGGCAATCGCCGCGCGGGCGATCTCGCTTGCGCGATCATGGTCCGACGCCTCGATCGCGGCGATGGCCGCCCTGACGGGCGGAATTTCAACGTCTGCGGCCGGCCCGGCTGGCATCGGTATTCTACGCCTCGGAGATGGTGATCGGAACCGCGGCGGATTGGGCCGCTCCGGCCGGGTACCGTCAAGGACAAAACCGCGGCGGTCCCGCGGGTGCAAACGGAATTTTCGTTGTCCTGCCTGCATTTCCGTCATAATGCGACAGCTTCGAACCTGATCGCGACGGTGCACAAAAATCTGGTGTTGATCGCCGGCTATCCGAAATCGGGAAGCACATGGCTGCGCGTGGTGTTTGAAGTTCTGCTGCATCCAGGCTGCGGCGGCCTGTCCGTCAATGAGCTTCCGCACGGCTATTATGGCGCCTGGCGCCGGGTTCTGTTCGACGACTTCGCGCCGGCGAACGCCGCCGATCTGCCGAACGACGATGTCGATGACGATCTTTCCTGCGTCTTCGAGGCACTGTCCGCGACCACCGCGCAACCGGTGCTGATCAAGGCGCACGATGTGGCGCATCGCACGCGCTCCGGAGACTGGATTTTTCCTCCAGGATGCGTTCGTGCCGTCGTTTATCTTGTCCGCCATCCCTTCGATGTCGCGGTTTCCTATGCCCATCATCTGGATGTACCGGTGGAGGACGCCGTGGACATGATGGGACGGGATCTCGTCATCGGGGAGAGTTTCGGCAAGGCCCGCCTGCCGCTGCACGAAAGGATCGGATCTTGGAGCGGCAATATCGAATCCTGGCTGGATGCCGAGCCGTACGATGTAACGGTCGCGCGCTATGAAGACATTCATGCCGATCCGGTGTTTGCGTTCGCCAGGCTGGCTCTGGCCGCTGGTTTCCCCGCCGGGCAGCAGGAAGTCGCGGCTGCCGTCGAAGCCGGCAGTTTCGAGCGCCTGCGCCGGCAGGAAGCCGAGCAGGGGTTTGACGAACGCCCGCGAACCTCTCGGGGCTTTTTCCGGTCCGGCAGGCCCGGTACGTGGCAGGGCTCGCTGAGCGAGGACATGCGCGCGAAACTGGTGAGAGAACACGGGGCCGTCATGTCCCGCCTCGGGTATACGGACGATGGCCGCGCCCTCGCGGTCCCCATTCCAGGATGCGCGGCGGGGTGATGCAGAGCGCGACGTTCGATGGTCCGGTGCCCGGCGTTCCGGGCGCCGCGATACGTGAGGTTCCGGAGCTGCCGCGGCACCTTCCCGGCGGCGTGCCGGTTGCTCCGCATACGGAAGCTTTGCCCGGCGCGCTGCTGTTCGAAATTCCGCGCATCGCGCGTTACCTTGTCCGTGACGGCACGACGATCGATGTCGCCGTCATGGACGGCGCCGATCGGGCGGCGGCCGAGCTGTTCCTGCTGGGGAGCGCGCGCGGCGCCCTCATTCATCAGCGCGGCGAACTGCCGCTAAATGCCGCAACCCTGATTGCGCCGAACTGGAAATGCGTGGCGATCTGCTGCCCGTCGGTCGTTGGAAAATCCACTCTTGCGGCGGCGCTCTGCCGCCGGGGTTGGTTGCTCGTCGCCGACGATATCACCCGGATCAGCTGGAATGGAACGATGCCAGTGGCTTGGCCGAGCCATAACCGGCTTAAATTATGGCGCGATGCCTGCGAGATGCTGGGAGCCGACGCCGACGCGCTGCAGCGCGTGCGCAACGGGCTGGAGAAGTACTTCCTGCCGGTGAGCGCCTCGGCCACGCCCGCGGCGCTCGGCGTCGCGGTCCGCTTGCGCATAGCGCCCCAAACCAGTGTGGAGGAGGTTCCTGCGGGCGATCGCCCGCACCTCCTGTCCGAAAGCACCTTCCGTCCGCGCTGGATCGATCCGCTCGGCCGTCGCGCGGACTATGCGCGCATCGTTCGGGAGATCGCGCGCGGCTGCCGTGCAATCCTGCTCAGCGGCGCCCGCGAGCGGCCGATTCTGGAGCTGGCCGATCGGCTCGCAGACGCCGTCCGATGAGCGGAGCATTCGTTCTCGTCGCCAGCTATCCCAAATCCGGAAATACCTGGACCCGTATCGTTCTGGAGAAATTGCGGCGCGGCGCCGGCCGGCCGTTTTCGATCAACGATCTGGACGCCCAGCTTCACGGAATTCTTCGCAGGCTGGCCTTCGACAGCTGGGTTCCGGCCAATGCCGCCGACATGGTGATGGAAGAGATCGAGGATTTCCTTCCGGCCGTGTACCGGCGGGCGGTCCGGGAAATCGAAGGCCACGTGCTGGTCAAGGTTCATGACGCGGCCAGGCGCAACAGAGACGGCGAATGGCTCTACCCGCCGGATTGCATGTCGAACGTGATCTACCTCGCGCGGCATCCCTTTGATGTCGCGACGTCGACAGCCCACCATCTGAATGTCAGCCTGGAACGCGCGGTCGAAATCATGGCGGACGATGGCAGCGGCAGGCGCCCCCATACCACGATGTCGGAATCCCTGCCGCAGGTCTTCGGCTCGTGGAGCGGCAATGTGGAATCCTGGCTGGGCAGTGACGCCTATACCGTCACCGTTGCCCGCTACGAGGATCTTTGCGCCGATGCCGCCGGCGAGTTCGCGCGGCTTGCGCGCGCGGCGGGACTGCAGGCTTCAACACAGGACGTTGCGCACGCCGTGGATGCAACCCGCTTCGGCGCGCTGCAGGGGGAAGAAGAAAAGCACGGGTTCAAGGAGCGGCCGGAATCATCCTCCAGGTTTTTCCGCGAAGGCCGTCCGGGAACCTGGCGCGACGTACTCGACCAGTCCTTGCGCGATCGTCTCGTCTCGGGGCACGCCCGGGCCATGGAGAGGCTTGGCTACGGCGCGGACGGCAGTTACTAAAACTCATTCGACCGGATAGCCGAACCTTTCCGCCCAAGGCTCCAACAAAGGAAAGACCGGCGCGAGTTCGGCTTCATAACGCACCCATTGGCGCACGCCTTCCTTGTAGAGTCCGCGGCGGACCTGCTGCGCGCTCGGCGAGCGGATGTCGAGCCCGCGTGCGGTCGCCGCGAAATTTCTCATCGCGTCCAGATAGTCCACACCCAAGAATTCACAGACCGCGCCGACCCGGCCATCGAAATCCGCAATCATGTCTTCGTAGCGGTGATCGTGAACGTCCAGGGCGAGCCGTTGCCGGCACGACTCCGCCAGCGACATGACGCCGTCGTAGAAGCGTGCGGTGCCTTCGAGTGTAAGAAATTCATACATCACGGCGTTGATCTCGAAATGCCGCCGGAAGCAGCTCAGCACGACGTCGCGCGGATCCCGCAGGGCGAAGACAATCCGGGCTTTGGGAAAGAGCTTGCGGATGAGCGGCAGCTTAATCGTGTTCAGCGGATGTTTGTCGACGAACACCTTGCCCTCGGGCGCTATTCCGTGTTCCCGCACACGCCGCCAATAATCGGAGCGGGCGAGGGCAAGTCCGGTGCCTTCCAGCCTGACAAGCGCGTCGAACCCTTCCGCGCTCGTGAGGTACCGCTCTGCGGCCTGGGCCAGAAAATCGCGTTCCTCCAGCGTGACGATATCGGGATGGCTTTCCAGGACCTGCTCGAGCAACGTCGTGCCGGAACGGTAAAATCCCAGCAGGAACGTGTGGGTCGCGCAGGGCTGCTCGACGCTTTGGTCGGTGTCGCAGCTGGACCATGAAACGGCCGGCGCGTCCTCGAACCAGGTCTTCAAACGGGGCAGCAGTTCGCTGCCGAGGTTTGCGGCGCCGCGGAAGCGCCGGGCATGCAGATTTCTCAATTCGTCGTTCGCGGCGCCGTAGGCTGCGAAAGCCTCGGTCGCACGCGTCTGCCCGTTCAGCGCGTCGCCGAGAAGTCCGAGCGCGACCGCACGCCCGTGGCCGGAAAGCCCGCGATTATCGGTCAGCGGCCGAAGACGCTGCTCCGCCGCGGCAAAATCGCCCTCCGAAATCGCAAGCAGCGCCAGTGCCGCATGGGCGGTCGCATTGCCGGGATCGTGCGCGAGCGAGCGTTCCGCGAATATCCGTGCAGCTTCGGTAGCTCCCTGCCGGGCTGCGGAGGAGGCGAGGCTGGCCAGCGCCTCGGCATTGCCCGGCTGAAGCGCGACGGCGCGTTTATAGGCCTGTTCGGCCGCGGCCGGCCGGCCCGCCATGCCGAGCACAACACCTTTCCGCTGATGTGTCGCTGCATAGGCGGGATTGATGCGGATGGCCTCGTCAAACGTCTCAAGTGCCTCCTCCAGCCGGTAAAGACGCGTGAGGCAGAGGCCGATCGCATTGAGAAGAGTCGCGTCCCTGGGCGCGAGTGCCCGCGCCCGCTGGAACTCGGTGAGTGCTTCCTCGTCCTGGCCCCGCCGCTCGAGCCAGAGCGCCCGCGCATTGAACAGCGCGGGGTGAATGAGGCCCAGGGCGAGGGAGCCATCCGCGATTTCGGAAGCGCGCCGGAAATCGGATGCCCCGATGGCCGTCGCGACCGCGTGCACGGCGTCGTCGGTCGATGCGGGTATCCACGGAGCTGATTCGGGCATGGCTGATTTCTCCGACAGAGGATGGGCTCCCGCAAGGCTATCGTGAGCACACATTTTTTCATGTTTGCCAAGAGTCGCGGGCGGCCGCCTGGTTTTTCCTCCCCCATCGTGGGGGAGGTGCCGAGCGCAGCGAGGCGGAGGGGGGAGCCGCGCGATTCGCGCGCCGACTCCCCCCTCCGGTTTGCTCCGCTCCGCTTCGCAAACCACCTCCCCCACGATGGGGGAGGAAAGCCGAACGCGCGACGGGCCGGCCGAATGCCTCTCTCCCTCAAGCTCATGAAAATATGTGCAAACCCCAGATCGCAAGTGGGCAGTTTGGACGGCCCATGCCCGCCAAAAGAAAACGGCGGCCCCGGAGGGCCGCCGTTGAACGCGGCAAGATGCGTCTCAGTATTTGATGGTCGCCGAGACGAAGATCGTACGGCCCAGAGCGTCGTAGGTGCTCGGGAACGTATTGCCGTTGCCGGCGGGCAGCGGGAGCACGGAGGTTCCGAGAATCGGCGGTTCGAGGTCGAAGATGTTGTTGACACCGCCCCGCAGATCGACTCCCTGCCGGATCGTCCAATCGCCAGACAGGTCGAAATAGTTGTAGGCGGCGATATTCGCGTCCACGCAATCGCCGATACCGTAGACCGTCTTCCCGTTCGGACAGACGGTCGCAGTGGAACTGCCGCCGACGAGCGGATTTGTCGTGTCGGCATCCAGAGCGGTTGCACCGAGGAAACGCCACTGCAACGAAACATCGACGTCCCATGGAGTGGACCAGGTGACGCGCAATTTGTTGCGCCATTTTGGAATGGGGCCGCCTGCCGTGGTGGACGCACCGCAGGTGAGACCGTAGAGGCCGGCGCAGTTGTAGGCGGGGAATCCGGGAATGGCTTCCGTCGTGAGGGTATCAATCCATGTGCCCACTTCGTTGAACCCCAGGGAACCGACATCCGGCAAGCCGAAGCTCGACATGTCGTTCTGGTAGTTCAACTCGAAATCGATGCCTCTCGTCGCGAGATACCCGGTGTTCTGATTCGTCGCCCCGACAAAGCCGTTTCCGTAAATGATGCCGCTGACCGCATTGCGGTGCACCAGGGGGCAGAAGAAAGACTGCGTCGCGCCCGTTGCGGAGGCGCCGTAGCATTCGTTCAGCGTCAGGGAAGGATTGACGACGGAAATCGTCTTGTTGATCTTGATGTCGAAATAGTCGACCGTTGCGGTGAATCCGTCCACGAAAGTGGGCGTGAACACAAAGCCGGCGGTGCGCGTATTCGAGGTCTCGGGCCTCAGCAGAGCGTTGCCGCCGGTTTCCACGTTGCACTGCGTGGCCGGGCAGTCGAGCAGGGATGAGCCGGCATTCGACACGCCTTCCTTCTTACAATTCGCGATCGTGGCGGCGTTCGGGTTTCCGGCCTGGGAACAGGGGTCCTGGCCCGAGAACAATCCCACGGTGTCGGGCGAGAACAGTTCCAGCACGTTCGGCGCACGCACCGCGCGGTCCACGCTGCCGCGAAAGCGGAAATCGTCAACCGGCTGCCATTCCGCGCCGTATTTGTAGGTGTTTGTCGCTCCCGCCGTATTGTAGGACGAATAGCGGTAGCTGCCGTTCAGGGAGAGGTCTTCGAACCAGGGGACGCCCTGGATCAATGGAACCTTCAACTCGGTGAAGATTTCCGAAACGTCGAAGCCCGATTGCGGGATCGAGAGAGTTGGCGAGCCCTGACCGTAAAGGTCGTTGCTGGTGAATTCGGAGTCGGTCGCCAGCTTGAGCTGTTCGTCGCGGTATTCCGAACCGATCGATACGGCGACCGGATTCTTGGCCCAGGGGGACTGTCCACCCCACTCGCCCAGATCGCCGGTGACGTTGCCGCTGACGATCTGTTCCTGGGTAAAGCCTTCCTGGAACCCGTCGGCGCCGACATAGGCGAGCTGCCCAGGCGTAATGGCGCCGAGACCGTCGAAGATGTTGAGCGGCACGCAGCCGGCATTGCCGCTTATGCATGTGCCGTTGGGGTTGACCTCCAATGCGTCCTGTACGCGCGACTTCGAAAATTCGTTGAGATAGTTCTCGGTGAGCAGCGTGAGGCCGTATTGCGCGTAAACGTCGTAGGTCCAGCCGCTGCCAAAGTCGCCCCGCGCGCCGATGTTCATGCGGTAGGAGGTGTGACGCAGATCGTCCTGACGGTTGCCGCCTTCGATGTCGCGCCGTCCGATTTCAAACTTGGCCTGCCCGGGAATAACATTGTTATTCCCGGTGTAGTACGTATAGGGCTTGCCATTGGGACCGATTGCAGTCGCCGTCGTGGATTTGTTGTCACCGCAAACCAGCTGGTTTTCCTGCGCCGTCATCAGCGGATTGGCGCAATTGATTTCCTGCGCGTAGCCGCTGACCGTTCCCGAACCTAGGAACAGGCCGGACGGAGCGATCTGCGCGACCGTGTGATCGTCCGCGAACATGAAGCTCGAATAGATGTCGAGTTCCTTGTTCTCCTCGTAATGCGCATAGAATCCGCCCGTATAGCGCTGGTCGGGCCGCTGCAGGTAGTTCAGCGAGCCATAATTGTAGGCCTGGTTGGGAGCGCCGGTATAGGGAACGTAATGTCCGCTTCCGGCTTTGCCGGTGCCCTCTTCGAACCAGTCGTAGGTCTTTCCGCCCTTACCATTGCCGTAGAAGTAATTGTCGATCGAAAAGAAGCGGTTGTAGTTGGACGAACCGGCGCAGACCAGGCCGACACCGGTCGTGGCGAGCGTACATTCCGAGAAATCGCGGGAGCCTTCGAGCACCGGCTGCGTGTTGCGGTAGCCGAGATAGGCGGTGACGTTGCCTTTGTCATTGGCCGTGTTGGCGCCCATGATCAGGGTGCCGTCGTCGGTTCCGCCGTTGAAGATGTTTTCCTTCGATTGGGCAAAGCCGTACGCATTGCCATTGATCTGGGTCTGCGTGTAGGAGCGCCAGCGGCCCGTCGTGTTGTCATTTTGGGTGATGTCGTAGGTGCCGTCGACCTCGACGCCCTCGAAATCCTTGCGCATGATGAAGTTGATGACGCCCGCCAACGCGTCCGAACCGTAAACGGCCGAGGCGCCGCCGGTCAGCACTTCCACGTGATCGACGAGCGCGGCAGGGATGTCATTGAGGTCGGGGGCCGGGTCTTTCGGGTCGCCCGGCATCAGGCGCGTGCCGTTGACGAGGACCAGCGTGCGCACCGAACCCAGGCCGCGCAAGTCCGCGTTGGCGGTACCGGACGCACCGTTCGCGGCAGCGCTGGACTGGTCAGCGAAGCTCTCCGGAAGGTTGTTCAGCAGCGTCGTTACGTCGGTGGTACCTTCGAATTTCAGTTCCTGCTGGCCGATGGCCGTGACCGGGCTGGCGCTGTAGATGCCGGTTTGCGGAATGCGCGAACCCGTAACCACCACGGTTTCGACATTGCCGCCGCCTTGCTGCGCGGCAGCCGGCGCTGTCATGCCGATCGCGGCGGAAGCTGCTCCGAGGAGCAGGGCGGACCGCAGAGTGCGGGTATTTTCATTGGTCTTGAACACGTGGAACCCCCTTGGTTCTGTCGGTAACGACGACTGCCACCAACGGACGTCGCCTGCCCGATGTGGCAGCTGCCCCCGCGCGTCTGCACGGTATTGCCCGTTTGATTCTAGGCTAGAAGAAGCGACGGCCCCCGGTCAAAAGCCATTTCGCGTTCAGCCGCGGTTCATCTGGCCGCTGTGGCTTTTGTGCATCTATCAGCTGGCGCATGGCAACGACCTGCTGCCCTCCCTCTGATCTTTCGTGTCAACATGGTTTCGTACGCCACGGTCTTGCCGTCGCGCGGCCAAAGAGCAGCAGGATTTGCCGATGACCACCGGTCTCGTCACCCACCCGGCCTGTATCGATCATGTCACGCCGCCCGGTCACCCCGAGCGCGTCGAGCGATTGCAGGCGGTGCTTGAGGCGCTGGATGAATCGAGCCTTCCCGGGCTGGCGCGAATGACAGCGCCGCGTGCGGCGCGCGAGGCACTTCTGCGCACGCATACCGCGGAGCTGGTCGATCGAATCCTGTTGGCAGAGGTAGCACGCGGGCAGTTCGCGCGGCTCGACGCAGATACCGCCATGTCGCCGGGGTCGGCGGAGGCGGCGTTGTGTGCAGCGGGGGCAGTTGCCGGCGCGGTGGACGCTGTGATGTCCGGCCGGATCGGCAATGCGTTCTGCGCGGTCCGGCCGCCAGGTCACCATGCCGAACGGGCGCGCTCCATGGGCTTCTGTCTGTTCAACAACATTGCTGTCGGCGCCTTGCATGCCCGCGCGATTTACGGTCTGCAGCGCGTCGCGGTCGTGGACTTCGACGTGCATCACGGCAACGGGACGCAGGACATTTTTTATGGCGACGCCGATTTGTTCTACGCCTCGACACATCAGTTCCCGCTCTATCCCGGCACGGGAAGCAGCGCCGAGCGCGGTATTGCGGGCAATATAATCAATGCGCCGCTGGCACCGGGGGCGGGCAGCGCAGAATTCCGTTCCGCCTTCGACGATCTCATCCTGCCGGCGCTTGAGACCTTTTCTCCACAGTTTGTCTTCATTTCAGCGGGGTTCGATGCGCACAAATCCGATCCGCTTGCCTCGCTGCGACTTGTCGAATCGGATTTCGCCTGGGCAACGGAGCAAATTTGCGCCGTCGCGGGCAGGGTTTGCGGCGGGCGCGTTGTCTCCGCCCTGGAAGGTGGTTATGACCTCGATGCGCTCGCTCGCTCGGCAGCGGCGCATGTCAAGGCCATGATCGCCGGTTCGGAGTCCTGAATGTCGACGAAAGCGGAGCCGCAAGTGGGAGAAATCGAACAGCTGAGCTTCGAGTCGGCTCTGAAGGAACTGGAGGGGATTGTGACCCGGCTCGAACAGGGCGAGGTTGACCTCGACGATTCCATTAACCTTTACGAGCGGGGGCAGACCTTGAAAATGCATTGCGAAAAAAAACTGCGGGCGGCGGAGAGCCGCTTGGAGAAAGTTGTTGCCGGTACCAAGGGCGCCGAGCGCGTCGAGCCGCTCGATCTCGACTGAACCCGTTCCATCCGTTCGCCCGGTATGGCGTCTACCTGCCTGTCCACTGCAGCCCCGCGACCTCTCCAATCCTGGCCGCGCGCCGTTCGTTCTGCGTCAGTTGACAAGCATACCAATTCGGTATATTTGCACCGGGTCGCGCTTTGACGGAAGGACAAGACATGAGCAGACGCAAGTCCCACCCTTCGGCGCGGAAGAGTACCGGTACCTGCCGGACGGCCAGCCGCGAAATTCCCTGCTTCAGGGAGTTTCTGAGGGAGAACACGCACTCTTTCACGTTTGGCGAGGCGCGCGGGCGCCCGGTTTTCCTCCCCCATCGTGGGGGAGGTGGTTTGCGAAGCGCAGCGGAGCAAACCGGAGGGGGGAGTCGGCGCGCGAATCGCGCGACTCCCCCCTCCGCCTCGCTTCGCTCGGCACCTCCCCCACGATGGGGGAGGAAAATCGAGTATGCGACGGGGGGACCGAAGGCCACTCTCAAGGTCGGGAAAAAATCCGTGCCAACCCTCTGGCCAACAGGGTGTCAGGGAGGGACTTGGCTGAAGAACCGCCGCGGAATGGCAGCAGGTTGTTTGAGCTTGCGCAGGTTTTGCCGCTGCTCACGGACGGGGGCCGGCCCCTCGCGGAATTCCCTGCCTCAGGGAATTTCCGAGGGAAAATTTGAGAAGAAATTTCCTCCCCTCCTCCGACACGAAACGTGCCGCCGGGGGAATCCATGAGCGATCCCCGTAGCGCGCAGAGCATGCTCGAACCTGCTCTGGCGGAAGCGGCGGTGTTTACCGAACGTTCGCTCGATACGTTGCTTCCATCGCCCGGTGGTCCCGAGACCCGGCTTCTGGAAGCCATGCGCTATGCGGCGCTTGGGGGCGGGAAACGACTGCGGGGATTTCTCGTGCAGCAGAGTGGAAGGCTGTTCGGGGTGGATCGCCGGGCACTGGGCCGCGTCGCGGCGGCCGTCGAGTGCATGCACGCCTATTCGCTGGTCCATGACGACCTGCCGGCCATGGACAACGACGATCTGCGCCGCGGAAAACCCACGGTCCACAAGGCGTTCGACGAGGCGACAGCGATTCTTGCCGGCGATGCGCTGCTTACGCTGTCATTCGGCCTGCTTGCATCGCCGGAGGCACATGGCGATCCGTTCGTGCGCTGCGAGCTGGTCGTCCGGCTGGCGCACGCGGCCGGCCATGCGGGCATGGTGGGGGGCCAGATGATGGACATCGCTTTCGAGCGCGCCTCACCCGCCCTGCCGGAGATAAACCGGCTCCAGCGCATGAAGACGGCGGCGCTGATCATGTTCAGCTGCGAGGCCGGAGCAATTCTCGGTCGTGCATCCGCTGCCGCTCGCAATGCGTTATCGGCTTATGGTCAGGATCTCGGCCTTGCGTTCCAGATCGCAGACGATCTTCTGGATGCGGAGGGCGATCCGGCGCGGATGGGGAAGGCTGTTGGCAAGGATGTCGGGCGCGGAAAGCCGACCGTTGTCTCCATTATGGGGACAGAGAGAGCACGGGCCCAGGCCGAAGCCCTGGCGGCACAGGCCGCCGGTCACCTTGATTTGTTTGATGAAAGGGCCGACCTTTTGCGCGCGGCGGCCGACTTCGCAGTCGCGCGGAGGGCGTAGTGGCAAACCATAGGAGATGAGCTTGCGAACAACAAGCCTGCCCTCGAAGACTCCGCTTCTCGACACCATCAGAGAACCCAAGGATCTTCGTGGGCTATCGCGCGCGCAGCTTCGCCAGGTGGCGGACGAACTGCGGCAGGAAACCATTGCCGCGGTCTCGGTGACGGGCGGCCATCTTGGTGCTGGCCTCGGCGTGGTCGAGCTCACCGTCGCGCTGCACCACGTCTTCGACACGCCGCGCGACAGGCTGATCTGGGACGTGGGGCACCAGGCCTATCCACATAAAATTATTACGGGGCGGCGCGACCGCATCCGCACCTTGCGGCAGGGCGGCGGCCTCTCGGGGTTCACCAAGCGCAGCGAGAGCATCTATGACTGCTTCGGCGCCGCGCACTCTTCGACTTCCATTTCGGCCGGGCTGGGTTTCGCGGTCGCGCGCGACCGGAAGAAAGAGAAACACAACGTCGTCTGCGTGATCGGGGACGGCGCCATGAGCGCTGGCATGGCCTATGAAGCCATGAACAACGCGGGCGCGCTCAACGCCCGGCTCATCGTCGTACTCAACGACAACGACATGTCGATCGCCCCGCCCGTGGGCGCGATGAGCGCCTATCTCGCGAAGCTGATTTCGAGCCGGCCCTACCGCGGAATTCGCCGCGTCGCGAAACAGATGGCGCAGCTTCTGCCCAAGCCGATGGAATTGACCGCCAGGCGCGCGGAGGAATATGCGCGCGGCATTGCGATGGGTGGAACGCTGTTCGAAGAACTTGGCTTCTATTATGTGGGGCCGATTGACGGTCACAATCTCGACCATCTTCTGCCCGTGCTCGAAAACGTGCGCGACGCCCAGAACGGGCCGATCCTGGTGCATGTGGTGACGCAGAAGGGCAAGGGTTATCCGCCTGCCGAAGCCTCCGCCGACAAATATCACGGCGTCGTCAAGTTCAACGTGCTCACGGGCGAGCAGAGCAAATCCGCCGCCAGGGCACCGAGCTACACCAAGGTGTTCGCCGAAGCGCTGGTTGCGGAAGCCGAGAAAGACGAGCGGATCGTCGCGATCACCGCGGCCATGCCAGCGGGCACGGGGCTCGATCTCTTTGCCAAGCGCTTTCCGGAGCGCTGTTTCGACGTGGGCATTGCCGAACAGCACGGCGTCACTTTCGCGGCCGGTCTCGCAGCCGAAGGGATGAAACCTTTCGCGACGATCTATTCGACCTTCCTGCAACGCGCCTACGATCAGGTCGTGCATGATGTGGCGATCCAGTCGCTGCCGGTGCGCTTTGCCATGGACCGGGCAGGGCTTGTCGGAGCCGACGGTCCGACCCACGCGGGTTCCTTCGACCTCGCTTACCTCGGGACGCTGCCGGGCTTTGTAATCATGGCAGCGGCCGACGAGGTCGAGCTTACCCACATGATCGCCACGGCGGCGCAAATCGATGACCGGCCTTCCGCGGTCCGCTATCCGCGCGGCGAAGGGCTGGGACTGGCGCGGCCGGCGGCCGGAACGTTGCTCGAGATCGGCAAGGGCCGCGTGATTCGCGAAGGCACGACGATCGCGCTGCTCAGCCTTGGTACGCGACTCGCCGAATGCCTCGCCGCGGCTGAAAGATTGTCCGCCTATGGATTGTCTGCGACGGTTGCCGACGCACGCTTCGCCAAGCCCCTCGACCAGGACCTGATCCGCAGACTGGCGCGCGAGCATGAGGTGCTGATTACGATCGAAGAGGGCGCGGTGGGAGGCTTCGGCTCCCATGTCCTGCAGTTCCTGGCGTGGGAGGGTCTCCTGGATTCGGGTCTTAAGGTCCGGCCGATGGTGTTGCCGGATCGCTTCATCGATCACGACACGCCCGAGCGGATGTACGAGGCGGCAGGTCTGGATTCAAAGGCGATCGTCGCCACCGCGCTCGGCGCGCTGGGCCGCCCCACCGCTGCGATGGCCGCCGAACGCGCTTGAAACAGGCGCGTCCGGAAAGAAGCGCACCCGAATAATCGGGGCAAGCGGCAATTGCGCGCCGATGTCTTTCTGGTCAAACACGGCTTTGCGGCGTCGCGCGCGGAGGCGCAGAGTGCGATCGATGCGGGTTGTGTCCGCGCGGACGGGGTGCTGGTTACCAAGCCTTCCCAGCTCCTGCACGACAGTGCGCAGATCGACTATGCACCCGCGCACCCCTATGTCTCCCGCGGAGCGCTCAAGCTGATCGCTGCGCTCGATCGGTTCGCGATCTCTGCCCGGGGCAAGATCTGTCTTGATCTCGGCGCATCGACAGGCGGATTCACGCAGGTGCTGCTCGAGCGCGGCGCGGCACGTGTCTATGCGATCGATGTCGGGCGAGGGCAGCTGCACCCGCGTCTTGCCGCCGATCCCCGCGTGATCGCGAGGGAACGCCTCCACGCGCGTGCATTGTCGTCTTCGGACATACCCGAACTGGTGGATGTGATTGTCGCCGATTTGAGCTTCATCAGCCTGAAGCTCGCGCTTGGTCCGGCATTGAATCTAAGTCGCGAAGGCGCGCGGCTCGTCGCGCTGGTGAAGCCCCAGTTCGAGGTCGGACGGGCGAAGATCGCAAAGCGCGGGATCGTGCGGGACGCCGACGCCCGGGGGGCAGCCGTGACGGACGTTGCGGCGTGGTTGACTTCGCTTTCCTGGTCGGTCGAGGGCGCCATCGAAAGTCCGATCGCCGGTGGTTCGGGCAATCGGGAATACCTCCTCGCCGCGCGGCGGGCATGAACACTCTTTGCCGCCATTTCGGCACCTGCGGCGGTTGCACCTTTCAGGACATGGATCTGGCCGACTACCGCGTATTGAAGCAGGCACAGATTCTGCGCGCGCTGGAGCGGCACGGGCTGGGTGGAGTTCCGGTCGATCTACCTTTGGTCGTGGCTCCGACTACGCGACGGCGCGCCGCGCTTGCTGCGGTCAAGCAGGATGGTGTCGCAAGTATCGGCTTTCGCTCGGCGCGGTCTCACGCCGTCGTCGACATGCTGGAATGCCGCATCCTGACGCCTTCGCTCGCAGGTTTGATCCCCGGTCTGCGCGAGCTTCTGACCGCGCTGCTGCGGGAGGGCGAGGAAGCACGGCTGGAAATCACGGAAGCCGACAACGGCGTCGATATCGGATTGAAGCTGAAGCGCAGTATCGACGTAGCAGCAATCGCAGCTCTCGCGCGATGGGCCGGGTCATCCCGTGTGGCGCGCATTGTGGTGAACGGAGAACCGGCGGTGCAGCTGCGTGAACCTGTGGTGTGCCTTGCCGGCGTCGAGGTCGGACTTCCGCCCGATTCCTTTCTCCAGCCGACCCGCGAAGGCGAAGCGTTTCTTCAGGAGTGCGTGCAACGTGCCATGAAAGGGGCGGTGGCGGTCGCCGACGTTTTCGCCGGCTGCGGAACATTCGCCTTCGCGCTTGCCGGTACCACGCGCGTTCATGCGCTGGATTCCGACTCCGCCGCGCTGTCGGCTCTGACCTTCGCGGCGCGCCGGACGGCCAGACTCAAGCCGGTCACGGCAGAGACCCGCGATCTGTTCAAGAGGCCGCTTCAGGCCAGAGAGCTCGATCGCTTCGACGGGATCGTTCTCGACCCGCCGCGCGCGGGGGCGTTTGCCCAGGCGCGCACGGCCGCGGCTTCCAAAGTCGCGCGCATCGCCTACGTCTCGTGCAATCCGGAGAGCTTCGCGCGCGATGCCCGGGTCCTCGTCGAGGGCGGACACCGCATCGAATGGGTCGTGGCGGTAGACCAGTTTCTCTGGTCGGCGCATATTGAACTTGCAGCGCTTTTCAGATGGCACTGAATTGGTTACTGCGACCGGGAGATGGACATATGCCGCCGCCCAGACGGCGCGCGTGGCGTTCTATGGCGCGCATTACCTCGTCGCGCGCGTGCTGGCGCGGGACGCTTTCGCCGAGATCGAGACGCCCGAGCGGGCGTTTCCATCGCTGCGCGATACGCTCAAGGGCATGCGGGCACTGTTCGCAAAGGATCTGGCCAACGCCGAAGCCGGTCTCTACCCCTTTCCGCTCGACCTCGCGCAGGAGATGCGCCGCGCCCGCGCCAGCCTGAAGTATCTCGCCGACATTCCGCGTGTGGCGGAGCGGCGGCGGCGCGGCGGCCACGGCGACGCGGCGGCATTGGGTGACGGGCTCCCGCGCTACTTCCGCCAGAATTTCCACTTCCAGACAGACGGGTACCTCAGCGAGGACTCGGCCCGGCTCTACGATTTCCAGGTCGAGGCGCTGTTCGCCGGAACCGCAGATGCCATGCGCAGGCGTGCCTATGTGCCGCTTGCGCGGTTCATTGCGGAGCGCGATCCCGCCCGCACAACGCTCGTGGACATCGGCGCAGGGACGGGCGGCTTTCTGACGTTCGTGAAGAACGCGCAGCCGCGGTTGAAGGTGGTCGCGCTCGACCTGTCCAAACCTTATCTGGATCGGGCACGCCTGGCGCTTTCACGCCGGCGCGGCGTGAAATTCGTTGCAGCGCCGGCAGAGGCGATGCCCTTTGACGCAGCAAGCGTGGATGCCGCTGTCAGCATCTATCTCTTCCATGAGTTGCCCCCGCGGATTCGTGCGAGCGCTGCGCGCGAGATCGCGCGCGTGCTGAAACCGGGAGGCATCTTTGTGGTTGCGGACACCGTCCAGTATGGCGACCTTCCCGACTGCGACGGATTGATCGAATTCTTCCCGAGGCTCCTGCACGAACCTTATTACGAGAGCTTCGCGCGCAGCGATCTTGGTGCCCTGTTCGCTCCCGCCGGACTGGAACGCGTCGGCACGGATATTGCCTATTTGACAAAGATATCGATCTTTCGGAAAGCAGACAGGAAGAGACATTCGAGGAAGAAGTAATGGGACGGAACGGCAAAGTTTTTCTTCCGGCGAGCCGACGAGGAAAACTGCTGACTGTGCTCATCGCGATGCTGGCGGGACTCGTTTTCCGGCCCGCTTACGCCACCACCGGCTTTGCCGGCTGGGCGGCGATCGTCGTGGCCGGCGACTGGCACGCGCATGACGGGCGGCCGAGCGACATCTTCGACAATGCGCGCCGCGACGTGGCGCGCGATCTGATCGGGCTCGGCTTCGCGCCGAAGAATGTCGAGGAATTTTCCGTCAGGCCCGGCGCTTCGGATGGTCCGGTGGACGCCGGAGCGATCGGCAACGCGCTGTGGGATCTGTCGAACCGGACGAGTGGCGGCTGCCTCGTATATTTCTCTTCGCACGGTTCCCCGGATGGAGTGGTCCTTGGCGACACGCTGCTCGAACCCCAACAACTGGCGAGGATGCTCGACAACAGCTGCGCTCGCAGACCGACGATCGTCGTGCTCTCGGCGTGTTTTTCGGGCGTTTTCGTTCCTGCGCTGCGGGCGCCGAACCGCTTGATCCTGACCGCGGCACGCGCGGATCGTACCTCCTTCGGCTGCGGGCAGACCGACAAATATCCCTATTTCGACCAATGCGTGCTGTCGGTGTGGCCCTATGCGGACAGCTTCGCCGCGCTCGGCCGCGCGGCGCAGGTCTGCGTTGCGGCGCGCGAGAAGAAGGAACATGTCGGGCCTCCGTCGGAGCCGCAGATGTGGATCGGCGCCGACGCCGCGGCCGAGATCCCCAGATGGCGCTGAAGTTTCGCCTCTGAAATTTGTGGATCAAAGAAAAGGCTTTTACCACGGAGATACGGGGACACAGAGGAGTGATACCATTGGCCCCGATTTTCGACTCATTTGCCAATTTCTTCTACTGTTCCAGCGCGCCGCGGTAAATCAGCTTGCGCACCTGTTCCGCCGAAGGCGTCAGCACTAGCGCGGCGCCGCGGCAGCCACGGTTTCCGCCTCCTTCAGCGCCTCCTTCAGTGGACCAAGCCATGGCTCGAAATTGCGCCATTGCTCAACAGCGCCGCGGTAGATCGGCTGTCGCACCTGCTCCCCGCTGGGCGTGGCGACGGCGCGGCCGGTCTCCCAGAACCGCAGGCAGCTCTCCTCGAAGGGCAGTCCGCAATACTTCAGCAAGCGGCGGATTTCGCTTTCCGTGTCCTCGACCAGGCGTTCGTAGGAGAGAAAGTGAATATGCCCGGCCATCGCCGTCTCATAGTAAGCCATCATGCCGGCATACTGCGTATAGAAGTGGACAAGTTCGCGGAATCCGTAAGGAAATTGGACGTCAATCTTGAGCTGTTGTTTGTACATGGCAAAACACGCCGCCATCGGCTCACGCCGAACATCCACGATTTTTGCATGTGGCAGGACCAGGCGGATCAATCCGGCGTCCAGCCAGTTCGACGTGCCTTTGTCGATAAAGTATGGACGATTCGTCCTGCGATAGGCTTTGCACTCCTCAAGGTAATGAGTGCCCAAGTCGGCCAGTTCAAAAGCGTTCAGTTCCGTTATACATTCCGGATAGGCGTCGGGTTTCGAAATAAGTCGCCTGAGCGATAAGTCCCGCACCACATTGGCAAGCACCGGCAATTCCATGGTACCTTCCACAAGACGGTGGCTCGCGAGAATTTGTTCGACGAGCGTCGAACCGGCGCGCGGCATGCCGACCACGAAAATCGGGGTGTGGGGAGGCTTTTCCGCGGGCGCCCCGCGCGCAAGCAAAGGTCGCGAGAATACGGCGCGCCGGCGGGCGAGCTCGTCGGCACGCTTTGCTGGAGAATAGGTCCTATTGCGGTTTGCCGCGACCGTCTGTGACAACGCCACGCCGGCTTCATAGGCGGCGAAGCTTCCGGAAAAGTCTCGCGCCCGTTCCAGCGCGTGCCCCAGCGCGTATTGAATTGTCCTGCGACTCTCCAGGTCGAGGTCGCTATCGCGCAGACGCTCGCGCATCGCAGCAATGTCGTTTGCGGTAAGATAGTCGCCGCGCAGGTCCGCAAGGCCTCCATAAGCCTCCGCCATGCCCGGTTCCAGCGCGAGACAAGCACGATATTCCCGCGCGCTGTCTTCGCGTCGACCCGCAATGTAGAGACTTCTCGCATAGACACGTCGAGCGCGCGCGTTTGTGGACTTCGCGCGCACCACCTGCTCGATCATCGAAATGGCCGGGTCAAAGTCGCCGACGGCGCACAGGGCATTGGCGTGGAGCGCCCGGTATTCGATGTTTGCCGGCGCGCGGGAAATCAGCAGGCCGCTTTCGGCAACGGCGCGCTTATTCTCACCCATGGCCAACAACAAAAGCGCGAGATCGGCGCGGGCGTTGTCATAATCCGGAGCCAGAACCAGCGCCCGCTCGAACAGGGCGCGCGCGGTTATCAGATTGCCACTTTCCTGTTCGAAACGGCCCAGCACACGCATGGCGGGTGCGTCGGTTTCGTGACCGCGCAAATAGTCGCGTAATTCTTTCAGTCGCTCAGGCGGCGTTTTCAACGCTCCCACGCGCTCCAACAACGCGCGTTCGGCGGCGACAATTTCTGCCGGTGTACGACTGTCCGAAGCTGCCGCCCATAGCGTTGAACCGTCGGCGGCCTGGGACATCGCGCCGTTCGCTTCTCTATCCTTTCCCGCGAGACGCAGCAGCTCTGCGAGCTTTTTCCAGACTGGCGCGTGACCAGGAAGGCGGACGCTGATGTCGCGTAGAATCGTGGTGGCTTCTCCAAGAAAACCCATAGCGACCAAGGTGAGCGCCCGCTCGTAAAGCCGCGAGGCCGGCGTTATGGCTACCGGGTTCGGCCCTCCGCTCAGTCGTTCTGCCTGCAAATCCGTCCCGGACAAGGAACGTGTCATACCGTCTTCCTCGGATGCTGCCGAAAACGGCGCCCGCTCGCCTTTGGCAGTCATCCCAAACCTGATCTCACGTGTTTGTCGTCCCTCTACGCCAAGTCCCCCAGCGCTGCCTTCAGCTCACCAAGCCAAGGTTCGAAATTCTTCCACTGTTCCAGCGCACCCCGGTAAATCGGCTTGCGCACCTGTTGCGCCGAAGGCGTCAGCACGGCGCGATCGGTTTCCCAGAACCGCAGGCAGCGCTCATCAAAGGGCAGACCGCAATAATTCAGCATGCGGCGGATCTCCGCCTCGGTGTTGTCGACAAGGCTTTCGTAGGAAACCCGCAGGATCGCGCCGGGCATGACGCTGTCCAGGTAATCCATGTAGTCCACATAGTCGCGATAAAAACGACCAAGATGCGTCAGGTCGTAACTGAAGGCGGCGTCGCGCCGCAGCATCTGCTTGAACATGGCAAAGCAGGCGGCCATGGGAGCGCGGCGGACCGCGATGAATTTCGCCTGCGGGAGAATAAGATGCAGAAACGGCGCATCCACCCAGTTCCCGGGACGCTTGTCGATCACGTAGGGCAACTTGGTGCGCCGGAATTCGGCAATGCCGCCCAGCACATCCGCACCGAATCGATCGAGCTCGGCGCGCGAGTATTCGAGCACCCTGTCCGGGTACACATCCGGCGCGACAAGCAGGCGGCTCATGGCGATTCGCCCGGTGACCTCTGATACAACGGGAAGTTCTCGCGTCCCTTCGATCTGGTCATGGCTGGCCAGAATCTGCTCGACCAGGGTCGAGCCGGCCCGCGGCATGCCCATGACGAAGATCGGCGTAGTGGCGGGATTGGGGGGCGCGGTAGCGAAGCGGGCGGCAATCGCGCCGGCTGTAAAGGTACGCCGCATGCGATTCAGGCGCTGAGCAAACTCGGCGGGATCATAGGCCCAATGCGACTCTCGCGCAATTTCGGCGCTTACCCTGGCAGCGAATTCATAGGCCTGGAAACTCGCCTCATATTCGCCCATCCCTTCCAGCGTTTGGGCCAGCGCGTAGGCCATGCTCCGGCGGCTGGCCCTGTTCGGAACGCCGGCGGACAGACGGTGCCTCATCTGCGCGACGTCGTCCCCGGTCAGGTAGTTGGCCCTGAGTTCGTTCAGGCCATAATAGCCAGCGCCGGCGTTGGGATAAAACGCGAGCAGGCTCCGGAATGTTCGCGCCGCCTCGTCGCGGTCGCCCACGGTGTTCATCAGAAACCCGTACGATCGCAGCAGCGCGGGATGCATGGGTTTTTCCCGCAACAGCTGATCGTAAAGCGCTTTTGCTTCGTCGACGCGTTCGATGTTCATGGCGCAATCGGCCCGCAGCAGCCGGTACCCGAATTCGTCCGGCGCAGCGGCCAGAAGAAGCGCGCACTGATGATAGGCCGCCCTATAGTCGCGCCGTTCCGCCAGTACAGAGGCGTAGGCGGCGCGCGCGCCGAGATAGGCAGGTGACAGTTCCAGCGCGCGCAGAAGCAGGTAGCCGGCTCTTGTGGAGTCGCCTGCGCTATTCTCTTCATCGGCCAGATACCGAAGCGCTGCCACATCGAACGGGTTTTCCACCAGCCTCTCGCGCAACCAGCCGGCGCGCTGGTCTTCGCGAATCCCCGCGAGCTGCTCTTGCAGTGCCTCGTCCAGGTGCCGCAGCTCGGCGGCATCCTGCGGGCCCCCCGCAGATCGCCACGCATCGGCGGGCGCCATGATGGCGCGCGCGCCGGCCTCCGCGGCCTCCGCATCGCGCGCGGCATGGCGCAGCAGCGCCGCGTAATCCCGCCAGCCTCCGGCGTGATCGGGAGCCAGACGCGTAACCTTCCGCATAATGCGCAGCGCGTGCTGGTAATAGCCCATGGCCATACTGGTACGGCCGCGCTCGTAAATCAGCGCGATTTCGGCCGGCGTTCCGGCGTTAGGCGAGCCGGATTGCGCGGAAGGTGGCGACTCCTGCGCGGCGCCCGGGTTCGTCTCTTGGGTCACGGTTCTCCGGTTCTGAAGTTATTCGCCTGTTGCACGTTTGCCTCCGGCCGGCCGAGACTTTGCCTCTGTATCCTGGCGGCTCAAAACACCTGCTCCATGCCCATCGCGGTAACGCGCTACTTGGCGGGAGGCTCGGTAATCCGCCACGTGAAGGTCGCCACGCGACTGGGTTTCATTCTTAAATTCAGTTTGACGGCGATTTTTACCGCCTTGCCGGGAAAAACCTTGTCGTAAGCCTGTTCCATGCCGGTGCGGGCATCGCTGATGGCCCCTTCGCGGACGCGCTCGCCGGGCTTCAAGTCAATGGCTTTTTCCAGTTGTTCGTTGGTGAGCGCCTTGTTGCCGGAGAAGGTCTGGCCACCGAACGTCCAAAACCCCTGATAGGGAGCCCGGCTGAACGCATCGATGTGCTGGATGTCCCACATGACCCAGATGAAGTGGCCAGGTGCCTCGCGTTGTAGAAGGGCGGTCGTAACTTCCGCGAAATGGACATGTCGCGCGGTGAGCGCCTTTTTGATCGTGTCGGTGTCGGCCTTGATTTGTGCGACGCTGATCGGATCGCCTTTGTGCTCAGGCAAGGCCGCGATCAGTGCATCGGCGTCAATGTGCTTCGATCCGCTGAGGGCGAAACCGATCAGATGATACGACTCGCCCGGCTTCAAGGGCGCGAAGCCCTTATCGTTGTCGTCGTTGTCGTCGTCTGGCGCGGCAGAAGTGTGGGCAGAAGCACCCGGCGCGGGTTTGGCAGGCGCCGCCGGAACGGCGGCAACACCGGCGCCGTTGATGGGCGTCGCATTGGCCGGCAATGAAATTGCCGTCGCGGCGGCAATCAGCAGGAGCGCAAAAACGCGGTCAAGTGTGTGCAAGATCACCGAGCGCTTCCTTCAATTCGCCGAGCCATGGTTCGAAGTTCTTCCACTGTTCGACGGCGCCGCGGTAGATCGGCTTGCGGACCTGTTCCGCCGAAGGCGTCACCACGGCGCGACCGGTTTCCCAGAAGCGGAGGCAGCGCTCGTCGAACGGCAGGCCGCAATAATCCAGCATCCGGCGGATTTCGGCCTCGGTATTGTCAATCAGATCTTCATAGCGGACGTACAGCACGCGCCCCGGCATGATGGTCTTGGTATACTCCATCTGCGCAACATAGGTGCGGTAATAGCGGCCGATGTGCACCAGATCGTAGCTGAAGGACGCATCGATCGGCAGCATCTGCTTGAACATGGCAAAACCGGCAGCCATCGGCGCGCGCCGGATGTCGATGAATCTGGACTGCGGCAGAACAAGCGCCAGGAACGGAATATCGATCCAGTTCCACGGCCGCTTGTCGATCACGTATGGCAGCGTGGTGTGGCGGAACAGTGCAATGTTGCGGAGAACATCCTCTCCCAGCGCGTGCAGTTCTTCGCGGCTGTAGTCGGGCACACGCTCCGGATACACATTGGGGGCGACAAGCAGGCGGCTCATGCCGATGCGCCTTGTCACCGACTCCACGGAAGGCAACTCGCGCGTACCCTCAACCTCAGGGTGACTGGCGAGAATCTGCTCGACAAGCGTGGAGCCGGCGCGCGGCATGCCCAGAACGAAAATCGGTGTGGTCGCGGGGTTGGGCGGCGGCGCCTCCATGCGGGTGCTCATCAAACTCGCGGTGAAGGTGCTCCGCATGCGGGCCATGCGTTCCTCGATCTTATCGGGGTCATGCGCATGGTTGGTATTTTCCACCTCCTCTTTGCAGACCTTGGCGGAAAAGGCGTAAGCCTCGAACGCGCCTTCGTATTCCTTCATCCGCTCCAGCGTCTGCCCCAGCGCAGAGGCCATGCACTTTCGGCTGGTGAGTTCGGGAATGCCGGCCGCCAGGTGCCGCATCATGTCGGCGACATCGCCTTCGTTCAGACGATTTGACCGCAAATCCGACAGACCAAGATAGGCGCGGCCGTTGGTTGGCTCGAAGCGCAGCACCGTGCGAAAGGTACGCTCCGCCGCTTCGCGGCGGCCCAGGTTTTTCATCAGTACGCCATAGGCGCTCAGAACGTTCGAATGCTGCGGTTCTTCCTTCAGCAGCGCTTCGTGCAGCGCAACCGCTTCGTCAAACCGCTCCAGAAAGACCGCGGCTTCCGCGCGCAGCAGGCGGAACTCAAAGCTGGCTGGCTTGGCGGCCAGCAGGATCGCGGTCTCGCGATAGGCGCCGAGGTGGTCGCGCTTCCTCACCAAAAGCCGGGCATAGTCGCTACGCACATCGACGTAGCCGGCGGACAACTCCAGCGCGCGCTGCATCAATGACTCGGTGGTATGCAGGTCCTGCTCCTGGTCCTCCTCGTTCGCCAGGTAGCGCATCGCGGCAACATCCAGCGGATGACCGAACAAGTGCTCGCGCAGCCAGGTCGAGCGCTGCTCGTCGGGAATTTTTTCCAAGCGTTTGCGCATTTTCTGGTCAAGCCGCTCCAGCTTGCCGGCGTCGCGCTCCCCAGTCGCGACCGGCCAGGCGCCGGCCGGCGCCTCGATGGCGCGCGCGTCGGCTGTGGCAGCCTCCACGTCCTTCCCCGCCAACCGCAGCAAGTCCGCGTAATCGCGCCAGGCGACCGCGTGGTCAGGCGCCTGTCGCGTTACCTCCTCCATAGTCTCCAGCGCCAGTTCGTGGAAGCTCATGGCGGCGCTGGTGCGCCCTGCCTCATACAGATGGGCAATTTCTTCCCGCGTTTTTGGCGCGGTGGGTTTGGATGCAATGGGGCGCACGGGTACTGAAGCCATAGGGCGCAACGGCAGACCACGTGCACGGCGAAACGGATCGAGCAGATCAACTTCTGCGAAGGGCTGCGCTCCCGCGCCGGAGGGCGCCCGGAGCACCGCGAATGGTTTGGCCATCCCCGACGGCGGCGTCTGTTTCGTCACGTCTCCGCGTCTCCCATCGAAGAGGCTAGGGGGTATCCGTGCCCGCGAACACCTGAGCCGGTTTTTCATTTGCAGCCGCGCCCTGCCGCATGCCGGTCAGGTCCGCGTCCGCGTCCGCGCGCATCGTATTGCTGAGAATAGTTGGGCTTGGCAAGACCAGGCGACAGTCGCCGACCGTGCCACTGCCTGTTTTGCGCCCCTCGGCGTCGCTTTCGAACGGATACCCATCAAATGGAGTCGGCGTCGATCGCCACGCCAAAATGTCGAGGCAGTAAATAAAGCGCCGGCGGCCTGAGGCCGCCGGCGCCGTACCAATTTTAAAAGTCGGTCGCGAATTACTGACCGATGGTCACACTGACGTCCATGTTCACGTCGATGTCGTAGAGTCCGCCGTTGTAATGGATTTTCTTGCCGGTCAGGGTGGAAACGAAGGCGTCGTTCTTGCCCTCGCCGTCCTTGCTGGTGAGCTTATACGTGTCGCCATAGAACACAGTCGGGGCTGTGCTGCAGTACCCGCTATACGTCTCGGTCGAAGTGCCGAGTTTCGCGTACTTGGTCTTCTTCGACTGGAGCACCTGCTTCTGCTTTTCCGACGAGTTGCAGAATGAGCCGCTGTCGTAAAACGTGTAGTAGGTGGCGGCCAATTTCACTACCTTCTTGAGACCCGCCGTATCGGAGGTGCTAACGGCTATCGTGCTGGTGATGTGGGCGATTTTGCCTCCGTTATTCATACTGGTCTTGAGAACAGTCTGGTGGCCAGGATGCGCCGCCGCAACGTGGATAGACGGAGCGCCGGCCGCCATGGCGGGGGCAGTTGCCAGCGCGCAGAAGGCCGTGCCACCGAGCAGAGTTTTCGTGATGGAATTCATTGAGTTCACCCCTTGGGTTAAAACTGGACATCGCGACCGCAATGCCCCCATAAACGCCACGTAACCCGAAACTGATCTCCCAAGCAAGCCGAAAACGCACGGCACGGAAGTCGGTTTATATCGGCCGGGCTGGGTGATCGCCTCAATCCCGGCCGGCGGAGATCCGCGGTGGTAACGGCGAGCTTGCCTTCTGGCCCCGCGAGGGCGGCGTGCTCGAATTGTCCGGCGTCGTCGGCGGAAGCTTGAGCTTCCCGCGAAAGCTCCATATTCTCCTTCCGCAAAGCCGCGTTCGCCGCTTCCAAAGCCACGAGCCGCTGCGTCAGTTCCTCGACCTGCGCCAACAACCGCCCGATCAGCGCGTCCTTTTCGGCGCTCGACAGAGACGAAAATTCAGGCCGCTGGCTCACACCAGTAGGTCAACGACCCTTCGCTCGTGCGGATTCACCGTGGCAAACGAGGAGGTTTGCCATGGCGGCGGCGATCGGGCGTCGGACCGACTTTGGCGGAGGAATTTTCTCGATCAGGCGGCCTGGCACACCGCACCCAAGCTGAAACTGCCCGACAACAACACCATCCTGCCCTTGCCGGCCAAAGCGCCGAGATTGAATCCCACCGAAAATGTTGGCAGTACATGCGCGACAATTGGCTCTCCAACCGCATCTTCGATTTCCGCGAGCAGATCGTCGACCTCTGCAGCGGCGCCTGGAATAAACTGCGCAATCAGCCGTGGCGCGTCATGTCCATCGGACGGCACGAGTGGGCTCATGCATGAACAGCAACGCAGGTTGGTATCAGATGTGAAATGCGCCGATCTGTGCGCGGTGGCGGAGCGCCTGATCGGCCAGGATGCAGGCGACCATGGCTTCGCCTACGGGCACGGCACGGATGCCGACGCAAGGGTCGTGACGGCCCTTGGTCGCGATCTCCGTTTCGTTGCCTGAGACGTCGATCGTCCGCATCGGCTTGAGGATCGATGAAGTCGGTTTGACGGCGAATCGGGCGACAATCGGTTGCCCGGTCGAAATACCGCCCAGAATTCCTCCAGCATGGTTCGAGAGAAATTGCGGTTTGCCGTCCTCTCCCCGGCGAATTTCGTCCGCGTTGTCTGCACCGCCGAGCGTGGCACTCGCAAAGCCGTCGCCGATCTCCACGCCCTTTACCGCATTGATGCTCATCAGCGCCGCGGCAAGGTCGGCATCAAGTTTGCCGTAGATGGGCGAGCCGAGGCCAGCCGGAATTCCTTCGGCGACAACCTCGATGATTGCTCCGCAGGAAGAACCATTCTTTCGCAGGGCTTCCAGATAATCAGCCCATGAACCGAGAACATCGGCGTCCGGGCAGAAGAATGGATTGCGCGGAACCTCGTCCCAGTCCCAGCGCTCGCGCGCGACATGCTGTGAGCCCATCTGCACCAGCGCGGCGCGGATACGGACGTTTCCAAACAGGGCGTTGAGGAGCTTGCGGGCTATCGCGCCGGCGGCCACCCGTGCCGCCGTTTCGCGCGCCGATTGCCGGCCGCCGCCACGGTAATCACGGATTCCATACTTGGCCCAATAGGTGAAATCGGCGTGGCCCGGCCGGAACTTGTCGCGTATCTCCGCATAGTCCTTGCCCCGCGCGTCGACATTCTCGATCAGCAGTGCAATCGGCGTTCCCGTTGTGAGCTGCGCCTGCATCCGTTCGTCCTGGAAAACACCGGACAGGATGCGCACGCTGTCCGGCTCCTTGCGCTGGCTTACATATCTGGACTGGCCCGGGCGGCGGCGATCGAGATCGGCCTGGATGTCGGATTCCTCCAATGGAATTCCGGGCGGGCAGCCGTCCACCACGCAGCCGAGAGCGGGTCCGTGACTCTCGCCGAAGGTGGTTATCCGAAACAGGTGCCCGAAACTGTTGTGGCTCATGCGCTGTCCGATTTGGCCGCAACGGCGACGTCGGGCGCGTCTTCCGCCTTCATGCCGACGATGTGATAGCCGCAATCGACGTGAAGAACTTCCCCCGTCACGGCACGGCCGAGATCGGAAAGAAGAAACAGCGCGGTCCCGCCGACTTCGTCCGTGGTGACGGTGCGCCGGAGAGGCGCGTTCAGTTCGTTCCATTTCAAAATATAGCGGAAATCGCCGATCCCCGAAGCGGCCAGCGTCTTGATGGGGCCTGCGGAGATCGCGTTGACGCGGATGTTCTGCTTGCCGAGGTCTTCCGCCATGTAGCGCACGCTCGCTTCGAGACCCGCTTTGGCTACGCCCATCACGTTGTAATGCGGCATCACTTTCTCCGCGCCGTAATAGGTGAGCGTGAGAAGGCTGCCGCCGTTCGGCATCATCTTTTCCGCCCGCTGCGCCGCCGCGGTGAAGGAATAACAGGAAATGTTCATCGTCATGGAGAAATTCTCGAGAGTCGTGTCGACATAGCGTCCCTTGAGTTGCTCCTTGTCGGAAAAGGCGATGGCGTGCACAAGAAAATCCAGCGCCGGCCATCTGTCGCGCAGTTCGGCAAAAGCCGCGTCGAGCGAGCCTTGCGCCGTCACGTCGCAATCGATCAGGGCCGCCGGCCGCAGTGGTTCCACGAGCGGGGCTACGCGCTTGCGGAAAGTGTCCCCCTGATAGGTGAACGCGAGTTCGGCGCCCTGCGCGTGCACCGCCTGCGCGATTCCCCAGGCGATGGAACGTTCGTTCGCGACGCCCATGATCAGGCCCCGCTTGCCGCTCATGAGACCGGTGCTCGTCATCCCGCGCTCCTTCTGCTGACTTCAGCGATCAATTCCTTGTTTCGTCATCACCCCGCGTGTCCGGATGATCCAATTAGTTCAAAAAAAGGATCGCCCGCATGACCCGGGCGATGACGGCCAATGAGCGCGGTGCACTAGGGCGGAACGGCGCGGAATGCAAGAACGTCGCTAGCCGAACTTCGCCCGCGGATCGTACGCGAGGTGCCAGGAGGCGGCGAACTCGTTCAGCGCGGCGTCGGGTCGGTCGGGGAGGGTGACGACGAGACGGACGTAGAGATTGCCCGCGGGTTTTCCGCCATGCGCCGGAATTCCCTTTCCTTTCAGCCGGAGCGAGGTGCCGCTGTTGGACCCCGCGGGAATGGTGAGCGTCACCGGGCCGGTAAGGGTCGGAACGTTGACCTTGCCGCCGAGCACCGCCTCTCCGAGCGTAACCGGCAAATCCATCCTGATGTCGTTGCCGTCACGGGTCAGCCAGGGATTGGCAGCGACGGAAATCGTCAGGAGCACGTCTCCGGCGGCGCCGATCTCCCGTCCTGGCGCCCCTTGCCCCTTGAGCCGGATCTGCTGGCCATCGCGGACGCCCACCGGAATACGCACGTCAATCTCGCGACCGTCGGGCAGAACAATCCGCCGGCTGCCGCCGCGCGCAGCCTCCTCGAACGCGATGGTCAGCGCGAGGGAAATATCCTCGCCTTTGCGGGGCTGGCGCCGCCGTCGTCCGCCACCTCTGCCGCCGAAGATTTCCGACAGAAGGTCCTCGGGGCGGAACTCACCCTCAGCCGTATCGGCGTCCTGCCAGGTGAAATGAAAATCCCGCCCGCCCGCGCCCTGCCGGAACGGCCCGCCGCGGAAACCCTGGGCACCCGGATCGAAACCGCGGGGATTTCCGCTGGCGTCGATCTCCCCCTGATCGAATTTGGCCCGCTTCTCCTTGTCGCCCACGATATCGTATGCGGCGCTGATTTCCTGAAAGCGCTTCTGCGCGGTCGTATCGCCGCCATGCGTGTCGGGATGATGCTTCTTGGCGAGTGCCCGGAACGCCTTCTTGATCTCGGCCTCGCTCGCCGTCTTCGAAACGCCAAGGACTTCATACGGATCGCGCATAATCTCTCCGGCCAGTCTGCCTTTCCGTTTTCATAGGACGATTCCGCCCCCTCCGTCGCCCGCGCATCCTGTCGGAGCGGCGGCTGGCCCAATATAGGAGTGAAACGGCGCCTTGCGAACGGTACGGCGCGCCGTCTTTCCGGGTCGATTCGAAGGTGCTATGCGGCGCGGATGAGCGATATTGGCGGCTCTCTCGACGACGGCGGGGTCGCGCCGCAGACCGATCCCATGGCGCTGTTCGCCGGCTGGATGGCAGAGGCCGCCAGGACCGAGCCCAACGAGCCGGAAGCGATGGCGCTGGCGAGCGTGGATGAAAAGGGTTGGCCGGATGTGCGCATGGTGCTGCTGAAAAGCGCCGACGCGCGTGGATTTGTTTTCTACACCAATCTGGAAAGCGCGAAAGGACGCGAGCTGGCCGCGCAACCTCACGCGGCGCTCTGTTTTCATTGGAAGACGCTGCGTCGCCAGGTGCGTGTGCGCGGGCCGGCAGCGCCGGTAAGCAATGCCGAGGCCGACGCTTATTTCGCCAGTCGGCCAAAGGACAGCCAGATCGGCGCCTGGGCGTCGGCGCAGTCGCGGCCCATGGAGGGCCGCTTCGCCTTCGAGCGCGAGATCGCCAAATACGCCGCCAAATTCGCGCTGAGCAAAGTGCCGCGGCCACCATACTGGTCCGGGTTCCGGGTCGCTCCGCTCGAGATCGAGTTCTGGCGCGACCGCCCATTCCGCCTGCACGACCGGCTCGTCTATCGCAGGCAGGCCGTGGAGGCGCCGTGGCGAACGGAACGGCTCTATCCTTGACCGCGGTGTCGCCGGCGCCTTCGAGCGCAACGTCCCGGCTGATGCACCGCGCCGCTTTGGCCGCTGTTGCGGTGTCGGCAGTTCTCGTCTTTCTGAAGGCAGTGGCCTATGTCGTCACCGGTTCCGTGGCGATGATGGGATCGCTGGCCGATTCCGCCCTGGACCTTTTCGCCTCGTCGATCAATCTGCTCGCGATCCGTCAATCGTTGACACCGGCCGATCGGGAGCACCGCTTCGGGCACGGCAAGGCCGAGCCCCTCGCGGGCCTCGCGCAAGGCGCCTTCATAGCCGGCTCCGCCACCTTTCTGGTGATCGAATCGGTGGGCAGGATCGTTTCGCCGCGGCCGCTCGCGGACGCGGGCGTTGGCCTGGCGGTGATGGGCGTTTCCATCGTTTCGGTGCTTGGTCTTGTCCTGCTGCAGCGTGTAACGGTTGCGCGCACGGGCTCGATCGCCATCCGCGCCGACAACCTGCACTATCTGGGCGACCTTGTTACAAACATCGGCGTCGTTGTGGGCATCGCGCTTGCCGCGCGGTTCCGGATTCTGATCGCGGATCCCCTGGTCGGCCTGGCCGTTGCGGCGGTGCTTGTCTCAAGCGCCTGGCACGTGGTCAGACAGAGCTACGATCAGCTCATGGACCGCGAGTTGCCGGAGGGCGAGCGCGAGCGCATCAAGTTGATTGTCTTTGCGCATGCAGACGTGCGCAGCCTGCACGATCTGCGCACGCGCGCGGCCGGCGTGTCCAAATTCATCCAGCTGCACCTCGAGCTCGATCCGGGGATGAGCCTCACCCGCGCCCACGAAATCAGCGATGCGGTGGAAGCCGACATCCTTGCCGCTTATCCCGGCGCGCAGGTGATCATCCATCAGGATCCGGAGGGGCTCGAAAAGCCGGTGGCTCTCGCGCGCTCCTGACAGGCCCGTTCGCAATTCCTTGCCTGACCTGGTAGAGTCGGGCCCATGAGCCAATCCCGCACGCAAGCCGCGAATGAGGAGCGCCGGACGCTCATTCTCACCGGTGCAAGCCGGGGGATCGGACACGCGACGGTGAAGCGCTTTTCGAGCGCCGGCTGGCGCGTCATCACCTGCTCGCGCCACGCCTTTCCGGAGAATTGTCCCTGGGCCGCCGGCCCCGAGGATCACATCCAGGTCGATCTCGCCGATCCAGACGACACCGGGCGGGCTGTCCGCGAGATGCGCGAACGGCTGCCCGATGGGCGGCTGCATGCGCTGGTGAACAACGCCGCCATCTCGCCCAAGGGCCCGCGCGGCGAGCGGCTCGGCGTGCTGACAAGCGGCGCGAACGTCTGGCGGCAAGTGTTTGAAGTCAATTTCTTTTCCATCATCTCTCTCGCCTGCGGGCTGATCGAAGAACTGACCGCCGCCAAAGGCGCGATCGTCAACGTGACGTCGATCGCCGGAAGCCGCGTCCATCCCTTTGCAGGCGCCGCCTATGCGACGAGCAAGGCGGCTCTGGCCGCGCTCACGCGCGAGATGGCGGCCGATTTCGGCCCGCTTGGCGTGCGCGTGAATGCCATCGCGCCGGGCGAGATCGACACCGCGATCCTGTCGCCGGGAACGGACAAGATCGTGGAGGCCATCCCGCTGCGCCGGCTCGGCCTGCCCGAGGAAGTGGCCAAGGCGATCTACTATCTGTGTACGGAGCAATCGAGCTACGTCACCGGCGCCGAACTGCACATCAACGGCGGCCAGCACGTCTGAGCGCGTCCACCTTTTTCCAACGCCCTCACAAATTCCCCGCAAAACTCCCTGCTTCAGGGAATTCGGATCATGGTTGTTCGCCATCGCCAGGGCATCTTGCAATTCTAAATGCTCACACACTGTCATGCCCGCGAAAGCGGGCATCCAGAGCGCGGATTCTTCAAGACAGGGCGGTGCCCTGGGTTCCCGCTTGCGCGGGAATGACAATGAAGGTCACGCGCAAAGATCCCACTCCGTCTCAAGGTGCTCTGGTCCGCGCTCCAAAAGCAAAACCGCGGCTCTTCAGAAATGGCTATTCTGGCTTCATGAAAAAGGCTAGCATAACCGAAGCCAAGAACCATCTGAGTGCCCTCATCGACGGCCTGAAGAGCGGGTCTTCCGTCCTCATTCTGGACCGGGGGCGACCTGTCGCCCGTCTGGAGCCCGTATCGGCAGACGAAACGGAGTGGGACGAGAGGATCGCCCGTCTGGTTCGCGAGGGACTGGTTCGCCCGCGACGGAAGCCGTTGTCAAAGGCGCTTTTCAGGACCGAGCTGCCACGAACGCGTGAGGGCTTTTCGGTACTTGAGGCGCTCCTTGAGGAGCGTCGGGAAGGCCGGTGAAATTTTGGGATGCTTCGGCGGTCGTGCCACTTGTGATTGCGGAAAAGGTCAGCGACCGTGTCCGGGCGCTGGCCGATAATGATCCCGGAATGCTCGCGTGGCCGGCGCGATGAAGCTCAGGTTTTTGGAATTTGCTCGTCCAGCTGCGCCTTCCACAGCTTCGCCGGAATCTCATCGACCATTCCCGGCTCGAGCTGGCCGAGGTGAAAGGGGCCGAAGCGGACGCGGATGAGGCGGGCGACCTTCAGGCCGAGATGTTCCATCAGCCGCTTCACCTCGCGGTTCTTGCCTTCCGTGATCTGGACGGTGGCCCAGGAATACATGCCTTTGCTGCGCTCCAGATCGGCGATGACCGGTCCATATTTCACGCTGGCGATGGTGATTCCTTCCGCCAGACGGTCAAGGTCGGACTGCGAGACCTTCCCGAACAGGCGAACCCGGTATTGGCGCGTCCAGCCCGCGGCCGGCAGTTCGAGTCGGCGTGCGAGTTCGCCGTCATTGGTGAGCAGCAGAAGACCTTCCGAATTCACGTCGAGCCTGCCCACGGAAACCACACGCGGCATGGTCTTCGGCAGCGCCTGAAAAACGGTGGGCCGGCCTTCGGGATCGCGATGGGTGGTCACCAGCCCCGTAGGCTTGTGATAGCGCCATAGCCGCGTGCGCTCAGGCTCGCTGAGCGGCTTGCCGTCGATGGATACGATCTGATGTGCGCCGACGCGGGTTCCCGGGCTTGTGACGCTCTCGCCGTTCAGCGAGACGCGACCCTCCGCGATCAGCTTCTCCGCGTCGCGGCGCGAGCAGATTCCCGCGCGGGCGATGATCTTGGCGATGCGCTCGCCCTCGGGACTGTTTTCTGTCACGCTCGGCACCTCCATGCCGGACATAACACGGCCGCGCCCGCGCACAATGATGAGCGATACGGACTACCTGGCAGAGGCGCTGGCAGAGGCGCGGGCGGCGGCGGAACGGGGCGAGGTTCCCGTGGGCGCGGTACTGCTGGCAGCGGACGGCCGCACGCTGGCGCGCAACGGGAACCGTGTCGTCGAGCGGCGCGACCCGACCGCGCATGCCGAGCTGCTCGTGCTGCGCGAGGGCGCTGCGAAGCTCGGCAATGAGCGGCTCACGGGTTCAATCCTTTATGTGACGCTTGAGCCTTGCGCGATGTGCGCAGGCGCGGTCAGCCTCGCCCGCGTGGGCCGCCTCGTGTTTGCGGCGCCGGATCCGAAGGGCGGCGCGGTGCTGCACGGTCCGAGGTTTTTCGAGCAGGCGACCTGTCACCATCGCCCGCTGGTATCCTCCGGCGACTGTGCAGAGGAGAGCGCCGCCCTGCTCAAATCGTTCTTTCTGGCCCGGCGCGGCTAATGCGCGTCAGAACCAGGGGCGGGCCAGCGCGGGGAAGAAATTCACGAGTACTTCGCGCGTGGTCACAAGCGCGATTCCCGCCCCCACCAGCACATCGCTGACGAAATGCGAGTTCAAAAGGGCGCGCGTGAGCGCAAGATAGGCCGCCACGGCAAACCACAGCAGCGCGAGCCCGGGCGTTACGGCGGAAACCACCACGGCCACGCAGAAAATCGTGAGCGCGTGCCCGGACGGGAACGAGTCGCTGCGCAGATCGAAGGTGAACGGCCGGAAGCCGTAAAGATCGAGTTCAAGTTCGTCGCGCGGACGGCGGCGGCCCAGCAGGGTCTTGATCGTATGAAGAATCAGGCTGGCGGCGGCAAGGCTGACGAGGAAGGCCAGGCTCACCTGCGCGAGCGTGTCGATACTGCGGCTGTGCCCGAAAAGCCGCTGCAGCAAGAACGCGATGACGAGGGCGGCGACGGAGACCGTCAGCCACAGCGCGCCCTTCGCCCAGTCGGTCGAGGCGTGAAGCACGCGTTCGAACGGTCGCGCGACTGCCGCATGAAACAGGTGCGTCGCGCGCCGGTCGATGGCGAAGCACCCCACACCGCAAAGGATGAGCGCGATTCCGGTCCACAACAGCACCAAACCTGATTGCCGTGACGTTCCGCGGCTGTCAAACCTGCGCGTGAACCTGGGACCGCCGGCCTCCGGCAGGCATGCCGGCGAGACGCCGGCGATCCGGGGAAAGCCGGAGATACGCACATGGATTTCGACTATTCGCCGCGACAGAAGGAATGGATGGTGCGCGTCGGCGACTTTATCGATCGCCACGTCTATCCGGCCGAGGAAATCTATGCGGCGCAGATGGAGGAGGCGACGCGGAACGGCAATCGCTGGATCGTGGTGCCGGTGGTCGAGGAGTTGAAGGCGAAGGCCAAGGGGCAGGGGCTATGGAATTTCTTCCTGCCGCACAGCAAGTCCGGGCCGGGCCTCAGCAATCTCGAATATGCGCCGCTTTCGGAAATGATGGGGCGGGTAAGCTTTGCCTCCGAAGTGTTCAACTGTTCCGCGCCGGACACCGGCAACATGGAGGTTCTTGAACGCTACGGCAGCGCCGATCAGAAGGAGAAATGGCTGAAACCCCTGCTCGAAGGCGAGATCCGCTCGGCCTTCATCATGACGGAACCCGCCGTTGCCTCATCGGACGCGACGAACATCGCCACGCGCATCGAGCGAACGGGCGATCATTATGTGATCAACGGCCGCAAATGGTGGTCGTCGGGCGTGGGCGATCCCCGCTGCAAGATCATGATCGTGATGGGCAAGACGGATCCGGAGGCCGACAAATATCGTCAGCAGTCGCAGGTTTTTGTGCCGATGGACACGCCCGGCGTGAAGATCGAACGCATGCTGCCCGTGTTCGGATTTGACGATGCGCCCCACGGCCACGGCCAGGTGCTGTTCGAGGACGTCAAGGTGCCGGTAGAGAACATTCTTCTCGGCGAGGGCAGGGGGTTCGAGATCGCGCAAGGGCGGCTCGGGCCCGGCCGCATCCACCACTGCATGCGCACCATCGGCGCCGCCGAGCGCGCCCTGGAACAGATGGTGCGGCGCCTGTTGTCGCGGGACGCCTTCGGCAAGAAGATCGCGGAGCATTCCGTGTGGGAGCAGCGCGTGGCCGAGGCGCGCATCGACATCGAGATGTGCCGGCTGCTCACGCTCAAGGCCGCCGACATGATGGACAAGGTCGGCAACAAATCGGCGCGCGCGGAGATCGCGATGATCAAGGTCGCCGCGCCGCGCATGGCGCTCCAGATCGTCGACGATGCAATTCAGGCCTGGGGTGGCGCGGGCGTGACCACGGATTCCGGGCTGGCCCGCATGTATGCGAGCCTGCGCACGCTCAGACTCGCCGACGGTCCGGACGAAGTCCACAACCGCACCATCGCCCGGCTCGAATACGGCAAATACATGAACCAGCCCCGGCGCAGCGACGGGTCATGACGGCCAATCCCTCCCCCGGGAACTCTGGGGGGAGGGAACGGCGTTTGCTCAAGGCCCCTGCTTTTCAGTTCAGATAGAAACTGAATTTCTGTTTCATTTCGTAGGGACCGACCTGCATGGTGGCTACGCCGTTGGCCACTCCCGCAACCGGATCCACGCAGGTGTGCTTGCTTCCGGCGCACCAGCCATTACCCTTGCCGCTCTGCCCCTGGGTACCGAAAGCCTTGTCGCCGGAGAAAACGACCACTTCCTCGTAATAGGGGTTGGGACCGAGATCCGCGGGGCCCTTTGCAAAAATATAGTTACTGCCCTGTTTCACCGTGACGGTGAGGATGAGATCGTCCGTAGTGTCGCCCGTGACGTCCTGGTAGAAAAAGTAGACTTGCCCACAGGGATTTGCCGGCGGGCTGTTGTTGTCGCAGGCGGAAAGCGACCATGCGTTGACGGGAATGCCGACCACCACCCCGTTCGAGTTGATGGAGGAACAGTCCGCGCCGCCGCCATAGCACGGCCATTGGTCCTGCCCGTCATAATTCGTCGGCAACTGCCCGAATTGCGCGTTCAGCGGATAAAGATTGGGCGGCTCCGAAGGCGGGACCGACCCGGATCGCTGCAAGGGAAAGGCAAGTGCCGTGAAGCCAATGTCGGGCTGCTGCCCGGGCCCAGCCGCAAGCGCGGCGGAACTGGCAAAGAAAAGCGCCGCCGAGGCCAAAATTGATAATCTGGACATCTTGAAGACCCCCTTTTCGACGAGCGGGCTCGCAAATCCCGTCACCGGACCGCGCATGTTTTGTGCCGCTTTGGCTAACTCCATACTGAATTAGAACGAAACTGCCCAAGCGCCGCATCACCCAAATTGATTATGTCATTCGGTCGGTGCTAATGTCCGGGCGGGGATGGAGGCGCAGCTTGAACGGCTCGGTCGACCTGTATGACGTGATCGGTCTCGCCTACGAGGCTGTCCTGGCGCCGCAGCGTTGGCCAGAGGTACTGGAAACCGCTGCAAACGTCCTGGGGGGCGACGGTGCGGCTCTGCACGTTCAGGACCAGATTACCGGTAAAGGATGGGGGATGGTTGCGCGCGTCGATCCGGCGGCGGTCACGCCGTATTTCGGGCATTTCGCCACGCGCAATCCGATCCGGCATCGGCGCAACAGTCTGCTGCGATTGTCCGACGGCGGCGGAGTGTGGCGCAGGCGTCCGGTCACCGACGAACATGCGCTGCCGAAGCCGGAGCTGATGCGCAGCGAGTACTACAATGATTTCCTGCGGCCTTTCGGCATTCATTCCCTGCTGATGCTGGGGCTGAGCCTCGAGAAGACGAAATTTGCGTCGATCAATTTCCTGCGTCCGCCGCACCGAAGCCAGTTCGACGACCGCGACGTCGATCTTGCGGCGTTGCTTCAGCCGCATCTGGTACGCGCGTTCGAATTGAGCCGCAGACTGTCGGGTCTCGAGCAGCTTGACGACGGACTTGCGCAATCGCTCGATCGGTCGCCCAACGGAGTTTTTCTCGTCGACGATGAAGGCCGCGTTCGATACGCCAATCGTGCCGCTGAGGCGCTCGCCGCCAAGGTGCCCGGCTTGTCCATTCGCAACGGGATCCTGCATGCTGGAAGCGCGGATGCCACGCGCAAACTGCTCCGCATGATCGTCGCCGCGGCATCTGCGGACCGCGAGAAACGGACTGGCGGCGCCATGTCGGTGGCCCGACCCGGCCATAGCCGGCCGCTCTCGGTGGTGGTGGTGCCGCTGTATCCGGAGCATGTGACGCCTTTCGGGCCGCAACCGCCGGTGATCGTCTGCGTTGCCGATATGGAGGCGAGGCGCGCCGTGCCAGGCGATCGGCTGCGCGATCTTTTCGGCCTCACGCCAGCAGAAGTGACGGTAGCGGTAGAGTTGCTCGCGGGTGGGGATCCGGCGGCGATTGCCGATCGATTGTCACTGAGCGTTCATACCGTTCGCGTGCATCTGGCACGCATCAAGCTGAAGACCGACACATCGAAGCAATCGGAACTTGTGCGTCTGCTTGAACGGGCGAGCAGCATTTGCGCCGATCCGTTGCCACGCGCTCCATGATCTGCGTTGCCATTTCCGTACCGGCTTCCCGTCCAGGATCCTTGAACAGCCACTTGATTACCACACTGGCGTCAAGGACCAGGGTCACGGCCGGCCAACTATCCTCGAAGCCCGTATTGCCTTGTCGGATACTGGCGGCCGCTGAGCCCGCCGCGCCGTCAAGGCACGGAATATGCGTTCGCGATCCTTGCGGCGCCGCTCGTCGCTGACTGCCTTCCGCATCAGGTCGGCGATGACGGCGCTCTTGTTCCGTCCGCCGAATACCTCGTCGAACTCGATTTTGACGTCATCAGGAACGCTGAAATTGACGGTGGCCATGGCAATTCCAATGTTGAAAGTGTCAACAACGGGATCATACTTGCACTTCTCCGCGTTAGCGTCGTTCACCCGGCCCCTGCGCGCCTTGCGAAATACCAGCCGCGTTCGGCGAGGGGACGGACGAAGGCGGTGTTGCGCGCGGCGTTCTCGCTGGCGGCGGTGCCGTCGCGCACGCGGCCGACGATGCCTTGGAGAATGCCCGCGAACCGGAAAAAATTGTAGGCGGCGTAGTAGTCCATGCTGGGCGTCGTTTCGCGGCCGGTGCGGCGGCAATAGGTCGCCACATATTCGTCCATGTCCGGAATCCCCATGGCCTTCAGGTCCAGGTTCATCAGGCTGCCCGTGCCGCCGGTCGAAACCTCGGGCGGCATCTGCCATTGCATGAGGTGATAGGTGAAGTCCGCCAGCGGATCGCCGATGGTCGACAGTTCCCAGTCGAGCACCGCGAGAATTTCCGGCCGCGTGGGATGGAGGATCAGATTGTCGAGCCGGAAATCGCCGTGCACGATCGCGCTGCGCTCTTCGACCGGCAGATGCTGCGGCAGCCACGCGATCAGCCGATCCATCTCGTCGATCTTTTCGGTCTCTGAGGCGAGATACTGCCTGGTCCAGCGCGCGATCTGCCGCGCGATGTAATTTCCGGGCTTGCCGAAATCGGAGAGGCCGAGTTTCTCGTAGTCGAGCATATGAAGCCGCGCCAACGTTGCGTTCATCGAATCGTAGATCGCGGAGCGCTCTCCAGGCGGCGGGCCGGGCAACAGCGGCCCCCAGAATATCCGGCCCTCGACGCAATCCATCACATAAAAGCTCGTACCGATGATCGACTCGTCCTCGCAGAGCACAAGGGGCTTCGCGACTGGAAATCCAGTGGGATAGAGCGCGGCGATGATGCGGTATTCGCGGTCGACGGCATGGGCGGACGGCAACAGCTTTCCCGGCGGCTTGCGGCGCAGCACATATTTCCGGTCGCGCGCGGTCAACTCGTAGGTGGGATTGGACTGGCCGCCCCGGAACTGTCTGACGCTGACCGGACCGGCAAAATCCTCGATGTGAAGCGCGAGGTAATCGGCGAGGTTTTTCTCGTCGAACCGGAGAACCTCCGCGACCTCCTTCGTGCCTGAGTAATTTGCCTGACGATCGTCCGCGGCGCTCATTATCGGCTCCTGCGCAGCGCGCGACCGCCGATGTCTCGTCGGCAGAAGCCCTCCCGCCAGTCGACGCAGTCCACCGCTTCATAAGCGCGCGACCGCGCTTCCGCGATGTCATGGCCCAGCGCAGCGATGGTCAGCACGCGCCCGCCCGCGGCGAAGAGCCGTCCGTCGCGGCGTTCGGTTGCAGCGTGGAAGATTTGCACGTCGGGAATGCTTGCTGCGGCTTCTATTCCGCGGATTTCCGAACCCTTCTCATAGGGTCCCGGATAGCCGCGAGCAGCCATGACCACGGCGAGCGCCGCGTCGTCGCGCCAGCGCAGGTCGAGATGCGCAAGCTCGCGGTCGCGCGTGGCGAGCAGGGCGGTGGCCAGATCGGATTTGAGCCGCATCATCAGAACCTGACATTCGGGATCGCCGAAACGGCAATTGTATTCGACGAGTTTCGGTTCGCCGTCCTTGATCATCAGCCCTGCATAGAGAACGCCTATGTAGGGCGTTCCGCGCTCCGCCATGGCGGCGATGGTCGGCCTGACAATACGTGACAGGGCTTTTTCGGCCACGTCCGGCGTGAGCAGAGAAGACGGGCTTACAGCGCCCATTCCGCCGGTATTGGGCCCCCGATCGCCGTCATAGGCACGCTTGTGGTCTTCTGCACCGGCAAGAGGCAACACATGTTCGCCGTCGGAAAGCACGAAGAGGCTCGCTTCCTCGCCTTCGAGAAATTCCTCCACCACGATTTCGTCATTGGATGACGCGAACATCGCGCGGACGGTGGATACCGTCGTCGACAGGTCGTTTGAAACTATCACGCCCTTGCCGGCGGCAAGGCCGTCCATCTTGATGACAGCGCGCTCGCCGAGCGTTCGAGCGAATTCGATGGCCGGTTCGGGTGTATCGAACCGCCCATAATGAGCGGTTGGAATGCCGCGGGCTGCGCACAGATCCTTGACGAATCCCTTGGAGCCTTCGAGCCGGGCCGCCTTGGCGCTCGGCCCTAGTGCCCGGATGCCGACCGCTTCCAGCCGATCCCAGAGGCCGGCGACCAGCGGCGCCTCCGGGCCGATGACGACAAAAGAGACATCCCGTTCCTTCGCGAAGGTCACAATCCGGTCGAGATCCATGGCCGCGATGGGTACGCATTCAGCCACCTCTGCGATGCCGGCATTGCCCGGCGCGCACCAGAGTTTCGACATGATCGGGCTCGCCGCCAGCGCCCAGGCCAGCGCGTGCTCTCGCCCGCCGGAACCGACCAGAAGGAATTTCACGGCACGCATTCACCTTTCTTCCCCCGCGCGAAGCGTGGGGGTGCCCCAAAGGGGCGGAGGGGGTCTTCCGGCGAAGCGAGTTTGCCCCCTCCACCGCTTCGCGGTCCCCCTCCCCCGCCTCCGGCGGGGGAGGAAAGTGGTGCGCACACCGCAACTTTGAGGCAGGAAAAGAACGACGGGCGCGGGTTCGCTTTGCCTTCCGGCGTTGGACAGAATTGAAGCAGTGTCATCCTGTTTTCCTATATCATCCCCGATCATGTCGGAACCGGCGAAGCGGGCCAATCTGCCCGAATATAGCGTCAGCGAAATCGCGGCCGCGCTCAAGCGCACGGTCGAGGGCGCCTTTCCCTTCGTGCGGGTGCGCGGCGAGATCAGCGGGCTGAAATTCCATTCCTCAGGCCATGTCTATTTCGACCTGAAGGACGACAAGGCGGTGCTGAATGCGGTCGTCTGGCGCGCGACGGCGCAGGCGCTGAGAGTCAGGCCGGAGCAGGGGCTCGAGGTCATCTGCACCGGGCGCGTGTCCATCTATGCCGGGTCGTCGCGCTATCAGCTGATCGTCGAGCAGATCGAGCTGGCGGGCCTGGGCGCGCTGATGGCGATGCTGGAGGAGCGCAAGAAGAGGCTCGCCGCCGAAGGCCTGTTCGCCGAGAGCCGCAAGAAAACCCTTCCGTTCCTGCCTGAAGTCATCGGAGTCATTACCTCGCCCACGGGCGCGGTCCTTCGCGACATCATGCACCGGCTCGATGCGCGGTTTCCCCGCCGCGTGCTGCTCTGGCCGGTGGCGGTGCAGGGCGAGCGCGCCGCGGCCGAAGTTGCCGCCGCGATCCGGGGGTTCAACGCCCTTGCGCCCGACGGCGATATTCCGCGCCCGGACCTGCTGATCGTCGCGCGCGGAGGCGGCTCGATCGAAGACCTCATGGCGTTCAACGAAGAGATCGTGGTGCGCGCAGTGGCGGATAGCACGATCCCGCTGATCTCGGCCGTCGGCCATGAAACAGACACCACGCTGATCGATTTCGTGGCGGACCGGCGCGCACCCACGCCGACGGCGGCCGCGGAAATGGCGGTGCCCGTGCGCACCGAGCTTCTGGCGCAGACACTCGATTTCGAACGGCGGAATCTCCGGTGTTTTTCCTATGGGTTGGATCAGAGGCGCAAGCATCTTCTGGCGCTCGCCCGCACGCTGCCGCGCGCCGATCAGCTGTTCGCCGCGCCGCGCCAGCGCTTCGACCATGTGGCGGACCGGCTTGGGCACGGGCTCAGGCGAAACCTTCAGGAGCATCGCGGGCAGCTTGCGGAAATCGCGGCGCCGCTGCGTCCGCGCCGCGTCACGAACCGGATCGACTCCGGGTCGGAACGCGTGAAAACGCTCGCGCACCGTCTCAACCGCTGTCAGAACGCGCGGCTGCAGACCTGGCGGGACCGTCTGGAATCGGCTGCGCGTCTGCTTGAAAGCGTGAGCCATCGCTCGGTTCTGGAGCGCGGCTTTGCGCTCGTGCGCGGCGCGGATGGCACGATCCGCCGGCGCGCGGCGTCGGTGGTGCGCGGCGAGGGGCTTTCGCTGACCTTCGCGGATTCGACAGTCGAGGCCAAAGCACAAGGTCCCGCACCCCGCTCCGGTGCGCCACGTCCCAAGGCCGGGCAGGGGACGTTGTTTTAGGGGGCCGGCACACTCAGCTCGAAACAAACGGCAAATATTTGTTTCACGAATCCATCGAAGCCTGGATCGCAGGCCGTGCATCTCACTTGCGCACGCTGCCGAATTTGGCGATGGCAAGCGCGGCGCCGAGGAAGGCTGTGTCTTCGTGCAGGATGAGGCGGGTGGGGATGGCTTTGACGTAATGGCTTAGCCGGCCCTTGTCCTCGAAGGCGGAGCGGAATGCCGATTTCACGAGTATCGGCTCGATCTTCTGGGCAATGCCGCCGGCGATGTAGACGCCGCCGCGCGCGCCATGGGCGAGCGCAAAATCGCCGGCTACCGATCCGAAAATGGCACAGAACATGTCGACCGCCGCGCTGCAGACCGCATCGCCCGCCTGTGCCGTGCGCACGATCTCCTCGGCCGAGAGCGCCGGCGTGTCCCGGCCCGCGTTTTCTTCCAGCGCCACGCGCAGATTGACCAGACCCGGCCCGGACAGAACCCGCTCAATCGAGACATGCCCGAAGCGCTTGGCCAGGATTTGCAGCACCGCGACCTGCTCGGCATTTCGCGGAGCAAATGATGCGTGCCCACCCTCCGTGGCGATGGGCAGCGATACGCCGCGGAAGCGTGCAAGGCAGGAAACGCCGAACCCCGTGCCCGCGCCGAGGATGGTGATCGGCTCGCGATCGTCGCCTTCGACTTCGGGGCCGATGGTCCGCAGATCGTCCCGCCGGAGCGCCGTCACGGAAAATGCCGCGGCCGCGAAATCATTGATGAGCAGCGCGCGCTTGAATCCCAGCTTTCGCAAATCCGCTTCCGAAGCGTGCCAGTCGAGGTTGGTGAAGTCGACGCGCCCGGCTGTGACCGGGCCCGCCACGCCGATAGCCGCCGCTTCGGGCCGCCCGGCTTCGCCGAGGTGGTCCAGATAGGCCTTCAGGACCGCGTCGAAACCCGCAAAATCGTCCGCGCGCAGATCAAGCCGGTGGCGGATGTGGAAGGGGTCGCACTCCACGACCGCAAAGCGCGCATGCGTGCCGCCGACATCGCCGACAAGGACGGCTTCATCGTCCTTCACGGAGGGATCTCGTTCTCATTGAGCCTTACGGGAATCTCCGCTCCCAGAAGCGTGGAGGAGGTTCCCACGCGCACCATGTAATCGTCCCCGTCGATGTGCCAGCAGGGGCAGTCCACGTCGAAATCGGCAATCATCCGCGGATCGACCGTGATGGAGACGCGGCGCGTCTCGCCGGGGTTGAGATCCACCTTGCTCCAGCCGGCCAGCCGCTGCATTTCGTCCCCGTCGTCGCCCGGGGGCGCAACATAGACCTGCACGGTTTCCATGCCTTCCAACGGCCCGTCGTTGGTGACATCGGCGGCGACGCTGATGGAGTTCCCGCCTTGCGCCTGCACGTTGCTCACATGAAACGTCGTGTAGGAAAGGCCGTATCCGAACGGAAACAGCGGTGTCTGGCTTTTGCGTTCGAACCAGCGATAGCCCACGTCGGCGCCTTCGAGATAATCGACGTCGAATGCCGCGCCGTGCGCGTCCGCTCCGGGCAATTCTGGCCGCGGCAATTGACTCTCGCTCTGAGGAAAGGTGATGGCCAGCTTGCCGGATGGATTGACCTCGCCGAACAGAACGCGCGCGATGGCCCTGCCGCCGCCGTTCCCCGCGTACCAGGCTTCGACAACGGCCGGCACGTTTTCCAGCCAGGGCATCAGGACGGGGCCGCCTGTTTCGAGAACCACTATGGTGTGCGGATTGGCGGCCGACACGGCTTCGATCAGCTTGTCCTGATCGCCCGGCAGCGCGAGATCGGGAACATCGCTGCCTTCCGTCATCCATTGTTTCACGAATACGATTGCCACATCCGCATTTTGCGCCGCTTGCGCCGCCGACCGGATGTCCTCGCCGGAATCATAGATGAGATGAGCCTGGGGTGCCTCGGCCCCGATTTCGGCGAGCGGCGAGGGCGGATCGTAAACATGGCTTACCGTGGGCATGATCCGCGCGCCACCGGGGAGCGTTGTCACTGCGCCGCCTATTGGAAATTCCATCGAGCGCGCATAGCCGATGGGCATGACCTGAGACGAACCGCCACCCGACAGAACGCCGAGATCGGCATGCGCACCGATGACGGCGATGCGCCCCAGATCGCGCTCAAGCGGCAGGGTTGCGCCGTCGTTCTTCAGGAGAACAAGTCCTTCCTCCGCTTCCCGTTGGGCGATCGCCAGATGCGCGGCGACATCCGGCTCGCGCTTCACCAGCGGATAGTCCAGGAGTCCTTTGGCGATCATGGAGCGCAAGATTCGGTGCACCATGTCATGAAGCCTTTGCGGAGCGAGATCGCCATCCGTCACCGCTTCTTGAAGAGGCGCGCCGAAATATTCTTCCCGGTCGAAGCCCGAGGCGGATTCCTGATCCAGACCGGCATCAGCGGCCGCGATGGTGCTGTGCACCGCACCCCAGTCCGACAGCACCCAGCCCGGATATTTCCAATCGTGCTTCAGCACATGGTTCAACAGGAAATCGTTCTCGCAGGCGTAGGTGCCGTTGTAGCGGTTGTAGGCGCACATCACCGCCCCCGGATCGCCACGCTCGATCGCAATCTCGAAGGCGAGCAGGTCCGACTGTCTCGCCGCGGCTTCGCCGATATTGGAGCTCAGCACGAAGCGCCCGGTCTCCTGGTCGTTGAGCGCGAAATGCTTGACCGTCGAGATGACATGCTGGCTCTGCACGCCGGCGACCTGGGCGCCGGCCATGGTGCCCGCCAGCAGCGGATCCTCGCCCGCATATTCGAAGGTGCGGCCCCCGCGTGGATCGCGGGCGAGATTCATGGCGCCGTCGAGCACGACATTGAAGCTGCGATCCCGCGCCTCATCGCCCAGCACCGCTCCGACCGAAAACGCGAGGTCGGGGTCCCAGGTCGAAGCCATCATCAGCCCGGAGGTGAGCGCCGTGGCTTCGTCGTTCGGACGTACATGGGCGCTGTTGGCGATGCCGAGGCCGGCATCCGATTCGACCAGCGCCGGAAGGCCGAGCCGCGGAATGCCCGGCACGAAGCCCGCCGTGTTGCGCAAGAGCGGTTGGTATTCCCTGGGAGCGGACTTCGAGAAGATGCTGCCGCCCTTGACGCCGAAATACCCCATGACGAGCTGAAGCTCCTCGTCCTGCGTCATCTGCGCCTCAAGAAGGGCGGCACGCGCATCGGGAGACAGCGACACGTTCATCCACGGGGCGCCGGTTGCGGATTGGGCCGCGGGGACGGGGAGCGACGCAGACGTTTGCGCGAAGCCCGGCGTCACCGTCACCGCGGTCGTCAAACCGATGACCAGCGCAAGCAGTCCGCGGCAGCGGCAATAAGTCCGGGCAATCAATTCGGGCCAACCTCCATTGAGCCATTTCCGGGAGCAGACCCCGGACCTGTGCACGAAATGCGAATGCTATAAAGAACCGATTCTGCGAGTGGGTCACGCGTGCCGGTGAGAATCATCGAAGGCGATCTGGACAATCCGCAGGTCATCGAACTGCTCGGGGTTCATCTTCGCGCCGCCTGGTCCAACACGGCATGCGGCAGCGCCCATGCTCTTGACGTGAACGGCTTGCGGGCGCCGGAAATCGATTTTTGCGCCCTGTGGGACGGCGAGGAGCTGCTCGGGATCGGAGCCCTGAAGACGATTTCGCCCGATCATGGCGAAGTCAAATCCATGCATGTGGCGCAATCGCGGCGGAGGCGAGGCGCGGGAAGCATTTTGCTGAAGCATCTTGTCGGCAAGGCACGGGAGAAGGGCCTGCGCCGGTTGAGCCTGGAAACGGGAGCCCGGGATTACTTCCGCCCCGCCCGGGCGCTCTACCGCAAGCACGGGTTCTGCGAGTGCCCGCCGTTCGGCGACTACAGGCCGGACTCCAACAGCGTATTCCTGTCGCTGGATCTGGCGGCAGAATGCTCGCGTTGATCCATTCGGGTGTGGCTGCTGTTTCAGCCCGTCTTCGTCTCATTCGCGGTGATGATCGCTGCGCGCAGCTGTTCGGCGATGTCTGCCATGCCGCCGGGCGTGTGCGGCATGAGGATGACCTTGCTGCCGGCCGAAATGCCGATCTCCTTCATCGTGTCGAAATACTGGGTCATCAGCACCAGCTTCAGCACCTCGGCCGCCGAGACGCCGCCGATCTGGTCGGTGAAGGCCGCGATGGACTCGCGCAATCCGTCCACGATGGCGCGCCGCTGCTTGGCGATGCCTTCGCCCTGAAGGTGCTTGGATTCGGCGTCGGCTTCGGCGTTCTTGACCACCAGAATCTTGTTGGCCTCGCCTTTCGCCGCCGCGGCCACCTGCAGCCGCTGCTGCGTCTGGATTTCATTCATCGCCGCCTTGACGTTGTCGGCCGGATTGACGTCGGTCACCAGCGCGTTCGGAATTTCGAAGCCATAGACCTTCATCGAGGCGTCGAGTTCCTGTTTGACCGAGGTGCCCACCTCGTCCTTCTTCTCGAACACCTCGTCGAGATTCATCTTCGGCACCTGGGCGCGCACGACGTCGAGCACGTAGGACCTGATCTGATCCACGTGGTTCTGCAGCTTGTAGTAGGAATCCGCTTCGTTGCCTTCGACCACGCGGTATTGCACCGCGACGAACAGCTTCACGAAGACATTGTCGAGCGTCTTGGTTTCCACCTCGACGGGAAGCTGCTGCACGCGCAACGACACGCGCTGCGCAATGGCTTCGGCGAACGGCAGCTTGAAATTCAGGCCGGGGGGCGCCGTGCGCACATATCGGCCGAAGCGTTCAATGATCGCCTTGCTCTGCTGCTCGACGGTGAAAAAGCACGAGGAAAATGTGATCAGCAGGAATAGGCAGATGACCGCCAGCAGAACGAGTTCCGTGAAATTTCCCGATCCCATTTTGGCCGTTCCTTCCGCGAATCACCGATGAATCGTAATCCGGCGGCGCCGGCCCCTCAATCCTGCCCGGCATCCTGCCCGGCACCTGCGACTCCGCCCTCGATCCGCCACGCGTGGGTGCGCGCCCCGTTTTCCTCCCCCAGCGTGGGGGAGGTGCCGAGCGAAGCGAGGCGGAGGGGGGAGTCGCGCGATGCGCGCCGACTCCCCCTCCGGTTTGCTCCGCTTCGCTTCGCAAACCACCTCCCCCACGATGGGGGAGGAAAGACAAGTGGTTCGATCAAACAGGCAAGAGCCGCGCGATCAGGCGTGCGTGACCGGCCGGGCGCCGTGTTTGCGGAAAGTGGTGGCGATCAGATCGGCGGCCCAGCGCAGGTCGGCTTCGCTGTGGGATTGCGAGACCTGGAAGCGGATGCGCGCGGCGCCTTCGGGGACGACCGGGAATGAAAAGCTCGTGGCAAGCAATCGGCCCGCCAGCAAATCCTGGCTGATCGCTTTCGACTTCACGGATTCGCCCACGACCACCGGAACGATCGCGCCTTCGCCCTCTAGCGGCGTGATGTCTTTCGACTTGAGCGCTTGACGGAACAGTTCGGCCTTGGCGCGCAATTGTTTTCCGCGATCGGGCTCCTTTTCGAGAAGGCGCAGCGACTCCAATGCGCCCGCGGCCACGGCCGGCGGTACGGCGTTCGAGAAAAGATGCGGGCGCGAACGCTGGATGAGCGAGTCGATCACCACGCGAGGCCCGGCCACATAGCCGCCCGCGCCGCCGCCCAGCGCCTTGCCGAGCGTGCCGGTGTGGATGTCGACGTGGTCGAGCAGGCCGAAATGTTCGACCGTGCCGCGCGCGGTGGGTCCGACCACGCCCACGCCGTGGGAATCATCGACGACGACGAGCGCGTTGTTCGCTTTGGCAAGCCGCAGGATTTCCGGCAGGGGCGCCAGATCGCCCTCCATCGAGAAGACGCCATCGGTGACGATGATCTTGCCGGGCCGGTCCGCATGTTTCTCAAGCACGCGCGCCAGGTCGTTCATGTCGGCGTGGCGATAGATGTCGCGCACCGCGTCCTTCGAGATTGCGCGACAGCCGTCGATGATGCTGGCGTGATTGAGTTCGTCGGAGATCACCACATCGCCGGGTCCCGCGAGCACCGGAAACAGGCCCGTATTGGCCGACCAGCACGAGGAATAGGTGATGGCAGCCTCCGTGTGCAGGAATTCGGCGATCTTGCGCTCGAGTTCCTCATGGATCGTCAGCGTGCCGCAGATGAAGCGCACCGATGCCGGGCCGACGCCGAAACGGTCGAGTGCCGCGCGCGCCGCGGCGACCACCGCCGGATGATCGGCAAAGCCCTGATAGTCGTTCGAACACATCAGCAACACTTCGCCGACGCCGCCGACGGTGACATGCGCCTTCGTCGCCGTTTCCAGCTCATGCAATGTCTTGTAATTCCCGACTTCGCGCGCCTTCGCCAGGTCGCGTTCGAGCCGTTCGAGAATGGCGTTGCTCATGCTGCCTCCTTCGTGAAATCGAGCAGGACCTTGCCGCAGTTTCCCGCGGCAATGAGATCGAAGCCGGCGGCATAGTCGCGCGCCGCAAGCCGGTGGGTCAGGATTTTGTCCATCACGTGGGGATTGCGCAGCATGAAGGCCGAAACATCGTACCAGGTTTCGAACATGCGCCGGCCGGTCACGCCATGCAGCGTGGCGCCCTTCATGATCACCGTTTCGGCGAGGTCGAGTGTTACGTCGGAACCCGGAAGGCCGAGCAGCACGACATGGGCGCCGTTGCTGGCCATTTCGAGCGCGCTTCGGAGCGCGGCCGCGTTGCCGCTCATCTCGAGCACGATCTCCGGTCCCTGTCCGTCGGTTGTTTCGGCAATCTGATCGCGGGTGGCGGAGTGGCGCGGATCGGCGACCAGATCGGCGCCCAGGCTGCGCGCGATTTCGGCGCGATATTCGGAAGGCTCGGTCACCATCACCTTGCGCGCGCCATGCGAGCGCGCGATGCCGATCGTGAACAACCCGATCGTGCCGGCGCCGGTGATGAGCACGTCGCGGCCCGCGAGCGGCACGATCGTGGCGGAATGCATCGCGTTGCCGCACGGATCGAACACGGCGGCGTGCCGGTCGGGGATCTGGTCATGCACCGGCCAGACATTGCGCGCCGGCACGACCACGCGCTCGGCAAAGGCGCCGGCGCGGTCGACGCCGATGATGGAGGTTTCGCGGCAGAGATGGGCGCGGCCCGTCCGGCAGAGGCGGCAATGACCGCAGGTCACATGGCATTCGCAGCTCACCCGCTGTCCCGGCGAAAGATGATTCACGCCTTCGCCGACCCGCGTGATGCGCCCCACGAACTCATGACCCACCACCTGGGGCGGCTTGACCCGGCGGGACGACCACTCGTCCCATTTCCAGATGTGATAATCGGTGCCGCAGACGCCCGCCATGCTCACCGCGATTTCGACTTCGCCGGGCCCTGGCGCAGCGGGGCTTGCAACCTCGGCATCGGAGAGTCCCCGTTCGGGGCGTGCTTTCAGAATGGCGAACATGGGGATCCCTTCGGGCTTCGGTGGCGGGAAATTATCCGCTATATTGGTACGGCGCAACCAAGATAGTGGACATGTCCGGAAACGATCCCAGCATTGCCAATGCCGTCGCCCGGCTGCGGAAGGAACGCAAATTGTCGTTGGCGGCGCTGGCGCAGCAGTCGGGCATCTCGCGCTCGATGCTGCACGAAATCGAGAAGGACCGCACCAATCCGACGGTCGGCATCGCCTGGCGGCTTGCGACCGCGCTCGGAGTGGACCTGCCCGAACTGCTGAGCGGCTCGGTGCAGAGCCCGATCGTCGATGTGATCGGCGAACACGCCACGCCCTGGCTCACCAGCGCGGACGGGCTGTGCCGTCTGCGCATCCTGGGGCCGCTCGATCTCGCGGGCCATCTCGAATGGTATCTGCTCGATGCCGAGCCGAAGGGCGAACTGGTTTCCACCGCCCACCAGCCGCGCACCACCGAGCATCTCTCGGTGCTCAAGGGCCAACTGATTGTATCAGTGGATGAGGAAGACAGCGTGGTTTCCGCCGGCGCCACCATCCGCTACCGCGCCGACCGTCCCCACGCCATCCGCAATCGCAGCGCTGCGCCGGCGGAGGCGCTGCTGATGGTGGTGCTGTGATCGGCGCATCAGGAATTGGCCGTCGTTGTGCTGAAGAACAAAGATCATGAAATCTTGCTCGAACCGGCCGTTCTTGATCAGCTGCACACCACGATGGGCGAGGAAAGAGAAGGTGCCCATTCCCGCTTTCCTCCCCCATCGTGGGGGAGGTGGCCCGAAGGGCCGGAGGGGGGAGTCAACTCCAATGATTCAATTCGACCAGATCGTGTTCAGGTTTCCAGACCGTTGCCGTTCACTGTGCTGCGAGCGGCACGGCGGGGGATTGCGCGGCGCGGAAATCCTTGAGCGCCGCCACTGCTCCGGCGATGTGATAGAATGAGCTGGCGGGCGAGGGTTCTTCGACGAAGCGGTTGGTGGGGGTGAGCTTGTCGCGCCAGAGTCCGCGCGTGGGCATTTCCAGATAGCGCCACAGGGACTCCGCTGCCGCCTGCGCATGGGCGAGATAGGAGTCGTCCGCATCCTCGCGGTTTGCATGAAGCAGCAGCGCGGCTTTGAGCCGCTCCGTCTGCGGCCAAAGCCGGGCGCGGCTGGAGCGAATCGCGAGGTCTTCGTTCATGGCGTCGACGGCCACGCCGCGCACCGGATCGATGCCGCGGGCGCCGGCCGCGAAAAGGCGCCGGGCTGCTAGCTCGGCCGCCGGTTCGTTCCGCCGCCTGGCCCAGCGCGCCAGCAGCCAGGCCCATTCGAACTGGTGTCCCGGCTCGACAAGACGGCCGCGCTCGCCCAGCGCGGGCCCCCATTGCGCGTTGAAATGCTCGCGAAGAAAGCCGTCGTCGGGATCGACGAAGCGCGACAGGCAGAGCGCCACGATCCGGTCGGCAAGCGCCTCCCAGACGGCGCCGCCGCCGGCTTCGGCCCAGGCAAGCGCAGCTTCGAGCAGATGCATGTGCGGATTGGATTGAAACGCGCTCGAATCGGTTTCGCGAAAGCCGCCGGCTTCGTGTCGGAGCGCCGCGTTGATCGCCGCGAGCAGGTTTTCGGCTTCCTCGCCGAACCCTGCGGGAGCGCCGGACATTCCATGCAGCGACGCCATCGCCAGCAGCGCGAAGCTCTGATCGTACAGCGTTGCCGTGTCGTCGGTTTCGCGGCCTTCCGCATCGACCTGGCTGCGGAACAGTCCGTCGGCGCGGAGATAATGTCCCCGGAACCAGCGCATCCCGTGGAGCGCCGCTTCGCGCGCCGGTCCCTTCCAGCCCACTGCCTGCGCGCTTGCATAGACAAACACCTGCCGCGCCTGCACGCGCGCGCGCCGTGGCGAGGGCACCGCACCGCCGCCGGCATCGAGCATTTCGTGAAATCCGCCGTGGTGGTGATCGGCTCCGAGAGTCCACCAGAGGGGCAGGGCGGCCGTCGCGAGCCAGTGTTCGTAGCGCGCGGCCCATTCCGCGAGTGCGTCCGCGACAGGCTGCACCCCCACCGTTCGTCCGCCTACGGAAAGTTTTTCCGCGACGCTCTTCACCGCCTGGCTTGCGGAGAGATCGCAGACGAGCAGGCCCGTGGGCTCTGCGATAATGGCGATGTCGCTGACGCCAACCGCGGCGACCGGGATGCGGGTTTCATTGCGCACAAAGCAGCGCTCGACATTGACGAGCGTGCAATCCCCGCTCGTGGAATTGCCGCTTGCGTCCTTGGAGGAAGCCTCGTGGACGGCATTCCACGCCCCGAGGTCCGACCAGAAGAAATCGACCGGCAGTACGGCAGCGCGGCTGGTCTTTTCCATGACCGCATAGTCGAGGGAGATTTTCGGCGCGCCCGAGAAGCTCGCGGCCAGGCGCAGCGCGCGTCCGTCGCGCTCCGCATCGCGCACCGACCTCTTCGCCGCGTCCGCGACCTGGGGCGCGTGGCGGTCGAATTCGTTCAGCATGGTGTCGACGGCGAAGATGAAATTGCCGCTGTTCCAGAGATAGCCGGCCTGGACATAGTCCGCCGCCTTCGCGGGTCCGGGCTTTTCGATGAATGCCTCGACCCGAACCACTGCGGCGTCGGTCGATCGGCCCGGCTTGATGTAGCCATAGGCCGTTGACGGGTGAGTCGCCTTGACCCCGAGCGTGACGATCAAGCCGTCATGCGCCGCTTTCGCCGCCGCGAGTACCGCGTCCCGGAATGCGGAATCGTCGGGGATGTAATGATCGGAGGCGACGACCACGGCGATGGCATCGGGGTCCTCCTGGGCGATGGCGGCGACGGCCGCGGCGATGGCCGGCGCGGAATCCCGCACGCAGGGCTCCAGGAGGATGGTCGCCCCGACGCCGATGTCGGCCAGCTGCAGCTCGATTGCATCGGCGTGCTGGATGTTGCCGATGATGACCGGCCTTCCGGTCGCCAGCGCCTCGACGCGCAGCACCGTTTGCTGGAACATCGACTTCGCGCCCGTCAGCCGGAGAAACTGCTTGGGATGGGCATGCTGCGACGCCGGCCAGAGCCGCGTGCCTGCCCCGCCGCACATCACCACTGGATAGATTTTCCTTGCCGCCATGATTCTTTCCGCCGCTGTCGGGGGGGCAGGGATATCGCTGCCTGCCGTGTTTCGCCTTGTCCGTTCGGGATCGCCCGTCGCGCGGCAGTTTTCGCCAAGCCCGACCCTCCCCGCAAGCCGGAACGCGAAGAATCTGGAATGCCGTTGTGTCTCAATGCCTTAACCAGGGAAAGGAGCCGCTTGGGGGAATTCTCGTCTTTTTCCGATTTCACCAGCCTTTCCCGTTCTGGTGTGCTAGATTGCGGGTCTGCCGGCGCGCGTGGCGCGCCGCTGGGCCGCGCTTATTCCAGGCCTGTTGCGAACGAAAGCACGATCCATGTCCGACCCCACCGAACGCCGGGAAGCGGTACGCCGCAACGCCCAGAGCCATTTTACGCACACCGAACGCCGCGACGAACTCGTCCGCCAGGAGATCGAAAAGGAGCGCGCCGCGGTGGACGCAAAGACCGCGAAACTGAAGGCCCTGCGCCTGGCCAAGGAAGCCACCGAGAAGGCCGACGCCGCAAGGCTCGCAGCCGAGCGTGCCGAAGCGGGCCTTGGCGCCCCGAAAAAAACCACCGCCCGGCGCAAACGCACCGCCAAGGCGTAAGGCGGACCTCTCAGTCCACGCAGTTTCCTGCAGCGGAAGAACAGCGATCGCCCGGTCGCGGGAAAGACGGCTTCAATCGACGATGCGGGGATGGAACCCGCGCGACTCACTTGCTATGTTTTTTCGTGTAGGGGGAAGTGCCGCTACGGACACGTCGGCGTCCAAAAAACTGCCCTGCAAGGGAACCGGTCGCGGATCTGGTCGTTCGGCCAACAATTGGGACAATCTCAACGGAGAGCAACACATGAAGAATTATCTGAAATTCGCCGCTGCGGCGGCGTGCGGCGCCGGTATGCTGGCTCTGACCGCCGGCAGCGCGTCTGCCGCTGTTGCCTGCAATCCCGAAGGGCAATGCTGGCATGTCCGCGCTCATTACGCCTACCCGCCCGAGGCTGGTGTCGTGATTCATCCCGAGGGCTGGAAATGGGGACCCAGTGAACATTACACATGGCGCGAACATTCGGGCCGCGGCTATTGGCGGAACGGCGTCTGGATCAAACTCTGATTCGTACGCGTGTCCAAAAACAGGCGGCGGGCGCAGCAATGCGCCTGCCGTTTTGTTTTGGTGCCGCCGCGCCTTTTCTTTCCTCCCCCAGCGTTCTGTGCTCACGCTAGCCGGCGTGGGGGAGGAAAAGCAGGTTCATTCACGCAAACAAATCACTTCGGCGTCGTCACCGTCGTGCTGTAGACGTTGCTGCTGAAGGAGCCGTTGGCGTAGGCGTCGCCGATGCACCAGATCTGGGTCTGTCCGGTGCCGAGGTTCTGGGCGGCACAGGAGCCGATTTCGTCCTCCGTGGCGAGGTCCTGCGACCAGGTCTTGCCGCCGTCGGCGGAGTAATAAATGCCGCCCACGTTGGAATAGATGTTGCCGCCGGTTGCCCAGCCGACCTTTTTGTTCAGGAAGTCG
>DATAWY010000031.1:0-5100 GCA_036266955.1 Rhizomicrobium sp.
ATCTGCCTCCCTATTCGCCCGACCGCAATCCCGACGAGTTGGTCTGGAAACACTTGAAAGCCGACACCGTCGGCCGCATGGCGATTGCCAGCCGGGCCGATTTCACCAGCAAAGTCCGTTCATCGATGCGTCAACTGCAAAACGACCCGGCAAAAATCCGTTCCTTCTATCAAAAAACCCTCCCTCAAATACGCCGCCTGACTATGCAATTACTTATGGACTGATTGATATGCTTGGCCGAATTCGATGGTTCCAGACCTTGCGCGCTCCACGCCTGAGGGCGTTTATCGTTACGGATGATCGGCGAATCTTCAGGGCAAAATTATCCAACGACATGAGAGTCGAACTCCGCGTGCTTGCCCGCAGTTTGAGGAAATTGAAAAGCTAAACCGCCGTGCGGTCATTTGCGAAGTTGCCCGCGGCGCGGGTAATGCTAGCGTTACGGCGACAGGATACGTAATCGCTAGGGCGACAGGATATGCAATCGCGATCATCTCACCGCCGTTGTCCGTCTCCGCGCAGATGCGATCCGCGCGGCGCCGCCTCTATACCGCAACAGTCTACCGGCCAACCCAGATCGGCTTGCGCTTTTCGACGAAGGCTGTGGGACCTTCCCGATAGTCCTCGGTGCTGACAATCCGCTGGCGGGCGGCATCGCTCAGTGCCCGCAGATTATCCTCGTCGCGATCGTCGGCGACGCGGGCGATCGCCAGGCTCTCGCGCACAGCTACCGGCGCGATCGCGGCGATCGCGGCGGCAAGTTCCGGGCCGCAGAAATCGCCTGTCCCGCCGGCACGAGCCGGTTCACCATTCCGAGCGCGGCCGCGCGCTCCGATGATAGCCGTCCACCCGTCAGGATCAATTCGATCGCGACCGGTTTTGGAAGGGCACGCGGCAGGCGGCAACACCGCCTCCCGAGGCGATGAGCCCGCGTGTCACTTCCGGAAGCCCGAAAGCGCCGCCTTCCGATGCGACGATCATGTCGCAGGCGAGCGCAAGTTCGCAGCCGCCTGCGAGAGCAACGCCGTTGACGGCTGCGATCCAGGGTTTGCTCCGTTGCGCATAAACGAAACCGGCAAATCCGTTGCGCGCTGACGAGATCCGCGCCCCTGCCGCGGGAAATTTCCTTGAGATCGGCGCAGGCACAGAACGTGCCGCCCGCGCCGGCGAGAACGGCCACCAGGATCGGATCGTCGTGCTCGATGTCATCGGCGGCGGCTTCCAGCGCCCGCGTCACCTGGCCGTCGATCGCGTTGCGCGCGTCGGGGCGGTTGATCGTCACAAGCGCGACATGATCCGCGCGTTTCTCGATCGTGAGTGGCGGTTGCGCCGCGTCGCTCATGGCTGCCTCGGCTCGTTTGTGTGACGCAATTGTTCCTGGTTGATCAGGAAACACTGAAGGCGAAGATCGCAGATTCCGTCAAGACGCAGCGACGGCGCCGACGGCAACCTGCTTCACGCGACGGGCGTCGGACGCCGACGCGTGCCGAACCGTAACAGTGCCGGCCGGCCCAAGCCGGGTTGACCACCGGCGGGCTCGCCCCTATGGTCCGTCGCCCGTGGCCGAGCCCGTAGCTCAGGGGCAGAGCATCCGGCTTTTGACCAGAGGGTCGAGGGTTCGATCCCATCGGGGCTCGCCAAAGTTAATAGTAAAATCAGGCACTTATAGCGTGCGGCGCTGTGAAACGCCATTTTCGGCCGGAATTTGTCGCACCGTGTCCGCAAAATGGAGAACGGAGGATCGCCATGGAGGACCACGAATGGAATGCATTGCCTGAGCGGACTAAGCTGGATTGGCTCCGCTCGGCGGTGGATCGAATGCTCGGTGCGGAGATGCAACAGATGATGGTGCTTTCGGAACGTCTTCAAAGGGTCGAAGGTGAACAGGTTAGACTCGCTGAGGCGCTGGACCTGGAGGCCCGGCGCTCAAGACGAGCATCGCGCGCGCACTGAGGCGCCGCAGGGACCAATTCTGCTGCTGCCTGGGCAACGACCGGACAACAAACGTCAATTTCGAGAGGATAAAATTTTGATGACCAACGACGACGTCAGATACGGAAATCACTACCTCTCGCTTTCGAAAAATACTGTTGGCTTTTGGCTGGCCGACATTCGCCGAATTGACGGCCGGCCGATGAAAGTTGTGGGTGGGCGTCACGGCCATTTCCCCGGGATCAGATATTCGAACCGCGATGTCGCGATCGATGCGGCAAAAAAGGACATCGACGTCCTGAGGCCCTGATGGCCGACGACAGGAAACGTCAGCAGAATCGGGCTGACATCGTCTCTGGCATAGAGGCCGGCCTTCGGCCGTGGCCAGAGAAGCCCGGCTTCCTCTGCGGCGCGCCGGCGACGATGGAGGTCAATAGCTGGCCACGCGTCCAGTCTTCCGCGATGCCCACGAGGCACAGGGGAGGCCTTGTACTTGTCTCGCGCGCGAATCCCGATCAGCGTTGCCACGACTCCAGCGCGCTGTTGAAACCGGCGTTCCAGCGGATTCGCTCGGAATCCTTCGAGTAAGGATTGAGCGCATCGACCTGCTTTTCGTTCATCCCCGCGAGCTGCGTCGTGGGAACGCGGCGCGCCGCATTCCATCCCTCGGCCTGGATGCGGCTGAGCCGAAAGGCGTTTTCGGCCTTCACGCCTGCGCGCTCGCCTGGGCAAGCAGCGATTTTACGGTTTCGCTCGGGCGGCACAGGCGGCCTGTGACTTTCCCGCTGGTCTTCACCACCACGATCGGGCGATTGATGAGGATGGGGTGCTGCGCCATGGCATCAAGCAATTCGCTTTCGGTGACGTCCTTCTCGTCGAGGCCCAGCTCGCGGAAGAGCGGTTCCTTGCTTCGCACGATGCTTCGCGTGGAAACCTTCATGCAATCGACGAGGGCGGCGATCGCGCCCGTAGACATCGGCGTGTTCAAATATTCGAAGACGCGCGGCTCGTGTCCCGCGGCGCGAATCGCCGCGAGCGCGTTGCGCGAGGTTCCGCAGGCAGGATTGTGATAGATCGTGATTTCCATTCTCGGTCTCTCCTTGAGATGTCCCTTTCCGTGCCGGTTCCATCAAGTATGAAACGGTGCGGGACGGCGACAAAGCCGACAGGGCCTGCGCCGCGCCGCTTCATCGCCGCCTTCGCTCCGGCACGCTGCGCCCAAATCGCATGAGCACGGCCGAGTCTCCCCAGCCGAAAACGCGAGGGCACCTGATGCGCAGCCGGTAGAGTACAAAAGTCGGCGCGGCCTGCGACAGAACGCCGTTTCTCTCGTGTAACAGGCAAATCCCCTCTCCTTAAATGGGGTGCAAAAGCAAAATTCCAAGCGCGTCCGCCGGATTATAAGAGAGTGCGCGTTCGCGTTGCCGGCAGATGCCGAGGCTGTCCGACGGCACGGTGTTTGCGCTAGAGCATGATCCGGTCGAGTTGAATCGCTCCGGAAGACTCCCCCCTTCGGCGCTTCGCGCCACCTCCCCCATCGTGGCTAGGGCATCTACACATTTTGGCGCGGCGGATTGACTCGATTGGGTCAGGAGCGATTCCCTTGTGTTGAGCGGAGTGATTCGCTGGCTGGGCAATGATTCGGCCGGAGAGTCAGCCATGCAAGCCGTGCAAGATTTATCGCTGGGCAGTTTTGGAGATCTTCGTCTCGACAAAGGGGGGCGGCGTTTCTCCGGGGCATGCTTTGCACGCGCGGTGTTTGCCTGCGCCGGATCGCGGAAAGTGTATGGCCACAATACATGCGGATTTGGCGCTTTCTGGCCAATCCCCGTGTGACGCTTGAGAAGTTGATCGAAGGCTGGAGCGATCAGACGCGGACAGCGGTTGCGGGCCGGCATGTTCTGGCGATCCAGGATACCAGCGAGATCCGGTTTTCGACCACCAAAGAGAGCCGGCGCGGGCTGGGCAAGGTCAAGAAAGGAACCTGCCGGGGCGTGTTGTTGCACGCGATGCTGGCGGTCGATGCGGACAGCGGCGCCTGCCTTGGTCCGGTGGCGGGCAAGATTTGGACGCGCAAGGGCGATGTCAAAGTTCCACACGGCAAACGTGCCCTGGCGGACAAGGAGTCTCACCGCTGGGTGACCACCGCCGATCAGGGCAAGAAGGTTCTGGCAGAGGCGCGCCTGATCACGGTGGTGGATGACCGCGAAGGCGAATTCTACGCCCATTGGGCGCGCACGCCCGCCGATAATGTTCATCACCTCAGCCGTGCCATGCACGACCGTGCGCTGGTGAAGGGCGGGACGCTGTACAAGGCCGTCAAGCGCGTAGCCTTTTGTGCCAAGGCTGTCATCGATGTGCCGGGGCGCATCGACAGGCTGGCGCGCAAGGCCCATCTCTCTCTGCGGTTCGGCTCCGTCGTCCTCAAAAGGCCCACCCGCACCGGCGAAACAGACCTGCCCGAAAGCATCGCGCTCAACTTCGTCGAGGTCATCGAGCTTCATCCGCCCAAGGGCGAAAAGCCGATCCATTGGCTGCTCCTGACCACTCATGAGGTCGGCACCGTTGCCAAAGCCTGGCAGATCGTCGGCTGGTACAAGCTGCGCTGGATCATCGAGCAGTTCTTCCGCACGATGAAATCCCAGGGCCTGCGCATCGAGGACAGCCAGCTTGAAACCGCCGAGCGGCCGATGAAGCTCGTCGCCGTCGCCGCCAAAGCAGCCACCATCGTCATCCAACTCGTCCAGGCCCGCAATGGCGGCGAGGAACTGCCCGCGGAGTTCGTCTTCTCCGCCGAAGAGATCGAAGTTCTCGTTGCCATCAACAAAACCCTGCAGGGCAAAACCGAGCTGCAGAAAAATCCGCACGGCAGGAAAACCCTCGCCTGGGCCGCCTGGGTCATAGCAAGGCTCGGCGGATGGACCGGATACGCATCTCATCGGCCGCCCGGCCCCATTACCATCCACCACGGCCTGATACGATTCCAAGCCTTCGCGGCCGGATGGGCACTCCAAAATGTGTAGATGCCCTAGTGGCCCGAGTCACTTGAACTGAGGGTATAGCCTCTTGAGCTTGACGCGTGCGGTGGCTGTTGTGAATTGCCAGTCGGCTTTGGCGTGATGCTTGTTGCGATTGTGCTGCCAGGCGGCGACTTCGGCGACGAGGGTT
>DATAWY010000032.1:0-111980 GCA_036266955.1 Rhizomicrobium sp.
CAATCCCGCTGCGCACCTCGCCCCGAAGCGGCTTCGTGAATTCATTAGTGTCGATCATAGTGACGTTCACCTGGCGATTCAGCGCCAAGCTTCGCCGGCCTATGCGGCTCCCCGCAATGTGGGGTCAGACCACCGCTTACACTTAAAGCTTGATTATGCCGGTTTTATCTTACGCACTCCTCCGGCGAGCATGATCGCGGACACGAACCAGTGCGGCATCGAAGATCTATTCGTGAAGTGCCATAGCGCTTAGCTAAGAAGGATACGAAGTTCAGCGATGAGCTGACCAAGCGCTCCGGTGTAGCTTGCAATCATCGCCGGCAAGAAGGAATCGCGTTGGACGGCGGCGAAGTTGAGCGGAAAGCCGGCACGCTCGCCGATCATCGACATGAAGGCCAACTGAGCACGGCCATTGCCTTCCCGGAATGGATGGATGGCGTTGAGCTCGGCAAGGAATTGCGCCGCGTGATGGACGAACTGTTCACTATTTTCGGCTGCGAGTGATTATCCCAGCGTCGCGAACAGTCGGTCCATTTCTCTTTCAATATACTCAGGATAGCAGAAGAGGTTGCCGGCTTTCGATGTGCGGACGGTCCGGTACTTGCCTGCCCAACGATAGACATCCTGAAACATGTGGTGGTGGACGCGCCGATAGTGCTGCGGATCACATTTGCCGCGCGGCAACGCCTCGCTTGCGCGCAGGGCGGTCATTTCCAGCTCGAAAGAGTCGAGCAATGCCAGATCGCGAAGCCCCAGCTTATTCTTAAGTGTTGTCGTGCCCTTGTAGCAGTAGGGATCGTCGAAAACGTCGTAGCCGGCGGACATCAGCGACGCGATTTGGCATCCACATAGGCGCGGATGACTTCGGTACGCTGCTCGTCGAGAGAAAGCTTGCGTTTTTTCATGTCGGCGAGGCGCTTGCGGCTGACAGAGCTCAGGCTGATACCCTCGACGGCGGTTATGGCCGCAAACGTGCGCTGTCCGAGGACATGGCCATCCGCGGTCCCGCTCAGTTTTTTGCCCGTCTTCTTCATCAATATATCCTGGAAGTTAGCAGAACTCATGCCCGACGATCAGTCATCATCTAGCGATCAAGCAGTTTTCTCGCCCGAGAAATACGATCTTTGAGCCCAAATTTTGCCCGGCGCCAGTTCGCTGGGTGGTCTCGCTCAGGGACCTTCCGCAGCGAAGCCTCGATCTGGCCGCCGCACCAGGCATCGCCATGGAATTCCGTCACCGGAGCAGCAGTATTCTCCTCTTCTACGGCGCCGGACGCAGACGCAGTCTGCCAGGTTCGGCCGTCACGATTGCGCCGCGGGCGAGATCCTCTCCATGTTGTTCGAGAGCGCGGATGCAAACCTTCGCGTGCCTGGAAATCGGAAAATTCACGATCCGGATGATGCCTGCGTGCAAGCGGCCAAATGCAACCGCGAGTTCGCCGAAATCCTTGTCGAGGGTCACGACGATCCTGTCCTCCCGCAACGCCAGCGCCAGGATTTCCTCGTCCGACGGATTATCCGGGAAATCACAGACCCGGAGGATCTCGTGACCGTGACTTTCAAGTTCGGCGGCGGCGCCCGGCCACACGCAGGCGTCGAGCAGAAGCTTCATGCGGCTTCGATGAACGGCTCGACTCGCTCCCGCCCGACCAGTCTGTGCGCGAACGCGAGACAGGCCCGGATATCCTCGGCCTCAAGCCAGGGGTAGGCTTCCAGAATCGCCTCGGGGCTGTCGCCCGTGGCAAGCATGCCGAGAATATGTTCGACAGCCATGCGGCGGCCGCGAATGATCGGCTTGCCGCCGAAGATCGCCGGGTTGACCGTGATCCGGGCGAGCAGATCCGATTCGGTCATGGTCCTGTTCCTGTCTTAGAGCCACCGGCACTATAGGCCGGAATTCCGTGCAGCGGAAACGGACGCGCGAGGCATCACGCCTCCAGCACCGTCCGCAGCGACGCTTCGATCTGGCCGCCGCACCAGGCATCGCCATAGTCGTGCCGCGCTTTGGCGGCGAGCTTGGCCAGCGGCGGCAGATGGGCGACGCGGCGTGTCAGGCCAGCGGTCAGGGGGGCGGTTTCCGCGAAGATCGCGGCGATGGCGGGGAAGCGGTCGGCCATGGTCGACCAGAGGGTTACCGTCACGATATCGGCGATGCCGGGTGCCGCGCCGCCCAGCAGGAAGCCGTGGTCCGCCTTCAGCCCGTGGCGGCGGCCGGTCTCCTCCCAGAGCGACATCCATTTCTTCAGGCGCGGGACGAACTCGTGCCAGCGCTTTGGCGTCCACATCTGGCGGCCGCCGTCGAGCGTCATCTCGTCGAGCACGTCGTTGGCGTCGCAGACGATCTTCATCGTCATGGCGCGCTGGGCCGGGGTGGCCGGATGGAGGCCGAGCGTCTCGCCCAGATAGAGGATGATGGCCGGCATCTGGGCGATGGCGAACTGCGCCTTTTTGTCGATCAGCAAAGGCGGGCCCATGAACGGGACCGGCATCTCATTCACCGGCCCGCTCATCAGCTTCGAGATCGCGTCGTCGCCTGCCTCTTCCCAGGTCTTTCCGGCAAAGGCGAGGACCGCGCGCACGAACTGGCCGCGGAAGGGCGCGGACCAGTAGTAGAGTTCGTAGTCGGACATGGTTCGGGGACTCCGGGTCGATGCCAGAGCATAACGCGGCGCGGGCACCGGCGTGACAGGTGCCGCGTGGGCGCCGTCAGGGCCGGTGTCAAAAAAACAGGTCTCACACGGAGCCACAGAGGGGCGCGTTTCGTCATCGCGATCGCGCAAAGCCTGTGAAATTGAATGTTTGCGCGCCTTCGCGCGCGATCTTTTCCTCCGTGGCTCCGTGGCTCTGTGTGAGATTCCTGCTCGCCAAAGGCGAGAAGCGGGGGGTGGCGGACGCGCGGCAAAGGTCTTATGCAGGCGGCCGCAAATTCTTCCACACCACAAAGAGGGGTTCCTCATGCACGCGAAATCGATTGCTCTGGCCATGCTGCTCGTAACGGCCGCGGCCGCGCCTATGGCCATGACGGCCACAGCCGCCCAGGCCGCCGAGGCTCAGTTCAAGATGACCGACGTCAAGGTCGGCAGCGGGGCGGTTGCGAAGCCGGGCGAGCCGGTGACGGTCAACTATACGGGCTGGCTCTATGTGAACGGCGCCAAGGGCAAGAAATTCGATTCCTCCTTCGATCACGGCCAGCCCTTCACCTTCCCGCTCGGCGCGGGCGCGGTCATTCCGGGCTGGGACAAGGGCGTCGCCGGCATGAAAGTGGGCGGCGAGCGCACGCTGATCATCCCGTCCGACCTGGCCTATGGCGACCGCGGCACGCCGGGCGGCCCGATCCCTCCGGGTGCGACGCTGATGTTCGACGTGCAGCTGCTGAAGGTGGGGTCGTAGAATAAGTCTCACGCAGAGACGCAGAGGCTCGGAGCAGACATCGGCGGAAACGGCTCACGCGAGTTCGATTCGCGCGGTGTGGCGGCCGCCCGCGAGTTTTGCGTCGCAGGTGACGAGGGGCTGCTCAAGGGCCTCCGCCAGCGCGAGATAGATCGCGTCATAGGCGATCCAAAAAAAGGATTCTCACACAGAGCCACAGAGCCACGAAGAAGACGAAACACGGCGCAGGTCCCTCAAATTGCGTCTGAAATCTCTGTGCCTCCGTGGCTCGGTGTGAGATTCCTTTCTTATCGGTGTCGCCCGGCGGCGGTTGGGCTAATCTTGCCGGCTATTTGTGCCGGGAGGAACATCCTTGAAACGCCTGTCCGCTATCCTCGTCGCGGTTGCAATTGCCTGCACATTCGCATCGCATTCTCTGCCCGCGCGTGCTGCGACCGACGCGGTGTCGCGCGCATCCGGGGATCACGGTGACTATGGTGACGTCGCGTACGCCGATCCCGGCTACCAGGAGGACGGGAAGCCGCGCTACCCGATCGATACGGAAAAACACGTCCGCGCGGCCTGGAGCTACATCAACAAACAGCACAACCAGTCCATGTACACGGCCGGACAGGTAGCCCAGATCAAGTCGAGGATCATCGCTGCCTGGAAGAGGAAGATCGAGCCCGACGGACCGCCTTCTGCCGAGTTGAGAGGGAAAGAATAATGCGGCGGCTCCGTGGCACCGTGGCAACCTATGAGACTGTCAAGTCGCAGCGCAAGAAAGGTTCTCACACAGAGCCACAGAGGAGTTGAACCGGGCCACAGGCCCTTGTCGGGCGTCCAGAACCTCCGTGGGTCTGTGGCTCTGTGTGAGAACCTTGTTTCTAAAATTAGCCGGACGGGGTGCAATTTCCTGGCAAGGAATGTCCGATAGGCTGTCGCCGAAAACCTGAAAAGGGTGAGGGCCGGATGTTCCAGATTCTTCGCGCTGTATTGCTTCTGTCGGTCTTCGGTCCGGCAGTGCTGGACGCGGTCCAGCCGGCCCTCGCGGCCGACACACCCGGCATCCTGCCCCCGGATGGAGACGCGTCGGCGAACTGGCGGATGGCCGGGATGCTTTCCGTGGGCGGCATTCCGGACCGGACCACCATCTGCGCCACGGTCAAACCGCTCGGCTCGGGCCAGGACGATACCGCCGACATCCAGAATGCGATCGAATCCTGTCCGGCCGGGCAGGTCGTGTCGCTTACGGCGGGGAGTTTCACGATCGCCGAGGGCAATCTTGTCCTGATCGACCAAGGCATCACGCTGCGCGGTGCCGGGCCGGGCGCGACCATCCTCACCCGCAAGGGCGGCGCGAAACTCGGCAGCGACCAGCCGGGAAAAAATCCGTCGCCCATGGTCATCCTCGGCCCCGAGCGCTGGAACAACACCACGACGGCGACCCCGCTGACCGCCGACGTGAAGCACGGCGGAATGAGCGTCCAGGTGGCAAGCACCACGGGGTTTTCCGTCGGCCAGATCGTTCTGCTCGATGAAACGTCGGGTGCCGGCTGGCAGCCCGATGTCGAGGGTCTGGGAAAAATCTGGGCGGCGCCGGATTACCGCGTGGTCTGGCAGAAGCACAAGCCGTGGCAGCAATACATCGATGATTTCGGCAAGAACCAATGGCCGTGGCAGCAGGGCACGGCCGGGTGCTGGTTCTCCAATTGCGACCGCCCCACGGCCGAGATGCACAGGATCGCCAGTATTTCCGGCAACACCATCACCTTCGATTCGCCGGCCACGATTTCCTACCGGGTCAGCCACAAGGCCCAGCTCTATTACTTTCAAACTCCGCTCACCGAACAGGCGGGACTCGAGGAGCTGACGGTCGAGCATGGCGACGACGACAATATCGATTTCACCTGGTGCGCCTATTGCTGGGCCCTCAACGTCGAGAGCACGCTGTGGCTCGGCGCGGGCTTCGGCATTTCGGATTCCTTCCGCGTGGAGCTCAACGAATTCTATGTGCACAAGCCCGTCTGGCCGGTTCCCGGCGGCGGCGGCTACAACATCAGCCTCGAGAACGCCTCTTCGGAGATTCTCATCTGGAACGGAATTTCCGTGCTCGCCAACAAGGTGATGGTGGGGCGCTCCTCGGGCGCGGGCTCCGTCACCGCGTATAATTACATGGACATGGGTTTCGACGGCGGCACCGACGCCTGGCAGGAGGCGGGCTTGAACAACAGCCACATGGCGGGCTCCCATCACATGCTGTTCGAGGGCAATTACGCCTTCAACATCGAGAGCGACGAGACCCATGGCAGCGCGATCTACAACAGCTTCTTCCGCAATCACACGACGGGCTTCCGGGCGAAGTTTACCGACTATCTGGACGGCACGGTGATCGACGACATCAAACAGCAGAGCACCAACGGGCCGCTCCGCACCGCCTCGCCGCACGCCTATTCCTACTGGAATAACCTCGTCGGCAATGTCTTCGGGGTCCCGGGCCAGATGAAGGGCTTCATCTATGGCGACAAGGTTCTCGGCAATGGCGACTGGCCGCCGCAGATTTTGATGATGGGCTGGAACGACCTGCCCAACCAAGTCTACGATCCGAATGTGATTGCGACCAACCTGGTCGACGGCAATTACGATTACAAAACGCACGCGGTGCATTGGGCCGGCAAGGCGCACAAATTGCCGGACTCACTCTTCCTCACCCAGGCACCGGCATTCTTCGCCGGCTATACCTGGCCCTGGGTCGATCCCACCGGCGCGACCAGGCTCTACACCCTGCCGGCGAAGGCCCGCTACGACGCCGGCACGCCGTTCACGCAACCCTGAGGCGCCATCACCATCTCCGTCATCCCCGGCCGAGCGAAGGTGATAACGAACTCAGCTTATGTGGATTTTGGCGGGAGGATGGCATGGCGGGGCGGGGCAAAAGTTCTTTGGGCGTCGGTTTGGCGGTGGTGATAATGACTGCCGCATTGGCCGCCGGCGCCTCAGAGCCGTCCCGCAAAATCGCCGAAGGGCCGATGCGCCCTGCGCCGCGTGTCATGGCGCAGGCTTGAAGGGATCAGACACAGCGCCGCCGCTCGCCGACCTATCTCGCGCGCCAGCCCTCTGTTTGACATTTTCCCACAAAAGCATAAATGTGCAAAGATGCGCACCACGATTGAAATCCCCGACGAGCTGTACAGGTCGCTCAAAGCGCGGGCAGCGCTAAGCGGCGTACCGGTCAGGGCCGTTGTCACCCAGCTCCTCGACCAGGGACTGCGGTCCGTTCCTCCGAGCGGGTTCCATAGCGGCCGCCGCCGCCAATCTCCCCCGGTCGCGATTGCTCCGGGCGGGCCTCCCATCCCGGCGCTGACGCGCGAGGAAATGCGGCGCGCCGAAGAGCGCGAGGACGAGGCGAAGCTTGCCCGATCTGCTTGACGCCAGCGTCTGGCTTCCGCTCAGCGTGCCCGATCACGTTCATCACCTGCGCGCACTCCGGTACTGGCAGGAAGAAGCAAGCGAGGAGATGGCTTTCTGCCGGATCACCGCGCTCGCGTTGCTGCGCCATCTGAGCAATCCGCGCATTGTCGGAACCAAAGCGCTGGACGGCGCCGCCGCGTGGCGGGCGCTCAAGGACTGGCTGTCTGTTCCGGGCGTGCGGATGCTCGCAGAGCCACCCGCTCTCGATGAGTGGCTGGAGCGATGGAGCAGCACACAGAATCCCCGCGGCGGGGATTGGACGGACGCGTATCTCGCGGGGTTCGCCGCGGCAAGCGGCTGCCGCCTGGTGGCCTTCGATGCCGACTTCCGCAAATATGCCGGCCTTGCGTTTCTGCATCTCGTCGCCTGAGTGCAGGAGCACCGACGCTGGCCAGCGCTGAGAGAGTGTTCCTTTGTCCTGCCACCGTTTTCCAAATGGAGGCCAGGTTCCCGAGTACATACTTTCAGAAATTCGGAGTTCCTGGGCAATTACGTGACGGGCAAATTTTCGAAGGACGGCGCGCAAAAAAAGCCGGGAGGGATTTCTCCCTCCCGGCGTGAAGGCGTCTTCTTCGAGGGGGTTATTGTTTGATTTCCCAGACGTTGCCCGGATAGAAGCCGTATTCGCCCGCGCTGCCGTAGCTCGTACCGTAGAGCCTGCCGTTCTTGCCGATCAGCACGGTCGAGTAGGGGTAGTTCGACGCAGCGCCGCCCTGGAAAGCGTACAGCACCGAGGGCGTCCACTGGTTGTTCTGGCCCGGCGTCAGCTTGAAGACTTCGCCATTGTTGTTCTCTCCGTCGGCGTAGGTCGCGCCGTAAAGCGCGCCGGAGGAATCCATCGATACCGTCTGCCATGGCCCATTGCCGCTGTAGCAATCCTGACAACTGGGGATGTCGTAGAGCACCGCGTAATTGCTGCCGTCGGTGTCCAGCGAAAAAACGCTGCCGTAGCTGCCGCCGAATCCGGCCGTGGTGCCGTAGAGCGTACCGCTGGAATCCTGCATGAGCCCGTCGCGCGGCGCCGCCCCGTCGTTCCCGCCCTGGAACGCGTGCAGCACCGATTGAGTCCATCCGCCGTTGTCCGGCGTCAGCACGTAGATGACGCCGTTGTTATCCTGCCCGTAGCCGGCGGTCGTTCCGTAGATGTTGCCGTCGCTGCCGAGCAGCACGTTGCCCATCGGCTCGCCGCCGTCATTGTTGCCGGTGAAATTGTACAGGACGGCCTCGGTCCAGCTGTTGCCGCCGTTTGCGGGTGGCGACAGCTCGAAGACCGTGCCGACGACGCCCGTGCCGCCTTCCGTCGTGGTGCCGTAGACATTTCCACTGGCATCGATGGCGAGCCGGCCGGACGGCAAGGCGCCATCATCGCCGTCGGAGAAAGTCCAAAGAACCTTGAAGTTCCAGGTCTTCTTCTTGCCGGGGCTGAGCTCGAAGACGGTGCCGTAGCCGTTCGGGGCCTGCGCGCTGCCGCCCATATAGGTGGTGCCGTAGAGATTGCCGGCGGAATCGATCATCAGTCCCGCCTGCGGATCGCCGCCGTCGGCGCCGCCGGTGAAGGCGTAGAGCGGCGTCTCCACCCAGGCGCCGGCTCTCTTGTCGACTTCGAAGATCACGCCACTGTGATCAGCGCCATCGCTGGTGGTGACGCCGAACATTCTTCCCTTGGCGTCGGCAACGAGTCCGCCTTGCGGAAATCCGCCGTCGTTTCCGCCGGCGAAGGAATAGAGGGCTGTTTCCTTGGTGGTCTTTCCGGCAAACGCCATGTTTCCGCCGGAGGCGCAAAGCAGCGCGGCCACGGCGGTGGTCATGACAAAAGTTGAACGCATGTGGGTTGGTCTCCTCGTTGTCCTGTGTGAGTGCGACGCGACCTGCCCCATGTGTTAAGGAGTTTTTCGCGCGCTGGCTTTGGTTCACTTGACGGAAAGTGAACGCCATGTCCTGATTCAGAACCTGAAATTTTCCTGAAGGTATTCGCGCTTGCAGACGGGCGATGGGGGGCAGCCATATCGCTTCGGTCGATTCACGCTGGATCCGGCGAACCGGCAACTGCGTGCGGAAGGCGCCCCCGTTCCGCTCGGCTCCACCGACCTGCGCATCCTGATGACGCTGCTGGAGCGTGCGGGTTCGCTGGTGTCGAAGGACGAGCTGATGTCGCGCGTCTGGGGCCGCTCGATCGTCGGCGACAACACGCTGCAGGTTCACATCACTGCGCTGCGCAAGGCGCTGGGCGAAGGCTTCATCGAAACCAGGCACGGGCATGGTTACAGTTTCGTGCAGCAGGTCAGCCGCGCAAAAGCGGAGCAACCGGGCAATCTGCCCTTCCATCTCGCGGCGCGCGCGCATGGAGCGCCGTCGCGTCTGGTCGGCCGGGACGGCGAACTTCGTGCCCTGCCGGAGCTGCTCGTGCAAAATCCGCTTGTCACGCTTGTGGGACCCGGCGGGGTCGGAAAGACGCGGCTCGCGCTTCAGGCGGCAAACGAAAGCGCCGACCGGTTCAAGGACGGGGCATGGCTTGTGGAGCTGGCTTCGCTGTCCGACGGGGCTTCGACCGCGGGCGCCGTCGCCACCGGCCTCGGCATACAGATCGGCGAGGGCGCAACACCCTTCGACAGTCTGGCGCGGCAATTGGCACGGCGGAATCTTCTCCTCGTGCTCGACAATTGCGAACATATTGTCGCGCCTTGCGCGCAACTCTGCGAAGCGGTGCTGGCCGCCGCGCCCGGCGTCAGGATCATCGCGACCAGCCGCGAACCTCTTTCGTGTCTGGGCGAGCAGGTGTTCGAAGTTCCTCCGCTTGCGCTTCCCGACGAGGATGCGCGAGGTCCGGTCCGCGAAACGGCTGCACTTGAGCTTTTCGCCGAGCGCTCGCGGGGCCTTAATCCGGATTTTCGGCTCAGCGACGAGGATCTCGCGATCGCGGCGCGGCTGTGCCGCCGTGTCGACGGCCTGCCGCTCGCGATCGAGATGGTCGCAAGCTGGGCCGCAATGCTCGGCCTGAAGGCGCTGGAAGAAAAACTCGACGGATCGTTCAACGGATGGCTGGCCGCAAGAAGGACCGGGCCTCGGCGCCATTCCACGCTGTCTGCCACGCTTCAGTGGAGCCACGATCTCCTGTCGCCCGCCGAGCAGGTCGTGCTCAGGCGTCTTGCCGCGTTCGCAGGCGCGTTTTCCATGGCGGCGGCGGAGTTTGTAGTCGCAGATGACGGCGTCGCGAAGGCGGAGGTGTTCGGGCACATGGGCCGGCTGATCAACAAATCGATGATCGCCGTCGTTCCCGGGTCGCAAGGGCACCACTATCGCCTTCTCGAGACCACGCGCGCTTTCATGCTGGAGAAACTGTCGGCGTCGCCCGATGCCGGGCTCGCGCGGCAGCGGCACGCGGACCATGTGCTCCACACGCTGCGCCCCGCAGGCGTCGACTGGGAAACCATGAGCGATGCCGCGTTCCGCGATCACTATGGCCCGCTCCTCGACGATCTGCGAAGCGCATTCGAATGGACCATGAGCCGGGGCAGGGAGGATGCCGTTGCGCTCGGGGCGAGTTCCTGGCCGCTCTGGCGCGATCTCAATGCGCGCGCGGAAGGACGGCGCTGGCTCATTGCAGCGGTCTCTTTGTTGCGTCCGGACACGCCGCCGGCGCTCGAAGCACAGCTGCGGCGCGGACTGGGTGCGTTGTATTTCAACACGGCGGCGGTGAAATCCGCGCTGGCCGAACTGGAGCGTGCGGTCGCGCTTTTCCGGGTGCTCGGCGATATGGCCCAGCTCGGCAGCGCGCTTGCGGCGTTCGCTCACGCATCGCTGATGCTTGGCAATGTCGAGGACGCACGCCAGGCCATCGCGGAGGCGTTGCCGCTCGTGGAGGCCGCCAGACGACCCAAATCGCTGGCCGCAGCCTATATGGTGAAATTTTTCGAAGAGTCGCGCTCGCGTTCGCCGACGGTGCGCGAGTCCGGAAAAAAGGCTATCCGCCTTTGCGAAGTGGTGGGTGCGGAGCGCTCCGCTCTCGTCGTCTCGTCCAATCTCGTGGAAGCGATGATGGAGATGGGCGACTTCGATGAGGCGATTTTGAGCGGCGAAGAACTGATCGCGCGCCTCGGCAGCACATGTCACACCGACATTCTCGGCAATGTGCTGGCGCTGGTCGCCGCCGGGCTGACGCTGAAGGGCGACCCGGAACGGGCGTTGCCGCGGGCGAAAGAGGCGGTGCCGCTGTTGCGCGACCAGGGCATGTTGTTCTGGTTCTTCGATCACCTGGCGCTGCGCGCGGGCGTCGTGGGACGCATGAAGGACGCCGCGTTGATCTCCGGCTACGCCGACGCGCTGTCCCGCGAATTCGGCCGCCCCCGCGATCCGATCGGACGGCAAGCCGTCGACCGGCTGACGGCGCTCCTGAAGCAATCGTTCCCCGACGCCGAGATCGAACAGCTCGGCCGCATCGGCGCGCAGCTCTCCGAAGCGCAGGTCGTGAACCTGGCGCTGGATGGCTGAGAGGGCCGCTTTGATGACGCTGCGGCGCCGATTGGTGGGCCAGGTTATGAGCTGACTGCGACGCCGGAGAATGAAACAGATGCATCGCTACGAAGGCGGATGCCATTGCGGCAATCTCCTGTTCGTTTTCGACGCATCAGCGCCGTTGGAGGCGCTTGGGCTGCGCGCCGATCGGTGCAGCTTCTGCCGCGCACATGGGACGCGCAACACGAGCGATCCGAACGGCGCGATCTCGATTTCCGTGCGCGATGCGGGCGCGCTCATGCGCTACCGCTTCGGCCTCTCCACCGCGGATTTTCTCATCTGCGGACGCTGCGGCGTCTATATCGGTGCGCTGATGGAGGATGAAGGCAAGAGCTGGTTCACGGCCAATGTGAACGCGTTCCGTCCGCCGCCTCCCGATGATTTTCCCATCCAGCCGGCCGACTACGAGGGCGAGGCCGCGCCCGCACGCATCGCCCGGCGAAAGAAGAGATGGACGCCCGTGAATGCGTTTACACGCGGCGGCGCCTGAACGATCGATGTCATTCCAGCTTCTGGAATCCGGGGACTGCGGCCTCGCGCTCAAGCTGCATGGCGCAAGGCGGTTGACGGTCGCGGCCCGGCCGGCGCTGAAACAGGCCAGAGGTTCCGTCGTGCTGATGTCGGGCAATTCCGCGCTTTTTCCCAAAGCGCCCTATGCGGCGGTCGGCACGATCAATGCGGCCATCGTGGCGCTCGCCAAGGCATTCTCCGATCGCGGCATTGCCGACGGCGTGCAGGTCAACAGCGTGTTGCCGGGCCCGGTGATGACCGGCCGTCGCCGCTCCTATCTCGCGCACTGGGCGCCGCTGCACAACATGACGGTCGAGGAGGCGACAAACAAATTTCCACAGGAAGCAGGGATCGCACGCTATGGCGAACCGGAGGAAATCGCCGAGCTGATGGCTTTTCTCGTTTCTCCCGGCGCGAAATGGATGACAGGTTCCGCACTCCGCATGGACGGCGGCGAGGTGACATCGATATGAGCCACGCCGCGCTGGACGCGGATGCCGGGGGCAACCGGCGCGTTCAGGGCGTAATCGCGAATACCGTACCGCAGCCCAACACTCCGGAATCATTGCAGCGCCACGATGGCCACCTTGATCGGCCGTGCCCAACAGCCGGCCCCCTGCGCCGACCAGGCTCTCCGGATCGGGCCCAATCCGCTCCTCACCCCGGAAAGAATGCAATACGCTCTCGGCGCCAGTCGCCGCGTTGACGGAAAAAATCGTGCCGCAGCCGTTCTGGCAGCCGCCGGTGCTGCCGGCCTTGGTCGTGCCGTACAGCGCACCATTCCGCTGGCGACCTGCGACAGGCTCATGGCTTCGTGATCGCGTCCGCAATTCCTGGCGCCTGAACCGCCACTGGGACGGACTGCGCCCAAGATGAGCGGACTTCGCCCTAGTGATTTGTTTTTGCTATCCAGGCTTTCAGGGGTTGCAACCATGCACTCAACGGCTGAAAGAAGGCACCATGGCCCTTTCCCGTGGAGATGGCGACTTCCTTGAAGGACGTCAGGCGGCTTCGTGCGGCGAGCTTTGCGCAGGAGCCGAGCTGGTCGGAAGTTTCATAGATGGAAAGCAGATTGCCGCCCAGGACAAGGCGGGGACCGGGAGGGTGGCGATCGAAGTCTCCGTTTTGGCAGATCGCGAGCAGCGCCGTGTTGATGCCCGTGGATGCAAGCTCCCCGGAGGCATAGGCGGTCAGTTGGCCGCCGCGCGAAAAGCCGACCAGGGTGATGCGACCCGGCTTTACGCCGGCCTCAAGGAGGCGCCGGACCCAGAATTCCAGCATGCTGACATGAGCGGCAAAATCCGCATTCTTCGGCCGTTGATAGGCGATGAGGTTGAAGCCACCCCCGTTGAAGATGGCCTGCTTGATGGCCGGGAAGTCATACTGCCCGAATTTGGGGGAGATCGGTCTCGGGTTATTTCCCTCGACAATGAGACCATGCGAGTAGATGACGTACCGCTCGTCCGCATGGATCCTGTCCGGAAAATTGTCGTAGATCTCCACCGCCCTGGCGCTCATCGGGAATGCCATCAGAAGTACCAACAGGTGCAGCAGTCGGCGCATGGTCGATCGAGCTGCGTAACGGGGAACATTTCGAGCCAGTCCCCTCGGAGCCACTTCCGATAGCCATAGCGCGGGCTGACGGGGCCGGTCCAGCGACGCGCCAAAGTCTTGCGGCCGCCCGTGGACCGCGATTGACGATAAACCGTAGTGGCTGCCGAGCGACTTGGGTGCAAGGCGGGATTCGGGGCAGCACAGCAAGAGGCTGCCGGTCCGTGCGGCGGCCCGCTCAGGGAATTTTCGCGGCCATCGCATCCCGGCGGGTGGCTGCTCGGAGCCGCAGCGCCGAATCTCAGGGAATTTCCCCACGTCCGCGCCGGTGGAATCTCGATGAATTAGCCTTAGACGGGACCGAGAACCGACCTGTTGAACCAGCCGTAATAGTTGATCCATCGGCGCATCGACGGATTGATCGTTTCGGCCAGCCCCTCCAGAGACCATTCGCTGTGACGGTGGAATGCCCGGCGCCGCACGCTCTGGCGTATCGACTTGAGCGCCTTGTTGCTGATCGCGGGTGTGAACCCGACCCCGAACTGTCAAGGACTGGCGCAGGCCCCAGCCCATTCATGCGCGCAGCGAATCCATCGAAACGACCAGGGCGTTCGCGGAGGCTTTTGCCGCGGGTCGGCGCGGCATCGTCGTGTTCAAGACCTTCAACGAGGGCGAGGAAGTTGCGAAGCCCGGCGGGAAGATGGAGACGGTCCAATGGACAATCGACCCGCGCGACGGCCAGCCGCGCGGCTTCGTCTTTGTCTGGCGGCGCTTCGCGCTTGCCGACCTCGCGCAACCGATGCTGGCCTGTGTGATGGTGACCGTGCCGGCGAACAAGCTGCTTCGCGACAGCATCCTGAAGCACGATCCGGATCCGCGCATGCCGGCCATACTGGAAGATGCCGATTGGGCGACCTGGCTCGGAGAGAATGACGCGACGCCAGAGCAGGCCAGGACGGTGCTGCGCACCATGGAGGGCGTGAACTGGCAGATCGCGCCGGAGCCGAGGAAGGGGAAGGCGGCGGGAAGGCCGAACTCTAAATAAACCGGCGGGGGAAATGCAATTTCCCGTCATACGTCTTACCTGATATAAACGAGAAATCCCCAAAGCGACTCGCAACATGAATTTTGCGCCGCGGGTTTACGGCGCGATCGGTTGCCCATCAGGCTGTTCATGCGCGGGGGGTGCCTGAAGGGCAGGGGAACCGGACGTTACTCCTGATGCTCCACGTCGCCCGGCACATTCACCCAGGCGTGCTTGCGCTCTTCATAGACGGAATGCCTGGGCGCGGGGTGTGTGGGATCGGCGAAGGCGCCCACTGCAACCGTGATGCGGTCGGGATGTCCTCCCGGCTCCCAATACACCGTGGTGCCGCAATCCGGGCAGAAGTGAAACGCGACCTCGAAGCCGCTGTCGCCCTTGCGCTGGAAGCGGGACGAGCGGCCGTCGATCCGCGTGATCTGTTCACGCGGATAATGTGCGGAAAAGGCAAAGGCGCTTCCGGTGCGCCGCTGGCAATCGAGGCAGTGGCAGACTGAGATACGGACGGGCTCGCCGTCCGCAATCAAGCTCAGCTGCCCGCAGGCACAGGAGGCGGATCGCTCGCTCATCTGACAGGAGCCTTTCGTTTCGGACTGGTCGCGACACTGGATCGCGACGCATCAAACATAAACGATTTCGGTGTCAGGTCCATCATTACCGTTTCACCAGGCGCCGGATCGCAGGTCGGGCCTCCCAGTCTTCCGTCACGAGCCCTTCCACGCGAATGAATTCGCGGCGATTATGTGTAATGAGGGTCAGCTTTCGCGCGACCACCTGGCCCGCTATCAACACGTCATAGGGACCGATTGGCGTTCCCTTCGCGCGGAGTTGCGCGCGAACCTGCCCGGCCCCTCTCGCGTCCTCCTTTTCGAATGGCAGTACGACGAAACGGAGCGCATCCACCAGCCGTGACCGATGAGCTGATGGCGAGGCGCGTGGCCGACGCGCCTGCGGGCTCGCACCCCCTCTCCGGCTCCTGGCAGGAGCAACAGCACGTGGGAGGAGACCTGCGCCCGGTACAGTACCGGATGACCGCCGGGGGATTCCACATGCGCTGGAACGGCCAGAGTTACGACGCAAAGTTCGACGGCAAGGAATATCCGGTCGCCGGCGATCCAGCCAGAACCACCGTGTCGTTGAAGAAGATCGACGATGCCACTGTCGAAGAGACCGATCATCGACAGGGCAAGGTCGTCGATAAGATTCGTCTGGCGCTTGCGAACGACGGGAACACGATCGCGGTTATCGACAAAGATATTGCGCACGGACAGACGCAAACTTACACATTGGAAAAGCAACGTTGAGTGGCAGCGCGCGCCGGGAGCCTGACAGGAAGCTCGGGCGTCGGGCGCCAATGGGTCACGTGCCACAGTCTGGTGTGGCGAGGGGATTTTTCCGCCTCCTCCCAGGCTATGCCGCGCTATGCTCCGCGCATGTGCGGACGATTCACCAACCGGTTCACCTGGCGCGAGCTGGTCGAGCTCTACCGGATCACCGAGCCTTACCTCACGCCGGTCTCAAACCTCGAGCCGCGCTACAATTTCGCGCCGATGCAGAAAGGCATCGTGGTCCGGCTCGACAAGGAAGGCCGCCGCGAGCCGGCGATGATGCGCTGGGGTCTCCTGCCCGGCTGGTCGAAAGACGATACCGGCGCCGCCAACTGCATCAACGCGAAGGCGGAGACGGTCGCCGCCAGGCCGAGCTTTCGCGCCGCGTTCAAGTCGCGGCCCTGCCTTGTGCCCGCGGACGGGTTCTACGAATGGCAGAAGCTTGCCGGCGGCGAAAAGCAGCCCTGGTTCATCACCACCGCGTTCGAGGAGCCGTTCGCCTTCGCCGGGCTGTGGGAATGGTGGCGGCCGAAAGACGCCGCCCCCGACACGCCCGGGCTCGAGACCTTCACGATCCTGACCACCGAACCGAATTCGCTCTGCGCGCCGCTCCACAATCGCATGCCCGTGATGATGGCGCAGGACGACTGGCAAAGGTGGCTCGCCACACCGGACGACCGCCTGGCGCTTTTGCACTCCTTCCCGGCCGAACGCATGGAATGCCGGCCGGTGGGGAAGGCCGTAGGAAGCGTGCGAAACCAGGGGCCTGAACTGGTTTCCAAGGTGTCGATGGAGGAGGGTTGAAAACGCGAACGGAGACTGCCGTTCGGTCAGCTCCTAATTTTTTCGTGCGTCAGGTCAGGCCCGATTGCCAGTGCTCTCGTTCGGGAATAGCTTTCCCCACGGATCAGGGGCTTGTCTTCCATGAAATTCGTCAAAATCTCGCTGCTTGGCGCGTGCCTTCTCGTGTGCGGCTGTGCGGCAAATCCGGAAAGCATTCAGCCTTCCTATGTGAGCGTTCTGACCTACTCCAATTTCACCTGCGAGCAGCTCGGAGAGGAAGAGGCGAGGATAAACGCCGCCTATGTGACGGCTGCCGATCAGCAGAACAACGCCAGGACGCTGGACGCCGAGGGATGTGCTTCTGGCCCTTCCGATCGGTTCCATGACCGGTGAAAATGTCGCCCCGCAAATTGCAAATCTCAAGGGCGAACAGGACGCCATCCATCTTCGCAGGGGGCGGTGACCGGACCAGCGTTCCCCTTTTCCGTTCAACGCACGGTAGATTCGTCCTGCTACCGAATTCGTGAACGGCTGCCAGCTTCCGCCATGCCTTGACGCGCGGCTCTGGCGTGGATTGGCTGCGCCCATGGGCTCGTGGAAGCTGGATTACTCCGAACGGCGGGAACGGGCTGCGGCAGGTCCGGTGCCCACGCTGGCGCACCTTGCCGAAGGCTCTTCATGGGTGTGGGCCTGCTGCCCGGCGCGCCAATGCCGCCACGACGCCGCTATCCCGCTTAAGGCAGCGATCCGAGCCAGAAAATGCATTTGCTATCACCCGTCTCGCGTCCTGATTTTCGCTAATTCTGGCTGACGGCGCCTTGGATCACGACGCTTGGCCCGGTTGAAGTCGATTCCGTGGGCTTGCTTTGCGCCTTTTCCCATTGGTCAAATCTCGCCGCGGGAACTCCGGCCTCTGGAGCATTAGTTGCATCGGAATGGGACGAATACCCCTCGGGCAGCGCTTGTTTGCGCTGTAAGCTCAGGCTTACATTCGATAGCGGGGGCGGGGATGCAGGTTGTTCGGCAATCGGGGTCGGATTCTCCGCTGCTGGCTCGAGTGCTGCTTGCTCCGGAGCAGGCGATTTGTCAGCGGAGACAATAAAGCGGAACACGTGATCCTCACCGTTCCAGTTCACTCCAAGCTCAAAGGTTTGGGGAAATTTTGATGAGGAGAGGGTATCTACCAGCGCAACTCCTCCATATGAGTCGCCCGGGTCAATCGTGGTCGTCTGTAATACGCGATTTTGAATAGTATTTATCGATTCGTCGAGCGAGGCGTGAATGGAATGCATGTTGTCACTGAACTGTTCGTCTGCCTCGTGCATTCCCTCCTGAGCAACGGCCGGATTGTATGATTGTCCAAAGTAGCTGACCGGGCCAGATGGTGTATACGCGACACCCGAAGTTGTCGAATGTGCATTTGCGTTTGCCGCCATGCCCTGTCCGACAGCGCCGAGAACGGCTGCAAACGTCAGCCACCCCGCCTTTACTTTCGCTTCGTGCTCCAACTCGGTGGCAGTGAATAGCCTTCCAGGCGTCCCGTCTGCCTGGAGAAGGGAGATGTTTTCGATACCAAAGTTAGCCGCCGTGTTGCCCTTGTTTAGGGCTGCTACCGCGAACCCAAGCCTGTCGTCGCTGTTCATTCCGAGCGGCGTGATCTGTACCGAACCAAATCGTTTGTCCGAATATACAATTGCGTGACCCTGTTCGTAACGCACTGAGAGGGAGTTGTCGGAGACCGGTGTGACGTAGTACTCGGTCGAGCATCCGGTCAATGCGATGACCAGCGCAGAGATGGCGCCTTGTGCAAACCGTTTTGTTGCAAATTGTATCATTAAGCTCCCCTCTTGGCATAACGCGGGAGCATATTGCATCACATGAAGGTTTACGAATAGATAACAAACTGATCCATGTCATATCGCAGCTATTCGAAAGTGACGCGTTGCATCGAAATCGGTGCACTTCTTAAAGCTTATATACTCAGAGAGTGAGTCGAAGGCGGAGAATTCACATGTGCGATTTTGTGGGACGGGATATGCATATCCTGTCATCTGGCTCAGTTAACCGCGCAGCCGGATCAAATTGCGCATTGGGATGGAGGCGCGGAATGCCAATCAGGCGGCGAATTTTTTGGCCGAAATTGTGGCTTCCCGATCGACGAGCTCATCAGCATCCGTCAGCAGAAAACACTGGGACAGGAAATCCATTTCCTGTCAGCCTTTCTGGTCCTCATTACGAACCGGCGTTCACCGGAAGCAAGCCGTAAGCTTTGACCAGACGATACGTGGCTTGACCATCAATTACGCAAAACATTCTGGGGTGCCCGGGCTGGACGACAAAGGCCCTGAGTGTTTCGCGCACCGCCGTTCCTATCAGGTGGGCGTGCTGGACAATCGAGATATCAGCGCCAGCGCGTGTCAAGCGATAGATTTGATCGCCATTCTTTCCACACATAGCGGGGGTCATCTCCCTGAACTCCGTTGGCCCTTTTAATAAGAACGCGGCTGTCCGGCGCCGTCCCGCAAGGGTCACGTTGGCGGAAAAATGGTCATTCTCCTCTCCACCCCAATCCTTCTTTGCTGGTTCAGCTAAGAGCTTCGCGATTGCCTCTTTAACCCTCGCTTCCGGCACTTGACGCATAACCGACATCCACTCGGTGGCGTCGGCGGCATGAACCTCGCTCATCTTCGTAAACTCGCTGATATCTTCAGGGACGATTTCACCATAATCATACCCGCCCCAAACTGCCAGCGAGCCGCCCTTCTGAGCGTTGCGGGGATGATCCAGAAATGGCGCTCCCATGACAATCGGCTCGATCTCGAACCGATTTCCCAAATCATGCAACAAACCAATCATCGCTTCCCGGTAACCATGAATGTAGCCGTCGCTGAGCGTCATGCGGCCAGTATCGCTGCAAATATGAGACGTATGGTAGGCAACCTCCACTGGCTTACCATAGTCGAATTCGAGATGTACCCGTTGGGACACCCGGCTACTGGTGTAGACTTCAGCACAGGGATCAAGACGCTCGATGCTCATGAACATATGCCGTGGCTTTCCGAGGGTGAGAGCCTCCGCGAGCGTCGGGACTTTTAGTCCCGAGCAGACGTCGATAAGCATGGTGACCAGCAGATGATCGTTGCCCAAGACCGTTATGTGATCGGTTCCCGGCTTCTGGCGTGCGATGAATTCTTCTCGAATGGGACCTAGGGCGCTTATCGCGAGCCGCCGATTTACAAAACCCATATCGATGTGAGTGAAGAATTCCTCCAGACGGTACTTCTGGGGTATCTGTTCTGCGCTCATGGTATGAACCTCAAAACCACGACGTGTAATGGATTTTTTATCACTTGCGGTCGACATAGACAAAAAGCCCCGGCCTTTTCGGCCGGGGCTCTTAAATTTGGAGCGGGGAACGGAGTCGAACCGTCCAGCGGTCTCGTGGCCGATCTTCTGATCTCACCCCTAACCTTGTCGCTTGCGTTAGGTCGGAATTCCCACCGGGACCCGCAGAACCGCTATCGTTCCTACGCACGTTATGACGTTTAAAGCCATACGAACCTCCACAGTAAACTTTAGGGCTGCGAAAATCCCGGTCAAGAGACCGCCCAACGCCGCGACACAAGTCAGGCTCCAACCAGAAAACCTTGTGGCCAAGCTCTAACCGGGGAACGTATGGCCTTCCGCGCCGTCTCAATCAAGGGGCAAACCCGCTGGATCATCCGTTAACTGGACGGATGCCGGCGGCCACAGCTGCGGCGCGTCGCGGGAAAGCGGGGTGGGCACGTGTTTTACATTGGTCTGGCGACGGATTTCGACGGGACGCTGGCGACGAATGGTCGGGTTCCGGACGAAGTGCTCGACAGCCTGCGCGTCTTCCGCAAGACCGAGCGCAAGCTGCTGCTCGTCACCGGGCGGCAACTCGGCGATCTGAAGGCCTGCATGCCGGAGCTCGCGCTGTTCGATCGCGTCGTGGCGGAGAATGGCGGGGTTCTCTATGAGCCGGCGGCGGAGCGGCGGCGCGATCTGGCGCCGGCGCCGCCGAAGGAATTCGTGGACGCGTTGCGCGAACGCGGCGTCTCGCCGCTTTCGGTGGGCGATGTGATCGTCGCCACCTGGGAGCCGAACCAACAGATCGTGCTCGATGTGATCAAGGAGCTCGGCCTGGAGCTGCAGATCATCTTCAACAAGGGTGCGGTGATGGTGCTGCCGCCGGGCGTGAACAAGGCGAGCGGGCTGGCCGCCGCGCTCGCGGAGATGAACATCTCGCCCCACAACATCGTCGGCATCGGAGACGCCGAGAACGATCACGCCTTTCTCGAGGCCTGCGGCCTGGCAGTCGCGGTGGCCAATGCGCTGCCGATGCTGAAGGACGGCGCCGATGTGGTGACCAAAGCCGCGCGAGGGGAAGGCGTGCTCGAAATCATGGAGGCGATCGCAAGCCGCGATGCGGAGCTGCTGCCGCCGCGCGCGGGCATCGCACTCGGGCACAGCGCCGATGGCAAGACGATCCGGCTGCTGCCGGGGAAAGGCAGCGTGGTGCTCGCCGGGCAATCCGGCATCGGCAAATCCACCATCGCCACCGCGCTGACCGAGCAGATGGCCGAAAAGCACTATCAGTTCTGCGTGCTCGATCCCGAGGGCGATTTCACCGGCCTCGATCATGCGGTCACGGTGGGCGATGCGAACAATGCGGCACCGCAGGAGAAGATCACCGCGCTGCTCGAACTGCCGTCCAACAATGTGGTGGCGAGCGCGCTGGGCATGACGCTGGCCGACCGGCCGCGCTACCTGGCTGAGCTTCTGCCGAAAATCACTTCGCTGCGCGCGCGCGCCGGCCATCCGCACTGGCTGATCATCGACGAGGCGCATCATGTGCTGCCCGCGGGGGACGGCACGGTGGCGGAGCGCTTTCCGCGCGACATCGCCGGCGCGCTGTTCATCACCGTGCACCCGCGCGAAATATCGCAGGCGGCGCTGAAGAGCGTGCGCCACGTCATCGCCTGCGGCATGAAGGCGGCCGATGTGATCGCCGAATTCTGCGAGGCAACGGAGCGGGAGGCGCCTGTGGACAGTCCGGCGTGCGGCGAGACTTGCGTGCTCTATTGGGACTGCGACCGCGGGGCGGCGCCGCTCAGTCTGAAGCCGGCCATGCCGGCGCAGGAACACAGGCGCCACACCCGCAAATATGCGCAAGGCGAACTCGGCGAGGACAACAGCTTCTGGTTCCGGGGTCCGGAAGGAAAACTCAATCTGCGGGCGCAGAACCTCGTCATCTTCGTGCAGATCGCGGAGGGCGTGGACGACGAAACCTGGGAATTCCACCGCCGCGCCCATCATTATTCGCGCTGGTTCCGGGACATCATCAAGGACAACGATCTCGCGCAATCCGCGGAGGCGATCGAAAATTCCGGCAGCAGCGCCGCTGAATCGCGCCGCCTGATCTGCGACGAAATCCGCGCCCGCTACACCGCGCCGGCGCGGTGAGAGGACCAAACGGCGCGGAGCCGCGGGGAAGAACAGGTTCACCACGAAGAGCACAAAGAGCACGAAGGTTTGTTGCACGGAGCGCGCAATTATCCCAGGTATTTGTATTGTGTGAATTTCACAAATTATTCCCTAAATTTTTGCCCACCAGGTCGTGCCGTCATCCCCGGCGAGCGAAGCGAGGGAAGGGGATCCAGGCGGTGCAACGCGATGGATGTTCGTAATTTGGCAGACACCTGGGTCCCCTTCCCTTGCCGCTTCGCGGCTCGCCGGGGATGACAAGTTTGCGTGAGCTGTTCTATCGCGCGCCCGGCTACTTCCTCTGCGGTCCCGCGACTGAGCGCAGTTCTATCCCAGCATCTTCGTCGCCACTTCAAACAGGTTCGATGAGCGTTCGGGCATGGCGAGCATCGCTTCCAGTTCGGCGCGCATGAGCGCCTGGCGCGGGGAATCGTAGCGCCGCCAGGTCTCGAAGGCCCCGGCCATGCGCGCGGCCACCTGGGGATTGATGGCGTCGAGCGCACGGATGGTTTCGCCCACCAGCGCATAGCCTTCGCCGCGCGCGGCGTGGAAGCGCAGATGATTGCCGGAGAAGGCGCCGACGAGCGCACGCACGCGGTTGGGATTGCGCAGATCGAAGAAGGGGTCCCGCATCAGCGCGCGCACGCTTTCGGCCGTTCCCGGCAGCGGCGAGAACGCCTGCAGCGCGAGCCATTTGTCGAGCACCAGCGCGTCGTTGCGGAAGCGGTCGTGGAAATGGGCGAAGGCCTGCTCGCGCAGACTCGAGTCCATCCGCGCCAGCTGGGCAAGACCGGCGATCATGTCGGTCATGTTCGAGGCGCCGCGGTAATGCGCCTCGGCCAGGCGCGCCGCGGCGGCGTCGTCCTTGGCGGTGAGATAGCGCAGACAGGCGCCGCGTAGCGCGCGGCGGCCCGCGGATTCGGCGTCCGGGCTGAAGGAAGCTTCTCCGTCGAGCGACTCATACAAGTTCAACAATGTCGCGAGGTGGGCATTCGCGACCGCGCGGATGAGCGTGGTGCGCGCCGCATGGAGCGCCTCGGGATCGGCGGGCTGCATGACGAGGGCAAGCTCGTTTTCGGTCGGCAGCATCAGCATCTGCGCCGCGAAAGCGCGATCCTCATCGGCGCGCGCAATCACGTCACCCATCGCCGCCACAAGAATGGAATCCGGCGCGACCGTCCGGCCGGAAACCGCAGCTTTCGCCATCTCGAGCATCGCGTCGCGGGCGAGAGTCTGGCCGGATTCCCACCGGTTGAAGCCGTCATGGTCATGCGCCATCAACACGGCCCGTTCACGCCCGTCGGCCTGCGTCCTGAACGTCACCGGCGCCGAGAAGCGCCGGCCCAATGAGACAAGCGGCGGTTCCGGAACTTCCGTAAATACGAATTGTTTCTCCGCGCCGGTAAGCTCGAGCACGCGCTCCTCGGGGCCGGTCGCGTTTTCGCCATCGAGCGTCAGGGGCAGTGCGCGCCCGCCCTGCCCCACCAGACCCACGCGCACCGGAATATGCATCGGCTTCTTCTCCGGCTGTCCCGGCGTGGGCGCGAGATGCTGTCTGAGCGTGAGCGCATAGGTCTTCTGCTCCGCATCGTAACGACCGGAGGCCGCGACAACAGGCGTGCCCGACTGCGCATACCAGAGGCGGAACTGTTTGAGGTCGCGGCCGCAGGCATCCTCGAAACAACGAACCCAATCTTCGACGGTGGCCGCCTGGCCGTCATGGCGTTCGAAATAGAGATCCGTGGCCTTGCGGTAGCCCTCTTCGCCGACCAGCGTCTTCAGCATGCCGATCACTTCCGCGCCTTTTTCATAGACGGTCGCGGTGTAGAAATTGTCGATGGCGATATAGGACTGCGGCTGCACGGGATGGGCGAGCGGTCCCGAATCTTCCGGAAACTGGCGCATGCGCAACAGCCGCACATCCTGGATGCGCTGGACGCCGGCCGAGCGCATGTCGGCGGAGAAACTCTGGTCGCGGAAGACTGTCAGTCCTTCCTTCAGCGACAGCTGGAACCAGTCGCGGCAGGTGATGCGGTTGCCGGTCCAGTTGTGAAAATATTCATGGGCGACCACGCCTTCGATGCGGGCGTAATCATCGTCGGTCGCCGTCTCGGGGCTAGCCAGCACCACGCGGTCGTTGAAGATGTTGAGGCCCTTGTTCTCCATCGCGCCCATGTTGAAGGCGGAGACGGCGACGATCATGAAAATGTCGAGATCGTATTCGCGGCCATAGGTCTCTTCGTCCCAGCGCATGGCGCGCTTGAGCGAGTCCATCGCATAGCGCGCCTTCTCTTCGTTGCCGTGCTCGACATAGATGCGCAGCGCCACGCGGCGGCCCGACATGGTGACGAACTCGTCCACGATGTGGCCGAGGTCGCCCGCCACCAGCGCGAAGAGATAACAGGGCTTCGGAAACGGATCGTGCCAGACGGCAAAGTGACGCCCGCCGGGAAGCGCGCCGGTCTCGACGAGATTGCCGTTCGACAGCAGCACGGGAAGCAGATGTTTCGGCGCTTCGATGCGCGTGGTGTAGACGGCGAGCACGTCCGGCCGGTCGGGAAAATAGGTGATGCGCCGGAACCCTTCCGCCTCGCATTGGGTGCAGAAGATGCCGTTGGCGAGATAGAGCCCTTCGAGCGTCGTGTTGCGGGCAGGCGCGATCTCGGTAACGATTTCGAGCGCGAAACGCGCGGGCGGATCTGGTATCTCCAGCGCCTCCGGGCCCGATTTGAACTCGCCCGCCTGCAGCGCCCTGCCGTCCAGCGAGATGGAGACAAGCTTCAGCTGCTCGCCGTTCAGCACCAGGGGCGCCGGCGCTTCGCCCACACGCTCGACCTGCATGCGCGCGGTGACGCGCGTGGCGTCCGCATCGAGCACGAAATCCAGCGCGATCTCGCGGATGCGGTAATCCGGCGCACGATAGTCTTTCAGGCGGACGGTGCGCGGCTCTTCGGTGCGCATGGGGTGTCCTGGCAGGGCGGCGGCCCGTCTCTAGGACAATTCCGTGTCCGAGGAAACGGGCGGCGCGGTTCTCGCTTGCGACCAACCCACGACCGGATTGCTGCCTTCCAATTTGGTTGACATAAGTTCCATATCGGTTATAATTGCCGAAGAGGCAGGAGGAGGCATGGCGCAAATCGCGAGCGATGTTCGGCGGCGGGATGTCGCGGGGCAGCACGCCCCAATCACCAATCTCAGGGAATTTCGCCGGCCCTTGCCCCGGCGTCGGCCTTTCGGTCACCCAGACAGTCGGCGCCTGCATCAATCTCAGGGAATTTTCGCCGGACCCTATGCCCGAGTCAGCGTTTCGGTCTCACGGGCAGGCAGCACCTGCACCAATCTCAGGGAATTTTCGCCCGACCTCGTGCCGCGGTCGGCGTTTCGGTCACGCGGGCACGGAGCACGGGCATCAATCTCAGGGAATTTTTGCGCTTGCCGCGTTTCTGCGCCGGGGCGGCCCCGCGGGTCAGGACTTCGGCTTCGCGGCCTCGATGACCTGGGGGAGGCGGGCGAGCACGAAATGAAAGTCGAACGGCTTGTCGATGATCTTCTCGCACAGGTCGGTCGCCGCGTCCGCTTTCTTCGTGTCCGCGGAGACCAGCAGGACCGGGATGCCGGGCCGGTGTTCGCGGACCCATTGCGCCAGCCCGAAGCCGTCCATGGTTCCCGGCATGCGCACGTCGGTGAGGACAACGTCGATGATCGTGGTCGTCGCCTGAAACGCCAGGATCGCCGCATCCGCGTTGGCCGCCTCCAGCACCTTGAAGCCGCACTCCTGGAGGAAATCCGACAGGGACATCCTGACCAGGGCTTCGTCCTCGACGATCAGGATGGTGGGTTTCCGCTCCTTGGGATCGGGCAACACGACGTCGTCGACACTCGCCCCCGAAAGGGATTTCCCGCCACACGCACGATGCGCCGGCTGCTGCGACCCGGACGCAACCTACTCGAAACGGTGTGGTGCCCCGTTGCGTTCCGACCCGCGCTTCCGAAGGCAAAGAATGCTCAGGAATGGGAAACATTCGATTAACGATGGCCGGCTGGCGGGGCGCTCTTCAGAAAGCGCCTGGGACAGAATACGCAATTCTCTTGAGCTGTCAGTTCGACATCGTCCCGCGGGTCTGAGGGCGTTTGGATCGGTGACAAACGGCCGTGCGTCATGCCGGACAAGAGCATTTCAGGACTGACCAAACCCGCGGATACTTCGATTTGATTCGACTGATGGAAGACTGATGGCAGAGAAGCACCTGGAAAAGGCGGTTCAGGAATTTGGCATTGCCGCCCGCGCCAAGCTTTCCAGCCCCTCCATTTCCGGAGCGCCGGAAGATCAGCTCCGCGCTCCGCTGGAACACTTGATCCGCGATCTTTCCGAAATCTCAGGAATCCCCGTCGGCAAGGTGGTGCTGATCGGCGAAACCGCGGTTGCCGAACTCAAAACGAGGCCGGATTACGCCGTCACGGTCTGGGGCGCGCTCGCAGGATTCATCGAGATCAAGGCGCCGGGCAAAGGCGCCGACCCGCGGCATTTCTCGGACCCGCACGACAGGGCGCAATGGAAGAAGCTGCAATCCCTGCCAAACATTCTGTATACGGATGGAAATTCCTTCAGCTTGTGGCAGAACGGCGAGCTCACCGGCCAGATCGTCCAACTTCAGGGCGATGTAGAATCATCCGGAGCGAAGCTGGCCGCGCCGCACACGCTCATCGCGCTGATCGGCAATTTCCTGCGCTGGACGCCACAGCCACCGAGAACGCCGAAAATTCTTGCCGAGGTCAGTGCCCGCCTCTGCCGCCTCTTGCGCGAGGAGGTGATCGAAGAGCTGGCGATCAGCAATGCGGGGCTGACGGCGCTGGCCGAAGACTGGCGCGATCTTCTCTTTCCCGAAGCCAATGACGCGCAATTCGCCGATGGCTATGCTCAAGCGGTCACCTTTGGCTTGCTGGTAGCGCGCGCCCGCGACATCTCTCTCAAGGATGGTATTGACGCGGCCGCCTCCGAACTGCGCAAGACCAGTTCGCTGATCGGCACGGCCCTGCGCCTGCTGACCGACGATGCCGAGACGCGCAAGGCGCTCAAGACCTCGCTCGACACGCTGACCCGCGTGCTGGATGCCGTGGACTGGCACAGCCTGAGCAAGGACAAGGTGGAAGCGTGGCTCTATTTCTACGAGGATTTTCTCGCGGTCTATGACAACAGCCTGCGCAAGAAGACCGGCTCCTATTACACGCCGCCCGAAGTGGTCGAGGCGATGGTGCACCTGGTGGACGAGGTGCTGCGCGGGCCTTTGTTCGAGCGCGCCGACGGCCTGGCCGCCGATGATGTCACGCTCGCCGATCCGGCCGTGGGCACCGGCACCTTTGTGCTCGGCGTGCTGCGCCGGATCGCGGGGCACGTGTCGGCCGACAAAGGCGCGGGCGCTGTGCCGGGCGCGATCAAGGCGGCGGCCAGCCGATTGATCGGCTTCGAATTGCAATTCGGCCCGTTCGCCGTGGCGCAATTGCGCATCATCGCGGAAATGCAGGACCTGATGGCAACGGCAAAGAACCCGTTGCCGGCGCTGCCGGAATTGCGCCTGTTCATTACCGACACGCTCGGCAATCCTTACGTCGAGGAAGTGAAGCTGCCGCATATCGTCGAGCCCATCGCGCGCTCGCGCAGGGCTGCCAACAAGGTCAAACAGACCGAGAGGATCACTGTTGTCATCGGCAACCCGCCGTACAAGAACCAGGCAGGCGGGCGTGGCGGATGGATCGAAGACGGCAGCAATGGAAGGCCGGCGCCGATGGATCGCTGGAAGCCCCCGCCGGAGTGGGGCCTCGGCGCCCATACGCATCATCTCAAGAATCTCTATGTCTACTTTTGGCGCTGGGCGACCTGGAAGGTTTTCGGCTCGGGCTTTGCCGAGTCGACCGGCCTGCCGCAACCGGATCTCGACGGTATCGTCTGTTTCATCACCGCGGCCGGCTTTCTCAACGGACCTGGCTTTCAGAAGATGCGCGACGATCTGCGCCGCACCTGCTCGAACGTATGGGTGATCGATTGTTCACCGGAGCGCCATCAGCCGGCCGTGTCGTCCCGCATCTTTCAGGGCGTACAGCATGCGGTGTGCATCGTGCTGGCCGCGCGCAAGCGCGGTAAGAATCCTGATGAGCCGGCGAAAGTGCAGTTCTGCGCTCTGCCGAAAGGCGATCGCGAAAGGGTCAAGTTCAAGGCGTTGGCCAAGCTCTCGCTCAACGCCGAGGACTGGGTGGCATGTTCGTCGGATTGGCGTGCGCCCTTTCTTCCCGAAGCGCAGGACGACTGGGCGGGTTTTCCCTTTCTGGCTGACGTTTTTCAATGGTCAAGCCCGGGGGTTAAGACGCATCGCACGTGGGTAATCGCGCCGGATAAGGAATCGTTAGAGCGGCGATGGAAGGCGCTCCAAAACGAAAATGACGTCGAAAACAAAGGTAATCTGTTCCATCCGGATCGGGACCGCTCTCTAAATAAGATTGTCAAAGTCGACCTCGGCCAGCACCACACTCGCGCGCTCACCGTCGCAAACGATGATGGGCCGGTCGTTAGTCCGTGCCGATACGGCTTCCGCTCGTTCGACCGGCAGTGGATCATCCCGGATCATCGCCTGCTGAGCATGGCGCGTCCCGAATTGTGGAACTGCCATTCTGAAAATCAGGTATTTCTAACCGCGCCCGAAGATGTGTCCCCTACGGCCGGGCCGCCGATTACATTCACTGCGCTCATTCCTGATCAACACCATTACCACGGCCGAGGCGGTCGCGCCTATCCACTGTGGCGTGATGCAGCCGCACACGAGCCGAACGTCAGGCCCGTGTTGCTCGCGTTTCTCGCCGAACAGTTCGGCAGTGCCGTCACCGCCAAAGACATGATGGCCTATATCGCCGCGGTGATGGCGCATCCCGCCTTCACCGCCCGCTTCAAGGCCGATCTGATCCAGCCCGGTCTGCACCTTCCCCTCACCGCCGACGGCGCCCTCTTTGCTCAGGCCTGCGCGCTCGGGCGCGAGGTGATCTGGCTGCATTGCTATGGCGAGCGCTACGTCGATCCCGGTGCGGGCCGGCCGAAAGGCGCGCCCCGCCTGCCTGTGCAGGAAGCTCCGACCATCCCCGAAGACGGCGCAATCCCCTCGAATTCCTTGCCCGACACCATGGACTACGACCCTGCCCTGCGCCGGCTCCATATCGGCACCGGCTATATCGACAACGTCACGCCGGCGATGTGGGCCTATGAAGTCTCGGGCGTGGAGGTGCTCAAGCACTGGTTCAGCTATCGCAGGCGCGATCGCTCGCGCCCCGTCATCGGCGATCGCCGCCTGCCGTCGCCGCTCGGCGACATTCAGCCCGACGGCTGGCTCGCGGAGTACACGAGCGACCTGCTCGACCTGCTCCATGTGCTGGGTCGCCTCATCGGCCTCGAACCGGCCCAGGCCGCCTTGCTGGAAAAAATCTGCGCCGGCCCGCTCTACACGGCCGCGGAGCTGGGAAAACTGTGGACGCCGCCGACGTCTCTGCCCGAAGCCGTTTCGTGACAGGTCGCGCATCGGGCAGAATGATCCTGTCACGATTTGCGAATCACCATGTCCGCGCGCCAGCCAGATCTCTTCCTCGCCGAGCCTTCGCCCGAGCTGCTCGAAAACCGGCCGGAAAGAAAGTATTACGCCGATCCGGACAAAGTGCGCGCCGAGCTCAACAAACTCCTGGCCGAGATACGGGCCGCCCAATCCATGCCCTGGGACGCGCGCACGCTCCGTCTGCACCGGACCGTCTTTCCCCAGATGACCAATTGGCTGCCCGAAGACGAAGCGGCGCAGTTGCGACTCGAATTCGAGACCGCGCTGGAGCGGCTCATGGCGGCCTGAAGCCGGCGGCTCCGCAGGGATGTGCCTGGACTTGGCCCACCGCTGGCGCCAGGCAGTGACGACGGTGCGCCGCCGGTGGCAGAGACGGCAATAAACCCGACGCGAACAACCGGGAGATGCAAGTCATGTCCCGCAGTTCTATCCAATGAGTTGATCGCCTGTCATAGCTGCTGACCATACCAAAGAAGCCGCGTCGAGCACCCCTGAAAGAGCCGGGCAAATGCATCTTCTGCGGCGCGGGCGGTCTCACACGTGAGCATATGTGGGCCGATTGGCTAAGGGCGTACATGCCGTGGAACATGACGCATCATACTACGAGAAAGGCCGCGCTGGACCCGTTCGAATCGGACGAGGTTCACCCAAAAAAGCACACCGGCAGCAGGTGCATAATCGCCCCCTTGACAGAGTGTTCTAGTCTACTATATCACTACCGTACCACATGCCCAAAGTGCTTCTCTTCCCCGGAAGAGCGGCAGAAGGACGGTAACCGTGATTGTTGACCTTCCCACGGATGGCCCCGGCTGGATTTACGCAGCAGCGGAGAGCCTTCTTGCGCTGGTGATCGGCGCCGGTGTCGCAAGCGTTTGTGCCGGCGGCGCAGCCCTGTTGGCCCGCAATGGCGGCGGCCTGCAGAGCGTCGCAGGACGGGTCTTCGGCTTCTCCCTGCTCGTCATGTCCGGGGTCGGCGCGGCGGCGGCGCCTGGTGTTGCGGCGGCCGGCCTGTTGTTGAGCCGCAGCGCGGTGAACGCCCCAGTCCATGCGATCGACGGCGAGCTGGCGCAATGTTTCTATCTGTACCTGCTGGTTGGCGCGACCGCCGCCGCGCTGGACATCAGATCCGTGCTGCAGGGCGGCATCGCCGGTGCGCATCGCTTCGCGCGGCAGCTCTGGCGTCTGTGCGTGGCGCTTTTCCTGGGCGCGGGCTCGTTCTTCCTCGGACAGCAGAAGCTCCTGCCCGCCCTGCTGCGCGGGACGCCGCTGCTGTTTGTTCCGGCGCTTGCGCCGCTGGTGCTGGTGGGTTTCTGGCTTCTGTGCGCACGTGTCGTCTCGCTGCTGCGCGGCGTGGGCGGCGGCCGCTCCATTGCCATGGCAGGGCGGGCGGCGTGAACGCGATGGACAACGCCTGGAACGACAATCAGCCGATCTATCGCCAGCTGCGCGACCGGGTGGCCGCCATGATCCTCGATGGCGCGCTGAAGGAAGGCGATCCGCTGCCGTCGGTGCGCAACGTGGCCGCGGAGAACCGCGTCAACCCGCTGACCGTGCTCAAAGCCTACCAACAGCTCGTCGACGAGGAGCTGGTCGAAAAGCGCAGGGGCCTGGGCATGTTCGTCAGGCCGGGCGTGCGCGATCTGCTTCTCCAGGCGGAGCGGGAGAACTTCCTCAAAGTGCAATGGCCGGAGGTCTGCGAAACCATTCGCCGCCTCGGCCTGACGCCGCGCGAACTGCTCGGCGCGGCCGAATCCGCCGGCTCCGCGCCGGCCAAACCGGAAAAACGGTGACCCCATGCTATGCATCGAAGCTACAAGCCTGAAAAAGACGTTCAAATCGACGGTGGCGCTGGACGGCATCGATCTGCGCGTCGAGTCGGGGCGCATCCTGGGGCTGATCGGGCCGAACGGCGCGGGCAAGAGCACCGCGCTCAACGCCATTCTCGGCCTCATTCCCTTCGAGGGCCAACTCAAGGTGCTGGGCCGCGATCCGTGGACGGAGCGCAACGAGCTGATGCGGGACGTCTGTTTCATCGCGGATGTCGCCGTGCTGCCGCGCTGGATGCGCGTTTCGCAGGCGCTGGATTACGTAGCCGGCGTGCACCCGCGCTTCGACCGTGCGAAGGCGGAATCCTTTCTTGCGCGCACCGCGATCAAACGCTCGAGCAGGGTGCGCGAATTGTCGAAAGGCATGGTGACGCAGCTGCATCTTGCGCTGGTCATGGCGATCGATGCGAAACTTCTGGTGCTCGACGAGCCGACGCTGGGTCTCGACATTCTCTTCCGCAAACAGTTCTACGACTCGCTCCTGAACGATTACTTCGATCACAGCCGCACGATCCTGGTGACCACGCATCAGGTGGAGGAGGTGCAGCACATCCTCACCGATCTGATGTTCATCAACCGCGGACGCATCGTGCTCGAATGCACGATGGAGGCGTTCGAGGAGCGCTACTCAGAACTCGCGGTGCGTCCGGACAATCTCGCCGCCGCGCGGGCGCTCAAGCCGATCTATGAGCGGCAGGCGTTCGGCCGCACCGTGATGCTGTTCGACAACGCCGACCGCGCCCGGCTGGCCGCGTTCGGCGAGGTGCGCACGCCCAACATCGGCGATCTGTTCGTCGCGGTGATGGGCAGGGATGGCGCGGAGACAAGAGGAGCTTTGGCGGCATGAGCACGCAGGCAGACGCCGGACCATCTTCCGCGGCGCGCGCCGATGCGCCGACCGCGGTGGCGCGGACGCGGCCATACCTCTGTTCGGTACGGCGCGAAATCTGGGAGAACCGCTCGATCTGGATCGCGCCGCTCGCGGCGGCCGGCTTCGTGCTCTTCGGGGTCGCGATCAGCCTGATCCGCCACCCGCACGGCATGGAAAAAATCTCGAAGGCGTCGCCGGCCGCACAGGCCGCCTTCCACATGATTCCCTATGGCATCGCGATCGTGGCCATCCTGATTACCGCCGCGATCGTGGCTTTGTTCTACTGCCTCGGAACGCTCTACAACGAACGCCGCGACCGCAGCATCCTGTTCTGGAAATCGATGCCGGTGTCGGATGTCACGACGGTGCTCGCCAAGGCGAGCATTCCCATGGTCGTGCTGCCCCTGATCGCCTTCGTGGTGATCTGCGCGACGCAGCTCGTCATGCTGCTCTTGAACGCTGCCGCCGCCACGCCGTTCTGGAGCTCGGTTCCGCTGCTGCGGATCTGGGCACTTCTTGTCTATGGCATGGTCGCGCTCGTGCTGTGGAACGCGCCCATCTGCGGCTGGCTGCTGGTGCTCTCGGCCTGGGCGAAACGCAGCCCGTTCCTGTGGGCAGCCCTTCCGCCACTCGCAATCGGCATCGTCGAGAAGCTGGCATTCGATACGTCGTATTTCTGGAATTTCGTGCAGTACCGGCTGCATGGCGGCTTCACCGAAGCTTTCGCTCCCATGCCACGCCACATGAAGGTCTTTCAGTGGCCTGAGCCGGATCCCGCGAAATTCTTCAGCACGCCGGGCCTATGGCTCGGACTCGTGGCCGCCGCGGCGCTCTTCGCGCTCGCGATCTGGCTGCGCCGCCGGCGCGAGCCGATGTAACAGAGCCGGCGCCCCCGCGTGCAGCCGGCGACCTCGCCGAAAGGGACAAGCAGATGCCTATGCGATCACCCTGCGCAGAGGGGTGCCCGCGATTTTCCTTCCGTTGTCCGGCCGCAGTTCCTACCCTGCCTTTTCTTTGAAGGGGCAGGGCATGGGTTTCGTAACTCGACGGAAATCGATCGATTCGATGGCGGAAGGGCCGCGGCAGCTGAAGCGGAGCCTGAGCTGGCCGCATCTGGTCGCGCTGGGCGTGGGCGCGATCGTCGGCACCGGAATCTACACGCTCACGGGCATCGGCGCGGGGCTTGCCGGGCCCGCCGTCATTCTTTCCTTCGCGCTCTGCGGGGTCATCTGCGCCTGCGCCGCGCTCTGCTATGCGGAAATGTCGACGCTGATGCCGGTGGCGGGCAGCGCCTACACCTACAGCTACGCGGTGCTGGGCGAGCTGGTCGCCTGGATCATCGGCTGGAGCCTCGTCCTCGAATACACGGTGGCCGCCGCCGCCGTCGCGGTCGGCTGGTCCGCCCATTTTTCCGAATTCCTGAATGCCATTGGTGTCCCGCTTCCGGCGGCGCTCGCGCACGGCGCGTTCACCGGCGGAATTGTCGATCTGCCGGCCGTCGTGATCGGCTGCATCGTCACCGCTCTGCTCGTTATCGGCACGCGCGAGAGCGCGACAGTCAATCTGATTCTGGTCGCGATCAAACTCGCCGCGCTCCTGTTGTTCGTGATTCTCGCCTCGAGCGCCTTCGATCCCGCCCGATTTCACCCTTTCGCGCCTTACGGTTACGGCGCGCATGTGGACGCCGACGGCGTCAAGCGCGGGGTGCTGGCCGCCGCGGCACTGATCTTCTTCGCCTTCTACGGCTTCGATGCGGTGTCGACCGCGGCGGAGGAAACAAAGAATCCCGCCCGCGATCTCTCCATCGGCATCGTCGGCTCCATGGTCATCTGCACCGTCATCTACATCGCCGTGGCGGCAGCGGCCCTGGGCGCGGCGTCGTATCTCGATATTTCCCACACCGGCGCGCCCCTCGTGCATGTGCTCGAGTTGGTCCGGCATCCGCTCGCCGCGCAGCTCGTCGCCTCCGCCGCCATCGTCGCGCTGCCCACCGTCATCCTTGTTCTCATGTATGGGCAAAGCCGCATCTGGTTCGTGATGGCTCGCGACGGACTCTTACCCGAACGGCTCGCAGCCTTGCACAGGACGCGCGGCACGCCCGTCGCGATGACGGTGTTTGCGGGCTTCTGGGTGGTGCTGCTCGCGGCGACGCTGCCGCTCGACAGGATCGCACTTCTCGCCAATGCGGGAACGCTGGCCGCCTTCATCGCGGTTGCGCTCTCCCTTCTTGTGCTGCGCCTTCGCGAGCCCTCCCGTCCGCGCGTTTTTCGCGCGCCGCTCGGGATTGCGGTGGCCGTCATATGCATCGCCGGCTGCGTTTATCTGTTCGTGAACGGCCTGCCGCGCTTCACGCAAGCCTGGTTCGTGCTGTGGAACGCGGCCGGACTCGTTCTCTATCTTCTGTACGGCGTCCGGCGCAGCCGCCTCGCGGTGAAAATCGCCGTGGCCGGCTGAAGCACGCGGGCGGGCTAGGCGTGGGCGCGCGCGATGTTATGTTCGGCGCATGAATCGCATCGATCCACGAATCGTTCTTCGCGGCGCGCAGCTCGTGTTCTGGGCGACGCTCGTCTTCACATTCACGGCGGCGGTGATGCCGGCGCACCAGGCGCCGCAGCTCTTTCCGTGGGACAAGGCGGAGCATTTCGCTGCTTTCTATACCCTCACCGTGCTTGGTTCCGCCGCGTTTCCCCACCGCAGCCTGCTCGCGATCGCCGTTGCCTTGTCCGCTTTCGGCGCCGGCATCGAACTGGTGCAGGCGCTGCCCATCGTGCATCGCGATTGCGATTTCTGGGATTGGTTCGCCGACACGGTCGCCGTCGTCGCGGCGCTGGGGCCGCTCGTGCTGACTCCCTGGCGCGCGTGGCTTGGCGAAGCGGTGCGGCGATAGCCGGCGGCTGCTGCCGTTATTTGTGCGTGGTCGTCGTTGTGCTGGAGGTACCGCCGCCGCCGCATGCCGCCAGACAGACGGCGGCTGCGACGGCCACGGCGCCAACCACGGCGATTGTGGTCGCGCTGACCGCAAATCCGGCCGCCGTTGTGGTGCCGGCTGCCGTTCCTGCGGGAACCGGCCCCTCGTCGGGCGCCAATGGAGCGTTGGGCGTGGTCGATTCATCAGCGGGCGGTGTCGGCCCCTCTGCCGGTGTCGCTTGCAACGGAGCATTGGGTGTCATCGATTCGCCGGCGGCGGACGGATCGGCCGCGATCGGCTGCATGGGTTCTGTTACGACGCTGCCGCTGGTGGCGCCGCCGGATGCCGGGCCGTTCGCATCATCCTGCGCCAGAGCCGCCGTCGAATAGCTCAGCGACAAGGCCAGTGCGACCGAAGTCCATTTGCGCGACATGAACGAGTCCTCCGCATCCAAGGCGAATCATTGCAGTGTGGCACCCGAAAAGTAAAGTTTTGATTGCCGATCACGCGCCGTAGTGCTGCCTGTACCAATGCACGAAGCGGGGTATTCCCTCGCCGATCGGTGTGGATGGTTCGAACCCCAGGTCACGGCGGCTCGTTTCGATATCGGCATAGGTCGCCGGAACGTCGCCCGGCTGGAGAGGCTCGAGCCGGATCTGCGCCTTGATGCCGAGTGCTGTCTCCAGCACGGCAATGAACTCCATCAGCTTTTCCGAACGGTGATTGCCAAGATTGTACAGGACATGTGGCGGCACGGCTGCCGGCGGATGGTCCAGAGCACGCAGAACGCCGTTCACCACATCGTCGATATAGGTGAAGTCACGCCACATCTCGCCATGGTTGAACACGCGGATCGGCTCGCCGGCCAGGATCGCGCGTGTGAAAATGAAGAGGGCCATGTCGGGGCGGCCCCACGGTCCGTACACGGTGAAAAAACGCAGCCCGGTCGCGGGAAGGCGATAAAGATGGGCGTAGGTGTAACCGATCAACTCATCGGCGCATTTCGTCGCAGCATAGAGAGAATTGGGTTGTGTGACCGGATCTTCGACCGCGAAGGGCAGTTTGGTGTTGCTGCCGTAGACCGATGAGGAACTCGCATAGACGAAATGCCGCAAATTCCGGCAATCGCGGGCAAGCTCCATCATCACCACCTGACCCATCACATTGGAGTGCACATAGACGTAAGGATTGGTCAGCGAATGGCGGACCCCGGCTTGGGCCGCGAGATGAATGATGCCGGTAATCTGCGAAAACTCCGCCGCGAACGCGGCCATTTGAGCCCGATCGGCAATATTGCTCCTGCGGAAATGGAAGTTCCGCCACGCTTCCAGTTGCGCAAGCCGCGCCTCTTTGAGAGCCACGTCGTAATAGTCGTTGAGATTGTCCACTCCCAGCACGTCATCGCCGCGCGCAAGCAGAGCCTGCGCAACATGGAAGCCGATAAACCCAGCTGCACCTGTCACCAGAATCATGTGCGCCTCGCGATTCGCCAGCGTGTTATGTCATGCCAGGCCATGCGCCGAAACGCCGGCCTCGCCGCGGGGCCGGAAGGATCGGTGCATATTGCTCATTCTGCCCCGCCCGCACTCGACTCCGCTCTTGCAACCTAGCGGGCGACAGGTGAAACAAGCGTATCTGAAGGACTCACCCGATGCGCATAGCCATGATCGGGACGGGGTATGTCGGCCTCGTCTCCGCCGCCTGCCTGTCCGAGTTCGGTCATCATGTTGTCTGCGTGGATAAGGACGCCGGCAAGATCGCCGATCTCGATGCCGGACGCATCCCCATCTTCGAGCCGGGACTGGAGGAAATCGTGGCCGCCAACGTCAAGGCGCGACGGCTTTCGTTCACCTCGGCCCTGCCCCAAGCGGTTGAGGACGCGCAGGCCGTATTCATCGCCGTGGGCACGCCCAGCCGCCGCGGAGACGGCCATGCCGATCTGAGCTTTGTCTTTGCCGCGGCCGAAGAAATTGCAGGGGCGCTCAACGGCGAGGCCGTGGTCGTCACCAAATCGACCGTCCCCGTGGGCACGAGCCGCAAGGTGGAGGAAATCATCCGCCGCCATCGCCCGATTGTGGAGTTCGACGTCGCCTCGAATCCCGAGTTTCTGCGCGAAGGCTCGGCGATCGAGGATTTCATACGGCCGGACCGCGTGGTGGTCGGCTGCGACTCGGAGCGCGCGCGCAATGTGCTGAGGGAGGTCTACCGGCCGCTCTATCTCAACGAGACCCCGATTCTGTTCACATCGCGCGAGACGGCTGAACTCATCAAATACGCAGCCAATGCGTTCCTCGCCACCAAGATCACGTTCATCAACGAAATGGCCGATCTGTGCGAGAGGGTCGGCGGCGATGTCCAGGACGTGGCGCGCGGCATCGGCCTCGACGGCCGCATCGGGTCCAAATTCCTGCACGCTGGGCCTGGCTATGGCGGCTCCTGCTTTCCCAAGGACACGCTGGCCCTTCTGCGGACCTCCCAGGAAGCGGGTGCGCCGACCCGCATCGTGGAGACGGTGGTCGCCGTCAACGAAGCACGCAAGAAGGAGATGGCGCAGAAGATCGTCCGCGCCTTCGGCAGCGTCGCCGGCAAGACCATCGCCGTGCTGGGCCTCACCTTCAAGCCCAACACCGACGACATGCGCGAGGCGCCCAGTCTCGTGATCCTGCCGATGCTGAAAAGCCAGGGCGCGCGCATCCGCGCCTATGATCCGGAGGGCGGCAAGGAAGCCCTGAAGCTGCTGGATGTCGAATTCTGCGCCGACGCCTACGAAGCGCTCACAGACGCGGATGGCGTCGTCATTCTCACGGAGTGGAACGAGTTCCGGGCTCTCGATCTCGCGCGCGTGAAGGCATTGCTCAAGCGTCCGCTGATGGTGGATCTGCGCAACATCTACCGGCCGCAACAGATGACGCTGGCCGGTTTCGACTATGTCAGTGTGGGCCGTTCACGGGGTCAAGGAAAAGAAGTCTCGTCGAGCCTGGGGTGACGCTGTAGCGATGCCGCGGGTCGGACGCGGTCACTTTCGGATTTGCGGTGAAATCCGCCGTCACCAGATAGATTCGTCCGCTTTCCGGATCGAGCGCCATGGTGCGCGCGCCGAATTGCGTGGTGACAGGGGGAAGTGCGACGAAGCTGTCGGGCGTCTTTTCCTTGATGATCGAAAGCGTGCCCTCGCGGTTTGAACTGAAGATCAGATTGCGCTTCGGATCGAACGCCGCGGCATCCGTGCCGGCTCCGATGGGCAGCGTTGCGACCACATGGCCGCTATCGGCATCGACGACCACCAATTCCTTGTTGGCGCAGCTGGAAAAAAGCCGGTGCGTGATGCGGTCGATCGCCAGGCCATGCGGCCGCTCGCAGCCGGGCATCGGCCAATGCGCGTCGGCCTTGTTGGTCGTCGCGTCGATGCGGACGACTTCGTTCTTTTCGGCCCCGTTGACATAGATTTTTCCATTGTCGCCGGAGACGCCGAACTCGAGGCCGCCGCCGCCGTCGATGTTGGCGACGACGGTATCGGTCTTGGGATCGATGGCGGTGACCCTGTCGGATTCGCCATCGATCACGAAGACGTGTCCGCTCGACGGATCGAAGAGCATTCCGTCCGCGCCGGGCGCGGTGTCGATGCGATGAATGATCTTGAATGTTTTGGGGTCGAAAGAGGCGGCAATGCCGGCCTTGCCGTCGTCGGTGTAGCCGCGCCCCGAATCGGCGATGGCGATCCCGTGCGTGCCGCCGGGAAGGCCCTCCACCGCGCCCAGGATGGCGCCGCTTTTGCCGTCGACCACCGTCACCCGGTCGCCATGCGAAATGTAGAGGCGTTCGCCCGGCGCATCGAAGGTCAGATAGTCCCATCGATCCGGTGGGCCCAGGGGAATCGTCTTGCTGATCGCATAGCTCGGTTCGCTCTGCGCGTTCGCCGCGAGCGGCAGCGCGGCGAGCATAGCCGAAAAAAAGCATGCAAGAGCGTTTTGATGTCGAAGGGAATCCTTCCGCTTCCCTGCCGCCGTCATGCCCGCGAAAGCGGGAACCCGGACGCGTGATTGATCCGGAAAGCACAGCGACCTGGGTCCCCGCTTCCGCGGGGATGACAAGTTTGTTTTATGCGTAATCTCCATTCCACAACGCTGTAGCCACCGATGTATCGTCATTTCGATCCCGTTGTTGTCGTGTTCATTCCCGGTGCCGCCATTTCGCGTTCGATTTGTTCGAGCAGGCTTTCCGTGGCGTAACCGTCGGGCACGAGCCCTCGCGATTTCTGCCAGGCGCGCAGGGCCGCGCGTCCCTGGCGGCCCAGGATGCCGTCCAGCGCGCCCGGATCGTATCCCAATCTCTGCAGATCCGTCTGCAAGGCGAGTTGCTCCGGCCGCGACAGCGGCAACGCGTCCCTTGGCCAGTCGACCACGATCGGCGGACGGCCTTCCAGCCTGTCCGCCAGCGTGCATACGGCGAGCGCGTAAGAGGCCGCGTTGTTATATTTCAGGACGGTGCGGAAATTGTCGAAGACCATGAACGCGGGGCCGCGCGCGCCCGCTGGAAGATAGATGGCGGCCCGCGCTTCGCTGACCGGCAGCGCCCATCCGCCCGCGGCGCGCACGCCGAGGTTCCGCCACGAAGTGATGGTGCCGGGCTTGTCGAGGTCGGCAAGTTCGTAAGGGAAGTTCGTGGGAAGAATGACCTGGTAGCCCCAGGGCGCGCCGCGCTCCCATCCCGATTGCGCGAGCAGATTGGCCGCCGAGGCCAGCGCATCGGCCGGCGAATGCCACAGGTCGCGCTTTCCGTCCCCGTCGCCGTCGACGGCGTAACGAAGAAAAGCCGACGGCACGAATTGCGTCTGGCCGAATGCCCCCGCCCAGGACGACGTCATTTCCGCCGGCACGATGCGTTCCTGTTGTTCGATCCGAAGCGCGTCGAGCAATTCCCGCCGCCCGAAATCGCTGCGCGGTCCCTGGTAGGCGAGCGTGGCCAGCGCATCGAAAATATCGAAGCTGCCCATCTCCGCGCCATAGTTGCTTTCGATCCCCCAGATCGCGACGAGAATTTCCTTCTGAACGCCGAAGCGTAGCTCGATCGCGTTGAGAATGTCCGCATAGGCAGCGAGCCTCTCCTGGCCCGCGGCCACGCGCTCCGGGGAAACGGTGCTGTCGAGATAGTCCCAGACGGGCTTTACGAATTCCGGCTGTTGAAGGTCCAGCTCCTCCACGCGGGGATCGGGCGCGAGGGCTGACATGGACGCGTCCCAGATTGGCGGATCGATGCCGGCCTGGATGGCCGTGGTGCGAAACCCGGCAAGGAACGCCTGGAACTGTGCGTCCGCATCGGCCGACAGCGTCGGGAGGGCTGTCTGGGCAAAAGACGTTTTTGCCGGCAAGCCCCCGATGACCAGAACCGCCAGCGCCAGCCAGACAGCCCGAATTTTTGCTTGCATGGACATGTATCCGGCCCCCGCAGTTTCAGTTCATACCCCAAAGGCGGCCCGGGTTGACAGAGGCCCATTGCCGCCACTAGCTTCCGCGCCTCTTTCGGGGCCTCAGGCGTCCGCCGGTGGAATCATTGAAGTCGCACTTGCTGGAGCATGAGTAGGGCGTATCATGAAGATCCGTAATTCGCTGCGTTCGCTCAAGAAGCGCGACAAGGACTGCCGTGTCATTCGCCGGCGCGGGCGCACCTATGTGATCAACAAGAAGAACCCCCGTTTCAAGGCCCGCCAGGGCTGACCCGCTTTCCGCGGGCGTCGGCGCCTGCGGGGTTTTCCTGAACCGAGCTTGTGCCTATCCTATGCGTGCGGGAACCTGGGCGCCGGCCGCACGTAATGGATGGTGCGATTCCGATTCAGGAGCAGGGCCTATGCGCTCGATCGTCTTTGCAGCGTCGCTCGCGGCCCTCTCCGTGACGGCGCCGACACCGCATCAGACGCAACCGCATCAAACCCGTCAACAGCCGGCGGGAAGCCCGCAGCTGGACGTGCTTTTTGTGCAGCTGGCCAAGGCAGGATCCGGCGACGAAGCCAAGCCGATTGAAGACCAGATTCTCACCCTGTTTCTGGAATCGGGCAGCGCCAGCGTCGATTTGTTGATGACGCGCGCGGCCGCCGCACTCGCCGGTGGCGATATGGACACCGCGCGGCAGCTTCTCGACGTGGTGACGAAAGTGGCGCCGGACTACGCGGAAGGCTGGCATCAGCGCGGAAAGCTGCAGGTTTTGGCCGGCGACGACGAAGGCGCGATCTTCAGCCTGCAAAAAGCCGTGACGCTCAATCCGCGCCAGTTCGCCGCCATGGCCGAGCTCGGCGCCATACTCGAGGAATATGGCGACAAGCGCGATGCCCTGCGCCTGCTTCGCCGGGTGGACTCGCTCGACCGGCACTTCGGCGATGTCGATCGCGAGGTGCAGCAGCTGTCGCGCGACGTGGAAGGCGAGAGAATCTAGCGGCCGCCGACAAATGCGACGCGGAGCAGGTTGGTCGCGCCCGGCGTGCCCAAGGGAACCCCTGCGGTTATGACGATCCGTTCGCCGGGTCCTGCGAACCCCTCCGACTCGGCAATCCGCGCTGCGCGCTCGACCACGTCGTCGAGGTCGTGCGCGTCGTCGGTCAGCACACAATGCAGGCCCCAGGCGAGCGAAAGCCGCCGTGCCGTTTCCACATTCGGGGTGAGTGCGATGATCGGCGCCTCGGGCCGCTCCCGCGCCGCCCGGAGCCCGGTAGAGCCGGATTTCGTCCAGCTGACGATGGCGCGCGCATGCATGGTGTGGGTGACCTGATGCACCGCAGCCATGATGGCGTCGGGCGTGGTCTCCTCCGGCTCGGCGCGCTGGGCATCCATCAGAGACTGAAAGAACGGTCCCGCCTCGGCGGCACAGGCGATCCGGTCCATCATCGCCACCGCCTCGACGGGATATTTTCCGGCAGCGGTTTCGGCCGACAGCATCACCGCATCGGCCCCGTCGAACACCGCCGTGGCGACATCGGAGACTTCGGCGCGGGTCGGCACCGCTGTTTCGATCATCGATTCCAGCATCTGCGTGGCAACGACGACCGGTTTTCCCGCCTTTCGCGCGAGACGAGTGATTTCCTTCTGCCTGACGGGCACGGATTCGAGCGGCAATTCCACGCCCAGGTCGCCGCGTGCCACCATCAGCGCATCGGTGAGGTCGAGGATTTCGGACAGCCATTCCAGGGCTTTCGGCTTTTCGATCTTGGCGAGCACCCCGGCCTTGCCGACCACGAGTTTTCGCAGTTCCGCCACGTCGTCGGGCCGTTGCACGAAGGAGAGCGCGATCCAGTCGACTCCGAGATTGAGCGCGGCATCGAGATCGCTGCGGTCCTTCGCCGTCAGGGCCGGGATGGGCAGGACGGTATCGGGAAGATTGACGCCCTTGCGGTCCTTGATGAGACCGCCCGTCACCACGAACGCCTCCGCGGCCTTGGGGCCCACGCTTTCGATCTTCAGCCTCACCTTGCCGTCGTCGATCAGGAGCCCGTCGCCCGCTCCGAGCGCCGCGAAGATTTCGGGATGGGGAATCGGGATTGCCTCGCCGACGCTGGATGTACTGTCGAGCACCAGCGCCACGCGCGTGCCGGTTTCGAGTTCCTGCGCACCGCCGGCAAGCTGGCCCAGACGGATCTTCGGGCCCTGCAGATCGGCGAGAATGCCGATGGGGCGGCCTTCCTCGCGCTCGAGCGCGCGTACGCGGCCATGCAGCTCGGCGAGCAGCTGATGCGGCGTGTGGCTCATGTTGATGCGGAAGACGTCCGCGCCTGCCTCGAACAGCGCTTTCATCTGACCGGGGGAGGAGGAGGCGGGTCCCAGCGTCGCCACGATCTTGGTCTTGCGTGTGCGGCGCATCCGGATCAGTCCGGAAATACAACGCGGCCGGCGCCGTCTGCGGGCGCGGCGGTAAGATGGGCAGGAGCTTCGCGCATGGGACAGCCGGGTGTCGCCCATGGCACATAGCCTGTCAATGTGAAGGCTTGTCGACAGGCTGCACAACGAAACGGGAGGACGTTCGCATGGAACCCCATCTGCGCCAGGAACTGGAAGCGGCGGTGTTTCGCAGGCTGGTGGAACATCTGCGCCGGCGCAGCGACGTCCAGAACATCGACCTCATGATCCTTGCCGGGTTCTGCCGCAACTGCCTGGGCGACTGGTTTCGCGAGGCCGCCGCGGAGAAAGGTATTGCGCTCGAAAAGGACGAGGCCCGCGCGGTGGTCTATGGCATGGCGCCGGCGGAATGGAAGCGGCTGTTCCAGATGGCCGCGACAGCGGAGCAGCAGGCCGCCTTCGCGCAGGCGCAAAAGACTCACAGCCATGAATGAGCCGCAGCGTTGCGCGGGCTGAAATCCGCAGGCTAGGGTCCGCGCCCTTGGAATGCGGGGCGCACGGATTCAATGGCGAAAGCGTTTGCGAAGGATCAGCTGAAATCGCTCGTCGAGCGCATCGAGCGCCTCGAGGAGGAGAAGGCGGCCCTGGCTGCCGATATCCGCGAAGTCTATTCCGAGGCGAAGGGCGTGGGCTTCGACACCAGGATCATGCGCCAGGTGGTGCGGCTGAGAAAGCTCGACCGCGCCGACCGCCAGGAGCAGGAGGCCATCCTGGACCTCTATCTCGCCGCGCTCGGCATGCAGAGCTGACGTCTGTAATTACATCCCGGCGCGCGACGTTTTCCTCCCCCGCCGGAGGCGCGCACCGCGCGGCCGGAGATGGCGGAGCCGCGTCGGCGCGGGCGACGGAAGCGGGCCTCTCTCTCCGCGAGTGCCCTCCGGCGCGTCTCCCGGCTCAGGGCCGGGGCCGCGCCATCCCGCATTGGGTGCGGGGCAGACTCTCCCGCCACGCATCCGCGCGGAGGCGAATTCCAAACCGTTGGCGTTGACGCAAGGCCGGAAGAAGGAATTGGCAGCGCTGGCGCGTCTGCCGGACGACAGGATCGGGACAGGCTCCATCCCGGGGGTCAGGAACTGGTCGGGAGCGAAACGCGGCGTCTTCTATCGTCCCCTGAAGCAGCAACTCACGCTCAGGCTGGATGCCGACGTGATCGCCTGGTTCAAGGACCATGCGCCGAAGGCCGAAGGTTATCAGACAAATATCAATCGCGCCTTGCGCGAGCATGTGAAGCGGCACGCGCGCAAGAGTGGCTGAGCCGGCGCTCGCCCTCCGCCTCGATGCACGCGCACGAGGTTCGCAATGCTCGCCGATGTGGGCAAGGCCAATTTTCCTCCCCCGCGCGGATGCGCGGCGGGAGGCGTCGGACCCGCGCAAGCGGGGACGACGGAAGCGGGCCTCTGTCCGCGAAGTGCCGCCTCCGGCGCGTCGCCGGCTCAAAGCCGGGGCCGCGCCGGCCCGGATCGGGTGTGGGGCAGGCTCTCCCGCCGCGCATCCGCGCGGGGGAGGAAATATTCGGCCGGCGAACGCATGACGCAGCGAGATCACTTGTCCGCGAGCGGGAGTATGAAGGATGCCTTCACGCGGTCGATCACCACCATGGTCTTGAAGCCCTTGATGTCCGGCATATTGTAGAAAAACCGGCGGGTGAACGTATCGAAATCGTCCATGTCGCGGGCGGATATGACCAGCACGAAATCCGCGTCCCCCGTTACATAGTAGCCGCTCATGATCTCCGGCGTGTCGCGGATGGCGCGCTTGAGCCGGTCGACCACGTCGGCGCGTTCGCGCTCGAGCGTGACCGAAACCAGCATCAGCAGCGGCCTGCCGGCCGCGGCGTGGGCGACGACCGCCACGTCCGCCTCGATGACCCCTTCCTCGCGCAGGCGTTTCAACCTACGCTGGCAAGCCGTCGCCGACAGCCCCACCAGATCGCCAAGCTGCTTCGTCGGCAACTGATTGTTCCGTTGCACCGCTTCCAGCAGCTTTCGATCTATGCGATCCAGTTCCATTGCGTCGACCTCATGCGTCAATTCGCCAAGCCGCGACGAAAAACTGCGCTAAGCGCTACAAAATTGCAGGTTTTCGTTCGATTCCACGGGCTAGGCTTCCATACCGTGATGGCAGCCGCGATGTCGAGGACCGTTATGGGAAAAGCCGCCGAAAGCGGCCGTTGAAGGAAACGTCGCTCTGAACTTATGGGGAGAGAGCAGGATGTTAAAAGGTCTACAAAAATTTGCTCGTCTAAAGGCCGGCCCAGTTGTCGGTCCGTACAAAATTGGATTCCACGGGGGTGCGTTACTTGCCTCGGTGGCAATGGCGAGCTTGTCGTTTGGCGCGTATGCGATTGCCCAATCAACACCAGTAGTGGTAGAGCGGTTTCGGGCACCTACCCATGCTGCCCCGCTGTCCACCGGAATTTCGGCGGGAACGCAAACAGGTGCGCGCGTAACCCTGAAAGTACTCCATAGCTTCGGTGGAAACGGCGATGGGGCTCGCCCTTATGGCTCTCTGATCCGTGACTCCGAAGGCAACTTTTATGGCACAACATCCGGGGGAGGCGCGTCTGGATACGGCACGGTGTTCAAACTCGATACAAAAGGCAATGAAACAATTCTGGTCTCTTTCAACGGTACTAATGGGAAGACACCGCATTCCACTTTAATACAAGACGCGGCCGGCAATCTATACGGTACAACAATATTTGGCGGTGATTTGAATTGCCTCAATGGGCTCGGATGTGGCGTTGTTTTCAAAATAGACACGAGCGGCAATGAAACTAATCTATATACTTTCACGGGTGCGGGTGGCGACGGCGCAGTGCCAACAGCTGGATTAACCCAAGACACGGCCGGGAACCTTTATGGCGTTACAGCAGACGGCGGTGCCGCGGGGTTTTGCGTTAAGTTCGGCGGCTGTGGAACCGTTTTCAGAATAGATTCCAGCGGGAACGAGACTGTTCTGTATAGTTTCACCGGCTCCAAAGGTGACGGAACTTTCCCGTTTGGCGCAGTGATTGTGGATGAAAGCGGGAATATATATGGCACCACTGTGTCCGGGGGAAACCACAAGGGGATATGCGAACATAACCCTGAGATGGGCCATGGCTGCGGTACCGTTTTTATGCTGGACGATACAGACCATGAGACCGTGCTGCATAGGTTTTCTGGAGTGCACGGCGATGGAATTGCGCCTTCGGATCAGCTGACTATGGATTCCGAGGGCGATCTTTATGGCGTTACGCCGTATGGCGGCAGCCGCGGCCAATGTGGGTCCATTATCTCGACTGGCTGTGGAACAGTGTTTAAGATCGACGCGAGCGGAGCCTACACGGTGCTATATAGGTTGCATGGCCGGAGTGATGGTGCCTATCCAGTCGGACCTCTCACTCTTGATTCGGATGGCAATCTCTACGGCGCGGCTGGCAGTGGTGGAAAATACGACTACGATGGGGGGCTTTTTGAGTTAACAGCAGCGGGCCAACTAAATGTTCTTTTTCCTTTCACGGACGACGAAGGCGAGCCCACAAATCCACGTGGCGGACTGATTCAAGACGCCAAAGATAATATCTACGGCGTCACGCTCAGCGGAGGAGCCTATTCCAACGCGGGCACCGTGTTCGAAATCAGGCACCGATAAACGCGCAATTTGCAGGTGGTTGCCAGGCACTCATGCTGACATCTGGCTCAGTTCAATGGTGGCTGCCTGTGCCACTCCCAAATGACCCAACAACCCATTGAAGGATGGAATACATGTATAGCTTAACGGCACGCCGCGATCCGGGATTCGGGCAATGCAGTCGCTCGTCATCCATTTTATCATTGGTAGCGATTGCCATAATGCAATACAGCATAGCAACGTCTTTTGCGGCTGCGCAGACGATGCGGGGAGGACACTACAAAGAAACGGTGTTGCACCGGTTTACCGGATTGAATCGCGACGGCGCGAACCCATTGGCGAACCCGCTGGCACTTGACGTATTAGGAAACGTATTTGGGACCACGGCTAATGGTGGTGCATATGACCGTGGGTCAATATTCGAGCGCGCATCGAGCGGTAAACTACAAGTGCTGCACTCATTTTCTGGAACAAAGTCCGACGGCCAGCAACCCCTTGGGCAATTAGCAATGGACGCGAATGGGGCTATTTATGGTACGACATGGATTGGCGGTCAGTATCAGTATGGCACGATATTTAAGGTGGCTGCAAACGACGGGATTGGTAGGGACAGAGCAGTCAAGTTCACCACCCTCTACAGTTTTACAAATTCGACTGATGGCGGAGATCCGAGTTCTGGTGTTATCCTTGACTCGGCTGGCAACCTTTATGGCGTCACATGGAACGGTGGCGCCAATGGGGACGGAACGCTATTTCAGTTTACGCCCGGCGGCCAGTTGAACGTACTGTACAACTTTGGCAGTAATTCAAGCGACGGCGGATTTGCTCTTGGACTGGCAATGGATGCCCAGGGCAACATCTACGGCACCGATCTATTGGGAGGGCCGTATGAAAATTCCAATTGCCTCCAAACTTCCTGGGTTCCGGATTTTGGATGTGGCGTGGTTTTCAAGATTGACTCTAGCGGACAGGAGACCCTCCTTCATGTCTTTAGCGGCGTGGACGGAGATGGCGGCTCGCCCGCGGGTCCTCCCATTCTGGACTCTGCCGGCAACCTGTACGGGACAACGTTGGTAGGTGGCGCCGGAAGTTGCCAAGGTTCATCGTTTCCAACAGGCGGCTGCGGAACGGTGTTCGAGATCGATGCCGAAGGAAACTACACGGTTCTCTATAGTTTTCCGGGGACCGGAAGTGATGGAGCCGGGCCTGTTGGAAGCCTGGTAATGGATTCCGAGAGAAACTTCTACGGCGCCACTGAGGATGGCGGATCAGGTAGTTGTGCCGCCAGCGGTGCTGCGGGCGGTGGATACTATACTGGTTACCCTGGCTGCGGCGTAGCCTTTAAGTTGGATGCAAAAGGAACTGAAAGGGTTCTCCATAGGTTTTCTGGCCTCAAGGATGGAGGAAATCCCGAGTCCGGGCTAGTTGCGGTTTCGGCGCCAATTGTGTATGGAACCACGTATTCCGGCGGAGACATAACTGGGTGTGGATCTGGTTATGGATGTGGCACCGTTTTCAAATTGCAAAAATAGTGGATGAGGTCCCCGTGTTTGATTATAGCAACGCGTCGCATGGTCTTTGAGAGGGGGCAGATTGTGAAATGATTGTTCACTAGGCGCAAACGCGAGCAGGACAAAAAATGAGAAAAGGGGATGCACTCGTGTTTTGAGACGTGCATTTGTGATATTAAAAGTTGCGGGGCAGGTCGGTTCGGCAGGTCGGTCTTGCTCACTCAGGTGTTTGCCGTGTCCCGCACATTGCACCCGTCCAAGGGCAAGACGGGCTGGCGGAAATTCGCGATTAGCGAATACTCCGCGACCTTATTCATATGGGCGTGGCAACCGGCGGTTTGTTTGCTATCGTGACGCGGCGTCGACCGAAAAGGCTCGCGCCACGCGATGAATGAGTTCACGGGCCTGAAAGATGTCGGTTTTGATGGCGGCGAGGAGGACCGGTGTCATGAGTCCGAAGTGCCACGCATGGAATAGATGGGCTAGACAGCCAAGACGCCAAGGCGCCAAGATGCTAAGAAAGGAAAATCTAGGCAGAGATATCCTGATGCCCCGGCCGGGGCGGTTCGTTCCCAGAGAGAATTCTTGTGCGGTGAAACGAACCTATGTTTCATTCTGTCTTCGTCCTCGCGGTTAGTCACGCGATCAAGTCGGTTTGACCGCGACAAAGGAGCCTTCGATGTTCGACAAGGCCGGCGAACTGGCCGCCTGGGACCGCGACCACTTCTTCCATCCGTCCACCGACATGGGCGCGCATGCGCGCGGCGAATTGCCGGGGCGGGTGATTGCGGGCGGAGAGGGCGTCTATATCACCGACGCCGACGGAAGGCGGAGCCTCGATGCGTTCGCCGGGCTCTATTGCGTCAACGTCGGCTACGGCCGCAGCGAGATCGCCGAGGCGATCGCGGAACAGGCGCGGACGCTCGCCTATTACCACGCCTACGCCGGGCACGGCTCGGAAGTGTCGATCCGGCTCGCCAAGATGATTATCGATCGTGCGCCGAAAACCATGTCGCGGGTCTATTTCGGCCTGTCCGGTTCCGACGCCAACGAGACCAACATCAAGCTCGTCTGGTACTACAACAACGTGCTCGGGCGGCCGCGCAAGAAGAAGATCATCGCGCGCTGGCGCGGCTATCACGGCTCCGGCGTGATGACGGGTTCGCTGACCGGCCTCGATGTCTTCCATGACGCGTTCGATCTGCCCCGGCCGCCCGTCCTGCACACCGAGGCGCCCTGTTATTTCCGCCGCGCCGACCGGTCGATGAGCGAAGAGCGATTTTCCCAGCATTGCGCCGACAGGCTGGAAGAACTGATCCTCGCGCAAGGGCCGGACACCATCGCCGCCTTCATCGGCGAGCCGGTGCTGGGCACCGGGGGAATCGTGCCGCCTCCCGCCTTCTACTGGCAGAAAATCCAGGCCGTGCTCCTGAAATACGACGTGCTTCTGATCGCAGACGAGGTGATTACGGGCTTCGGCCGGCTGGGCTCCATGTTCGGCTGCGATCACTACGGCATGACGCCGGACCTGATGACGATCGCGAAAGGGCTGACCTCCGGCTATGCGCCGCTTTCCGGCGTCGTCGTCTCGGAGCGGATGTGGCGGTTTCTGGTCGAAGGCTCCGACAGGTTCGGCGCCCTGGGCCACGGCTGGACCTATTCGGCGCATCCGATCTGCGCCGCGGCGGCACTCGCCAATCTCGAACTCATCGACCGGCTCGGGCTGGTGGAAAACGCGCGCAGCACCGGCGCCTGGTTCCGCTCGGAACTCGCCAGCGCCGTCGGCGATCACGGCAATGTCGGCGAGGTGCGCGGCGAAGGCATGCTGGCGGCGATCGAATTCGTTGCCGATCGCGACGACCGGGTGTTCTTCGATCCGGCAAAGAAGATCGGCCCGCGCGTCGCCGCCGCACTCCTGGAACGCGGCGTCATCGCCCGCGCCATGCCGCAGGGCGACATCCTCGGTTTCGCCCCGCCGCTCTGCCTGAGCCGGGAAGAGGCGGGGATCGTGGTGGAGAAGACGGCGGAAGCCGTGAACAGCGTTTTTGCAAGTTTGTGAGGGAGTGCTATTATTTTGTCACGGCCCGCGAATGCGGGCCGCCGTGCGTCCGTGAGGACGCTTTGTCAGCATAGTGGGAGTCTGTGCCATGTGAAGTCGCATCATGTGAAGCCGAAGGTAACTGCGTCGCAGCGATGCGGGGTGGAAAGCAATCGGAAGCGAACGAACAGCCTGTAGGATGACGAACCTGTTTCGGCAGGACGATGCGGAGAGGTGGCGGTGGCAAGGCGAACCTGGATCTGAAGGGTCCGACCGGATGGGGTGTAGGTGACTGAGAAACCGACATCCGGGCACGTCATGTGGTTGAGGGTGGGATGTTCGGAAGGCAAAGCGGAGCAAACGGAGAGACCTGATCGGGGCGTGCGAGCCGGCCAGGAGTCAGAGCCCTCATAGTACCGATGCGCCGCAAGGCGTGAGAGGAGCGGGCAGCAAAACCGGTCCGAGGGAAGGTGGGGTAGGAAGGTGGATGCGTGAAGACGGAAGAAGGCAAAGAAGCACCGACAGTGCCGGCAACGGCTACGCAAGGTGCAGAACCCCGCGAGTTTGCGTGGGCGGAAGCCTCGATCTGGACGGAGCGCATGATCTCGGCGCTGGTCAACGGCGTCAAAGCATGCCCTTGGGCCGGACGAAGGCCGGACCCGGGGGGGGAGGACGTTGGTTCAGTTTGATCGACAAGGTGTATGCACCTTCGACGCTGGCCCTGGCATGGACGAAAGTCCGGGCCAGGGACGGAGCGGCGGGGGTGGATGGTCAAAGCATCGAAAGGTTCGCGGCGCGGGCGCAGGAGTATCTGTCCGAGCTTTCGGAGGAGCTGCGGAAAGGCACGTACCGCCCGCAGCCGATCCGGCGGGTGGAGATACCGAAAGGCGATGGCAGGACGAGACCGCTGGGGATACCCACGGTCAAAGATCGTATTGCGCAGACGGCGGTCAAGCTCGTGATCGAACCGATCTTCGAGGCGAGGTTCCGGCCCACGAGCCACGGCTTTCGGCCGAAACGGAGCTGCCGCGATGGGCTGCGCGAAGTGGACCGGCTGCTCAAGTAAGGCTACAACTTTGTAGTCGATGCCGATCTTGAGAGCTACTTCGACAGCATCCCGCACGAGCGACTGGTAGAACGGGTCGGGGAGCGCATCAGCGATGGTCGCGTCCTTGAGCTGCTGCGCCTGTGGCTTGAGCAGGATATCCTTGATGAGATGCAGAGATGGACGCCGACACAGGGCACGCCGCAAGGTGCGGTGATCAGCCCCCTTCTGGCCAATATCTATCTGCATCCGCTGGATGAGCGCATGGCGGAGCTTGGGCAAAAGATGGTGCGCTATGCAGACGACTTTGTGGTTCTGTGCCGGAGCCGCGAAGAGGCTGCCGCCGCATTGGCGGAAATCCGCAAGTTTGTGGCGGAGAACGGCCTTAAGCTGCATCCGGACAAAACACATCTGGGCGATTGGCGCCAGCCGGGCGAAGGCTTCGACTTCCTCGGCTACCGCTTCGAGGCCGGTCAGCGTTTTGTCCGCAAGAAGAGTCTGACACGTCTCAAGGATCGCATTCGGGAGAAGACGAAACGCACCTGCGGGCAGAGCCTCGCCTGCGTCATCGCCGCTCTCAATCCGATGCTGAGAGGCTGGTTCGGCTACTTCAAGCACGCCCATCGTTACACCTTCCCGTCTGTAGACGGGTTCGTCCGCAGACGGTTGCGCGCCATCCTGCGCAAGCAGGAGAAGTGGCCCGGCTTCGGATTCTGTCTGGACGATCACAAACGCCGGCCCAACGCCTTCTTCGCACAAGCCGGGTTGTTCGCACTTCATACGGCCTGGCTGGAAGCGAGGGATTCCCGATGAGGAAACTGCCGACTGGAGAGCCGTATGCGGGAAAACCGCACGTACGGTTCGGAGGGCGGGGAGGGCAATCCTTCCCGACCCTTATCAGGTGGAGTTCGCCGTGCCCATTGTAAATACGAGGCCGCGTATTTCCGGACACCTTCCAGGTGTCAACTCGGTGGCCCGCATTTGCGGGCCATGACAGAATTTGGGGATGATTCAACGTGGCCGGTATCCGCCCTAAACTTTGCCGACGTCCCGGTCAGTGCGGTCGACCGCATCCTTCGCCTTGGCGACGATTTCGTCGATTTCCGATTCGCTGGCGACGAGGGGCGGCGCGAGTACCATGGTGTCGCGGATGGCGCGCAGCACGAGACCGTGCGCGAAGGCGTGATCCCGGCAGCGCGTGCCGACATTCATATCATTCGGGAAGAAGCTGCGCGCGGGTTTGTGGGGCACGAGTTCGATGGCAGCGAGCATGCCGATGCCGCGCACTTCGCCGACGAGCGGATGGGAATCGAGCACCTCGCGCAGGCGTTGCTGCAGATAGGGGCCGATTGTCTGCTTCACCCGTGGCACCAGCGCACGCTTCTCCATCACTTCGAGATTCTTCAGCGCGACGGCGGCAGCAACCGGGTGACCGGAATACGTAAAGCCGTGAACCAGCTCTTCATTGGCCGAGAGAATCCTGTCGGCCATCCGCTCGCCCAGTGAGATGGCAGAGATCGGCTGATAGCCTGAGGAGAGGCCCTTCGCCATGGTGATGATGTCAGGCGCAATCGCGTAAGTCTCGGCGCCAAACCATTCTCCTATGCGGCCGAAGCCGGTGATGACTTCATCGAGATGCAGGAGCACATCGTGTTCGCGGCAGATGCGCTGCACCGCCCGCCAGTAGGTCCAAGGCGGGAAGATCAGGCCGCCCGGGCCCTAGATGGGCTCGGCGGAAAACGACGCCACGCGATGCGGTCCGAGCTCGAGAATCTTGTCTTCGAGCTTCTGGGCGATGAGAAGACCGAATTCCTCCGGCCCGATGTCGCCATAGCCCGCTTCCTGCGCGCCGAACCAGTAGGGCGCGGGCACCTTCTCGAAACCCGGAAGCGGCAGATCCCATTGCAGATGCGCGGGCGTAAGCCCCGACAGCGAAGCGGCCGCCATGGTGGCGCCGTGATAGGCGTAGTCCCGCGAGATATGAATCTTCTTCTCGCGCTTGCCTTTCAAATTCCAGTAGTAGCGGATGAGTTTCAGCGCCGAATCGTTGGCTTCCGAGCCGGAATTGGCGAAGAGAACGTGTTCATGCCCCTCGGGCAGGATTTGCGCGAGCTTCGCGGCGAGTTCCACCGTCCAGGGATTGGTCGTTTTGAAGAAGTGGTTGTAATAAGGAAGCGTCTTCAATGCCTCGTAGCCCGCTTCCGCCAGTTCGCGGTTGCCGTAGCCCACCTGCACGCACCAGAGCCCCGCGAGCCCGTCGATGATCCGGTTGCCATCGGAATCCCAGAGTTAGACCCCGTCCGCCTCAACGATCACGCGCGCATCCTCGCGGTTCAGCGCCGCGGCGTCGGTGAAGGGATGGATGTGATGGGCGGCGTCGAGCGCCTGCCAGTGCTCGGTGAGATTGGGAGTTACGTTTTCCTGCAGCATAAAATACTCCGCGCTTAGAGCACGATCCGGTCGAATTGAATCGTTGGAGAGGATTCCCCCCTCCCCGGCCTTCGGCCGGACCTCCCCCACGTTGGGGGAGGAAAGCAACGGTGCGCGGCTTGTCTTTCCTCCCCCAGCGTGGGGGAGGTGCCGAGCCCCCCGGTCCGCGCGAAGCGCGGCCGGAGGACAGGCTCCGCGAGGCGGAGGGGGAAGTGTTGCATCAACATGGCCGGTATCCGCTCTACTCGCCGACGATGGCGAAGCGGTCGGGGAGGAAGCCGTTGAAATTGGTGCGCACGGCGCAGGAATAGGCACCGATGGAATCGAAGACGATGAAATCGCCCAGCGCGATGGTTTGGGGCAGCGGGAACGTCCGCGGCAATACGTCCACCGTATCGCAGGTCGGGCCCGGCAAGAAGCTTGTCGAGTTCGCGATCGCAATCGACAACGAAATCGCGGACGCCATGTTCGGCATGGGCGATGCGCGCCGCGCCGGGCAGGCGCGCCGGCGCCATGAAGTGGCAGATTGCGTCGGCATAGCGCTCGCGCACCAGCTCGATTTCGAAGAGCGAAGCGGTGTCGAAGTGCCGGGTGCCGGCGGCATGGACGAGATCGAGCACCGCCGGCGCGGGATTGGCCTTCACCGCATAGAGTGTGTCGCCGGAGAATGCGTCAAAGCGGCGCCGGGCCGCGCGGAATTTCTCCGGGACGAGCGCATAGACCGGCTCGATCGGCCGCAACGCCTCGATCAGGGACTCCACGGTTGCGAAGCGCGGCAGCGCCGCCCCCGGCTGGAGGTCCATGATGGTGGCCCGGACGTTCATCGGCCGGAGCCTATTGCAATGTTGTCCCTATCGGTTGCCAAATGGGCGGCTCTGACCGGAAGAATTTGGGATTTTATCCTACGATTCGCGGCCAACGAGGGATGAATGACGGTAGCGAACCTGGACGCCATGGACGTCAAGATCCTCGATCTGCTTCAGGAGGATGCGGCGCGCTCCATCGCCGAGATCGCCGAACGGATCCATCTCTCCCACAACGCCTGCTGGCGGCGCATCCGGCAGCTCGAGGAGAGCGGCATCATCCGCAAGCGCGTGGCGCTGCTTGATGCAGAAAAGCTCGGCGTCGGCAACACCGTGTTTGTACTGGTCAGAGCGGCCGAGTACACCGACGAATGGTATGACGCGTTCGCAGCGGCAGTGAAAAAAATTCCCGAGGTGCTGGAGTTCTACCGCCTGGCCGGCGAAATCGACTATCTGCTGAAGCTGCAGGTGTCCGACATCGCCGATTACAACAGGGTCAGCCAGGCACTCACGCGGGCGGTGCGCTTCCGCGATTTCAGCGGCGCCTTCGCGATGGAAGAACTCAAGAACACGACAGCGATTCCGCTGCCGCGGAAGTAGTTTTCTTCATATCCACCGTCGGCCCCGGCCTGAATCAGAAGCCGCAGCACCCTTGGCTATATGTAGTAATTAACCGCCAAGGCGCCAAGGCGCCAAGAGGGTAAACCACGGAGACACGGAGGACACGGAGAGGAAATGATGGCGCGCTGGAGTTATCTCTGTGATCTCCGTGCCTCCGTGGTAAAACTATCTCTTGACCCTTGGCGTCTTGGCGGTTGAATTATTACCAGTCGAATAGCCCAAGGCAAGATTCAGGCGGAGGGTACGGACGGCGGCGTTACACCGCCGCCTGCCGCGCTGATTCTTCCTCGGCGTCCTCGAACTGATCCGCCTGTTCGAGACCGTACTCCTTGAGTTTGCGATAGAGCGTCGAGCGGCCGATGCCCAGCCGGCGCGCGATTTCCGACATGTGTCCGTCGTAGTGATCGATCGCCATGCGGATGACTTCCGACTCGATGTCGTCGAGCCGCCGCATGTGACCGGTATCGTTGATCGCGGGAATGGCAAAAGCAGGCAATCCGTTGGCCGCGGCCGCTTCCCCGTCGGCCGGTGGGATATGGATCGGCAGAGCGGCGATCGGGAGCAGCCTCTGCCGCACTTCGATTCCGGCCGCGGCCGCGATCTGGGGAAAGTCGCACACGTCGAGCGTGGCAGCGTCGCAGAGCACCACCGCGCGAAAGATCGTGTTCTCGAGCTGGCGCACATTGCCCGGCCAGTCGAAACGCTGGAGGAGATCGGCTGCCTCCGCCGAGAGGCCGTCGATCGGCTTGCTTTCTTCCGCCGCGAAGCGCGCGATGAAATGACGCGCCAGTTCCGCGATATCCTCGCGCCGTTCGCGCAGCGCCGGCACAAGGATCGGAAAGACGTTGAGGCGGTAGTACAAATCCTCGCGGAAATACCCTTCGCGCATCCGGTCGGCCAGGTTGCGGTTGGTTGCCGAGATGATGCGCACGTCCACTTTCACCGGCCGCTTCGATCCGACGGGATCGATATCGCCCTGCTGGAGTGCGCGGAGCAGCTTCACCTGCATGTCGAGGCGCAGCTCGCCGATTTCGTCGAGGAACAGCGTGCCGCCGTCGGCTTCCTGGAATTTTCCGAGGTGCTTGTCGGTGGCTCCGGTGAACGAGCCTTTCTCGTGCCCGAACAGAATCGATTCGACGAGGTGCTCGGGAATGGCGCCGCAGTTCACGGTGACAAACGGGCGCCCGGCCCGCTCGGAAGAACCCTGGATGGCGCGCGCGATGACTTCCTTGCCGACGCCGGATTCGCCTTCGATCAGGATCGGAATGTTCGACTGGGCGGCGCGTTGTCCCAGCCGGATCACCTGGCGGATCTCCGGGCTGATGCCGATCAGATCGTTGAAGTCGAGCCTGTTGTCCGCGCGTTTCTTGAGCCGCGTCACCTCGCCGGAAAGCGTGCCGATCTTGAGTGCGTTGCGGATGGAAACGGTAATCCGCTCCGGGCTCGCCGGCTTCACCAGAAAATCGCTCGCGCCGGCCCGCATGGCTTCGACGGCCGAATCGATGCCGCCCCGCGCGGTCAGAACGATGACGGGAAGATCGGGATGGCTCACCTTCAGCTTTGCCAGCACCGTGAGACCGTCCAAATCAGGCATGACAAGATCCAGAAGGACAAGCGCAAACTGCTCGCCGCGAGGACCGTTCAGAATGTCAAGCGCGGGCTGACCGCCGGACGCCGTCACCACGGTCATTCCGGCGCGGGTGATGGCCGCTTCCAGCAGTCTGCGCTGCACGGGATCGTCGTCCACGATGAGGATCGTCTGTGCCATGCTGCTCCTCTTGAACCGACGCCTGCGCCGGAAAGGTAAATGCTTGCCCGGTCCCGCTTTGCGACAGAGGCGTTCGGGAGTGCTATGCAATCTGTGCCAAAACCGGTCGCGAATCGCGACGGGAAAGCCCAATCGTGGTGAAGGAAGACTGAACGCCGCATGCCGCGGGAAACCACAAGGAAACGCGAGGACGGCATTGCGCTGAGGCTGGCGCGCTTTGCGCGGGTGTCCGCGGGATTGACGGGCGTGGCGGCGCGCGGCGCCGGCCGCGCCTTGGGCGGAACGCGGATTTTCAGCGCCAGCAACGCGGCCGATCTGACCGCGGTGCTCGGCAATCTGCGCGGACCCGTGATGAAAGTGGCGCAGTTCGTGGCCACCATCCCGGGCGTTCTGCCGCCGGACGTAGCCGCGCCGCTGCTGACACTCCAAACAAATGCCCCGCCCATGGGCACAGCTTTCGTGCGCCGCCGCATGGCGGCCGAACTCGGGCCGGACTGGGAAAAGAAATTCCGGCGCTTCGACCGGGAAGCGGCGGCGGCGGCTTCGTTGGGCCAGGTCCATCGTGCGGTAGGCAAGGACGGGCGCCACCTCGCCTGCAAGCTCCAATATCCAAACATGGCCGCAGCGGTGGACACCGACGTTCGCCAGCTGAAGGCCGCACTCCGCCTCCAGCGCGGCTTCGATTCGACGATCGATACACGGGAATTCGGCGAGGAGATTGCAGCCCGCCTCGCGGAGGAACTCGACTATGTACGCGAAGCCGCGCACATGCGGCTCTACGCGATCATGCTCGCCGGATGCGGCGACATCGCGGTGCCCGAGCCGATCGCAGCACTTTCGACCAAGCGTCTTCTGACCATGACATGGCTCGAGGGCAGGCCGATTGCCGATCTGGAAGAGGCCGCACTCTCCGCCCGCAACCGCGCCGCAACCGCTTTGTTTCGCGCCTGGTGGAGGCCCTTCGCGCGCCACGGCGTCATTCACGGCGATCCCCATCTTGGTAATTATACCGTGCGCAAGGATGGCGGGATCAATCTGCTGGACTATGGCTGCGTGCGAACCTTTCCGCCGGCTTTCGTCGCTGGCGTGATTGGGCTCTACCGCGCGCTCAGGAACAGGAACGACGATCTCGCGGCGCAGTCCTACCGTGCCTGGGGATTCAAATCGGTGACGCCGGCGCTCGTGCATGTGATGAATCTCTGGGCGCGTTTCATATTCACGCCGCTGCTCGACGACCGCATCCGCCTCGTGGACGATGGTGTGCCCGCGGCGGAATACGGATTGCGGCAGGCCGACGAGGTGCATGCGAAACTGAAGGCGCTGGGCGGCATCCGGCCGCCGCGCGAATTCGTGTTCATGGATCGCGCCGCGATCGGGCTGGGAGGCGCGCTCATCCGCCTCGGCGCCCGCCTGAACTTCCACAGATTGTTCGAGGCGGAGATCGCGGATTTCGACCGCGCCGCTCTCGCCTCGCGCCAGCGCACGGCCTTTCGTGAAGCCGGCGTGCCGCTGCCGGAGTCGCAATGACAGCCGAAGCCTTCGATTATTGGGATTTCTTCGTCCAGGAAACGCGGCGCAATCCTGCGCCGCTCTACGAGCAGTTCGCGCTTGGCGTCGCGCGCGACGACCAACTGAAGGCTTTCGCGAACGAAGCCCGTCCGGGGCAGCCGCGCGCAAACGTCCTGTTCGCGGCGGTTCATTTCCTGCTGCTGCGAGGGGCGCAACATCCGCTGCGGCGCTTCTATCCCAATCTCAACGGCGGAAATCACGCGGACGATCTCGACCAGGCATTTCCTGCGTTCAGGGATTTCGTAACCGCGCACCGCCCGGAACTCTCCCCGCTCGTCCGTTCGCGCGTGACCAACACCAACGAAGTCGGCCGCTCGGCGATCCTGCATGCGGGTTTTCGCGCAGTGGCGAAACTGGCCGGCGAACCGTTGCATCTCATCGAACTGGGTCCCAGCGCCGGCCTCAATCTCATCTGGGATCGTTACGGCGTGCGCTATCTGCGCGATGGCCACGCGACATATCTGGGCGCGCCGGATGCGCGGCTCGTGCTCGAAACCGAACTGCGTGGCGCGTTGATGCCACCGTCGGGCCCCACGCCGCGTGTCGCTTCGCGGGTCGGCCTTGAAAGAAATCCCGTCGATCTTTCGTCCGGCGACGAGCGCGACTGGCTGAAAGCGCTCGTCTGGCCCGATCAGGTTGCGCGGTTTGCAGCGCTGGAGCGCGCGCTTGAAATCCGCGTCCGCGAGACACCGTCCATCCGGCAGGGCGATGCGCTCGAACTTCTGCCCGACGCCTTGAGCGAAATTCCGCCCGGCGAGACGGCCTGTGTCTATCACAGCTTCGTCACCTACCAGTTTTCGGATGAGAAACGCGCCGCGCTGGACGATCTGCTCATCGCGGCAAGCCTGCGCCGGCCGGTCTGGCGCCTCTCCTGGGAAGGAACGCTCTCCGGCGACGCGCCGCTGCTTCTCTACGCCTACCGCGACGGCATCCGGACCAAACGTCTCCTCGCGCTCTGCCAGCCCCACGGAGCGTGGATGGAGTGGCGGGATGGCAAAGCTTCGTAGTTATTTTATCACATTCAATTCCCCCGAACCAAAACTTGTCATTCCCGCTTCCGCGGGAATGACACGAGATGAGCCGATCCGATCTGAATTTTCCTTCGATCGGGATCGGGTTCAAACCACCTGCAACCCCAGATGTAATTCCATCGGCGCAAAGTCATGATCGTCGTGGAGCAATGCATGGCCATGCTCGATGCACCAGGTGCCGATGATGATGTCGGCGGTCTTGCGAATGGTGATGCCGAGGCTCCGGAGCTTGCGATAATTGCGCGCGGCGCGGGGCGCGAGCGCATCGTCGAGCAGGGGGACGATCGCGAAGTGGCGCAGATCGCGCTCGATCCGGGCGGCATGAAGTTCGTCGCGCGCGCCTTGCAGGATTTCCAGGAGAATCAGATCGCCGATCAGGATGGGCTCCCGCGCGACCGCCACGCCAAGCTTTGCGGTCGCGGCGGTCTGTCGGCCACGCAGATGTGCGATCCAGACGGAACTGTCGACCAGAATCACCGGCACCGATCCGGGTGGCGGCTTTGGCGCATCGCGCCCAGATTGCCCTTCCAGCCCAGGCCCTTCAGATCGTCGAAGGCCTCCACCTGGCCCCTGATCCGCACCAGAAGCCGCAATCCTTCTTCGACCGTGGCTTTCTTGGTGGGGAGTCCGGCTGCCGCCATGGCGCTCGAAAGCAGGTCGTCATCGATGTCGATGTTGGTGCGCATGATGAATCACGCTGTGTGTATGGTGCGCCGCTTTTATACACATCCAAGCCTGACCGGCAAGCCGGGACGATGTGGCGCCAGGCCGCATCACGCCCGTTGCGAGGACAAGACGGATTGCTATAGTCCCGCCGCTTCGCAATTCCCGCCTCAGGACTGGCAGCATGACTCCACACACCGAACACGGCCCGGATTCGGGAAACACCGACATGGCCGAGCATCTGAAAACCTGGCACGGCTTCTTGAGCTTTATGAAGTGGCAGGTGATCGCCGCCGTCGCCCTGCTGATCTTCCTGGCCATCTTCCGCACCCACGGCTGAAACCCTCCCGCAACCGATGAAACTCGCAGTTCTCAAGGAACGCCGCGCCGGCGAGACGCGCGTCGCCGCCACGCCGGAAACGGTCAGGAAACTGGCAGGACTCGGCCTCAGCGTCGCGGTCGAAACGGGTGCGGGCGAGCGGGCCTGCCTCGCCGACGCCGATTATCTCGCCGCGGGCGCGACGATTGCGCCGGATGCGGCGACGGCGCTCGCGGATGCGGACATCGTCCTCAAGGTCCGTATGCCGGAGCCTGCGGAAATCGCGGCGATGAAGAACGGTGCCGTGCTGATCGGCCTTTTGGCGCCCCATACGGAGAAAGCGGCGATCGCGGCGCTGGCGGCCCGCGGCGTGAACGCCTTCGCGATGGAATTCCTGCCGCGCATTTCCCGGGCGCAGGCCATGGACGTGCTGTCGAGCCAGGCCAATCTTGCCGGCTATAAGGCGGTGATCGATGCGGCGGCGCATTTCGGGCGCGCCATGCCGATGATGATGACGGCAGCCGGGACGATCGCGCCGGCGCGTGTGTTCATCATGGGCGTTGGCGTGGCGGGCCTGCAGGCGATCGCAACGGCGCGGCGGCTGGGCGCCATCGTTTCGGCCACGGACGTGCGTCCTGCCACCAAGGAGCAGGTCGAGTCGCTCGGTGCGACATTCGTCGCCGTCATCGACGAGGAATTCCGCCAGGCGGAGACCGCCGCCGGCTATGCCAAGGAAATGTCGCAGGAATACCAGGCCAAACAGGCGGCGCTGGTCGCGGAGACGATCAGGAAGCAGGATATCGTCATCACTACGGCGCTGATCCCCGGGCGCAAGGCGCCGGTGCTGGTGACCGAGGAGATGGTCAAGACGATGAAGCGCGGCTCGATCATCGTCGATCTGGCCGTGGAGCAGGGCGGCAATTGCCCGCTGTCGAAGCCCGACCAGATCGTGGAGGCCTATGGCGTCACCATCATGGGCTACACCAACCTGCCGGCCCGCCTGGCCGTCGACACCTCCAGCCTCTATTCGCGCAACCTGTTCAACTTCGTGGCGCTGATCGTGGACAAGAAAACGGGCGCGCTGGCGCTCGACTGGAACGACGACATCGTCAAGGGCGCCGGGCTGACGCGCGGCGGCGAGATCGTCCATCCAGCGCTGACGGGATAAACAGATGAGCTGCGGACACGCTGCGAAGATTCACCACAAAGAGCACGAAGGAAGAACCGCGCGAAGCGCAATCGGCCTTTGTGCTCTTTGTGTGCTTTGTGGTTCATCCCTCTGCGACTGCGCATGGCCGTGACAAATGATTGGGGCACGTGATGGGCGCGATTGATCCTTTCGTCTTCCGGTTTTCGATTTTCGTGCTGGCGATTTTCGTCGGTTACTACGTCGTGTGGAGCGTGACGCCCGCGCTGCATACCCCGCTCATGAGCGTCACCAACGCGATCTCCTCGGTCATCGTGGTAGGTGCACTGATTGCGGTCTCGGTGACGGCTTTCAACGGCACGTCCTGGGCCTCGAAGATCCTCGGCTTCTTCGCGCTGATGCTCGCCTGCGTGAATATTTTCGGCGGCTTTCTCGTCACCGGCCGGATGCTCGCGATGTACAGGAAGAAAGAGAAGCGATGAGGGCCGATATCGCCGCTCTGGCCTATCTGGCGTCGGGGGTTCTTTTCATCCTGGCGTTGCGCGGGCTTTCGAGTCCGGAGACGTCGCGGGGCGGCAATATTCGCGGCATCATCGGCATGGCGATCGCTGTCGCCACGACGCTCTGGGTCGTAGGTGTCACCGACGCGCTCACCTGGGGATTGATCGCCGCCGCGGTCGTGATCGGCGGTGGCGTCGGCGCAATCGTGGCGCGGCGCATTCACATGACACAGATGCCGCAGCTGGTGGCGGCGTTTCACAGCCTTGTCGGTCTTGCCGCGGTGCTCGTCGCGGCTGCCGCGATGTACAGCCCGGACGCCTATGGCATCGGCACGGAAGGCGCGATCCGCACCCAGAGCCTGATCGAGATGAGCCTTGGCGTTGCCATCGGCGCCATCACCTTCGCGGGCTCGCTGATCGCTTTCGCCAAGCTGAACGGCAATATGAGCGGCGCGCCGATCCTGCTGCCGGCGCGGCACGCGCTCAACATCCTGCTCGCCGTCCTCATCGTCGCGCTGATCGTTTACTTCGCGATGGCGCAGCCCCATTGGGCCTTCTGGGCGATCACGGCGCTCTCTTTCGTGTTCGGCATCACGCTGATCATTCCGATCGGCGGCGCCGACATGCCGGTCGTCATTTCCATGCTCAATTCCTATTCGGGCTGGGCGGCGGCGGGCATCGGCTTCACGCTGGAGAACACGGCACTCATCATCACCGGCGCGCTGGTCGGTTCCTCGGGCGCCATTCTGTCCTACATCATGTGCAAGGGCATGAACCGGTCGTTTGTTTCCGTGATCATGGGCGGTTTCGGCGGCGAGGTCGCGGCCGCGGGTGCTGCGGAAACCCGGTCCGTCAAGCGGGGCGCGGCGGAGGACGCGGCCTTCATCATGAAGAACGCGGGCTCGGTGATCATCGTGCCCGGCTACGGCATGGCGGTCGCCCAGGCCCAGCACGCGGTGCGCGAAATGGCGGATATTCTGAAGAAGGAAGGCGTGAAGGTTTCCTACGCGATCCATCCGGTCGCCGGCCGCATGCCGGGCCACATGAACGTGCTGCTCGCGGAAGCCAACGTGCCTTATGACGAAGTGTTCGAGCTGGAAGACATCAATGGCCAGTTTGCGACGACCGACGTCGCCTATGTGATCGGCGCCAACGACGTGACCAATCCTGCCGCCAGGAACAATCCCCAGTCGCCGATCTACGGCATGCCGATCCTCGACGTCGAAAAGGCCAAGACCGTGCTCTTCGTCAAGCGCGGCATGGGCTCGGGCTACGCCGGAATCGAGAACGAACTCTTCTTCCGCGACAACACCATGATGCTCTTCGGCGACGCCAAGAAGATGACGGAAGAGATCGTCAAGGCGCTGGGGTGACGGACCGGTGGTTCCGTGATATCGTTTTGCCGCAAAGGAGAGCGAGTCATGGATGAGTTGCTCAAACGAATCGCAATCAATCCGAAGGTGATGGTTGGCAAGGCGGTCATCCGCGGCACACGAATCACGGTCGAGCATATCATGCGCGAACTGGCCGCTGGCATGACGGCGGCCGCTCTCGTCGATGCCTACCCCCATCTGTCGGAGGACGATATACGCGCGGCCTGCGCCTATGCTGCAGCAAGTCTCTCGGACGAGAAGATTCTGATCGACGCGGAATAAATGCGTATCGTCGCGGACGAGAACCGCGATCGCATGATTGTGGTCGCGTTGCGCGAGGCTGGTCACGACGTTCTTTCGGTCCGCGAAAGCGAGAAAGGCCGGGACGACGCGTACATCTTCGATCTGGCTCGGACCGAGTGCAGGGTGGTCCTCACCAGCGATCTGGATTTCGGGCGTCTGTGCGAACACCAGTTTCCGCACCCGCCGGCAATTGTTGTCATGCACCTTGACCGCATCAGCCGTCATACGCGTGCGAAACGTATTGTCGAGCTGCTGAGAGTTGTCAGTAACATCGACGGCCATCTTCTCATCGTCGAACCATCCCGGATCCGAATTCGGGCATTCCCAGGCGGCCTAGGCATAGAATCCTGTAAGGCTGAGAGGTCTTGATCGTAGAATTTCGCGTGCTGCCGCCCTATTCTGATTTCATGACCGACACCCACGATCACGGGCTTTGGACGCACGACCATCATTTTCTCGGCCACGGGCACGAGCGGGCGGAGGCGCGCGCGCGGCTTGCGGCGGGTGTTACTGCGGTTTTTATGGCCGTCGAGATCGGGGCGGGCATTCTCTTCCGCTCCATGGCGCTGCTCGCCGATGGCGTTCACATGGCCACCCATGTGGGCGCGCTCGGCATTGCCGCGGGCGCCTATTGGCTGGCGCGGCGGCATGTATCGAACACGCGCTTCACCTTCGGCTCAGGCAAGTTCGGCGATCTCGCGGCCTTCGCAAGCGCCATCATATTGGGCGTGATCGCAGTGGGCGTGGCGGTGGAGTCCGTCGAGCGCCTGCTGGCACCGGTCCGGGTGGATTATCGCGATGCGCTCCTCATCGCCGCCGTCGGATTGGGCGTGAATGTAATCTGCGCCTTCATTCTGGCCGACAATCATGATCACGCGCACGATCATGCCCGCGATCACAATATCCGCGCGGCTTACGTGCATGTGCTCGCGGACGCTGCGACCTCGGTGCTTGCGCTTGCTGCGCTGGCGGGGGGGTTGTTCCTTGGCGTGACGTGGCTCGATCCGGTCGTCGGCTGCATCGGCGCGGGCGTGATCGCGTCCTGGGCGTTCGGTCTTGTGCGCGGCAGCGGTATGGTGCTTCTCGATGCCGAGGCCGATCCGGCGCTCGCCTGCGAAATCCGCGCGATGATCGAAGGCGAACTGGCCGCGCGCGTCGCCGATCTGCATCTGTGGCGGCTTGGTCCGGGCCATCACGGACTGATCGTGTCGTTGGTCAGTCCGGATTCCACAACGGCCGAAGCGGTGAAGTCCGCGTTGCGGCGTCGCCACCCCGACCTCAGTCATGTGACAGTGGAGGTCGCCATCTGCGCCGATTGCGGCCCGGGCGAGATCGTAAACCGTTCACGCTGAGCCAATACTTCCCCCTGCCTCGCGGAGCCTGTCCTCCGGCCGCGCTTCGCGCGGACCGGGGGGGCTCGGCACCTCCCCCACGTTGGCGGAGAAAACACTAGGCGCGCCATATAATTTCCTCCCCCATCGTGGGGGAGATCCGGCCGAAGGCCGGGGAGGGGGACGTACTACGCAACGACTCAACTTGATGGGACTCCTGCTTAGAATTCGTTGGAAACGAAATCGAGCGCCTGGGCGGCGTTGCGCAGGCCGTGGTGGCGCTTCATCGGCGTGTGGAGGTAGCGGTTCACGGCCGCGCACATGTCGTCGGCCCAGGGTGCGTCGGGCCTGGCCTGCAATTCGTCTTCCAGCGCGAACAGAACCTTGAGCCGGTGGCAGGCGATGATGGGTTCGACGATGCCGTGGTCGAAGAGCGCATGCTGCTCGCGCGCGATGAAGCCGGCGCGGTCATCGACGCGCCAGCGCTCGACGGCTTCGGCATCGTTCACATATTTCCTGTTGCGGCCGACGAACAGCGCGAGCTGCAGGAGCGCCTTCGGCCAGAGATCGGCGCGTGTTTCGCAGATGTGACGGCAGGCATTGGCGAATGTCAGCGCATGGGTGAAATCGAGCCAGCCGACATTGTCGGCAATGCCGTTGCCGGTGGCCGCATCGAAGGCCAGGTCGAAGTGCAGAAGATTGAAGGCAGCGGCGCCGACGAGCGCATCGTAAAGCTCGCGCCAGGGCCGGCCCGAGGAGGCGAGTGTGCGGACGAGGGCGCCGTCGATCGATAGTTCCGCGAATTCACTTGCGCGCACGCCCTCCCGCCCGCTTGCATCCCATTGTGCGAGCGCGCGCGTATAGAAGCGAAATTCGGGAATGCGTTCCTCGCGCGTCGCTCGCGCGATCACCCGCGTCAGCGCAAGCAGCGCCGGTTCGGTGCATTCGTTTCCGAGGCGTTCGATCAGCTGGCCGGTTTTGAGCGTGTAGATCGCGCAATGGCCGAAATCCGCATAATGCGCGAGCGCGGCTTCGCCGAAAGCCGACTGCAGTCCGGCATAGCTAATTCCATCCGCGAACGCGCCGCGAATGTGCGCGACAGCCGCCGGCTCGTTCTCCGCCTCGATCGCCGCAACAAATGCGCCGCCATCCCACTGCCTTATCTCAGTCGCGTAAAGAAATTCGCCCGCGCCTTCGGTGTCCCAGGCGATATGCCCCAGCGGCTCCAGCAAAGCAGCGAGCCGTTCCTCGTGTTTGTTTGTGCGCTCCGCGAGCAGCAGCCAGTCCGCGGCGGCGGCATGGGCATGCGTCATTCCATTTTCGAGCCGGTCGTTGCGGTGGCGGAAGGCATGGACAATCGCCTCCTTCGCATCGAATCCCGCGCGCTCCAGCCGCGCCGCTTCGCGCGCCATGCGCGGAAGATCATTGTCGGCGAGGGCCGCTTCCAGCCCCTGCATCGCGCGGGCGCGCTGCGCTTGTGCCGGCGGGTCCGAAAAATCGACAAGGATTTCGCCGTCGCGAATCTCCGTCGCATAGGTGCGGACGGGATCGCGTCCGACAAGCGCCGCGCCGCTCGCAAGATCGAATTTCCAATTGTGCCAGTTGCAGGTGAGCACGCAGTCGGGCCCGAGCGTTCCCTCGCCCAAAGGATAGCCCTCGTGCGGGCAACGATTGGCGATTGCGAACACGCGACCGCCCGTTTCAACGAGAAGCACTTGCCTGCCGTCGCGGCGCAAAAGCTTGCGGCCGGTTTGCCCGAGTTCAGCCTGCGAAACGCCCGTGGGGCTCAGCATCGCGTTTTCCTTTTCGAAAGGAACGGCTTCGGAAAGCTACGCCGCGCCGTTGAATTTCGCAAGCAGGTTCTTTAGAAATCACGGCGATGGGCGAAACCCGGAAAAGGACGAAGCCGCTCAAGGGCCGCGCCGCAGTGCTGGATCAGATCAAGCGGCAGGGACCGGTGTCGGCGGAAACGCTGGCAGCGCGGCTCGGCATTACCGCCATGGCCGTGCGCCAGCATCTGGACGGTCTCGAGCAGGAGGGGCTCGTGCGCCACGAGCTGCGTGGCGGGACCCGCGGCCGGCCGGCGAAACTGTGGCAGGCGACGGAGGCAGCGAACGCCCGCTTCCCCGATGCGCATGCCGCGCTTGTGGCCGATCTGATCACACAGATGCGCAAGGCGTTCGGAGAAGAAGGTCTCGACCGTCTCATCGCTCTGCGGACCGCAGAGCAGGAGGCGGTTTACACGACGCGGGTGAATGCGAAGCCGACGCTCAAGGCCCGTCTCGAGGCGCTGGCGAGACAGCGCAGCGTGGAAGGCTACATGGCCGAGGTCAGGCGGGATGGGGACAGTGGCGCGTGGCTGTTCGTGGAGAACCATTGCCCGATCTGCGCCGCGGCGCGGCTTTGCGCCGGGCTGTGCCGGGAAGAACTGGCCCTGTTTCAGCGAGTCCTGGGCACGGACGTGCGGGTGGAGCGCGTCTCACATATTCTCGCAGGCGCCGGACTCTGCGCCTATCGCGTGAGTGCGACCTAGCGCGGCAGTACGCCCTCGCGCTGCGCGCGCTTCCTTGGAGCTTGCGGTAGCGGCGCATGGCACGACCGAGAGCGGACCGGTGACGGGCTTTCGGGGTTCAACACAAGTCAGTGCAGCTGATCGCGTCAAGAAGGTTTCAAGCCTCGGACCCCCGGCGTGTCCGGCGCTTGCGCCTTGCACGAGATGGCGCTCAGTCACCTCTCCCAGCGCGAGGGGGCCGAACAGCGAGACCTTTACCGAATCTTTGTCTACGACTGTCCGCCCCTTATGAAGAAGCTCCAGCTTCCCGTTAGTCGGGTGGCCGTCGATTTCAGTAAGACGCACACGGCGGAGTTTCGTTTGCAGTTCCATCAAGCGCTGAAGTCGTTGCGAAAAGTCGCACTGCGGCTGGGACGCCTTCAGGAATTTGGCGGATGGCGCATCAAGCCCAAGTCGATGCATGCGTTGCTTAGAGGCGAGAGGAAATTCGATTCTCTTGCGGACGCGGACTTTGACTACGAGGTTCGACAGAAGGGCACTGACACGCGAATCGGCCTCGACATCGCGTCAGTCTCCTACAAAGGGCAGGTGGACCAGATTGTGCTCGTTGCGGGAGATGCCGACTTCGTACCAGCCGCGAAGCTCGCGCGCCGCGAAGGTATCGATTTCATCCTCGACCCAATGTGGAATCCGCTGCCTACAGATCTGCACGAACACATCGATGGTTTGAGATCTGTCTGTCCGCGACCGGCAGCACTACGCAGCCATACTACTCCGCAATGAAGTCAATGTGGTCGATTTCCAGCGGAGCAATCGCACGATTTACGGCTGCCAGCAGTGTGGCGAACGATCTTCGCTTTTTCTCCTCGCGGGAGAGTCCGGTCCAGCTACCCCAGGGTGGCGCAAACGACGACGATGCCGCTACAACAAGCCGGCGACCTTTCCGACCAGTCATTCGAAGGGGCTTGGTGATGTCCGCCAATGCGACGCCCGCAATAGTGGACCATTCGGACTTGAGTACATGAATTGCTGCAGCCCTTTCGGCGCGTCCCACTTCCGGACGGGGATCAGAGTTCCAGGCGAGATACATCGGTCCTCCCAGCGGGCCGATGGCATAGCTCGAGAGTTTTCTCACGGAATACATCTGTTCGTCAGGAATGTCCTGCAGCATCTCTGAGAGACCATAGCGCTCCGCCCAAATCAGCGTTTCGCGCCATCGACTCTGCTTTTCCAGGTCGTTCGTGTACGCCCAGCCTGCAAGGATGAGCGGGACTGGCGGCGAGGGAATATTTGAATTGCCATCTGCGGCCTTTGTCAGCCGTTGATGCAACGCCGCCCAGTAACCGGATTGTGGACAGACAAGAGTCTTGCCACTGGCAACCATGGATCATACCCGAAAACCATCGGACCGGAGGTTATTAATGCAATCTGTTGGTAAACACCGGATTGATCTCGCTTAATCGGTACGGAGGTGCGGAAAATCATAGCGCCCCTCGTAGTAGGCCCGGCGGAGATGATCGAGGTCCGCTTCCCATTCGTCAACCGCCGAAGTGGTCGATGCCCTCGAAGGCGATGCGCTCTGTGACGGGTCGCAAGTGCAGGTGGAATGAGTCGGGGTTGAGCCTCGCCAGCCACCGCTGTCGATCTCGGGCTTGAGCGTCGTCTTCGGACGCTTTCCATCCGAGCGACCTAGCGCGGCAGCACGCCCTCGCGCTGCAGGCGCTTTCTCTGGAGCTTGCGATAGCGGCGGATGGCTTCGGCGCGTTCCCGCGCCCGCTTTTCCGATGGTTTCTCGTAATGGCCCCTCAGCTTCATCTCGCGGAAGATGCCTTCCCGCTGCATCTTCTTTTTCAGCGCTTTCAGCGCCTGGTCGATGTTGTTGTCGCGAACGATGATCTGCAAGGGCTGCTCCGGTGGCTTCGTCAAAGGGGGCGCTAGATATCAGAAGGCATTACGGCTGTCTATCCCGCCCTGTTAACAACTGTTTTTGACGGTTGGCGCCGCTGACCCCATATTCCCGCCATGGCCATCCTCAAGATCGCCCGAATGGGGCATCCCGTTCTTGCCCGCCCTGCCGACTCGGTTCCAGATCCGCTGGCGCCGCCCATCCGCCGGCTGGTCGCCGATATGATTGCGACCATGGCGGATGCGAACGGGGCAGGGCTTGCCGCGCCCCAGGTTCATGTGCCGCTGCGCGTGCTGGTGTTCCAGGCGCCGGACGACCGTAGCGAGCCCCCGCCCTCCGGGGACGAGCGGTTCGATCACACCGCACCTCTGACTGTCCTGATCAACCCGCAAATCGAAATCCTGAGCGATGAGGCGGAAGGGGGCTGGGAGGGGTGCCTGTCCGTTCCGGGCCTGCAGGGTTTCGTCACCCGGCCGGCCCACATCCGCTACCGGGGCGTGGATCATGAAGGGCGCGCGGTCGCACGCACCGCCAGAGGGTTCCATGCCCGCGTCGTGCAGCACGAACTCGACCATCTGGACGGCATCCTCTATCCGCAACGCATGACCGATCTGCGGCAATTGATCTTCGAATCCGAAGCGCGGCACTGGATGAAACCGGAGGAGCAATGACAGCTCCAGCGAAGCCGCGCCGACAACGTCGACAGCGCGCGGAAGCGGCCGAAGCAAAAGACGCCGTCCTGGCCGCTGCCCTTGTCCATGTGCCGTTCGACGGCTTCACCGGCACAGTGCTTCGGCGGGCCGCCGCCGAAGCCGGGGTCGCCCGCAACGGCATCACGCGACTGTTTCCCGAAGGCCCGCTCAGCCTCGTCGAAGCTTTCTCGGAAAGCGCGGACGCGGAAATGGGCCGGCTGCTGGCGAAGGCGAAACTGTCGAACCTGAAGGTCCGCGAGCGCATCGCGCTGGCCGTGAAGATGCGCATCGCCGTGCTCCGGCCGCACAAGGAAGCCGCGCGGCGTGCGGCGGCGTTTCTCACTCTTCCGCCCCATGCCGCCCTGGGCATACGGCTTCTCTACCGCACGGTGGATGCAATCTGGCGCGGCATCGGCGACACGTCGACGGATTTCAATTTCTACACCAAGCGTGCGATCCTGGCGGGTGTTTATTCGTCGACGCTCCTGCGGTGGTTTTCCGACTCGAGCGAGGGCGAAGAAATTACCAACGCATTCCTGCAGCGCCGCATCGACGAGGTCATGCGCTTCGAAAAGTTCAAGGCTCAGGTCCGGGAACGCGCGCGCGGCTGGCCCGGGTTCTCGGAAATCTTCAATCCCCCGCCGCGCCGCCCGGCCGGTCGCTCAAGGGCGAAAGCCGGGTAAAATGGCCCATCTTGCGGCCGGGACGGATTTCTTGTTTTCCATAGAGATGCAGCGCTACCGGCTGTGCGGAGAGAAGTTTCCAGTCTTCCGCCTCTGCGCCGATCAGGTTCACCATCTCGGCATCGCAATGGCGTGACGGATCGCCAAGCGGCCATCCGGCGACCGCACGGATGTGTTGCTCGAACTGGCTGACCGCGCAGGCTTCGAGCGTCCAATGTCCGGAATTGTGCACGCGCGGCGCAATCTCGTTGACGAGCAGACCGCCATCTTTCGTCACAAAGAACTCGACCGTCAGAACGCCTACATAGGCGAGCGCGTCGGCTATGGTCCTCGCGATTGCCGTCACCTCTGCACATTGCGCCGGCGTGAGCCGCGAAGGGACCTGGGAGCGGCGCAGGATCTGCTCGCGATGGACATTTTCCGGCGGGTCGTAGGCCGCGAAGGACCCGTCCGCGCTGCGCGCCGCGACAAGCGAACACTCGCAGGTGAAGTCGACCAGGTGCTCAAGAATCGCGGGCGCGTGGCGGATGTTTTCGAACGCGGAGCCCAACTCGTTGTCGTTGGCGATGTGCACCTGTCCCTTGCCGTCGTAGCCGAAGCGCCGGGTCTTCAGTATGGCCGGCGTTCCGATTTCGGCGAGCGCCGCGCGCGCCTCCGCGCTGTTGCCCGCGCCCGCATAGCGCGTCGTCGCAATTCCGAGTCTGCCAAGAAAGTTCTTTTCCGCGAGCCGGTCCTGCGTCACCGCGAGCGCGCGTGCGTCGGGATGGGTTGGTTTCAGGTTGGCAAGGAATTCAACCGTTTCGCTCGGCACGTTTTCGAATTCGAAAGTAATGACATCGACGTCTTGCGCGAAGGCGGCGAGCGAGGCTTCGAGCCTGTACGCGGCGTGCGTCCGCGCCGCCGCAACGTCGAAGGCGGGCGCATGGGGCTGGTCGGAATAGATGTGGGTCTTGAGGCCCAGCCTCGCGGCAGCAAGCGACAGCATGCGTCCGAGCTGACCGCCGCCCAGAATCCCGATCGTCCCGCCCGGCGCGACGGGGAAGGGTGACGCGGCAACCGTCATTGACGGGCGGGGTCCGCCGGCTGTTCGGCGACAGAGTCGCTCTGACGCCGACGCCAGGCGTCGAGCCGTTCGCCGATGGCCGGGTCCGAAAGTGCCAGGATGGCGACCGCGTGCAGCGCCGCATTGCGGGCGCCCGCTTCGCCGATGGCAAAGGTCGCCACCGGCACGCCCCCCGGCATCTGAACGATGGAGAGCAGACTGTCCATGCCTTTAAGGGCTTCGGTTTCGACCGGAACACCCAGCACCGGCAAACGCGTCAGAGAAGCCGTCATGCCGGGCAGGTGGGCCGCGCCGCCCGCGCCGGCAATGATCACCTTGAGCCCGCGGTCGCTCGCGCCCTTGGCATAGGCGTAAAGCCGGTCGGGCGTGCGATGCGCCGATACGATGCGCGCTTCGTGGGGGACCTGGAGTTCTTCCAGCACCGCCGCCGCCGCGCGCAGGGTGCGCCAGTCGGACTGGCTGCCCATGATCAATCCGATAAGCGGAGAACCGGCGGTCATGCTGCTGCCTCTCCGGGCGAAAGCCCGAATGCGAGAAGCGCCGCATTATAGGTGAGGGACGATTGAAGGAAAGCCTTTCCGGCGCGCGCCATTCGCCTCGCGCGCCCTGGCGCTCTACGTGGCATCCTATGTTTTCGAATCGGAGCGGCCCGGTGAGCGCCCAGCGTCCCTTACCCTGAAGCGGGAAGTTCCGGAGCAATCCGGCCTGGCGGCGAGACGGACCAGGAGCCTGGCGGTGCCTTGCACGGCGGCAGGTATGTGCTGGGGATTCCGCCCGGGAAATTTACGCCGCGTGTGGGCCGTGCTGTCGCCGCGCTGTTCGGCGAGGCGCTCGCCATGCGTCGGGAGATCGAACGACTTCGCGGGCATGTTCATGCGCTCGAGCTGTCCGCCGATCACGATCCGCTGTTGCCCGTCCTGAACAGGCGCGCATTCCTGCGCGAATTGTCCCGACAGATCGCCATGGCTGCCCGCTACGGCGCGCCGGCAAGTTTGGTCTATTTCGATCTCGACGGATTCAAGCGGGTCAATGACACGCACGGGCACGCCTGCGGCGACGTGGTGCTCGCCCATTTCGCGTCATTCCTGCTCTCGAACCTTCGCGAATCCGATGCGGTCGGACGGATGGGGGGTGACGAGTTCGGCGTAATTCTGGCGCATGCGAAGTTCGATGTGGCGGAAATGAAATGCGCCCGGCTCTTCAAACTGTCCGCGGCGCTGCCGGCGGCCTGGAGCGGCATCCAGCTGCCCGTGAGCTTCTGCTACGGCGCTTGCGAGCTCTGCCCGGGCCTGCAACCCGAATCAGCCATTGCGCAGGCAGACACTGCCATGTACCGGCGCAAGCGGCTCACGCGATAATGTTCGGCAAGAGCTGGTTTTCGATGCTGGCGATCTGGTCCCGGAGCTGCAGCTTGCGCTTCTTGAGCCGCGTCAAGCGGAGTTGATCCGCCGGGGCCCGCTCGGTCATGGCCGCGATCGCGGCATCCAGATCGCGATGCTCCTCGATCAGCGCAGCGAGCGTGCGCCGCAGGCTTTGCTCCTCGGCTTCGGTCATAAGGCAGGAATATACCCCGGATCGGCTCGCGCCGCCCCATTTTCTGTCCCGGTCCGCTTCCTTTACCAAATGCTAGCCGAAGTCCGAAAAGTGGTCGTGACAGCGGAACGGGATGGTGTTTTAATTGCTATGGTTTTGTGAATGAGGTGCAAAACATGGCTCTTGAGGGACACATGCAGGAACTTTCCGAAAAGCATAAGAAGCTCCAGGAAATGATCGAATCCGAGATGGCCCACCCAGATTGGGACGAATCCCGGGTCGCGATTCTCAAAAAAGAAAAACTCAAGGTCAAAGACGAGCTCGAGCGGCTGCGCGCGAGCGTGCACTAGCTTAACGAGGTCACGCCCTTCGAGGGCGCGATGCCGGCAGGAGAGCCTTTCGCCCGCGGGCTTGGGCCGCGTCGGCGGATGTTGTAACCGTTTGTCGCGCCGACAGGCGTCGACCACTCCCCGATGCAGCGATGAACGCGTTCTGAATCGCGGCCTCAGAGCGTGTTCATGGGCCCGCGCTCATTCTCCCCGCAAGTCGGCTCGCCATCCCGGCTGCCGAGCAAGAGGAGAAGATGAGATGAAAGCGTTCTCGAATATCGCCATGGGCGGCTTGATGCTCGCGGGAGCTGCACTTGGCGTTGCAGCGCCGGCGAATGCCGGCGTGGCTGTCGGCGTGACGGTCGGCGGTCCCGGCGTGGCTGTCGGCGTCGGCAGCCCCTGCTTCAAGCCTTACCGCTTCCGTCCGGCCTATTGCGGCTATCCCGTCTATGGCCGGCCGCTATTCGTGGACGGCGCCTGGTACCGCGGACCCGTGTATGTCCGCACCGTCGGCGGCGAACGGTATTTCTGGCTGCACGACGGCTGGGTACGTGACCGCGGCACCTTTCACCGCGTCGTCCGCTGATTGTCCCTGACCGTCCCACGGCTCCGGCGCCCTCGCGCCGGAGCCGGGCTGTTGTTTGCGCCGCAGTCCGCTCTCACTCGGCCGAAAGGGACACGTGACTTTCGGCAGCCTTTCGCACATTTTCGGGACCAAAGGCGGCATACGCATTCGGGCCCGGGGCGTTCGGACGCCCAGCGGTGCTCTCACCACATCTGTCGTCCCGGGAGACCATGAGCACTTCACACGCGTTTTCATTCGACTGGTTCAGCGGGCACATTCCCAAATTCCAGAAATACCTGGCGCACCTGCGCGGACGTCCTTGTGCCGTGATCGAAATCGGTGCGCATGAGGGCAGAAGCACAACGTGGCTTCTCGACAATATTCTGACGCACGAGAACGCGCGAATCGTCACCATCGATTTTTCGGTTCAACCGCCGTTCTGGCGCAATATCGAGGCCAGCAACGGGCTGCAAAAGACGCAGCTGTATGTTGGCCTGTCGGGCGAGATCCTGCGCAAGCTCCCTCTCGCATGGGCCGACTTTATTTATATCGACGGCAGCCATGGAACGCCCGACGTTCTGGAAGACGCGGTGCTGTCCTTCCGTCTGCTCAAGTGCGGCGGCATCATGGCATTCGATGATTACCTCTGGAACGAACCAAAATGGGGGCGCGAGGGATTTCCCAAGCCGGCCGTGGATGCGTTCCTGGAAGCGTACAGGGCGCGCATCGAACTGCTCGAAAAAACCTATCAGGTCTGGATACGCAAGCTGAATGAGCAACCGGCTCCTCCCAATCAGCCCGTGGAGACATGATCCCGGCGGGCCAGGGATATTTCTCAACGTAATTTCGGATCAGGCACTTATTATACGAACAATCAACAGACGGCCATGGCCCGTTCGCGCAGCTTGTATTTCTGGATCTTGCCGGTGGAGGTTTTCGGGATGTCGCAGAAGACGACGTACCGCGGGCATTTGTAGTGGGCGAGATAGGTGCGGCACCAGCCGATCAGGTCGGCCTCCGAGACCGTTTCGTGTCCTGGCTTGCGCTCGACGAAGGCGCAAGGGGTTTCGCCCCATTTTTCGTCTGGGCGCGCCACCACCGCGGCGTGCAACACGCCTGGGTGTTTCAACAGCGTGTCTTCCACTTCGATGGAAGAAATATTCTCGCCGCCCGAGATGATGATGTCTTTCGAACGGTCCTTGAGCTGGATGTAGCCGTCCGGGTGCAGCACGCCGAGATCGCCGGAATGAAACCAGCCGCCGGCGAAGGCTTCTCTGGTCGCCGGCGGGTTCTTCAGATAGCCTTTCATCACGATGTTGCCGCGGAACATCACTTCGCCCAGCGTCTCGCCGTCGGCGGGCACGGGCTCCATCGTCTCCGGATCCATCACCGCAAGTTCGGCGAGCGCATGGTAGCGCACGCCTTGGCGCGCTTTCTTCGCCGCGCGCGCGTTCGCATCAAGCCCGTCCCATTCCGCGCGCCATTCGTTGACCACGGCAGGCCCGTAAGTTTCCGTCAGCCCGTATACATGGGTGACGTTGAACCCGGCTTCCGACATCGCGGCCAGCACGGATTCGGGCGGCGGCGCCGCGGCGGTGATGAATTCGACCCTGTGCGGCAAGGGGCGGCGATCTTCCGGCCGTGCATGCACCAGCGCCGACATGACGATCGGCGCGCCGCAAAGATGCGTCACGCGATGCTCCGCGATCAGATCGTAGATGGGCTTTGCGCGCACCCAGCGCAGGCACACATGCGTGCCCGCGACGACGGACAGCGTCCAGGGAAAGCACCAGCCGTTGCAGTGAAAAATCGGCAGCGTCCAGAGATAGACGGGATGCTTGGCGAGTCCGGCCGCGAGCACATTGTCGTAGCCCATCAGAGCGGCGCCCCGATGGTGGAACACAACGCCCTTGGGATTTCCGGTGGTTCCAGAAGTGTAGTTGAGCGCGATGGCATCCCATTCGTCCGCGGGCCGCTTCCACGTGAACTCCGGATCGCCGCCTGCAAGAAATTCCTCGTACTCGATGCTGCCCAGACGTTCCCCGCCTTGCGGGAATTCGGCGTCGTCCACATCGACGACCAAGGGCTTTGTTTTCGCAAGTTTCAGCGCCTCCTTCATCGTGGAGGCGAATTCGCTGTCGGTGATGAGCACCTTCGCTTCGCCGTGGTCGAGAATGAAGGCGAGCGCCGCCGCGTCGAGACGGGTGTTGAGCGTGCAGAGCACCGCGCCGGCCATCGGCACGCCATAATGCGCCTCGAGCATGGGCGGCGTGTTGGCAAGCATGACCGCGGCCGTTTCGCCCCGTCCGATCCCGTGTTTGGCGAGCGCGGAGGCAAGCCGGCGCGCGCGCCCATGGAATTCGGCGTAGGTGTAAGTCCGTGTCCCGTGAATGATCGCCGGATGCCCGGGGAACACCAGTGCTGCGCGCTCGAGATAGGAGAGCGGCGTCAGCGGCTGGAAATTCGCGGCGTTGCGGTCGAGGTCGCGGCCAAAGATCGAGCCGATCCCGTGCCGGGCATGCGGGACGGGCCGCGGCGCGGCCGTTGCCGCGCGGCGGGAAAGGCGCTTGCGGGGCCGCAGCGGTGCAACGGGCTTCAGAACCGGCGCGTTTTTTTTTGCACGCTTCGCCGGGGCCCGCTTCGGAGTCGCGGTTTTTGCGCGGGAGCGTTTCCGCGATTTCGCCGTGCCGGACTTGCCTGAACGTCGCGACGCCATAGGGCTCTTCATCTTTTCGCAATTGGAACAAAGTTATTCAAAGCAAATTCGCGCGGCAAGCAAATCCGCGCATGGACGCTCGCGCCCTCGCTTGCTAGGAACGCGTGACAACCCGGAAACAGCAGATGTCCGAAGGCATAGGGCTTGAACCGCGCGAGGGCGTTTTGCGGTCGCTCTATCGCTGGGTTATCGCGCATGCTGGCGGACCTTACGCCTGGTGGGCGCTGGCGGTGGTCGCTTTCGCGGAAAGCTCCTTTTTCCCCCTTCCGCCCGATATCATGCTCGTGCCGATGGTGCTGGCGGACCGCCACCGCGCCTTTCTGCTGGCAGCGTGGTGCACGCTCTTTTCGGTACTCGGCGGACTGCTCGGCTATGCCATCGGCGCGCTGCTCTACGATTCCGTCGGGCACTGGCTGATCGAGGCGTACGGCTACGGGGCGACGCTGGACGCCTTCCGAGCGGCCTATGCGAAATGGGGCGCGGCGATCATTCTGATCAAGGGCCTCACGCCCATTCCCTACAAGCTCGTGACCATCGCGTCCGGATTTGCCGGCTACAACCTCGCACTTTTCGTCCTCCTGTCCATTATTACCCGCGGCGCCCGTTTCTCGCTCGAAGCCGGACTTCTCTACATCTTCGGCGAACCGGTGCGCGGCTTCATCGAGAAACGCCTCGAGATGGTATTTCTTGGCTTTCTTGTGCTGCTCGTCGCAGGCTTTCTCGTCGCGCGCTACGTGTTCTGACAAAGCGCGCCATGGGCTCGCAGCTTTATTCCATCGCGGCGATCCTCGTTTCGACGGCCTTTCTGCTGGCCGGCAACGGGCTGATGGCCACGCTGACGCCGCTGCGGGCCAATCTGGAAGGGTTCTCGCATCTCGCCATCGGCGCCATGGGCTCCTTCTACTATGCCGGGTTTGTCGCAGGCTGCCTGGCGGGCCCGCGCGTGCTGGCGCGGGTGGGACATATCCGCGCCTTTGCCGTCGCGGCGGCATTGACCGCGGCGACGGTGCTTCTGCAATCCCTGCTCGTTGCGCCCGTCGCGTGGTTCCTGATCCGCGCGGCCTTCGGATTTTGCGCGGCCAATGTTTTCATGGCGCTGGAAAGCTGGCTCAACGAACGCGCCACCAACCAGACGCGCGGGCGCGTTCTTGCGGCCTATGTGATCGTCAACCTGACCTTTCTGACGCTCGGGCAATGGCTGCTGCTATTGGCGTCGCCTTCGGGTTTCAAGCTCTTCAGCGTGGCCGCGATCGCCTATATCTGTTGCCTCGTTCCCGTTGGTCTGACGCAACAGCCGCAACCGGCGCCGCAGCCAGTGCCGCCTTTGCGCGTCCGCCGGCTGATGCGTATGGCGCCGGTCGGCGTGGCCGGAGTGATTACGGTGGGGCTGGCCAACGGCGCGTTCTGGACGCTGGCGCCGGTCTACGCCCAGACCCTTGGCTTCCGCACCTCGGGCGTGGCCGCCTTCATGAGCGCCTTCATCGTGGGCGGCGCGCTGATCCAGATTCCGCTCGCCAGGTTTTCCGATCGTCTCGACCGGCGCTGGCTCATGGCGCTGGCCTGCGCGTCCGCCGTGATCTTCGGCGTGGCGCTCGCAATGCTCGGACGCCTGGGTATCAAGACGCCGGCGCTTCTGTTTCCCGCCGCTTTCGTGTTTGGAGCAGCGATGCTGCCGCTCTATTCGCTGTCCATCGCCCATGCGAACGACCGCATGCTGCGCAGCGAGTTCGTGGAAGCCTCGGCGACGCTCCTGCTGATCAATGCGCTGGCTTCGGTGATCGGACCCCTCCTTGCCGCCGTGATCACCGCCCACGCCGGCATGCCGTCGCTTTTCCTCTATACGGCCGCCGTGCACCTGGCGATGACCGTGTTCACGGTCGTCCGTACATTCTCGATGCGGGCGGTGGCGGGTACCGCCCGCGAACACTATGTGGCGGTGCCGCAGCAGGCCTCGCCCGGCGCGATCGAACTCGATCCCCGCGGTCGCGAACACAACGCGCGAGAGGCGGCGTGAAGCGTGAGGCTACTCGGCCTCGCCTGGATGTTCGGCTTCCGCAAGCGCCGGTTCTTCCGTGCGCAGCATCTCTTCGATCGGTTTCAGACTTTCGCCCCTCGTGACGGTTTGCGCCGCCTGCCGGCCGAGTCGCTGGGACGCGCGCTCGACGGCGAGATCGAGTTCGAGCTGGGAGCACAGACCGAGCGTGACGGGATCGACCGCCTTGATGTTGGTGGCGTTCCAGTGCGAGCGCTCACGGATTTTCTGGATCGTGGATTTGGTGGTGCCGATCAGCTTGATGATGTCGGCATCGGTGAGTTCGGGATGGTTCCGCAGGATCCAGTAGACGGCGTCAGGCTTGTCCTGCCGTTTGGAGACGGGCGTGTAGCGCGGCGCCTTTTTCGTCTTGACGGGGGGCATCTTGTATTTGGGGGGCGCCATCTTCAGCCGAAGCTTGGGATCCTTTTCGGCCGCCTCGATCTGTTCGCGCGTCAATTGCCCGGAGGCGACCGGATCCTGTCCCTTGATGCCCTTGGCCACGTCCTCGTCGGCGATGCCTTTGACCTCGAGCGGATGCAAGCCGCAAAATTCGGCGATCTGCTCGAAGGTGAGCGAGGTGTTGTCGACGAGCCAGACGGCCGTCGCCTTGGGCATGAGCGGAGTGCTGTCAGCCATAAGTCAATATTCCTTTCCCGGGCGGGGTTTCCGGCCCCGCGCCGCTCTCAAGGCTTTAACCTTTCGAGGATTGGGCGAGCTTGTACCCGATCATTGCGCCCAAAGAAAAGAAATATGCTCAGATCGCGAGCAGAATTTTTCCGATATGCCGGCTTGACCGCATCTTTTCATGGGCCGCCTGGGCCTCGGAAAGGGGAAACTGCTGATCAACAACGGGCCGGATGCGTCCCGTCTCGAGGAGCGGCCAGACCCGGGCCCGGACGGCGTCGCGGATGCGGTTTTTTTCCTGGTTCGACCGACCCCTGAGCGTCGTCGCCAGGAAGGACAGCCGCTTCAGCAGCATGGGCGCGAAATTCACCTCCGCCCTGGTTCCCTTCTGGAAGGCGATGTTGACGAGGCGGCCACAGCGCGCCAGCGCGCGGAAATTCCGCTCGATATAATCTCCGCCCACCATATCGAGGATGACATCCACGCCTTTGCCGCCCGTGGCCTGCTCGATCACATCCACGAAATCCTCGTTGCGATAGTTGATGGCGCGCCGCGCGCCGAGCTGCTCGCAGGCCGCGCATTTGTCCGCGCTTCCGGCCGTCGCGAAGACGTCGTGACCGAGCGCGCTGCATAGCTGGATCGCGGCCGTGCCGATGCCGCTCGAACCGCCATGAATCAGCACGCGCTCGCCGGACGCGAGCCGCGCCGAATCCATCAGATTGGTCCACACGGTGAAATACGCTTCGGGCAACGCGGCGGCGTGCTTCACCGCGACTCGGTTCGGCACCGGGAGAACCGAGGTCGCCGGTGCGACGCAAAACTCCGCATAGCCTCCGCCCGGCAAGAGGGCACAAACACTGTCGCCGACCCGACACTCCCTGACCTGCTCGCCGCATTCGATGATGTCGCCGGCGACTTCCATGCCGAGGATCGGCGAGGCGTCAGGAGGCGGGGGATAGCGGCCCGCTGCCTGCAAGAGGTCGGCGCGGTTGACGCCGGCCGCCGCGACCCGGATCAGCACTTCGCCGCTGCCGGGAACGGGCCGCACCGTTTCGTCGAGCACCAGGCGATACTCCGGGCCCGGATTTTCGACGCGGATGGCGCGCATGTTGTTTGGCATGAGACCTCATCCCTAGCGAGCGGCGTAGCCGCGAGGGAAGGGGACCCGGGTGCCTGTCACGTTACGAAGGTCCGTCGCGTTGCGCCACCTAGGTCCCCTTCCCTCGCTTCGCTCGCCGGGGATGACAATTGTAGCTGGAACAGCATGGCAAAAGACGGTTGGCACAACAGCACCGGGTGATGACGGGAAAACGACCGCACAGTAGCATAAGCGACTGCTCGAGCCAGAACGGAGCGACATTCATGCCCATCGATCCTGATGAATTGCTGCCCAAGAAGAAAGCGCCGGGCATCGTTCTCGGCGAAGACCTGTCGGCGATGTCCGAGCACGAACTTCTCGCGCGCATCGCCGAACTGGAGTCGGAGATCCTGCGCTGCCGCGCAGCAATCGCCGCGCGGCAATCGACAAGGGCAGCCGCGGATTCGGTATTTCGCAAATCATGATTTTGCGATGCAGCACAGTAATGATGAATCGCTTCTGTGGCTCGCACGTAACCATGATACCTAAAATCGCGCGTTAATCGTGATCGCGCTCTTCCCGCCGCACGACGCGCTTGCTAGCTTCCCGTCCTGGACAAACCGGGGCGCGGGGCAGATGTCGTTTGCAGAAGCGGAAGGCAAAGATACTCCCCGTCGGGCGTTGCACTCTTTCATCGATTCCGCTCTGTTCGAGCGCACCTTCGATGAAGGCATGTCGCTTGTGGAGGAAACCGCGCGCTATCTCGACGGGCGCGGGCGCGAGGAATCGCGCGCGTTGCCGCGCGCGGCAGCACTTCTTTATGCCGGCGAAAGCATGCGCGTGACGACACGCCTGATGCAGGCGGCGAGCTGGTTGCTCATCCAGCGCGCCGTGCGCGAAGGCGAGATTCGCGCCGAGGATGCAGCCGGCGAGCGTTACAGGCTCGGGTCGAAGGAAATCTGCTTCGGCGGTCGCGGCGAAAAGGTTGAACTGCTTCCGAAGACGCTGCGCGATCTGCTTGACCGCAGCGAGCAGCTGTATCGCCGGATTGCGCGGCTTGAGGAAGCGTTGCTCGCAGATCGCGCTCCGGCCAAGCCCTTGATGCAGGCCCATATCGAGCGCCTGCAGCAGGTCTTCGGCGAGTCCGGCTGAGCGCGCTGGAAGCGCCGCCGCTGTTCAGCTCTTGACGTAATCCGCGAAGCGCTTGTTGAAGCGCGTGAGGCGACCGCCCCGGTCGACCAGCTGCTGCTGTCCGCCCGTCCACGCCGGATGGGTGCTCGGGTCGATGTCCAGCGTGAGCTTCTGGTCCGGCTCCCCCCAGGTCGAACGAGTCCTGTAGGTCGTTCCGTCGTTGAGAACGACCGTGACCATGTGGTAGTGGGGATGAATGTCCTTCTTCATGGGACCGCCTCGCAAGAGAGAAGCGGCGGCTTATAGGGGATCGAGTCCCGGCTGACAAGGCGCGGCCATTGGCCTGTCGCCGCGGGGCGCGGAGGCCACTATATAGGTGTCGCGCATCGAAACCGCGGGTCGAGCACATGGCACAGGCGGGCGAGGAATTCGCCAGGGAAGTACAGCGGGTGGCTGCGACGCGCGGCAAGAGCCGCTCACTCAAGCCGCTGCGGGAACTCGTGCCCTATCTGCTGCCGTACAAATGGCAGATCGGTATCGCTCTCGTGGCGCTTTTCTGCTCGACTGCGGTCAGTCTTCTGGTGCCGCAGGCGCTGCGCATCATGATCGACCGCGGATTTCAGGAAGTCGCCGCCGCGCACATCGGCCGCTACTTCCTGCCGCTCGTCATCGCCTCCGCGCTCCTCGGGATATTCACCGGCATCCGCTATTATTTCGTCACCTGGATCGGCGAACGCCTGGTCGCGGACATCCGCAGGGCGGTGTTCGATCACGTGCTGTCGCTCACCCCGGCGTTTTTCGAAATCACCCGCACCGGCGAAGTGCTGTCGCGCCTGACCGCGGACACGACGCTGATCCAGAGCGTCGTCGGCTCCTCGGTTTCGGTGGCAATGCGCAATGCCGTCATGTTCGTCGGCGGCCTGGCGCTCATGTGCGTGACCAGCATCAAACTCACCGCCATCGTGCTTGCCGCCGTTCTGTTCGTGCTGGTGCCGCTTATCTTGTTCGGGCGCCTTGTCAGGTCCCTTTCGCGGCGCTCCCAGGACCGCATCGCCGACACCAGCGCGCGGGCGAGCGAAACGATCCACGCCGTGCAGACCGTTCAAGCCTTCACCCAGGAGAATGCGGAGCGCACCCGTTTCGCGCGCACCGTCGAGCTTTCATTCGATGTCGCCGTACTGCGCACGCGCGCACGCGCCGTCATGACAGCCGTGGTCATCTTCGCCATTTTCTCCAGCATCGTCGCCGTATCCTACGTCGGCGCACAGGACCTGCTGGCAAAGACGCTGACCCCGGGACTGCTTGTGCAATTCATTTTCTACGGCGTCTTCGTTGCCGGCAGCGTTGGCGCGCTGAGCGAAATCTGGGGCGATCTGCAGCGCGCCGCGGGCGCTTCGGAACGGCTGATGGAGCTCCTGCAGGTCGAACCGGACGTGAAGGCGCCGGCAAACCCCTTGAGATTGCCCGAGCCCGCGCGCGGCGAGATCGCTTTCCGCGACGTGACCTTCCGCTATCCCTCGCGACCCGAACATGCGGCGCTCGATTCCTATTCGTTCGACGTGAAACAGGGCGAGGCGATTGCGCTGGTGGGACCTTCCGGTGCCGGCAAGACGACGGTGTTCCAGCTCGCACTGCGCTTCTTCGCGCCGCAGTCGGGCGCCATTCTGTTTGATGGCGTCGATACCGTGAGGCTGGACCCTGCGGAGCTGCGCCGGCACATCGCTCTTGTGCCGCAGGATCCCGTGATCTTTTCGGGCACCATTGCCGACAACATCCGGTATGGCCGGCCGCAAGCAAGCGACGACGAGGTGCGCAACGCCGCCGAAGCCGCCGCCGCTTCCGAATTCATCGAACGATTGCCGCAGGCCTATCAAAGCCTCGTCGGCGAGCGCGGCACCACGCTGTCGGGCGGCCAACGCCAGCGCATCGCCATCGCACGTGCGATCCTGCGCGACGCTCCGCTCCTGCTGCTGGATGAAGCGACGAGCGCACTCGATGCGGAGAACGAGCGCCTCGTCCAGACCGGGCTTGCCAATCTCATGGCAGGGCGCACAACTATCGTCATCGCGCACAGGCTCGCGACCATCCAACGGCTCGCGCGCATCGTCGTGATGGATCAGGGCCGCGTCGTGGCGGAAGGCAGCCACGCCGAACTCGTTGCCGGCGGCGGCCTCTACGCCCGCCTCGCCGACCTGCAATTCTCCGCCGGCCTGGCAAGAGCGGGGTGAACCCACCCTGCACCGAAGTCGTGCGCCCGACTGACAAACGGGTCAGAAATGATCCTTACGGGCGCGCATTTCGGCGAAGACTTCCACATCGCGGGCGCCCGCCATGTTCAGTGTACGGCGGATTTCGGCGGATTGCGGGCGCAGGAACGGATTGGTGCGTTTCTCGAGGCCGATGCTGGAAGGAATGGTCGGCCGGTCCGCGGCGCGCCGTTCCTCCACCTCCCGCACGCGCGACAGGAGATCCGCATTGCCCGGTTCGAGCATCAGTGCGAAGCGGCCATTGTTGAGCGTGTACTCATGGCCGCAGTACACGCGCATCGAATCCGGAAGGGTCATGAGTTTGGAAAGACTGCGCCACATCATCCCGGGCGTTCCTTCGAACAGCCGGCCGCAGCCCATGGCGAACAGCGTGTCGCCGGTAAACACCACGTCGTCCGCTTCGAAGGCGAAGGCGATATGCGCACGGGTGTGGGCCGGAATATCGAGCACGCGCGCGGCGTGGGAGCCAAGCGCGAAAGGGCTGCCTTCCTCCACCCCCTGATCCAGCGCCGGGATGCGCGCGCGGTCTTTTTCCGGTCCGATGACCTGGGCGCCGTAATCTCGCTTCAGCTCTGCGTTTCCGCCGGTGTGATCGGGGTGGTGGTGGGTGTTCAGAATATGCGTGAGCCGCCAGCCTCGCCGCTTGAGCGCGTCCCGCACGGGTGCCGCTTCGGACGGATCGACGATGGCGCAGAAATCTTCATCGGCATCGCGCACCAGATAGGCATAATTGTCCCTGAGGCAGGGGACGAGTTCGATTTCGAGCGGGGTCATGCGGGTTCTCCTGGCCTATGCGCGCACCGCGATTCATAACCCGCCGGTGCGAAAGTCGTCATTTGCAATTTTCCGCGTCGGGGACGGGCAACCATGATGAGGAGATTGGAAACTCTTCGTTGGGGATAGCAGACCATAAGTTTCCCTCACGGGTTGAACCCCGCGCAGGTTGGGTCTAGGCAGGCGGCATGCAGGCCGGTTCGAAGGATCCGCTGTCCTTTTACGAGGAGCCGATCGGGCAGGTCACGCGCCGCACGATCTACCGGCGCATCCGCTTGGCGTGGCCGGACGTCCGCGGCCAGCGTGTGCTGGGCTATGGCTTCCCGCTTCCCTATCTGCGACCGTTCGACGGCGAAGCCGAACGCGTGGCCGCGCTCGTCCCCGCCCAGCTCGAACCGGGGGCGACGGATCTCCGCTTCGTCGCTCAGGGCGAGGAAGAGGCGTGGCCCTTTGTCGACTCGCTGTTCGACCGCATCCTGGTGGTCCATGGACTGGAATGCGCGGAGGCCGTCCGGCCTCTCCTGCGCCAGATCTGGCGCGTGCTGGCGCCGGAGGGCCGGGTCATTCTTGTGGTGCCCAATCGCGCCAGCCTGTGGGCACAGATCGAACGCTCGCCATTCGCGCATGGCAGACCCTTCAGCAGGGCGCAGATCGACAAGCTGATGCGGGATTCCATGTTCGTGCCGGAGCGGTGGGATTCCGCGCTCTACTTTCCGCCCGTCCCGTCGCGCAGGCTCGTGCGCAGCGGCGTGGCCTGGGAGCGCGTCGGGCGCGCGGTCTGGCCGCGGCTCGCGGGCGTGCATATCGTCGAAGTCACGAAATCGCTTTACGCGCTCGCCGCGCCGGAAAAGGCGCGCGCGCGCAAGCGGCGGCTGCTGGCCGTGGCGCGCTGAATCGGCCTTGGTCCAGCAAGGCTGGCTGCGGCCCCGTCCACGCCTCAAATACAACCCGGCCGCGCTGGGTGCATGGCCGATGCCTGTCGGTCGCGACCAGCAGAGGACAATTTGCTCGCGCCGAATTCCCGTCACGATGGGTGCCGACGGCACCCTGTTCGGGACGACGGAAACCGGCGGGGGTATACGGAGGGGTCGGGCGCAGGTGTCGCTTTCGAGTTGAGAGCACACTAAATCATTGCGGGTCAGCCTGTGGGCGCAGATCGAACGCTTGCCTTTCGCGCATGGCGGGCCCCTTCAGCAGGGCCGCCCCCAGGTCGACAAGCTGATGCGGGATTCCATGTTCGTGCCGGAGCGGTGGGATTCCGCGCTCTACTTTCCGCCCGTCCCGTCGCGCAGGCTCGTGCGCAGCGGCGTGGCCTGAGAGCGCATCGAGCGCGCGGTCTGGCCACGGCTCGCCGGCGTCCGTATCGTCGAATTTATGGAATCGCCTCCCGCGCTGGCCGTCCCGGAGAAGGCGCGCCCGCAAGTGCCGCCTCGCAACCGCAATGCGCTGATCTGCGCGCTGATCTGCATTTCTGCTAGTCGCAAACGCCATCGCTCGCGGCATGGCAGCCATGTGCGAGGCCACCGGCGTAAACGCTTTAATCGCGGGTTGCGTTTCCTACGTGCCAGCTGCCGGCCCTTTCCGCCGGCTTGCCAGAGAAGGAGTAGGTCATGCGTCTTGCGACTGTAACGCTGTCTGTTGCGGCGCTGTGCACAGGCATTGCATTGAGTTCCATTTCCGCCGCGGCCGAAGAGACAGGCAGCCCCTCGAACTGCCTGAAACTTGCCGACGAAGTCAATCAGGCGCTCGCCGCCAATCCGCAGTCATCCAATCATGAGGCCGCCGTCAAGGAGAAGTTCCGTGGCCAGGGCTTCTGCGCGAACGGAATGTACGGCGACGGCCTCGCGCATTACGAGCATGCGCTCAAACTGCTCGGGGTGTCCGGGCGCTAGCCCGCAACCGCGCGCGGCGCCGGACCCAGCATCAGAATCGCGCCTTCGGCGAAAAGGTTGGGACCCCACGCATCCGCCCGCAGCGGATGCGTGCGGTCGTTTTCGCTGAGGGCGAAGGTCTGCTCGGTGCGCTTGTGGACAGCGCGCCGCGCATCTGGTCTTCGCAGTCGACTGTTGCGGGGAAGATCGGCGAGGCTGAACCTGAACCGCGGGAATGGACCCCCGTGGACGAGGCCGGATTCTCCCAAGATATTTCCAAGCCATGCTGCGCAGCCTTCATTGCAGCTGCCGGTCGTTGCGAAAAATCTCTTGAAAATCGGGCACTTGAGAATGGTGGGCGCGACAGGGATCGAACCTGTGACCCCTACGATGTCAACGTAGTGCTCTCCCGCTGAGCTACGCGCCCGGGCCATAAGGGGCGAGTGCTATAGCGCCCGCGGCTTCGGACTGGCAAGGGCACCGACAGAACGCCGCAGGCATTATAAATTAGTCTTGACTTATGTATCAGTATTTACTAATGTATGAGCCATGACCGAGGCCGCGAGCATAGATGCCGTGATGCGCGCACTTGCCGATCCCACGCGGCGGGGGGTGTTCGAGCGCATCGTCAGCTCCGGCGAGATCACCGTGGCCGAGCTGACACGGGGAAGCGGCGTCACGCAGGGCGCCATTTCCCAGCACCTCAAATTCCTGAAGCAGGCCGGCCTGGTGGCGGAGCGCGCCCAGGGCCGGAACGTCTTCTACCGCGCCCAGGCGCAAGGCCTCAGCCCGCTCGTCGACTGGATGGGTCATTACGGCGCCTTCTGGCGCGAGCGTTTCGCCAGCCTCCGCGAGCTTCTGCAGGAGATCGATCCATGAACCGGCAGGACATCATTGTCGAAGAGGTTTTCCCTCACGCGCCGGAGATCATCTGGAAAGCACTAACGACCGGCGCGCTGATCGCGCGCTGGCTCCATATGCCCGTCACCGGATTCGAGCCGGTCGTGGGAAGGCGGTTCACCTTCCAGACGACGCCGGCCGGCCAATGGGACGGCGCCATCCGCTGCGAGGTGCTCGAAGTCATTGCGAACGAACGCCTCGTTTATGCGTGGCGGGGCGGGCACGAAAGCAACGTCGGCTACGGCACGCGGCTCGATACAATCGTGACCTGCACGCTCGCAAAAGAGGCGGAGGGAACGCGCCTGCGCGTGGTCCATTCCGGCTTCATGCTGCCGAAGAACGAGACGGCGTTCCGGAACATGAGCGGCGGCTGGAAGAAGGTTGTCCGCGATATCGGCGCCGTCGCGTCGGAAGAAAAGTGAGAAAACAGGCGCAGTCACAAAGGAAGGAGTGGAAGTCATGACACGGAAGACCGGGCATACAGACGGGCAGCCAATGCGCACGCCACCGATCGTGTCGCGGCAGGTGTGGGAGTCTGCGCGCGAGCAGATGCTCGTAAAGGAAAAGGCCCAGACGCGAGCCCGCGACGGGCTCGCGGCCGAGCGCCGGCGGATGCCGTGGATGGCCGTCGAGAAGGCTTATGAATTCGAGGGGCCGAAGGGCAAGGTCAGCCTGCTCGACCTCTTCGAGGGCCGGCGGCAACTGATCGTCTACCGCGCCTTCTTCGAACCCGGGGTGCACGGCTGGCCCGAGCATGCCTGCCGCGGCTGCTCCCTGGGCGCGGACCAGGTTTCCCATCTCGCCCATCTGAATGCCCGCGACACCACACTCGCTTACGCCTCGCGTGCCCCGCAGGCGGACATTGCGCGCCTGAAGCAGCGGATGGGTTGGACGATGCCGTGGTACACCATCACCGACAGCTTTGACGCAGACTTCGGCGTCGATGAGTGGCACGGCCACAATGTGTTCTTCCGCGACGGCGAATGCGTGTTTCGCACCTACTTCGTCAACAACCGCGGTGACGAGGCGATGGGATCCACCTGGAGCTACCTCGATATCACGCCACTCGGCCGCCAGGAGATCTGGGAGGACTCACCGGAAGGCTATCCGCAGAACCCGCCCTACAAATGGTGGAACTGGCACGACTGTTATATCCCCGACGCCACACCCGACCCGAAGTGGATCGAGGTGTCGGACGCCGGAGAGGCCGCCTTCCGAAATCGCGACGCAGAGACGAAAGCATGACCGACGCTTGTATCTACTTTCTGATGGACAACGACCTATAGCATTGCCGCGTCGACGGATCATGAAAATTTTCGCCCGCTTCGAACGCCGATCCAGGCCAGTGATGGAAGTTCGCCATCGAAGGAGCAGGAACTGGCCGCTCCTGAACGACTTCGGTCCAGTTGGATTTGCACCAGCGTTAGAAACCGGAGATTCCCGTTCAGGTCCGGAGCCTCCGGCGTTCCAGGAAGCCCTAGGGGCTTCCAATGGGCCGGTCGGAAATCACAGATTCTGGTTCTTGAAGGCGATAGGCCGGCGCTCGCGCGATGCGGACAAAATCCGGGTGCAGCCTGAGGTAGTCGGTTACGTGGCGGCGCGCCAGGTCATCGTCGTGAGCGTCCATCATCAGCCTGTCGAGCGCGCGTCGGGTGAAAGTCTCCACGCCCCGACACTGAGACTGGGTTCCCCCTTCGAGCAGCACAAAATCTCCGTCCTGTTCCAGAAGCGATATGATGAGATGGTCGACGAAGCCAGGCTCAACGATGGATTCGGCTGGCAACACGCGCACAATTACGTCGGCATCGAGCAACTCGGCGGCGCGTGCAAATCCCGCAAGCACGTCGTCCTCGGGCCCGCGGATCACCACAAGGCCGTTCTCGCGGCCAAAGGCGGAAATCGAATCGTCACGGGGGTGGGTCGAGGTCGCGATGGCGACCTGTTCGACAAGCTGCGACCGCAGCAGGTTCTGATAAAGGTGCCACAGCAGCGGCCAGCCCTCGATGCGCCGCAGCGGACTGAATTTCTGCGCCGTTTCGCGCGCCTGGACAATGGCCACAATGCGCAGATGGTCTCCCGACACGGGAGACTGCATCAACAGCGCGCCCTCTGCACCGGTTTTTTTTGACATGGTCCACACGTTTTGATTCGGCACGCGCGCGACGGACCGCGGCGATAGCTGTTACGGTTGCCGGCCAAGTGGATGAACAGCCGCAAGGGGCCTACGACTCCGTCGAAGTTTAATGTTTTCTAAATAGGCAAGGCTAAGAGAGCGTTAACGTGGGCCCGCAAGGCAGGCGGGTTCCTGGAGCAAATCGAGCAGGGAGTCGTGATTCGGATGAGAGGCGATATGTACCTTGCGGAAGGTGAGACCTTCGAGCGCATTTGCGGCTCGGGTGCTTATGCAGCACGCCAGAACGCGTTTGCATGAGTTGGCCAGACCGGCCTCTCGAATGCGTTCGGCGAGCAGGCGGGAGCTCCGCGGCGAAAAGATCAGCACGGCATCAAGCGCATCTCCACGCAGGGCGCTGACCGCCGCCGGCGGCAATTCCTCGACCTCGACAAGCTCGTAAAGCACACAACGTCGAATAGCGAACCCCCGCTGTGCCAGCGCATTGACAAGCTCCAACGTCGAATTGCCGCCCGCCGCATGCAACACCGGGCCCGCTTCCGGCCGCAGATGAGCAATTGCCACGGTGGCGAGTGTTTCGGCGTCCTCGCGCGCATCAATGACGACGCTGAACCCCGCCGCTCGCGCGACGGCCGCAGTTCGCGTTCCCACCGATAAGACGGGAATGTCGCGGCGGCCGCTTTGGCGCGCCAGAGCGCGAATCCCGTTTCCGCTTGTCGCAAGAATTGCCTGGACATCCTCCAGCTGCAGTTCAGGCCCGTCGATGATTCGGGTCTCGAAGAGCGACGCGACGACAGCCTGATGCCCGCACTTGGCGAGTTCCTGGGCCGTGCGGAGCGAATCTTCGGCCGGGCGGGTAACCAGGACGCGCATGGCCGCTCAGAATACCAGCCATCGCCGCGCCCGCTCGCGCAGCAAAAGACCGGCCTCACGGCCAGCGTGTGCCGCGGTCTCCAGCGGGCGGGCGCCGAGTTCGACGTCGACGCGCGTTGCAGCTGAATCGCTACCGTCCGGCGCCAGCACCTCGCCTCTGAAGGCAAGACGGTTCGCGGTGACATTCGCCAGCCCCGCTATGGGCGTACGGCAAGACCCATCGAGCGCGGCCTGGAATGCTCGCTCGCAGGCGAGCGCCCCGGCCGTGCCAGGGTCGTCGAGCGCATCTTCAATGACTGAAGCGCGGTGGTCGTCCTCGCGCATTTCGATGCCGATGGCGCCCTGTGCCAGTGCCGGCAACCAGGAATCGGTACTCAGGACCAATGTCGCACGTTCCTGAAGCCCGAGGCGCTTCAGACCCGCAACTGCGAGCACGATGGCGTCCATGTCATCGGCATCAAGTCTGGCCAAGCGCGTATCGACGTTTCCGCGCAAGGGAACGATTTCAACATCCGGCCGCATCCGCAATATCTGCGCCGCTCGCCGGACCGAACTTGTACCGATACGTGCTCCTATGGGCAGCTCTTCAAGCCGGGGAGCGATATTCGAGATGAACGCATCCGCAGGGTCCTCGCGCGCGGGCGTCGCGATAACGGCGAGTCCCTGGGGCAGCCGCGTCGGCAGATCCTTCATCGAGTGCACGGCAAGATCGATGCGTCCCGCCAGCAAGGCGTCTTCCAGTTCCTTGGCGAAGAGACCTTTGCCCCCCAGTTCTGCGAGTGGCCGGTCCTGAATCCGGTCGCCCGATGTCCTGATCAAGACCAGTTCGGTCGGGCACTCGTAGCGCGAGCGCAGCGCAGCTTCCACCGCAAACGTCTGGGCGCGTGCAAGCCTGGAGGCGCGTGTTCCAATTCGCAGGCTGGGCGAGGAGGGTGTTTGCGACATCACGCAATTGGGTTAGAGGCGAAAGATGAATCCTAGCACGGTAGCGCGACATGGCGCATTCACGGTACTCGGCATCGAGACCAGTTGCGATGAAACCGCTGCCGCAGTGGTGCGGGGAAGCGCACCGGGGCCCGGCGAAATCCTGTCGAACATCGTATTCAGCCAGGTCGAGGAACATCGCCCTTATGGCGGCGTCGTGCCCGAGATCGCCGCACGATCCCATGTCGAAATGCTCGACTCGATCATCGATCGCGCCCTCCGGCAGTCACACGTTGGGCTTTCGCAAATCGACGCAGTTGCCGCGACAGCCGGCCCGGGCCTCATCGGCGGAGTCATGGTGGGCCTTACGATGGGCAAGGCCTTGGCGCTGGCGGCGGACAAGCCCCTGATCGGAATCAATCATCTGGAAGCGCACGCCCTGACGGCGCGTCTCACCGAGGGCGTCGCATTTCCCTTCGCGCTGCTGCTGGTGTCCGGCGGCCACTGCCAGCTGCTGGCCGTCGAAGATGTCGGCCGGTTTCGCCTTTACGGGACTACGATCGACGACGCGGTCGGGGAAGCTTTCGACAAGGCCGCCAAGCTGCTCGGCCTTTCGTATCCCGGCGGTCCGGCCATTGAAGAGCTTGCCCGCCTGGGCAATCCGGGGTGCTTTGCGCTGCCGCGGCCGATGCTCGGCCGTGACAATGCCGATTTTTCCTTTTCCGGTCTGAAAACCGCCGTTCGCCAAGCGTTCGGCGCTGGAGAAATCGACAATCCTGCCGATCTTGCCGCATCGTTCCAGCAGGCCGTGATCGACGTCCTTGTCGATCGCACGCGCGTGGCGTTGCGGCGATTTCGCACCGAGTTCCAGGCGGCCTGCTGCACATTGGTCGTTGCGGGTGGTGTCGCAGCCAACGCCGCGCTGCGCAGTGCCCTTAAGGTCCTGGCCATGGGGGAAAACTTTGCGATCGCCATACCTCCGCCCAAGCTCTGCACCGACAATGCGGCAATGGTGGCCTGGGCGGGGGTTGAACGATGCGAGGCCGGAACCTTCGACGAACTCTCGCTCGCCCCGAGAGCGCGCTGGCCCCTTCAGGATGCGGCTGCCGGCCTCAGCTGAGGGACTCAGTAATATGCAAATTGTGCGACAGAAATGATTCCGGCAAGGACAAGTACGGCTACGGACAAAATCTCCACGACGATTTCGCTTACGCGCGGATTCGCGTACGACTGCCGACGGGATGCATGCATCATGGTTGGTCTCCTTGTTGCCGCCGGCAGCCTCACTCGCGCTCCATTGGCTTTGGCCAGCTTCAGCAGCCCAAGACGCACATGTAGTGGGCAGTTCACGCTAGTTTAATGACGCACTGCAAAAAATTCTGCGAAGGCCGGCCTCTGGTCATCCGCATCTCGTCTAAGCTATTGATATAGAAAGTGAAAATAGATCACATGTTTTGCTGCAATGCAAAAACGGCATGGGGGGCCTGCCCGCCCGTCATTGTTGTTACGTATGGCGAAGGAGGGAGCGGATGGTTAAGGGCATGAAGCTCGCCACCTGGAACATCAATTCGGTCCGGCTGCGGCTAAACCTGGTACTGAGCTTCCTCGATCAGCACCAGCCGGACGTTGTTTGCCTGCAAGAGACGAAGGTCATCAATCAGCTGTTCCCCGCGGAGCTGCTCAAAAAGGCAGGCTATATCCACCAAGCCATCAACGGCCAGAAGGGCTACCATGGTGTGGCAATCGTTTCCCGCGTGCCATTCGCCGCCACCGACGCCTGGTCGTTCTGCAGCAAATCCGACTGCCGGCATGTCTCCGCTCGCTTCACCAACGGCGTCGAGCTTCACAATTTCTACGTCCCGGCGGGGGCGGACGTGCCTGATCCCAAGCTCAATCCGAAATTCGCTCACAAGCTCGATTTCCTGGCCGAGATGGCGCGCGCATTCGAGAAACGGCCCGGCCGCAATACGGATCCGACCGTCCTGGTGGGCGACCTCAATGTGGCGCCACTGGAGAACGACGTCTGGAATCACAGGCAACTGCTGGACGTCGTCAGTCACACACCGGTCGAAACTGCACTGCTCGCCGATGTGGGCGCCGCCTTCGACTGGATCGATGTCACCCGCAGCTTCGTCCCCCAAGAGGAAAAGATCTATACATGGTGGAGTTACCGCGCGCGCGACTGGGAACTCTCCGACCGTGGACGCCGCCTCGATCACATCTGGATCAGCCACGCCCTCAAGGGTCATGTTACCGAACATGCCATCCTCAAACCCGCGCGAGGATGGCAGAAAGCCTCCGATCATGTGCCCGTCCTGGCGACACTCGCCTTGTGACGGGCAGGCTGCGCCTGTCTTGCGCGGCAGGAAATTGCACCGACATTTGCGAACGCGTTGCGATCTTGCCTTTTCGCGCGCCACAAATCTGCTAGGATGGCAGATCATTCGGGCCGAAGAGCCCAACACAAGGGGTCCAGCCATGTTCCACCGCGTTCTCATTGCCGCCGTGCTTGCGGCGGTGCCAAGCCTTGCCCTCGGGCAATCCGTCCAGCAACTCAAGAACCAGCCGCCCGACGGCGCCATCTACACGTTGCAGCTTACCGACGGCACCGTGCTCGCGCAGGGCTACAACGAAAACGATTGGTGGGTGCTGACGCCCGACAATAGCGGCAGCTATGTCAACGGGACATGGAAGCAGGTCGGAAGCCTGCCCTCGGGCTACGAGCCTTACGCCACAGCTTCGCAGACTCTCGCCGATGGCCGCGTGCTGCTCGAAGGCGGAGAATACAATTTCGGACAGTTCGCCTTCACCAATCTCGGCGCCATCTATGACCCTGCCACGACCGCCTGGACGAGCGTGAAGCCGCCGAAAGGCTGGGTCAACATTGGTGATTCGCCTTCGTCCCTGTTGCCGAATGGCGATTTCCTTCTGGGCCAGAAGTTCTCCAAACGCGTCGCGGAACTCAATCCCAAGACGCTGAAATGGACCGAACTGACGTCGACCAAAAAGAACGACTTCAGCGCCGAAGAGGGCTGGACGCTGATGCCCGACGGCACGATCCTCACCGCGGACGTGAAGGCCAATCCGCTTTCCGAGTCATACGATGCTTCCACGGGCAAATGGACGAATCTCGGCAGCACCGTGGCCAATCTTCAGGGTCCGCAGAATTGCTGCGGCGACTGCATCCCTTACGGCAAGCACGACCAGAAGTGCTACGACCCGCCGGGTGAAATCGGACCTGCAATACTGCGGGCGGACGGAACGGTCTTCGCCACCGGCGCCACCCACCAAGGCGCGAACACCGGACATACGGCCGTATACACGCCAGGCAGCGGCTGGGCCGCAGGACCGGATTTTCCGAATGGCGATCAGGCGGGCGACGACTTTGCAGTGCTGCTTACCGACGGCGATGTGGTCGTCGAGGGAAACAGCGGCGTGCTGTATGACTTCAACGGCACCACGTTGGTCAGCACGTCAATCAATGCCGAGGGCGGTTCGCTGATGGTTCTTCCGACGGGACAGATCCTCGTCGGCGGCTTCGAGGTCTTTAACAGTTCGGGCACCTATCAGTCAGCCTGGCAGCCCACAATCACCAAATATCCCTCCGCCGTGAGTCCCGGATCAAGCTACAAGATTTCGGGGACGCAGTTCAACGGTCTGTCACAGGCCAATGCGTTCGGCGACGAATTCTCCTTGGCCACCAACTTCCCGCTGGTCCGGATCACCAATACTTCGTCCGGGCATGTGTTCTATGCCCACACCTACGATCACAGCACCATGGCGGTGGCAACGGGCGGCAAGACCGTTTCCACCCATTTCGACGTACCCTCGAGCATCGAAACCGGTGCAAGCACGCTGGTCGTTGTCGCCAACGGCATCCCGTCGGCGTCCGTTTCCATAACCGTGCAGTAAGTTAAAATGCCTATGCGGCGCCCGGGAGCCAGAACTCCCGGGCGTCCGCAAACCCCTTCCAGCGCTTGACCGCATCGCGCCAGTCGTGCGCGGCCCGCTTCAAATGCCACCCGTAGACGACACCGGCCACGAAGGAGATATCCGAATGCGGATCGCCCGGCTCTTCGGTTGATATGAGGGATTCAAGGATTTTCTGGGCCACGGCCACATCGTTGAGTGCGCCCAGAACATCCTGCATGCGGCTCAGACGGCTCACGAACTTCTTGACATCGCTCTGATGGAAGAAAGGCGCGAAAAATTCGGCCGTATAGCGCAGTTTTTTCAGGGCGATCCGCAATTCGTGACGCTCCGCGGTGGAAAGGTTGGCCAGCCGCTTTGCCCGCTTGCTGGCTTGCCGCAATCGTTGCGCCAGCATCCGTTCCGCCACTTGTTGAGCCGGCATTTCCAGCGCGACGATATTCTTGCTCGCGCCCTTTCCGGGTGGATGGGAGAATGACCAGACGCCTCGATCCGTGACATCGGCGAGGTCCGCCATGAACATGCGGAAGCGTGGCCCCCTGATCTGCGCCACTGCGCCGTTCCATGCCGTTTTACGTGCCGCTTCGGCGCGGGCGCGCAACACGGCAAATGCCTCTCTGGAGCCGTTTGCACTTGCAGCCGGCTCCAAAAGCTCGCTGGTGAACACGTCCAGATCGCGCGCGGGCGCCAATTCGTACGCAAGCACCTTCGCACGCAGCTTGATCGCCTCGGACTGCGGTGTGCGGAACTCCCCGCCGAACGAGACAAGCGCCACACGCAGCCGCCGCAGACCGACGCGCAGCTGATGCAGCGCCTCCACGTCCCGGGTTTCGACGGTCGCCGCCATATTGGCCGCAATGTGCCACCGGCACTGAACGAGGGTCAGCCGGAACGCATCACAGGCTGCAGCCTGCGGCGGAAGCAGAGACGGCTGCGCCTTCTGTGCGCGAGCCCCGGGCAGGTATCCGGGCGCGGCCGGCTCAAGAGTGATCAGGGCCGGAACATTGACGGCCAAACGCGGACTTGCCCCGGCGCTTCGCGAAAATGCCGGCCCATGGAGTTCTAGCTCGAATTGTTGGCCCATCCGAACAGTCGAAGTGAAGCGTGCGAGCGTCCCCGTCTGGCCTCCCGCAGCCGAGCGCATCATCCATGTTTTGGAACTGTCATCAATGGCTGCCGGGTCTTGCGCCACCGTGTATTGGCGGCAGACACAGGTTGGTGCCTCAGCGGGACAGCCGGGCCCAGGCAGCGATCATGAACAGGGCGCGGCCACACGCAGCTTCCGTCGGCACGGCGGTCGATTTGCAAAGAGCCTCGGTTTCGAGAAGCAGGTCTAACGCCTCGCCCAGCTGTTCGGCGCTCCAGTTGCGCAGCTGGGTCCGAAACGAGGCCATGCGGGTGAAATGGATCGGCGGACGCGCGCGCTTTGCGATTGCTTCGGCACTCTCGCCTTTGGCGATCTGAATGCCGGCGAGCGCCAGGCGCTGAAAATGGCTCATCGCCATGCGCAGGATGGCGACGGGTGAAACGCCTGCGGTCCATAGCCGTTCGAGCGCGCGGTCGAGCCGGCGCCCATCACCTTCGCCCGCGGCGTCACAGGCCTCTTCGATGCGGGCCTCTGCCTCGTCGCCCATGATGGCGCGCACATCTTCCAGACCGACGTTTTGCCGGCCGTGCATATAGAGCAAAAGCTTTTCCGCTTCGCGCCGCGTCGTGCCGCGGTCCGCGCCGAGGAGCGAAACGGCCTCTTCCAGCGCATCAGCCGCGATGGAGATGCCGTGCGCCTTCAGCGAATTGCGCACAAGTTGGGAAATCGATTCCGGAGTGTCGAGGTAGCAGGCTATCGCAGCGGCGTTCTGCGCTTCCTCGAAAACCTCTCGCAAACTCGAATCCTTGGCGAGTTCTCCCGCTTCGACGACGACAAGCGCATCGGATCGGGCTTCCGCGAGGAAGGACGCGAACTGGCGCGCAAGCGCATTGCCTACACCGCGAATTCGCACGACCCGGCGTCCGCCCGTCATGGAAAGCGCCGCCGCCTCCGTCAGCAGACGGGCCGGGTCTTCCAGAAGCACACTGCCCTCCAAATCCGCTACGCGAAACGGATCGCGAAGATCGGGCACGATCGACAGCGCAAGCCGCTCGGCGCGTTCGCGCACCAGCCCCTGGTCGGGGCCGTACAGCAGAACGGCCATCAGTCCGGCGGGCAAACGGCCGAGCAAGCGCTCGCTTTCGGCCGGCTTCACAATCATCGCTCAGCCGCTCGAACGCCGGATAAAATAAACGCCCAGATCAATCCGGATGCGATCGGCGATGTCGTGCGCTGCCGATTTCTGGGCGTCCTGCTGCGCGACCAGCGTGGCGTAGGGGGATGCCACGACGTCATAACCTTCCACCGCCGTTTCCGAGCCCTTCGTTATCTCGGCACCCGTATGAATGTTGCTGAGTTCATAGTCCGCCACCATGGTGTAGGTGTAACGCGTGATATCTCCGTTGGTCTGCACCGCGGTACCCTCGATCGTCTGCTTGACGGCCACCTTCAGGCGATACTGCGCATCTTGCTGATGTGCCACGCCCTCGAGCAGATCGATCAACGAATCCCGCAACTCATATCCCGCCCTCTCCGCAACGATCGGATCGACGTATACTGAGTCGAACGCCTGCTGCCCTCCGCCGCTCGATCCCACGCGGGCAAAGAGCGGATGAAAGCCGCACCCCGCCGTACCGAACGCCCCCGACAACAGAAGCGCCGAAACCAAAAGGTGCGCCTTCATGTCACGATATTCACAATGCGCTCCGGCACGACGATCACCCGGCGTGGCGTCCTGCCGTCGAGCGCGCGCGTAACGCCGTCCAGAGTCAGTGCCGACGCCTTGACGGAGTCTTCGTTCGCGCCGCGCGCGATCGCAATCTCGCCGCGGCGTTTTCCGTCGACCTGGACCGCGATGGTAATCGTGTCGGCGCGCACCAGCTCCGGATCGGCAGACGGCCATTTCTCGTTGATCAACATCGAGCTGTGTCCCAGTGCCTCCCAGCAGCTTTCGGCCAGATGCGGCATCATGGGACCGATCAGTTTGACCATGATCTCGAGCGATTCGCGCAGCACGGCAGCGGAGGTACCCGGCGGCGCGCCGCTGATCGCATTTGCGAACTCGTAGATCCGCGCAACCGCCCTGTTGAACCGCAGTGCGTCGAGATCTTCGGTGACCCAGGCTGCCGCGCGATGGCCGGCGCGGCGCAGCTCTATCGCCGCCTCCGGAAGATTTTCCGGCAACGGCGTTCCGGGCGGCGCGATTCCTTCTGTCTCGGTTACCAGGCGGTACACGCGCTGAACGAAGCGCCAGCAGCCCTCGGCGCCGGCTTCCGTCCATTCGATATCTCGCTCCGGAGGGCTATCGGACAGCATGAACCAGCGGATCGTGTCGGCGCCGTAAACATCGATAATGGTATCGGGCGCGACGACATTCTTTCTGGACTTGGACATCTTCTCCGATGTGCCGATCTCGACGGTCTCGCCCGTGTCCCGCCGGCGCGCGGTGTCGCCGGTTTTTTCCACTTCTTCGGGGGTGAGCCACTCGCCCGCCGCATCGCGATAGGTCTCGTGGCAGACCATGCCTTGCGTAAAAAGCCCCGCGAAGGGTTCGTCGACCTGTGTGTAACCGAACCGCTTCAGGGCGCGCGTGAAAAAACGGGCGTAAAGAAGATGCAGGATCGCGTGCTCGATTCCGCCGATGTATTGGTCCACCGGCAGCCAGTATGTGGCGGCTTTCGCGTCCACCGGTTCGGTCGCAGCCGTGTTGCAGAAGCGCGCAAAATACCAGGATGAATCGACAAACGTATCAAGCGTATCGGTATCGCGCCGGGCGGGTGCGCCGCAGTTGGGGCACGGCACGTTTTTCCATGCCGGATGGTGATCGAGCGGATTGCCCGCCGCATCAAACCGCGCATCCTCGGGAAGAAGCACGGGCAGGTCGGCATCGGCGACCGGGTGAATGCCGCACTGCACGCAATGCACCATGGGAATGGGACAGCCCCAATAACGCTGGCGCGACACCAGCCAGTCGCGCAGACGGTATTGTATAACCGTCCGGCCGCGACCCTCGCTGATGAGGCGGCGGCTCGCCTCGGCCTTGGCCGCGGCAACATCGAGTCCGTCGAGAAATCGTGAATTCGCGAGCCGGCCGGGTCCGCCATAGGCCTCGGACCCGATCACGAAGCTCTGCGGGTCGGCCCCTTCAGGCACGACGACCGGAATGACGGGCAGTCCATATCTGCGCGCGAACTCCAGGTCCCGCTGGTCGTGTGCGGGGCACCCGAATATCGCACCCGTCCCGTACGCCATAAGCACAAAATTGGCCACATAAACGGGCAGCCGCCAGCCGGGGTCGAACGGATGCGTGGCAGCAAGCTTGGTGTCGTAGCCGAGCTTTTCCGCCTTCTCGATCGCTTCCTCGGCCGTCCCTATTCTGCGGCACTCCGCTACGAAAGCCGCCAGGCCGGGATCGCGGCGCGCCAGCTGCTCGGTCAAGGGATGGTCGGGCGAAAGCGCCACGAAGCTCGCGCCGAACAGCGTATCGGGTCGTGTGGAAAACACCTCCACGCTCCCGCCGTCCGAAAGATCGAAACGGAACTGCGTGCCTTCCGAGCGGCCGATCCAGTTCTTCTGCATCAGCCGCACCTTCTCGGGCCAGCGGACGAGGCGATCGAGGCCGTCGAGCAGTTCGTCGGCGAATTCCGTGATCCTGAAGAACCATTGCGCCAGTTTGCGCCGTTCGACGGGCGCACCGGAGCGCCAGCCCCTGCCGTCGATCACCTGCTCATTGGCGAGCACGGTCTGATCCGCGGGATCCCAGTTCACATCCGCTTCGGCGCGGTACACGAGGCCGGCGCGATAGAATTCGATGAACAGTCTTTGCTGGTGCCCGTAATAGGTCGGATCGCAGGTGGCGAATTCCCTTGACCAGTCGATGGCCAACCCCATGGCTTTCAACTGTGCACGCATCAATTCGATGTTCGCGTAGGTCCAGTCGCGCGGATTTACGCCCTTTTCGCGCGCCGCGTTTTCCGCCGGCAGGCCGAAGGCATCCCAGCCCATGGGATGCAGGACATTGTAGCCCTGCGCCCGCCGGAAGCGCGCGAGCACGTCGCCCATTGTGTAGTTGCGCACATGCCCCATGTGGATGCGGCCCGACGGATAGGGAAACATCTCCAGCACATAGCATTTGGATTCCGCGGACTCGCGCTGCGCCGCGAAGGCGTAGCACTCGGCCCAGGCCGCCTGCCAGCGAGTTTCCGCTTGTCTGGCGTTGTAACGCGCCATGTCCCTTCATCCCCGGGCTGTGCTGCAGCCGAAAGAGAGGGCTACAACGTGACGAGTCTAGCTGCCAGTGCCTTCGCTCGCGAGTCTGAGTTCGCGCGCCCGCGTCAATATGGCGTCTTCCAGCCTGGTGGCGGTCTGCGGATTCACCTCGGCATCGACCCAGCCCTCGTTCGAGCGCGTCTGGCGAAACACGGCGATCTTGAGTCCATCGGCGCGAAGACGACGATCAAGAATGTAAATCGTCAACTTCATCCGCTCATTGGGATCGGATGGCGTCGAGTACCAGTCGGTGATGATCACCCCGCCGTAGGGATCGGCGGACGCAAGCGGCATGAACGCCAAAGTGTCCAAAGTCGCGTGCCACAGATAGGAATTTACTCCGAGCGTGATGCGCCCGCTGTCTCCCGAGATCGCCGTGGTACCGGTCGTCATGTCGGAGGTATTTTCGGAAGATCCGCAGGCCGCAAGAAGCAGCGTGCACAGCACCACCGTCAAAACCCGCATGAAAATCCTTCGCCCTTTGGTTCCGGCACCAGCGGCCGCCGACAGTCCCCCGCGGGGGGGCCTTATACGGTTGTCGCGGCAGGGGCGCAACGGCCGGCGCTGCCGCTCAAACCGCCGATCGCCGCCAGTCCCGCAAGCTGGGCACCAGCAAGACGGCGGGCGGTCAGCGAATCAAGGCCCCCGAGCGCATAGACAGGCAGCGGCGCTGCTTTGGCGATCAGCCGGGTTCGCATGTTGCCGAGATGCGCCCGGACCGGATGGCTTGCCGTTGCAAAGACTGGCGCGAGCAGGATTGCATCCGCGCCCGCTCGGGAGGCGCGGGCGGACGCCCGAAGCGAATGCGCTGCGCAGGTGATGAGCCACTGTGGTCGACGGACGCGCCAGCGGGCCGCAAGCGCAATCTCATGCTCGGGAAAGTGAACCCCATCCGCGCCAGATTTCGCCGCAAGCAGCGCGTCGCCGGCGATGATCCATCTTAACCGGCGTTCACGGAAGACACTGGCGAGCCAAGCCACAAGCGCGATCCGGCGCGCCCGGTCTCTGCTGCGCAATACCACGAGGCTTCCAGGCGGCAATGCGCGGATTGCTGGGGCGGGATCGGGCAATCGTTCATCGTCGGTCAACAGGATCAGCGCGGGCAGCGCCGCCCCGCCCGCTCGGTTGAGTTGCCGCGCCGCCCTTGCCAATTGCGCGCGCGCAAGGTTATCCGCCACGCGATGTCCTCGCCCTCGACCGATTCGCCGGCCGCTCGAAATTTCGCGGACATCCTTGCGCGCATCGAAGCCGCAAGAAAGGCAGCTCTTGCGCCTGCGCCCTGCACCACGCTCGTTGCGGTCTCCAAGACTTTTGACGCCGGGCAGATTCGTCCGGTACTGGCGGCAGGCCAGCGTGTATTTGGCGAAAACCGCGTGCAGGAAGCGAAGGGGAAATGGCCGTCGCTGAAAACGGAATGGCCGGACATCGAACTGCACCTCGTCGGGCCGCTGCAGTCGAACAAAGTGCGTGAGGCCACGACTTTGTTCGATGCGATCCACTCCGTCGATCGGCCCAAAATTGCCGAGGCGCTGCGCGACGAGATCGCGAAATCCGGACGGACACCGCTCCTCTTCATCCAGGTCAACACCGGCGAGGAGCCGCAGAAGGCCGGGGTGAGCCCACAGGACGCGCCTGCCTTCATCGAATTCTGCCGTGAAGCGCTCGCCCTGCCGATATTTGGACTGATGTGCGTTCCGCCTGTCGACGAGCATCCGGCGCTGCACTTTGCATTGCTCGCGAAACTTGCCCGCGCCCAAGGCCTCGCCGGACTCAGCATGGGAATGAGCGCCGATTTCGAGACCGCCATCCGCTTCGGCGCCACGCATGTGCGGGTGGGAACGGCCATATTCGGCGCCAGAGTGTGACCCCGGCTAAAACAGATGTCCGGCTTTTTCAGCCTTCGTGCGCAGATAGACACGGTTGTGATTGTTGGCGGGGAATGCATGCGGCACGCGCTCGGTCACCTCGATTCCGGCGGATTTCAGCGCTTCGATCTTGTGCGGATTGTTTGTCAGCAGGCGGACGAATCGGAAACCGAGCAGTGTCAGCATGCGCGCCGCGATCCCGAAGAGGCGTTCGTCGCTTTCAAAGCCCAGACGCGCGTTGGCGTCCATGGTGTCGAAGCCCTGGTCCTGCAGCCGGTAGGCCCGCAGCTTGTTGATGAGACCGATGCCGCGGCCCTCCTGCGCCAGATAGAGAAGAACGCCGCCGCCGGCTTTCGCGATGGCTTCGATCGCGCCTCTGAGCTGCGCACCGCAATCGCATCTGAGCGATCCCAGAAGATCGCCGGTGAAACATTCCGAATGCAGACGCGCGAGCACTGGCCGGTCGCGCGGCGGATCGCCGATGAGAATCGCATAGTGCTCGGGCTCGCCGCAACCGGCGCGAAAGGCGACCAATTCCGCAGGCTCGGCCCCTTCGAGGGGCACGCGTGCGCGGGTGATGAGCTTGAGCGAATCCACGACCAGTTGGTCATATCCGGTAATCGCCGCGACTGGCACTTCGACGGAGTCCACTGGGGCGACCAGGGCCGGGCCTGCGATGACGGCGGGCAAAAGGCCCCCCAGCTTTGCAAGTCGGACAGCGGCGGAATAGGCGTTGGGCAAGCTGCCGCGCAATGTCTGGAAAGGACCCTTCAAGGGTTCGGCGAGATCGGCCATGGGGTCGGCGATGGAATGCAAATGACGGGGGTTCAGCGGCGCCGCGAGCGGAACTGCCACGATGTCGGGCGTGTAGAGGCGGATCTTGAGCGTCCGGGCGCGCGCATGGGTCAGCACCAGCAGCGGCGAGGCCGCCGCGAATCGGTTCAGCGCCGCCTCGCTGGCGGTTTCGACGGCGAGCGCTGCCACCCCCTCTGCGGCGCCTTCGACAAGCTGAACGAAGCTTCCTGCGCGGAAGGCGTCCACGGCCCGCGCAACCTGTGCAAGGGCCTGGCCGGCCGTCTCCGGGCCGGCGACAGGTTTGCGATCGTGAGGAAGTGGCATGCGCCGACATACACCGGGCGGGCGAATCCGGGTAGACTTGCTGCAACAGCCTGATCGAGGAGCAGCACATGCCGGCCACCAAGCGCGTCCTGCTGGTCGATGACGACACCATGTTGCGGGAATCCCTTGCCGAACAACTGGAGCAGGAAGACGGATTTGTTACCGCAGGGGCCGGAACTTGCGCCGACGCCCGCCGCCTGGCCCGCGATGGCGTTTACGAGTTCATGATCCTTGACGTCGGTCTGCCGGATGGTGACGGCCGCGCCTTGTGCCGCGAGTTCCGCACCGGGGGCATTACCTGTCCGATCATTCTGCTGACGGCGAGGGATTCCGACACCGATGTGATCGAAGGACTTCAGTCGGGCGCCAACGACCATATTGCCAAGCCATTTCGCTTTGCGGTTCTCGCCGCGCGGATTCATGCCCATCTGCGCAGCCATGAGCAAAGCGAGGAAGCGGTCTATCGCATAGGTCCCTACACCTTCCGGCCCAGCGCGAAACTGCTTCTCGATCTGAAGGGCAAGAAGATCAGGCTCACGGAAAAAGAAACAAACATCCTCAAGCACCTCTACCGCTCGGGCACGACCGTGCCGCGCGAAACCCTGCTTCACGAGGTCTGGGGCTATAATCCCGCGGTGACGACCCACACGCTGGAAACGCACATCTACCGGTTGCGCCAGAAGATCGAGTCAGACCCCGGCGCGGCACGCATCCTGATTACCGAGAGCGGCGGTTACAGGCTCGTGGCGTGAGCCGGCGGGCGGCAACTTGTTGTTTTCCATGCGGTGACAACATGGCCGTACTGCTTTTTTTGCGTTCTATGTGCACGAGTTTCGTCGGCCTATCTCAATACAGGCGTCCAGGAGGCGACCCATGATGAACAGACGGGCGAAGTCTTTTCTTGCCGGTGCCGCGGTGGCCGCGATCCTTATCCTGCCTGCCGCCGCCAGCGGCGATTGGGTCGTGTGGCCGACCAAAAGCTACAATGCCGATGCAGTCAGGCTCGATGACATCGTCGGCAGGCTCGTGATCAATGTTCGGAATGGCGGACCCGTTATGGTGGATGTGGCCGGCGCGAAATCGCGCGTCCAGGGCGTTGCCGTGAAGGACGAAGATGGAACGGTCGTGATCGAAGGCTCTGGCGAGAGCGAATCCGTCTGGAACTGGCACGATTGGTTCAATTTCTCTTCGGATTTCGAGCCGCGGCCGGGCAATCTCAGTGTAAGAGTCACGGTGCCACGGGGCGCCAGCGTCGACGTCCATGATCTCGTCGGAGACGCCAACATTGGAGATACCCAGGGCGAGTTGCATTTCGAAGCGGCGGCGACGAAGGCCCGGATCGGCCGCGTCGGTCCCGCCCATATCTCGCTCGGCGGGGCCGGCAGAATCGACATCGCGCAGGTCAACGGTCCTTTGCACCTGGAAGTCGGCGGTTCGGGCAGGGTGAGCGTCGGGCCGACGCAGAATGTGAATGCCGATATCGCAGGCTCAGGCGACGCCCAGTTTGGGACGATTGCGGGCGGCCTTTCGCTCGATATCGCCGGGTCGGGCGACGTATCGGCCGCCAGCGTCAACGGCCCGACCCATATCGACATTGCAGGATCTGGCTCGGTAAAAATCGCGGACGGCACCGCCAATCCGCTGCATGTGGATATCATGGGCGCCGGCAATTTTGTATTCGGCGGCGTGGCCGTGGACCCGCATATCGACGCGATCGGCTCGGGTAACGTGAAGCTCAAATCCTACCGCGGACACCTGGATTCCGAAGGCATGGCCGACGTGAAGATCGGGGAGTGATCGGGTCCGGTCAGCCCGCCCTGATCGTCCTCACTGCGCGCCGCGCGGCGCGTAACGATGCAGGAGAGGACCGTTCTTGCTGAGCCAGGCTTGCGGCGTTTCCACGTCACCCACCAGTTCGCGAACCAGTCCCCAGAAGCGCGGCCCGTGGTTCATGTGTCTGAGGTGGGCCACCTCATGGGCCACCACGTAATCAAGCACGAAGGCCGGCGCGAGTATGAGCCGCCAGGAGAAGGAAAGAGAGCGCGTCGTCGAACAGGAACCCCAGCGGCTGGCCGTATCGCGCACGGTTATTCGTTTGGGCTGCGCCGCGACGCGCTGCGCATATTCGAACACACGGGCCTCGAAAACCTTGCGTGCCTCCTTCTTCAGAAAGTCGAGGAGGCGGCGGCCGGCATGTTCCCGATGACCGGAAATCCGGATCACACGCGAACCGCGCTCGATCCAGACCGGAGCCGGGCCGCGTGCGGCGGGACGAATGGCGTGATCTTCGCCGCGAAAGGGAATGGACGCGCCCGGCTCGAGATCGACCGGCTCCGGAACATGGGCCAGACGGCGGGCAATCCAACTCGATTCCGAGCGGGCAAATTCCATCGCATGGTCGAGCGAGCGGCGGGACGGCGCGACCACGCTGACCTCGCCCGTCGAGGGATGCACCTTGACGATCAAGCGCCTCGCGCGGGGGTTGAGCCGCACCGTGACTTCCACCGGCCGGCCCTCAATGCGCAGCAGCTCGCGGCGCGGCTGCTTGCCGCTGCGGGAGGGCGTCGCGGGCTTTTGCATGGGGCTTCCCTTCATCGACCGGTCTTGCTTGTCTCGCAGTCTGCCCGAAGAAGCCAGCCGCCGTGACCCAAAGACCCCGCTTTCACCTCGCCTTTCCCGTCCGCGATCTCGCGGAGGCCCGCGCATTTTATGGCGGGTTGCTCGGTTGCCGCGAGGGCCGTTCGGCGAACGAGTGGGTCGACTTCGACTTCTTCGGGCACCAGATTGTCGCGCATTTAAGCCCCGGTTCGACGGCTGACAATGCCCATAATCGCGTGGACGGTGACGCAGTTCCGGTGCGTCACTTTGGCGTCATCCTCGCACCGCCGGAGTGGCGCCAACTTGCGCGAAACCTGCGAGAAAGGGGCGCAAAATTTCTCATCGGGCCGACGGTGCGCTTTCAGGGCCAGCCGGGCGAACAGGCGACCATGTTCTTCGAAGACCCAAGCGGAAATGTCTTGGAAATCAAGAGCTTCGCAGACGATTCCATGGTGTTTTCCAGATGATCAAGCCACAGACTATCGCGCTCGGGTTGGGAACAGCGTCGCTCCTGCTCCTGCTCGCGGTGCTGGGCTTCCAGTATCTGGCGCGGATGCCGCCTTGTGAGCTTTGCCTCTGGCAGCGATGGCCTCACGTCGGGGCGGTGGTTGTAGGTTTTGGGGGACCGCTGCTGATCCGGGCCGGCCTGCTGGAGCGCGGGGCCGCGCGTGGTGTTGCCGCTTTGGCTGCGCTGCTGATCGCAATCTCGGGCGCGATCGGCGTTTATCACGCCGGTGTGGAATGGCATTGGTGGCCCGGCCCCCAGTCATGCACCGGCCCCGCGTTCCACTACACAGGAGGACCGCTCGATTTGAACACCCCCGTCGTGCTCTGCGACATGGCCGCCTGGCGTCTCTTCGGCCTGTCTCTGGCCGGATACAATGCGCTGGTTTCCTTCACCATCGCCGGTCTCGGTGCCATCCTGCTTGCCCGCACGGGCCGGAAGGCGTGACGGTTCGCGGACGCCGCCCCGTAGGACCTGGGGCTGCCCCCGACCAGGACGTGGCGGAGATGATCCGCGTCAATCACGCGGGCGAGTACGGGGCGATGCGGATTTACGAGGGCCAGCTTGCGGTTCTCCGGCGGCGTTCGCGGGACGGAAAGGCCGTAGCGGCAATTCAGCGCATGACCGATCAGGAGGCACGTCATCTCGGGCAGTTCGAACGGCTGGTCAACGAGCGGAGGGTGCGTCCCACGGCACTCTCGCCGGTGTGGCAGCTGGCCGGATTTGCGCTGGGAGCAGCGACGGCCCTGCTCGGAACGCGTGCGGCGATGGCCTGTACGGCCGCGGTCGAAGAGGTCATTGACGAGCATTATGCGAAACAGATCGAACGCCTCGATGGCGATCCGGAACTGAAGGAAACCGTCACCGAGTTTCGGACCGAAGAAATCGCGCACCGCAACGAAGCGCTTGCGCATGGAGCGGCGATGGCGCCCGGCTACCGTTTCCTGAGTGAATCCATCAAGACGGGCTGCAGGCTCGCCATCCGGCTTTCGGAGAAGATCTGAAGACTCGAGCGTCTTCCAGTCCGATGGTTGCCGCGGTCAGGGCTCCAGAACACTGTCCCAGTAAAGATAGTCGGCCCAGGATTCGTGGAGGTAGTTCGGCGGGAAGAGCCGGCCGTTGTTGCGCAGCTCGTTGATGGTGGGCTTGCGCGGGTAGCTCCTCGGATGCATTCCGATGTGGTGGGCCAGTCGACCGCCCTTCAATAGGTTGCACGGCGCGCAGGCGGTCACGACATTGTCCCATGTCGTCCGGCCCCCGCGGGAGCGCGGTATCAGATGGTCGAAGGTGAGATCCTCATCGGCGCCGCAATACTGGCATTCGAAGCAGTCGCGAAGGAACACGTTGAAGCGGGTGAAGGCCGGGTGGCGTGCGGGTTTCACGTAGTTCTTCAGCGATACCACCGAGGGCAGCTTCATCTCGAAGCTGGGCGATCTGACGGTCCGCTCGTATTCCGCCACGATGTTCACGCGTTCCAGGAAGACGGCCTTGATGGCGTCCTGCCACGACCACAGCGACAGCGGAAAATAGCTCAGCGGACGGTAGTCCGCGTTCAGAACCAGCGCCGGACAGTTGTCGGGAACTCTAGCGGCGCCTAACACGAAATCGCTCCTCTGAAGACCATCCTCCTACTCTGGCGGGCAGACATTAGGGGCAAGCGTGGTCAATGCCAACAAGACCTCTGTTGTCGCAGTTTAGCCGATTCGTTATGACGGGATTGCGACAGTTTCAGCCAAGCCGGCAGCACACGGCGCCCGGCGGCCGCCGCAACGAGCCGCGCACAGCCATGGCAAGCAGGGTCGCGCCGAGTCGCAATCCGTCGGGATCGATGGAGTGCCCCATGCCCTTGGAGATGTGCCACTGAAGGAGAGCGCCGGCACGGCCCAGCGCACCGGCCGCCGCAAACAACGCCTGCACGGGGATCACCGTGTCGGCATCGCCGTGAACGAGCAGAATGGGGGGGGCGTCGCTGTCCAGCTCCGGCAGGGCCTCGGGCGCAGCTAGCATTCCGGAATAGCCCAGGATGGCCGCGGGCTTGACCGGGCGACGCAACCCCACATGCAGCGACATCATCGTTCCCTGGCTGAATCCCGCAAGCATGAGCCGTCCGGCCGGAAGGCCCAGCCGCTTGAGCTCGGCGTCGAGGAAATCTTCCAGCGACGATGCCGCGGAAACGACACCGCGTTGCGTTTCTTCGGGGTCGAGCCGCGCAATCGGGAACCACTGGTAGCCTGCACCGCCCGGGCAACGCTCCGGTCCGTTGGGGGCCGCGAAGGCGACGGTCGGCAAGAGCCGCTGCCAATGCGGCGCCAGTCCGATCAGGTCGTTTCCATCGGCGCCATAGCCGTGGCAAAGCACCATCAAATGGGTCGCGGGGCCCCGCGCGGCCGGCAAACGAGGACCGTTGAGCAGACGCTGACCGAAAGCCAAATCCTGTCCTCCGCCGGGGTACAGCCAGCATGATTGTTACCCGTTTTGCACCCAGTCCAACAGGCTATCTGCATCTGGGTCATGCCTTCGCGGCCATCACGGCGCGTGACGCAGCGCGCGGCGGCATGTTTCGCCTTCGCATCGAGGATCTCGATGTGGGGCGCGCCAGGGAAGAATTCGTGCAGGCGATTTTCGAGGACCTGCTCTGGCTGGGGCTTGACTGGCGCGAGCCAGTCGTCCGGCAGTCCACGCGATTTGACCTCTATCGTGCCGCACTCGCCCATCTCAAGGCCGAGGATATCGTCTATCCCTGTTTTTGCACACGCGCGGAGATTTCGGCCGAGATCGCTGGGGCTGCCGAAGCGCCTCATGGCCCCGACGGCCCGCTTTATCCTGGCACCTGCCGGCGCCTGTCGCGGGCAGAACGCGCGGTGCTGCTGAATTCCGGGGCCTCCCATGCGTTCCGTCTCGACTCTCGCAAAGCCGCGGAGCGGCTTCCCCTGCTCTGGTTCGAAGAAGCCGCGGATGCTTCGTACACGGACTATGAAAAAATCCCGGTCGAGCCGCTACTGTCCGGCGACATCGTTCTTGCGCGCAAAGACGTGCCGGCGTCCTACCATCTCGCCGTCGTCATCGACGATGCAGACCAGGAAATTACACTCGTTACGCGTGGCCGCGACCTGCTTCCCGCGACGCATGTGCAGCGCGTGCTGCAATTTTTGCTGGACTTGCCGCTGCCGCGCTACGCACACCACCGTCTCATCACGGACGAGAGCGGATGCAAGCTTTCCAAGCGGACCGCAGCGAAAAGCCTTCGCGCTCTGCGGGCGGAGGGTGTGGCACCGCGCGACATTCGGGTTCGACTGTCCTCCCCGTGATTGTCACGGTCGCAAGGAACTCAAGGAGGATTGAGACGTTATATCGAGTCGTCTTTAGCGACATTCAGGATGCATAGCTGACCAGCCCAAAAGTATTACGGAACCAGCCAACAAAACCGCGCATTAGCATTGCACATAATCGATTTACAATTGGGCAGGCTTTATGTGCGGAGTCAGGGAACGAATTAGCCGTTGCGCCTTCGGGTCGGCTACGGTCATCTTTCTGTCTGCTTTCGCTGTTCCGGCGGCGGCTGAGTCGGTGCCGGAGTCTGCAATAATGACACAAGGCCCCGACACTGCCGATCCAGACGGCATAGAGCAGCGGCTGAATGAGAGCCTTTCTGCCGAGATGCGTGCGAATTTCAATCTGTTCATCTACGTCGACAAGGCCGAACGCGGACCGCTCGCGCAGCGCATGTACGTATTCGAGAAGACCGATACGGACGATCTGGGACTGCTCTACGACTGGCCGGTCTCTACGGGGCGCGAGGATGCGGAAACCGATCCGAACGGGCAACGGGAGTCCACGGCAACACCGAGCGGCTTCTTTGAACTCGACCCGAAGCGACTCTATGTCCAGCACACTTCTTCGCAATGGGACGAGGCCATGCCCTATGCGATGTTTTTCAACTGGAAGCCCGGTGGACATGCGACCGGCCTCGCCATTCATGGGACGCCGGAAGAAAACGAAGACGATCTGGGCACACGCGCGAGCGCGGGCTGTGTGCGGCTATCGACGGAAAATGCACGTGTGCTCTTCGATCTGGTCCGCAGCCGTTTCCGCGGCCCCACGCCGAAACTTGTCTATCTTGACGATTCGCAGGTCAGCAGCGAGGGCCTTCTGCTTCACGACGGCGTGGGCAACCTCGAAATGGCCGACGGCTATTCCGTTTTGGTGTTGATCGACGATTTCCCCGGCGACACCCGTGTAAGCGCGCTCTACTAGCACGCTACGATTTCGCCGCGCGGCGCCCAGTCCCCGGGAGATGGCGCTTGGGCACTACCCTCTCAGCTCGCCCAGGCGGCCGACGCCATACGCGAAGGCCGCGCCGGTGCTGCCGTGCTCGCCCTTCTGCGCGGCGATCCTGGGGACAGTCTCGCGCTCGCGCTCGCCCGGTTGGGCGGTGCGCTCAATGGCGCGCAACATTGAGTTTTATCGGAGTGCCAGACTGACATAGAACCACTAACCCAGATCATAACTACTTCCGGCAACCCTCACCCCGCCGCACCATTCAGAGAAGAATTCGGAGCGGCCTAGTCTTACTGAGTCAGAAGCTGAGTCAGAATGCCGCGGATTGGCCGGATACGACTCGGCTAGGTTGAGGAGATTCGTTTTGAGGCGGAGAGCCTGGATGGATCTTCTGGAAAGTTCCGAGAGCGCGGCGCGGTTTTCGCGGTATGTGGAGGGTCTGGCAAGCGTGATGGGGCACGCGGACCGGGCGGGACCGCTGCGGGACTATTGCCTGGGACTGGTGCTG
>DATAWY010000033.1:0-22999 GCA_036266955.1 Rhizomicrobium sp.
AACGCAGACTCGCATAACAAGAACTCCCCGCCGCAGATCCGGCCACCCGGACGTGAGCGGAACCCGCGGCGGCCAAACATCCGCTTCCGCGCCGTCCACAAAGCCAAAAACTGTCAATACTTTGAGAAATGCAGGCTAGCGGCTGGCAGGGGGGCCCAGGTGCGCGAACGAGCCAAGGCGCGGCAAGGCAAACTTGCCCCGTTACGGCCGCATTGGAAAAAATCAACGCCGCCTATCGCCTGATCGGGTTCCGCGAGCGTTTCCTTATCTGAGGTTGCACCCGGAACCGGCGTGGCCTTAGATACCCGCGGAAGGGCGCCTCCAGGTTCTTGAGGAAAAGAGATCATGCGTTTTCTACTCGCATCTGCAGCCCTCCTGGGAGTGGCCGTGACGCTGGGTGGCTGCTATCCGCCGCCGCCTCCCGGCTATTATGGGCCGCCCCCGGGCCCGGAATACGGCCCGCCCCCCGGTGCGGACCAGTACGGGCCACCCCCGGGTGCCGAGCAGGGCGCACCGCCGCCGCAGGGCGAATACGGCCCGCCGCCGCAGGGCTATGGACCTCCACCCGAGGGCCAAGGTTATGGTCCGCCTCCGGGAACGGAAGGCTATGGCGCCGGCCCGCAGGCAGCCGTGCCCTATGGCAAAACCGCGCAGTGGTGTGCCGATCATCCGAACAAATGCGAGAAACTGCTGCGCAAACAGGAAAAGCGGCAGATGCAGCAGGGTGGATATGGGCCGCCGCCGGGCAGTGAAGGACCGCCGCCGGGAGAATAGCAAGGACCCCGCCGGGCCAGGATTCTCGGCCGCCGCAACAGTAACATCCGCGCCCGCCCGCCCGCACGGGAACGTCAATTCTCCCGCGCAGGCGATGGCGGGTAGTCGTGCAGGCCGCCTGTGTGGTCGCGCAACAACAGGCGACCGCCCGCAACGTGGAAATCAGGCGGCGCCATTCGCGCCTTCGCGTGTCCTCCGGGAATGTCGAGCACATATTCCGGCTGGCAAAGCCCCGACGCGCGCGCGCGCAAGGCGCGCATCAGCTCCTGCCCGCGTTCGACGCCCACCCGGAAATGCGAGGTGCCGGGAGCAAGATCGGCGTGATGCAGGTAGTACGGCTTGATACGCGTCTCGACAAAGGCGCGCATCAGCGCTTCCAGCGTATCGATGTCGTCATTGACGCCCCTGAGCAGCACCGTCTGGCCCAGCATCGGAATGCCGGCGTCGATGATGCGCGCGCAGGCGTCGCGTGTGGCGGGCGTGAATTCGCGGGGATGATTGGCGTGGAGCGCGACATAGGTTGCACCGCGAGGAAATCTGATGGCTGTAACAAGGTCCGGAGTAATTCTTTCTGGCGCGGCGACGGGCATGCGCGTGTGCCAGCGCAGCACGCGCAGATGATCGATTCCTGAAAACCGCCGCGTCAGCTCCGCGATTCGGCGGGGGCTCAATACAAAGGGATCGCCGCCGGTGAGAATGACTTCCCAGATTCCGGGACGTGCCTGCACATAGGCGAGGGCAGTCTCGAACTCGCTCTCCGAGAGCGCACCGTCGCCGTCCGGCCCGACCATTTCGCGCCGGAAACAGAAACGGCAGTAAACGGCGCAGGCGTGCACGATCTTGAGCAGCACGCGGTCGGGATGACGGTGCACGATCCCCCGGACCGGCGTGTGCGCCTCATCGCCGATCGGATCCGTGCGCTCCTCCGGCAGCACGTTCAATTCCGCCCCCTCCGGCACGAACTGCCGCGCAATCGGATCATCGGGGCTGTTGCGATCGATCAGCGCCGCAATCGCCGGCGAGACTGCAACCGCATACCGGGCAGCGACCGAAGACAGGGCACCGACCTGGCCCTCGTCGATCAACTGGGCATCGGCGAGTTGCCGGGCGGTCCTCAGCGTCGTGCTCATGGGGGTGTGATACTCAATCTGATATTGCGCGTGCGGGTCTGATGGACGCGAATCACTCGCGAGCCCCCGCGGGGGTCCAGATCACGTCTTCAATGTGTGGCGCACCCAGCGCCAGCATGACGAGCCGGTCGAAGCCGAGCGCTGCTCCGCTTGTCCGCGGCATGTGCGGCAGCGCCGCGAGCAAATCTTCATCGAGAGGGTAACGTTCGCCGAAGATGCGCTGCTTCTCCGCCATTTCCGCTTCGAAGCGCCGGCGCTGTTCCGCGGCATCGGTCAGTTCGCCGAAGCCGTTGGCGAGCTCGACGCCGCAGGCATAAAGCTCGAAACGCTCGGCAATTCTGGGGTCGTGAGGTGCGGCGCGGGCGAGTGCCGCCTCGCAGCGCGGATATTCGTAAAGCAGCGTCGGACGCTCCCGGCCTAAATTTGGTTCGATGCGGGCAACGAGCAGTTTGCTGAAGATGTCGGACCACCCATCGTTCGGGGCGGTTTCCAGTCCAGCGGCTTCTGCCGCGGCGGCAAGCGCGTCGCGATCTCCTTCTCCTTCGTCGGAAAGAGTCGAAAGGAGATCGATGCCCCCCAATCGGCGGAAAGCGTCCGCGACCGTCAAGCGCTCGGGCGCGCTGAGCGGATCGCAGGGCCGGCCGCGAAAGGAGAGCGTTCGCGCCGGCACGGCCTCCGCAGTGGTTCGGAGCACATCGATGCAATCCGCCATCACGCGCTGGTAATCCTCTTCCGCCCGGTACCATTCAAGCATGGTGAATTCCGGCGCGTGCAGCGCGCCCTGTTCGCGGTTCCGGAAAACCCGCGCAAATTCGAAAATGCGCCGCTCGCCCGCAGCGATGAGTTTCTTGCAGGCGAATTCGGGCGAGGTGCGCAGGTAGAGCGTTTCGCGCGCGCCGCCAGCTGCGATGCGCTCCGTTGCAAAGGCGTGCAGATGCGCCTCGTTTCCGGGCGAATGCTGGAGGATGGCGCATTCGACTTCCAGGAAGCCCTCGCGTTCGAAATGCTGCCGGAGGACGTTTCTGATCCTGCCGCGTGCAAGAAGCGCCGGCCGGCGGTCGGTGTGGCGTTGCGTTGTCCACCAGCTGTCGGGCGGCATTGGCACTTGGCCCCGGCATGAGCGGCTGCTATGACCCCGCGCGGCTGGTCGCAAGAGGTCATCGGTGGTTTCGGTTATTGCAAGCAATGTGCGCAAGGGCAATGTGATCGAGAAGGAAGGCAAGCTCTATGTCGTCCTGACCGCCGAAAACATCCATCCCGGCAAGGGCACGCCCGTCACGCAGCTGGAAATGCGCCGGATCGGCGACGGCGTGAAGGTCAATGAGCGCTGCAAGACTACCGACACGCTGGAGAAAGCGTTCATCGACGAGCGCAGCCACACCTACCTCTATCACGACGGCGACCACTACATCTTCATGGACCCGCAGACCTTCGACCAGATATCGGTGTCCGAAAGCATCCTGGGCGACGCGGCGCCCTTTCTCCTCGAAAACATGGAAGTCCGGCTGGCGCTGTTTAACGGCGTGCCCGTGTCCATCGAATTGCCGGCGCGGGTCACCCTTGAAATCACGGAGACGGAGCCGGTGGTCAAGGGGCAGACGGCGTCCGGCTCCTTCAAGCCGGCCACACTGTCCAATGGCGTGCGGACAATGGTGCCGACGCATATCGTGCCGGGCACCAGGGTCGTGGTGCTCACCGCTGACGGCTCCTATGTGGAGCGCGCGAAGGACTGAACCTCAGAAATTGAGGAAGTAGATGATCGCAAAAGCCGCGATCACGAGCCCCAGAGCGATTATCAGCATATAGCGCAGGTGGCCGCTGGTTTCGCCTTGGCGCGCCTTCGTGGCGCGCAACTCTGTTGGTTTCTCGGCGACATGGTCTTCACGGGAGGCGTGCTGGCTCATCGGGAGCGTTCCGCGAGTGACTTATCGTGAACGGTTCCCCCGCGCTGCGAGTTCCCTGGCATGAGCGGCGCCGGTTTTTCGAGTTCAGAAGAGGGAAGGAAGTGAGCGGACAACCGATGCGGGGTGTCGAAGGGGCTGGGGCGTACCGGACCGGACATCCGCTCGAAAAATAGAACGTCCACATCCCCATCCGGTTCCCGAATTTCTGAAGAATCCTCATGCGTCCCGTTTCGCGCCTAAGCCTTTGACGGGAAAAGACTTTCCCTCAGCCGACGAAAAAAGGCTCGGCCGGGAGGCAGAAATTTATTTGGAAGAACCTGCTTTATCGACCCCCATCGTGGGAGCCGAGCGCCGGGGCGGCGTGATTTCAATCCGATCGCAATACGTCTCAGACCGGCGGGCGGCGGCGAAAAGAGCCGCCGAAGAAACTGACGAGGAGCAGAATCAGAAAGATCACCAGGATGATCTTCGCAATCTCTGCCGCGAGGCCCGCGAGGGCAAAGAAACCAAGCAATCCCGCGACCAACGCCAGCACGAGGAATGTCAGGGCCCAACCAAGCATAAATCAACTCTCCATTATGGCCACGGGGAGAGAATGTTCAGGCCCTTGTCCCGTTCCTTGTCCCGGCAACAAAGGCTAGTCGTGTTCGTCCGGGCGGCGCAGAAGCAGAGCGCCGAGAATCGCGCCCACGCCCAGGGATATGACCAGCGCCATCAGGGGCTGGTCGCGGACCGACGAGCGCATCGAACCGATGTTGTCGACGGTCCATTTGCCCATGTCGTCACAGGCGGCTCCGGCGGCGCTTACCGCCGCGCCTGCGGCTTCCGACACGCCGGTTGCCAGATTTCGCGCGTCCTTGCGCAGGGTGCTCAGCTCCGACTGGAGCTCTTCCAGCTGCGCCGCAAGTATTTGCACGTCTTTTCGTCTGCGCCGGAAAATGCCCATGGGGTCCTCCGCTGCGGCCGCCCGAGAGTTGCAACTTGCGCGCCCGGAGTAGGTTCCCGGCGTTGCCTCAGGCGGCCTTGCGCTTGATGGGATGGAAGAAAAGCGCCTGCCCGACTGTCGCCTGAACCGTTTCGGGCAGGAACGGCTTGGCAATGAGATAGGTCGGTTCGGGACGTTCGCCCGTCAGCAGCTTCTCCGGATAGGCGGTCACGAAAATGACCGGAATGTCGAAGCTGTCGAGAATCTCGCTGACCGCATCAATACCGGAACCTCCTTCGCCGAGATTGATGTCGGCGAGGATCAGGCCCGGCCTCGTCGAGTGCGCAAGCTTGACGGCGGCATCGCGTGTCGCAGCCGTGCCCACGACCTCATGACCCAGTTCGCTGACCAGATGTTCGAGATCGAGCGCAATGATGGGCTCGTCCTCGATAATCAGCACGCGCGAGACCAACTCGGTCTCAATCGACCGCTGCGCTTCGATGATGGCGTGCTCAACCTCCTCCGGCGCTTCGCCCAGGATCGCGCCCGCCTCGTCGAGGCTGAAGGATTCCACCGCCGTCAGCAGCAGCGCCGCGCGCCGCGACGCCGACAGCGACAGAAGCCGCCCTTCCGGATTGCTACTGTCTTCAACGGGGGGTGACGACTCATCGAAATGCGCGGCCGGGCTCGACCATATCTGATGAAACAGGCGGTAGAGCGCCACCCGCGGCGGCCGATCCGGCTCCAGCACATGCTCTCCCGCCAGCAGAGCCGTCAAGGCGGCGCGGACATAAGCATCCCCGCTGTTCTGCGATCCGGTCAACGCCCGGGCATAGCGCCGCAGATAGGGCAGGTGCGGGGCCAAGGCATGGGTAACGTTCATTCTGCGGCTCCTTCGACCAGCCGGGCTTCACAACGGAAACGGCTGCAAGCTTAAAGGGTTCCCTCCGATACCGGAACCATTTCCCCCAAGCCGCGTTTGGCTTTTCAGGCGGAACCGGAGAAGGCGGGGCCCGCTCATTCTTGTTGATCAACATCATGGGAGTGGGACAGTGGCGACCGCAACTCAAAGGCGGGGTTGGAACATCAGTTCCGTGGCAAGAGATCAAAAAACGGACCCGGAGAAGACGCGCAACATCCGTGCGCGTCAGCGCGCGATCGGGCGCGAGTTGAGGCGTATTTACGACAATGTGGCCAAGGAGCCCGTGCCGGAGGACTTTCTGGACCTCCTGCACAAGATCGACGAAGGCGAGGGAGGAAAAAAAGCGTCGTGACTGCGCCCCAACCCGAAACCGAACTGTCAACCTGCGCCAAGGGCGACGCCGACTCACAGTTCAAGGCCGATCTGCTCGACCTCATCCCCTTCCTGCGTGCCTTCGCGCGTTCGCTCTGCGGAAACCAGGAAACCGCCGACGACCTCGCGCAGGAAACACTGGTCAAGGCTTGGCAGGCGCGCAACATGTTCGCGCCGGGCACCAATCTGAAAGCCTGGCTTTTCACTATTCTCCGAAATCAGTTCTATTCCGACCGCAGGCGGGCTTGGCGCCAGGCGCCCTGGGATCAGGATGCGGCGGAGCGGATTCCAGGCCTCAGCGCCGAGCAATCCTGGGCCGCGGAACTTTCCGATACGGCACGCGCGCTGTCGCAGCTTTCCGACGAGCAGCGCGAAGCACTCATCCTCGTGGGCGCCGGCGGGTTCTCCTACGAAGACGCGGCCGCGATCTGCCATTGCGCAGTCGGCACGGTAAAGAGCCGCGTCGCGCGCGCGCGCAAGTCGCTTCTGTCGATCCTCGAAGGCGCAGATCCACTCCCTCCTTCCCCCCAGCCGGTGGAAGGAGACGCGGCAACCGAAATCATGGCGCAGCTCGACCGCCTCGCACCCAATGCGCCTCATGCAATTCGCGTCTCTCGCCGTCCGAAGGATGCCGCCTGATCGCGGCCGGAACCTTTTCACCGAACTAATCTGTTCCATGGCGCGCCGTTGTCGGCGCGGCGTTCAAGGAATGCCCTGACTCACGCCAGAATCGGCCGGCCAGAGAAGGCAGCGAAAGTTGCTCAAGAAAGGGGAGGCGAGCGGAATCCCGGGGGTGTCGAAGGGGCTGGGGCGTTCGGGCTCCCGCTCGGGTATTATAACGGCGAGCGTTGAAAGGGGTTGCAGGATTCGGGCGCTGACGTAGTACTTTTTTCCCGCAAGACAGTCCGATGTGATCGCAGTCTGCGCCCCGCGCCTTTCCGGTCAGCCGGCTTCGGACGGAGGCGTGATGACGGATTCGCCTGCAGGTGAGATCTGGAACAGCCGCAGTGCACTCACCGCGGCGGCGGCCAGGGCAAATCCCGCGGCGATGAAAAGCGCGCAACCCGTCGCCTGCGCCGCCAAGCGCCCAAACAGCAGCGCCACCAGCGCCGCACCTATGGTCTGCCCGAGCAGCCGTGCGGTGCCGAGCATGCCGCTGGCGCCGCCGCTGCGGCTGCGCGGCGCCGAAGCAATCATGGCGCGGTTGTTTGGTGACTGGAAAAAGCCGAAGCCCACGCCACAGACCGCCATCCGCCAGGCGATGTCGTCGAACTCCGGATGTTCAGGCAAAAATGCGAGGGCAATCAGTCCCGCCGCGAAGACGATCAGTCCAATCCCGCCGAGCAGACCCGCCGGAAAGCGATCCGCGAGCCGGCCGGCGATCGGGGCGGTGCAGGTGATGGCGAGCGGCCAGGGTGTGATCAGCAGTCCCGTCTCGACAGCGGAGTAACCGAATTGTCGCTGCAGATGAAACGGCAGGGCCACCAGCGCGAGCATCTGCGCGGCGAAGGAACAGATCGATGTGCCGACCGAGAGCGCAAACATCGGAATGCCGAGCAGGTCGACGGGAAACAGCGGCGCGGGCCGCCCGCGCTCGCGCCGGACGAGCAGATAACCGCAGAGGAGTGCGACCGCGAGTTCGGCGGCGCTGACGAGCGCGGGCGCGCCGTGGCCGCCGGCGTCGATGGCGGCGATCAGGAATCCGAACGCGCCGGCACTCAGCGCCGCGCCCGCCACGTCGAAGTCATGGGGGCTGCGCGGTGTTTTCGGCAAAGCCCGCAGGCCGACGGCGACCGCCGCGATCCCGATGGGCACATTGACCGCGAACAGCCACGGCCACGGCGCGATGGAGAGAATGCCGCTCGCGATGGTAGGCCCCGCGGCCGCCGAGATCGAAACAACGACCGCGTTGATGCCGATGCCGCGCCCCAGCATGCGCGCGGGATAGATGAAGCGGATAAGCGCGGTGTTGACGCTCATGATCCCGGCAGCGCCGAAACCCTGCAGCACGCGGGCGAGCGCGAGCAGCATGAGCGTGTGAGACAGTGCGCAGGCGAGCGAGGCGAAAGTGAAGAGCGCGAGGCCCGCCAGATAGATGCGGCGATAGCCGATGATGTCGCCCAGCGCGGCGAGCGGCAGGAGCGAGATGGTGATGGCGAGCTGATAGGCGTTCACCACCCAGATCGAGAAGGCGGCGTTGGTGTGGAGATCGCGCGCGATGGTGGGCAGCGCCACATTGGCGATGGCGCTGTCGAGCACCGCCATGGTGATGCCGAGTGCGATGGTGGCAATCGCCCAGTAGCGCTGCGGCAGCGGCTGCCCGTCCGGTGGTTGGGTCATAAGTCAGCCAACGCGCAGGCACTCAGATGTGGAGCGCGTGTCCCAGTGTACGCAGGGCGGTTTCGTGGAAAGCTTCGCCGAGCGTGGGATGGACGTGGATGGTGCCGGCGATGTCTTCGAGCAGCGCGCCCATTTCGAGCGCCAGCGCGAACTCGCCGGCGAGTTCGGAGACATGGGCGCCCACCGCCTGGATGCCGAGGATGCGGTGATCGTCGCGCCGCGCCAGCACGCGCACGAAGCCGCCTTCATCGCCTGCATCCATGCTGAGCGCACGGCCGTTGGCGGCGAAGGGAAAGCTCGCGCTGATGATGTCGATATTCGCTGTCGCGGGGTCGCCGGGAGCGACGCCAGCCGTCACGATCTCGGGCTCGGTGAAACAGACGGCCGCGATGGCCACCGGAGCGAAACGCCTTTTATGGCCGGCAATGATCTCGGCCACCATCTCGCCCTGTGCCATCGCCTTGTGCGCGAGCAAAGGTTCGCCGACGAGATCGCCGATCGCCCAGACATTCTTCATCGAGGTGCGGCACTGATCGTCGACGCGCACGAAGCGCCCGTCCTTGTCGACGCCCATGTTCTCCAGTCCCCAGCCCCCGGTGTGGGGCTTGCGGCCGACGGTCACGAGGATTTTGTCCGCCGGCAGGTGCTCCGTTTTGCCGTCCTTTGTTTGTATGGCCAGCGCGTGACTGTTGTTCTCTTTCATGAGACCTTTTGCCGTCGCGCCGAGATGGACGGTCACGCCATTGCGGTCGAGCCATTTCTTCACCGGCGCGGAGAGATCGGAATCGAACAGCGGCAGGATGCGGTCGAGCGCTTCGACGATGGTCACCTGCGAGCCCAGCTTGCGCAGCGCAATGCCGAGTTCCAGCCCGATGTAACCCGCGCCGATCACGACAAGCTTTTCGGGCAGCGCCTCGAGCGACAGCGCCTCGCTGGAAGAAATCACCGGTCCCCCGAAGGGCAGGAACGGCAGTTCGCTCGACACGGAGCCGTTGGCGAGAATCACATGCTCGGCCGTGATCGTGGCGTTGTCGTTGCCTTCGACGATGCAGGTTCTGGCATCGGAGAAATGCGCGCGGCCCGACAGCACGCGCACCTTCGCCCGCTTGCAAAGCGCCGCCACGCCGTTGCTGAGCTTTGTGACTATTCCTTCCTTCCAGCGCACCAGTTCCGGCATGTCGAGCGCGGGCGGCGAAGCGAGCGAGACACCATGCCGGCCTTTTTTGCCTGTCGCGCGGTGCATGGTCTCGAACTCGCCCGCCACATGGATCATCGCCTTGGAAGGAATGCAGCCCTTGATGAGGCAGGTGCCGCCAAGCCGCTCCGATTCGACGAGTGTGGTCTCGAGCCCGAGCTGCCCCGCCCGGATCGCCGCCACATAGCCGCCCGGCCCCGCGCCGACGACGAGAACTCTGGTGGTGATGGTTTCCGGCATTTTCTCGCCTCCCCTACTTCACCGTGGCCGGGCTTGACCCGGCCACCCAGCCGCCGCGCGTCGGCGCGGCGAATGACTCTGCATCTCATCATGTTCGAACAAATTAGTCATTCGCTCCCGGACGCTCGCGTACTGGGTGGCCGGGTCAAGCCCGGCCATGGTGAGAGAGGGGGTGCATCTTGCACTCACTCCATGAACAGTGTGGCGGGGTGCTCGAGCAAGCCCTTCAGCTTCTGGATGAATTCCGCCGCGTCGTAGCCATCCACCACGCGGTGATCGAAGGACGAGGAGAGGTTCATCATCTTCCGCACGACGATCTGTCCTCCCCGCACCATGGGGCGTTCGACGATCGCGTTGGGGCCGATGATCGCGACTTCGGGGTGATTGATCACCGGCGTGGTGACGACGCCGCCCAGCGCGCCCAGGCTGGTGATGGTGATGGTCGAGCCCGTGAGATCCTCGCGCGTGGCCTTGCCGTCGCGGGTGAGCGCGGCGATGCGCGCGATTTCGGCGGCTGACTGCCAGATGTCGAGCGCTTCGGCGTGGCGCACCACCGGCACGATCAGCCCGTTCGCGGTCTGCGTGGCGATGCCGATGTGGACCGCCGCGTGACGATGCACGACGCCCGCATCGTCGTCGAAACGCACATTGATCTGCGGATAGGCGGGCAGCAGGCGTACGAGCCCGCGCATCAGGAACGGCAGCAGCGTGAGCTTGGGCCGGCCGGATCCGCGCGTGGAATTGAGATGCGCGCGCAGGTCTTCCAGCTCCGTCATGTCGATCTCTTCGACATAGGCGAAATGGGGAATGCGGCGCTTGGCCTCCTGCATCTTCTCGGCGATCTTGCGCCTGAGCCCGATCACCCTGATCTCTTCGATGCCCTCGCGCGGGGCATAGCCTCCCGGCTGTGTCTGGGACCTGCCGCCGGAAGCGATGTAATTATCAAGATCGGCATGTTCGATGCGTCCGGCGGGTCCGGTGCCGGGTACGAACTGCAGCAGGATTCCAAGTTCCTCCGCGCGCCGTCGCACCGCGGGCGAGGCGAGCGGCTTGGTTCCGGCCGCGCGCGTGGCGAAGGCGGGCTGTTGCACGGGTTTCGCGGCCCCCTCACCCCACCCCTCTCCCCCCGAAGAGGGGGAGAGGGAGATTTGTTTCGCATCCGTCTTTGTTTCTTCGGGTTTTTGCGCCGACGTCGCCGCTTCGCTCCCTCGCCCCCCTTTTGGGGGGAGAGGGCTGGGGTGAGGGGGCTTCTCCGCCGCGCCGCCGCCCGAAACATTCCCCGCACCCTCGACATCCAGCTCGACGAGCGGCGCACCGACAGTTGCCATTTCGCCCGGCGTGCCGTGCAGCGAAACGACAACGCCGGTGACCGGCGAAGTCATTTCCACCGTCGCCTTGTCGGTCATCACATCGACGAGCTGCTGGTCCTCCGCGATCCGCTCGCCGACCTTCACGTGCCAGGCGACGATCTCAGCCTCGGCGGTTCCTTCGCCGACGTCGGGCAGTTTGAAGACGTAGCGTCCCATCTTTAGTTCCCCATCGCGCGGCGCATGGCCTCGATCACCCGCGTCGGCCCCGGAAAATAATGCCATTCGAAAGCATGCGGATAGGGCGTGTCCCAGCCGGTCACCCGCTCGATCGGCCTTTCGAGGTGATAGAAACAATGTTCCTGCACCAGCGCGGAGAGTTCCGCACCGAAGCCGCTGGTCCGCGTCGCCTCATGCGCGATCACGCAGCGTCCGGTCTTTTCGACCGATTGCACGATCGTTTGGAGATCCAGCGGCACCAGCGTGCGCAGGTCGATCACCTCCGCATCGATGCCGCTCTCCTCTGCCGCCGCGACGCAAACATGCACCATCGTGCCGTAGGCGAGCAAAGTGAGCTCGTTGCCGGAGCGCACGATCCGCGCCTGACCCAGCGGCACGGTGTAATACTCCTCCGGCACCTCGCCCGCCGCATGTTGCGACCACGGCGTCACCGGCCGGTCGTGATGACCGTCGAACGGCCCGTTGTAGATGCGCTTGGGCTCGAGAAAGATCACCGGATCGTCGTCCTCGATAGAACTAATTAGTAATCCCTTGGCGTCATAGGGCGTGGCGGGAATCACCGTCTTCAATCCCGCCACGTGAGCGAACAAAGCCTCGGGGCTCTGGCTGTGAGTCTGGCCGCCGAAAATGCCGCCGCCGTAAGGCGTGCGGATGGTGAGCGGCGCGGTGAAATCGCCGGCGGAACGATAGCGCAGCCGCGCCGCTTCCGAGACGATCTGGTCGAAGGCCGGATAGATGTAATCGGCGAACTGGATTTCCACCACCGGCCGCAGCCCATAGGCGCCCATGCCGATCGCCACCGCGACGATGCCGCCTTCGCCGATCGGCGCATCGAAACAGCGCGTCAATCCATATTTCTTCTGCAGCCCGTCGGTCGCCCGGAATACGCCGCCGAAATAGCCGACATCCTCGCCGAACACCAGCACGTCGGGGTCTTTCGCCATCATCACATCCATGGCGGAGTTGAGCGCCTGGATCATGTTCATCCGCGCCATGTCACACGCCCATCTGCTGGCGCTGGCGCAGGAGATGGGCGGGCACCTCCCTGTAGACGTCCTCGAACATCGTTTTGGCGCTGACCATCCGGCCTTCGCCCAGCACGCCGCAGCTCGCCGCTTCCTGGTTGGCGGCGCGCACCTGTTCGGCGGCCTCCTTCTCCGCCGCCGCGTGGCTTTCCTCATTCCATTCGCCGAGCCCGATCAGATGGGCTTTGAGCCGCGCCAGCGGATCGCCGAGCGGCCAGCATTTTCCCTCATCGGCCGGGCGGTAGCGCGAAGGATCGTCGCTCGTGGAGTGGCCCTCGGCGCGATAGGTGTAGAGTTCGATCAGCGTGGCGCCGAGGTTTGCGCGCGCGCGCTCCGCCGCCCATTGCGTGGCGGCATGGACGGCCAGGAAATCATTGCCGTCCACCCGCAGCCCGGGCAGTCCGTAGCCGATGGCGCGCGCGGCGAAGGTCGTCTGCTCGCCGCCCGCGACGCCCTGGAAGGTGGAAATCGCCCATTGATTGTTGCTGATGTTGAGGATCACGGGCGCCCGATAGACCGCCGCGAAAGTCAGCGCCGAATGGAAATCGCCCTCCGCCGTCGCCCCTTCGCCGATCCAGGCCGCGGCGATGCGGTCGTCGCCCTTGTAGGCCGAGGCCATCGCCCAGCCCACCGCCTGGTCGAACTGCGTCGCCAAATTCCCTGAGATCGTGAAAAAGCCGAACTCCCGGCTCGAATACATGATCGGCAGCTGGCGGCCTTTGAGCGGATCGCGCTCGTTGGAATAGATCTGGCACATCATTTCCACGAGCGGATAGCCGCGCGCGATCAGAATTCCCTGCTGGCGGTAGCTCGGGAAACACATGTCGCCGCGGTCGAGCGCCATGGCCTGCGCCACCGCAATCGCCTCCTCGCCCGTCGACTTCATATAGAAGGAGGTCTTGCCCTGCCGTTGCGCCCGGAACATGCGCTCGTCGAAGGCGCGGGTGAGCACCATGGATTTGAGACCGCGGCGCAGCGTCTCCGCATCGAGCCTGGGATTCCACGCGCCCACCGCACGGGCCTCCTCGTCGAGCACCCGGATCAGCGTGAAGGCCAGGTCGGAGATGTCCCGCGCCGGCGTGCCGGCATCGGGGCGCCGCACCGTGCCGGCCGCGGGAATTTCGATCCGGCTGAAATCGGGCCGGTCGCCCGGCCTGGCCGGCGGCGCCGGGATGTGCAGGGAAAGCTTCTGTCGGTTCAGCATGGAAATTCCCTGAGAATGCGGGCAGGCGAGGGGCGCGGGTCCGGCAGATATCGTCGCCTGCGCCTTGTCCCGTCAAGGCCGGCGCGCAAAGGGTGCGGCGAGCTTCAGATCGGCCACGAACAGCGCATATTCGCGTTCCTTGTCCGCGTCCTCGACGCGCAGGAGGTACGACGGATGCACGGTGATCATCGCCTTGGCATTCGTGTCGAGATCGAGCACGCGGCCGCGGCTCTTCCCGATCGCCATCGGTTTGCCGAACACCGCCCGCGCCGCCGTCGCCCCCAGCGCGATGACCAGCACCGGCCGGACGGTCGCACGCTCGCGCAGGAGCCACGGGTTGCAGGCTTTGATCTCCGCGGTGTCCGGTTTCTGGTGCAGGCGGATCTTGCCGCGGCGGGCGAATTTGAAATGCTTCACCGCATTGGTGACATAGGCGTGATGGCGCGCGATGCCCGCGTCGGCAAGCCCGCGGTCGAGCATCTGTCCCGCCGGACCGACGAACGGCTTGCCCGCCAGGTCCTCCCGGTCGCCCGGCTGCTCGCCCACGAACATCAGCGGCGCATCGACCGGCCCTTCGCCGAACACCGTCTGCGTCGCCTCCCGCCACAACTCGCAGGCCCGGCACGCGGTCGCGTCCTTCCGCGCCGCCGCCCACTCCGCCTCGCGCGCCTTCATCATCACCTCGACAATCTCTGCCCACGGCCCGGGTTCCTTTTTTTTCACGCGGAGCCGCGGAGTCGCGAAGAAAAGGCGCTCACAATGAGGCGGTGAGGCAATGAGGCGGTGAGGCAATGAGGAAGTATGGCGCGCGTTCGCGCCCAAATGACTCTCACTGTCTCACCGCCTCATTGTGACACTTACTTTTCCGCGTGTTCCGCGCCTCCGCGTGCAACATTTTGCTTTCGCGTCGCCAGCCTTGCCAGGTTCTCCCGGTCCGCTTCCGCCGCTCGCAGGTAGCGCTGCCGCAATTGGTCGCTCAGCGCCCCGGTGTTCGCGTCGAGGCCCGGATTTTCCCTGAGAACGCGATCGCAAGCCTCGCGGGCAATCCGCTGTTCGCGTTCCAGATCATCCTCCCCGCGCCGCGAAGAGTCCCAGCCCGTCTTCTCGTCCCAGTCCCATTGCGGTTCGCTGGCCGCACCGGCGCCCGAAATTCCCTGAGAATCGTCGTCGCCCTCCTCCGCCTCCCTTTCGCTCCGCTCCACCGCGGCCTGTTCGAGGAAGGCGAAGACGAGCTTGATCTGCTCCGGCCGTGCCCGCGAAGCTTCGAGCACCAGGTTTTGCACCATCAGCCCCAGCATCGTCCTTGGCCTGGTGGCGGCGACGGAATCGGGCTCGCCCTTCAGCGCCGCTTCCAGCCCGTCGCAGAAATGCTGCCGCGGTGTCTTCCGCACCAGGCGCGTGGTGCGGACGGGGCCGCAGACCGCCGTCGAAGGATTCTCTTCCGTGTGTGTTTTGCTCGCCATCGATTGTCTCCTTGTAATTTCGAACAGTGTTACGACCATAATGGTTCGTTTGTCAACCGAAACAGAACGTCACCGGACCGGCAATTCCGGCCGCGGGCGGTCCGAAATTCCCTGAGAGGGCATATCCCCGGCATCCGGATTGAGCGCGCGCAGGATGTTCGACGGAAATTTCGTTTTCCGCCCGCGCTCCGGCAGCAATGACAGGACGAGCCGGATCGCCGCGCCATCGGCCAGCGCCGCGCCGCAGACGAGATCGCCCGCCAGCCTTTCGATCGGCGACTCCTCTTTGCGGGCGGCCAGAACTTCCGGCCGCTCCAGCAGCGCCCTCTCCAGCGCCCGCTGGAACCTTTTCTCCAGCACTCGCCGCGGCCCCGGCCTGCCGCCCGGATTGCCCGAACTTCCCTTCCGAAACCGGCTCTCTGCCGGCGGTTTGCCATATCCGATCTCTGTGGCCATGCGAGACTCCTCTGCGATCTGCAGTTGGCAATATAACCAATTCGGTCTATGTTGCAACCAAAAAAGCTGCCAGGAATCTTGTTTTGGTCCCACGTCTGCGCTCCATTGTAGCCCAGCCAGCGTGGGCACACATTTTTTAATGATTGCCGAGGCATGCCGTCACTTTTCCTCCCCCAGCGTGGGGGGAGGTGCCGAGCGAAGCGAGGCGGAGGGGGACGTGGCGCACTGCGTGCGGGCTCCCCCCTCCGGTTTGCTCCGCTTCGCTTCGCAAACCACCTCCCCCCACGCTGGGGGAGGAAAACTGCGCGCACGCCGACGCGCAGACGCAGACATGAAGGGGCTGTGTGTTCACATTAGGTAGCCCAGAGAGAAAAACATGGCCGCCAACAGCGTCGTCCGCGCCCGCATCGACGAGCACACCAAAAAGGAAGCCGCGGCCGTCCTTGCCGCTATCGGCCTCACCGTCTCCGATGCCTTCCGGCTGATGATGGTGAGGATCGCAAGGGAGAAAGCCTTGCCGTTCGATCCGCTGGTGCCGAACGCCGAAACCGTCGCAGCGATGAAGGAGGCCCGCGAAGGGCGTCTGCCGCGATTCAAAAACGTCGATGATCTGCTCGACGACCTGAATGAGGGCGATTGAACGCACCACGCAGTTCAAGCGTGATTACAAACGCGAGGCCGGAGGCCGGCATCGCGCCACGCTCGACGAAAATCTGACCGCGGTGCTCCGTCTGCTGGTGAGCGATCGCCCTTGCCTGCAAGACATCGCGACCATCCGCTCGGAGTGGGACGGCTATCGCGACTGCCATGCAAGGCCAGATCTCGTCTTGATCTATGAAAAGCTCGACGCCGACACCTTGCGGCTCATCCGCCTCGGTTCCCACAGCGAGCTGGGTCTTTGACCCCACGTCGGTGTAATCTGGCAGACCTGAATTCGCTTTCCGCAAAGGGCTGCCATGAGCTTGAGATACAGACGGGGAGGCAACTGGTTCGGCGCCGCGGTGCTGATCGTGGTGGGCATCGTCGGCCTGGCCGTCAATTTCGACCTCGTGCCGCGCGAATTCCTCTCGCAGCTCTGGAAACTGTGGCCCGCGATACCGCTCGCCATCGGCGTCGGCATTCTCATGCGGCGCCAGCGGCCGGGTGACGATCCGCCTCCGCCCGGCAAGCAGTGATCCGGATACCGCTTCAGCGCATCGCGGCTGCGTGCGACCTTCGCCGGCGGCGTATGAAACGGACCAGTGCCCACACGAGCGCGGCAAGGATGGCCGGCGCGGCTGCGGCCACCACCATGAGATTGCGCAGCGGATTCATCAGCGTGAATTTGCCGCTCGTCGTGTAGAAGCCGTTGAAACTGGCGAGAGCGGCAGGCAGGGCCAGCAGATCCGCTTTCGACATCGGAAGCACGCGCTCGTTGGAATGCCAGGTCGATGCCCAGGCAAATAATTTGCCGTCGGAATCTTCTTCGATGTCCGCCGAGAACATAACGGACCGGCCGGTTACGGATGAAGGCGGCGACGCGCGCGGCGCTCGCGAGATCGGCTGCGGCGTCATCGATCAGGAGCCGGCCGGGCATCATGAAGTCGCCAGAAAAGAACAGGCCCCGCTATGACCGCAGCAATTTGCGCGACGGGACCCTTCTTTCCTCCCCCGCGCGGAACGCGTGGGGGAGGGGGACCGCGAAGCGGTGGAGGGGGAACTCGCGCCGCCGAAAAGCCCTGCCCCTTCCGCCTTCGCCAAGGCTTCGGCGGACCAGATGCTTTCGCCAACCCGCCGAAGCTTTAGCGTAGGCGGGTCGGGGCACCCCGCCCTCGGGTTCCGCGCGAGGGAGGAAATTAGTCTCCCCCGGAGGGCGAGGGGGAGCAACGTTGCAAGCGGGGGTGCACAGGGCTAGGCTTGTCGCCGGGATCGGATCCCGCAGCGGACAAATGCGGAGCGGAGGGAACAAATGAGCAGTCCATCGATTGCCGGAACGCCTTTTCACGACCGGCTGAAATCATCGTCGCGCCACATGCTCTGGCTTGGCGTGGCCATGGTGCTGGTGGGGATCGCCGCGATCGTGTTTCCCATCCTGTCGAGCCTGGTGGCGGCCATCTTCGTGGGCTGGGTGTTCCTGATTTCGGGCGGCTTTCTGTTCGTCGGGTCTTTCTCGATTCACGGCACCGGGCCGTTCTTCGGCGCGCTGCTGCTCAGCCTGCTGTCCATCGCCGCGGGCGTCTTCCTGCTCTGGAACCCGCTCGCCGGCGAAGTCGCGCTCACGCTGCTGGTGGGGTTGCTGATGATGTTCCAGGGCGCCTTCGAAATCTTCTTCGCGTTCGAGATGCGTCCCCATACGGGCTGGGTGGGCATGCTGATCTCCGGCCTGATGAGCGCCGTGCTGGCGATTCTGATCGTGGCGTGGTGGCCGGGAGTCTCGCTGATCGTACTGGGCATCCTCCTGGGCGTGAATCTGCTTTCTTCGGGCATTGGCTACATCCTCGTCTCCAATGCGCTGAAGCCCGCGTCGTAAGAGAGGCGGCGACTGTCATGACCAGAACCGTCAGGTTTGGCCACAACTTTCCCGATTCTGCTACACAACTATCGCGAGAAAAGTGTATTGTTAAGACTCCTTAAAGGTTGTATGCCGCAACAATGGGTCGGCCCTGAGGAAGAATCGCGCGGTGACACATGAACTCTCAGTAGTCATGCACTACGAAAAGCACCCGGACGGGCGCTATCGGATTCGAAGCGAATCCATTCCTGGCTTTCGATTGGAAGGCCCGGACATTGATGTCTTGCAACGCGACCTCAACCCACTTGTCAGAGATTTACTTCTTCATAATATGGGATTTGAAGTCGAATCCGTTCGATGGGTTCCGAGCCCGGAAGAAGTAAAACAACATCTCCAGGCCCCCGGGAAAGCCGGCATCGTTACGTATGTCGTCGAATACAGAGCCGCCGCTTAATGCCGGTTCGCCTTCTGTCGCAAGACCATGTTCATCGCCACAAAGCGACCTGAAAAAGGACAATAGACTGATCTGGCGTAAGCGTCCGGTCTCTTCCGATATGCCGGTCAGCCATGCCGGATGGGAGGCTGCTGGTGCGTCAGCGTATCTTCGACTGGAAGGTTGATGGGGCCCGGGTCGTCGAGGCGGATCGCGGGAAATTCGCAACCATCCGCTCCCCTCGTGCGCGAAATTCAAGGATTTCCCTCGGCGCAACGGAAGTGACGCGCCTGTTGAACTCCGACCCCATGGCGGCGGAAGCGCGGGCGCTGGAATCCCTTCGCGCGGACCCTGACGATTCCGATGCCGCATGGTTGCTCGGCGCGGCGCTGCAACGACAGGGCCGCCACGAGCAGGCGCGCGCCATGCTGGAACCCCTGACGGCTTCGCAGCCCCAGATGGCCGCCGCCTGGTACGAGTTGGGAACCGCATTCGCCGCTCTCGGCGAGCGCGCGAAAGCCATTGACGCCCTGCTGCGTGCCGTCGACCTCGAACCTTTCGACAGACACGCCTGGTATAAGCTGGGCGACCTCCTCACGTTTCCGCAGCGTGCAGGAGCAAACACGGAGCATCCCGATTTGCGGCTCGCGGAAGCCGGGGCTGCGCTCCACGCGGGTCAGCGCGCAAGAGCGGAGACAATCCTGCGCGGTCTGCTTGATGTGCAGCCGGAGGATGCGCGGGCGATGAAACTTCTCGCCGATGTCATGCTCGCGGGCAATCGCTGGGACGAGTTCAAGACGCTTGCCGGGCGATGTCTCGAGCTGGAACCGGGCTTCGCCGCCGCCCGCTTCCGATACGTCGCCATGCGCCTCTCGCGCAGGGATGTCAGGGGATTGCTGCCGCAGGTCGAGACACTTGTGGAGTCCGACCCGGGCAACGCGTTGTACCGCACGCTGAAAGCCCTGGCGCTGTTGCTCGACCGGCGATTCCATGACTGCATCGTCGAATTCGAGGGTCTTCTCGCGGAAGAACCCTGGCGGCCGGGACTGTGGCTCTCCTACGCGCGCGCCCTGCGGGCCGTGAAAAACGACAAGGCCATCAGCGCCTGCAAAAGGGCGATCCAGCTGCTGCCCGGTTATTCCAAAGCCTATATGAGCATTGCCAATGCAAAGCTGTTCCGGATCGATGAAGATTTGATTGGTCAGCTGCAAACCCGGCTCGCGCTGCCCGGGCTGCCGGCGGAAGACCGGGCCAGACTGCATTATGTCCTGGGCCGGGCATATGAGGACGAGAAGCGCTATCCGGAGTCTTTCGACCACTATCGCAGGAGCAATGAAATCCTCCGTGGCGGGGAAAATCCCGGTACCGGAAAAAGCGGCCTGTATGTGCATTACGCGAAAGAGGTTTTCACGCCGGCGTTCTTTCGCGAACGCGCCGGGTTCGGCTGCCCGGATTCCGCGCCGATCTTCATCGTGGGAATGCCGCGTTCGGGTTCGACCCTGATCGAACAGATTCTATCCAGCCACTCCGCCGTGGAAGCGCTGGGCGAGCTGTATGATCTGACCGAGATCGGAAAGCGGTTTGTTCCGGAGCGGATCGGCGACCCGCAGGGCCGGTATCCCTATGCGCTGCGGAGCCTGGACGCCGGGCGCATCCGGTTGCTGGGCGAGGAATATATCAGGACGGCGGCGCGCCGGCGCAGCCTCGATACCAGGTTTTTTACCGACAAGATGCCCGGCAACTACACCCATGCCGGGTTGATTCACCTGGCCCTGCCCAACGCCAGGATCATCGACATGCGGCGCCATCCGCTCGACTGCTGCTTCTCCTGCTTCAAACATTATTTCCCGGACGGGATGCCCGACGCCATGGATCTGGGCGACATCGGCCGCGCTTACGTCAACTATGTCGAACTCATGGCGCATTTCGACGCTGTGCGGCCCGGCCGCGTGCATCGCATCTTCTACGAAAATCTGATCGACGATTTCGAAGCGGAGGTGCGCCGCCTGCTCGATCATCTGGGCCTGCCCTTCGAGGAACAATGCCTGCGCTTCCATGAGAACCGGCGCCTCGTGCTGACGCTGAGCGCGGATCAGGTCGTTACGCCCCTTTACCGGAGCGGCGTCGGCTCCTGGCGGCGCTACGAGACTTGGCTCGATCCGTTGAAACACGCACTGGGCGACGTCCTCGACGCCTATCCCGCCGTGCCAAAATTCTATCCGGCGGTGCACGTCCACTCGAAATCCCCGCGCAGCCTCGGCCACGCCGGCCGCCGCTACGCTTTCGTCAACGGGCTGAGGCAAGTACCATTCGGGACGCCATGAGATACGATCGTTGCAGGCGACCCGGAGAACACTTCCCTCATGCTGAGCCCGTCGAAGCACGGCAAGCCGCTTGTCCAGCGCGTCTTCACGGGGTTGCCGCCGCGATCGCGGTATGCGCCGTGCGAAGGGGCCGGTCAGTGGCCGATGCAGACGACGTATTCGGCGACGCCCGATACAGAGGACGGGAAGCTGATCGTCAAGTCGGCGGGGGTCGTTGCAATGGTCGCGCCGGGGGCTCCGGGGGTGCCCGGCATCACCACGCAGGTGGGCGCATTCGTGAAGCCCATATTCGCGAAGCTGACCGTCTCGCTCATGACCGAGCCGTCGCTCGTCACCGACATCGCGTTGTTGGTGCCGCTGACGACGGAGCAACCGCTGCCGCAGACCGGCGCGGTGCCGGTGGACACGACATTGGTCGGCAGCGAATTTCCACAGGTCTGCGTGGCGAAGAGATTGTTGGCGCAGGATGTCGCCGCGGCGAGAGCCGGGTTTTCGTAGTAGAGCGTCGTGTACGACGAATTGGAGCCGGTGATCGTGCCGTTCACAGCCGACGCTGCACCCGTCTCCAGAAGCCAGTCGGCCGCACCCCGCGAATTCGCGCGGACGCCGCTCAGGGTGAAGCATCCGTTCACCGCGTGAACGGCGATGGTCCCGTTCGTGTTCGGATCGAATTGCGCGTTGCTCACCCCCACGCAATGGTCGGCGGTCAGATCGATCACCATGCCGCCGGAGGCCGCCTGCGACATGCCGGAAAAACCGAGATAGCCCGTCTTTTCGCCGCGAACAAGGAGCGCGATCCGCCCCAGGTCCTCGATTTCCGCGTGGCTGTCCGACGAGCAATCGACGCAGCCGCCGGGCCCGGCGCCCGGCCAGGCATAGGCGACTTCATGGCCAAAGCAGTTTGCGTCCACGGCCTTGACGCCGATGCCGCCGTTCATGCCGTCTGTATCGGTGCCGGCCTGGATGCACGTCCCGCTCCCGGTAACGGTGTCCGGCTTATACTCCGGGATGTAGGTTCCCTTGCCGCCGTCGCTTTGTCCCGCCCATGGGCGCAGGCTCGGGTACAAATAGACAGTGGCGTTCGCGGAGCCTTCCGGACCGACAAAGTGCACGGTGCCGGTGTCTGTGTCTGTTGCAGCCTGCGAGATGATGACGGCATAGCGACAAGTGGTTGTTCCGCACGCCATGGCAGAGAGCGGCGTGTACGTCGAAACATCCACGACGGTAGTACCGCTGCCGCAACCGCCGCAACTGACCGTTTCGCCGGGCCAGACGCCCGTAACCGAACTCACGTAAATCACCTGGGAATTCTGCAACCACGAGCCCGTAGGCGCCGGCGGAGCAAAGTGCGAGCGCGCCAGCTCGATAGTCTGGTGGATGAGATCGATCGTGCCTACGGACCAGAGCCCGTTGCAGTTGAGCAGATTCGCACCAGTGGTAATATCGACCGCACCGGTAACATCGACCGGATCGCCAACAGCGAAGTTTGGGAAATCGGCTGAGAGGAAGCCGGAGACTTGGCAAGCGCCGTCCGTGGCCTCGGTCACCGTCAGCTCGTCATTATTGAACGTTTTGTCGAAGCCCGTGGTGAGAAAGCTGTCCATCTCGAAGCCGTTGATGACGGCGGACGAGCCGAGCGTCGTCAGGAAGATGCCGACATCGGCATCCACCGTGTTGTTATCGATCTTCGCATGCGACGACATGTTTACTTCGATCGCGGTATCGAAGCCGATGATGAGATTGTCGTGGACGTTGCAGCTTGCAATGTTGTAGCAGTCCACCGCCGTGCCGGCGTTGGCGATCATGTTGCGGAGATCCTGCATCGCGTCCAGCGTCGACGCCGGATTCAGGATGATCGGATAAGCGCTGCTTCCCGTGGTCAGCACGATGCAATGGTCGAACCCGGCATTGTCGGCGGGGAAAATCGAACCGACGGGACTCGTCCCGTTGGGGATCAGCACGATCGTCGCCGGCGTGGCCGTATAGTCCGGGGTGCGCATCATTTTGCGGGTTCCGCCCGGGGGCGCATCGCAGGTCAGCCGGACATCCTTCAGAATGTCGATGGCGTGGCCGGTCGTGTTGCCGTTATCGCTGACATGAATGCGCATGCCGTCCGTGTCGACCACGCCGCTGGCGGCATTGGCATTTGGAACGGGATTTACCGCTGCCGCAATCGCAATCGCATATTTGAGCTGCGTCGTCACGTCGGGAGCGCCGGAATCGGCCATGCTCGTGACGCCGTACCACTTCAGGT
>DATAWY010000034.1:0-121541 GCA_036266955.1 Rhizomicrobium sp.
GCTCCAAATGGAGCCCCAGACTCTATGCAAACGTCCGCTCCGTCCTCGAAACCGCACAACGCCACGCCATCAACCAGATGCTCGCAATCCGCATGACCCTCGCCCGTCAACCCCTATTCGATACGGGGTGAGCAATTACCAGGCGGGAGCCGCAGACGAATTTCGCCACGAAGAGCACGAAGGACACGAAGGACACGAAGGACACGAAGAACAACGGTGCGCTTTGCGCGCAATCATTCTTCGTGTCCTTCGTGCTCTTCGTGGTTCGATAACTTCGTGGCGCCGCGTGAACCGTTGCAGGGAAGATTCGAAACCCCGGATCTGGGCGTCTCGCGAGTCCACGATCGTTCAATCAAGCCTTGGCGACTTGCACGACGGCAAATAGTTACCCGGACAGCCGTGCGGCGACTGGAAGGAAATGCCCGCTTCCGAAATGACAGCCGGAGGGCGCAGCGCCCCCGCTCCTTCACGTCCCGCCGATGCTCGTCCAGTTGGCGTCGCTGTCCTCGACCACGATCGTGATGTAGCAATAGCCGAGCCGATAGTGAAACAGCCGGCTGCGCACGCGCCCGGAGAGCGGCACGTTGCGCATGCCCGGATTGTCGCCCGGGATGCAGACGTGATCGCCGATATTGGGGATGAGCGCGAACTGGTCCTCGTCCACTTCCAGATCGATCTTGTAGGAATTGTCGGTCGGGGTGTCCGTGCCCTTGGCCAGATACTTGAAATCGATGCCGTACTTCATGGGATGCCTCTGCGCTCAAAGCCGTACCCATGGTTGCAGTTTCGCGCCGCCGTTGGAAGCCGGAAATCGTGCGCGCCGGGTCACGCACGCGCGATCGATATCGACAGCGCGTCCGCAGAGCCCATAATCGGCGGATCGCGAATCACCCGAGGCTTTGCCGGTCCCCATGTCGCAAGCGCAAGCGGCCGCCGGTTCCGCCGGAACTTTCATGTTCCTGCGCCGGTTGCGCAGCGCGTCCGGGCGCATTCGTGTGACCGTGTTTGTCTGCGTGGTCCTGATCTGCGGCAGCTTCGCTTCGGCGGCCGTCATCCAGATGCGTCTCGACCGGATGCATGCGCTGTCCCAGGCGGCGTTGTTCGGCCAGCGCCGCGCGCAGGAAATGGCGACAGAGCTGGGCGCATCCCTCGATCGCTATGAGGCCGTCGGACGGGCTTTCGCGTCGGCGCGGGCCGGCGCGGAAACCTCCGCGGCGCTCTCGGAAGCCGGCGGCGCACCGCTTCGCAATATCGCCGTCTTCGATCAGAACGGCCGGATCGAGTCGGAGATGAAAGGCGTTCCCGCTTCGCTCCTGCCGTTGCCGGCCGGGGTTCTGGCCCGGGACCGCAGCCTCGTGGTTCCCGCCGGCGACGGGCGGATGCTGGCCATCCTCTTCCATGTCCGTGGCCGTATCGTCGCGGTGCAGATCGATTCTGCCGCGCTGCTGGCGCAGGCGGGGATGCAGGACGGGCTTCTGTCGACAGCTTCGGGGCGCGTGATCGCGCTGGGCACGGAGTGGACCGCCGCTCCGGCCCCGGCGGCGCTTGCACTCGACAGAGCAACTGCCGCTTCGCGGGTCGTCGACCTGGCGGGAGGCGCGCGGCTGGTTTCGTTGCGACAGGTGGGCCGCTGGCCTCTGGTCGCCGCTTCGAGCGTGCGGGTCGAGGAGGCGCTGGGCGCCTGGTATGGTGCGCTGCCACTCTATCTTTTCTTTATTCTCGGACCAGCCTTCGCCGGCGCGGCGCTGGCGGTGCTCTTCGTGCGCGTTTTCGAGCGGCAGGGCAAAGTCGCGGCGGCGATCAAGGCGCTGCGCTCCAAGCGCCCGGACGAAGCGCGGCTGCTGGTACGGCTGGCGGACGCCGAGCGGCGCACCGCCGAAGCGGAGCGCGCAAAATCACGTTTCGTGGCCCAGGTGAGCCACGAGCTGCGCACGCCGCTCAATGCGATCATCGGCTTTTCGGAGGTGATCGAGGGCGGGGTATTCGGCGCGCCGGGCCATCCGAAGTATGTGGAATACGCGCGCGACATCGGCATGGCCGGTCGCGAGCTGCACGCGAAAATCGGCTCGGTGCTCGAGTTCGCAGCGCTCGACTCCCATGCCGACGGCATGCGGCCGGGCGATCAACTGCGCATCGTCGATGCCGTGCGTGTCGCCCGCGCCGCGGCCGGCGAGCGGGCAGGAGCGGCGAGGGCGCGAGGTCTGAAGCTCGTGGTCTCGTTGCCGGAAGCCGCGTCCGCGCGCGCCGAGCCGGCCGCGCTCGCGCGCGTGATCGCCCATCTGCTGGACAACGCGCTGGCCTACACGCCGGGAGGCGGCGTGGTCAGGCTCGAAATGCGCGCCGACGCACGCGATATCGTCATCCGGGTCCGCGACACGGGACCGGGCTTTACGAAACGCGAGAGCGCGGACGCCGGCCAGCCCTTCCAGCGTTTCGCCCGGCCGGGCGCGCCGGGCGGCATGGGCGTGGGGCTCGCGATTGCCATGGGGCTGGCGCGCCGGATGGCCGGGACGCTCAGCCTGTCCAGCGTGCCGGGCCAGGGCACGGTCGCGGAGCTGCGCCTGGCCGCAGCGGCACCCTGACAAATTACTTCGCCAGCATCGGCCGTCCTTCGTGCGCGACGAGCAGATCGTGCATGTCGTTGGCATGTTCTTCCTCGACCCGCAGGATTTTTTCCAGCATGACGCGGGTTGAAGGGTCGTCGTCGCCGAAATAGCGGACCAGCTCGCGGTAATGGTCGACCGCGATGCGCTCGGCGACCAGATTCTCCTTGATCATGTCCACCAGATTTGCGCCCTCCGCATATTGCGAAGCCGAACGGCTCAGGAGCCCATCCGGGTTGAAATTAGGCTTTCCGCCAAGCTGGTTGATCCGCTGGGCGACTTCGAGCGCATGCTCGCTTTCTTCCCGGGCGTGTTCGGCGAATTCCTTCCTGACGCCTTCGCTCGAGATGCCGGTAGCGGCGATCGAATGCATGGTGTAGCGCAGCACACAGACGATTTCGGTTGCGAGAACGGATTGGAGAATTTCAATCGTCCTGACGGCATCGCCTACGTAGGTCGATGTCACGTCGCCCGCTTCGAGATGCCGTCGGGCCCGCTCGCGCAGGGTTTTGACGTCCGTCAGAAACGGTTTGGATGTACTGATGATATCAGGCATGACCGACTCCATCGTTGATGCGATCCGGGATGAACATGTCCCGCCGCGCAGGGGATCCAATTGATGATTGATGTCCTCCGGACATCAATCATCAAAGTATAAGCGGATTGAGCACCCGTGACAGCGGGCCGGCCGCAGAAAAAAGGGCTTGATCTCCCGGAACGGATTCTCTAGGAGAGCGTTTGCCGGCGCCGAAGTGCGCGGGTTCCGCAGGCAGCAGGCTTGGTCGCGCCTGGCGGAAATCTGCCCGATCAACAAATGATGATGGGCGGATACTCTCTCGAAGCAACGGAACGGGAGCTTGGCCCTGCAAAATCCTGACACGCGCCTGACTGGCGCGAGCCCCTATTCGTCGGTGCTCCATCCCCCCAGATGCCATTCCGGCCTGTTGGTAGAATTCGGTGCCAAACGCGCCAGGACGCGCGCGAGTGCAGCGCTGCAAGGCGTTGCGAAGCTTACACTTATGACTGCTATTGCCGCCACAGTTCTTTTCGCGTGGCAGGGCATGGCCCTTCACGTGCAGAAATTTTCAGTCAGGCCCGACACGACGCCCGTCGCCACAACGGTCGTGCGTTGGGTTCACGCGGCTTGGAACCTGGCCCTGCGCAGACCCGAACCTATTCCTGAACCTTCTGATCCGGCGTTTGCGGCGGAGCTCCGGATGAGCGCGAGTCAGCTCGTGAATCGGTGGGCTCCGGTGATCGGCGCGGCTTCCGAGCGCTTCGACGTTCCGGCACGGTGGATTCGCGCGGTGGTGCAAATAGAAAGCGGCGGCCGCACCATGTCCGGCGCGCATCGGCCCATCACCTCGCGCGCGGGCGCCATGGGTGTCATGCAGCTCATGCCCGCGACGTACAGGCAGATGAGCGCCCAATACCGTCTGGGCGCCAATCCCTACGACCCGCGCGACAATATTTTTGCCGGCACGGCCTATCTGCACTGGCTGTTCCGGAAATACGGCTACCCCGCAATGTTTGCGGCCTATAATGACGGCCCCGGACATCTCGACGAGCGACTCATGCGGGGCAAATTACTGCCGGACGAAACCCGCAACTACGTCCACCGGATCGTCACCACCCTGGGACAGTCAGGTCCGGCATCGGAGCGCGTCGCGAGTTTCACGCGGCCGAACGGAACGAAAGCAGCTATTGAACTCCGGGAGGTCCGTTCCGTGCGAATGGCGCTGCCGGGAGAATATGCGCCGGGCGTGCAGACAGTCATCACGGTGGGACGCGTCCATCAGGGGGTGCGAGAAAGCTACGATTCCGTGAAGGCCGAGTTGATCGCGGATGGGGCGCTCGGAACGTCGCTCGACAGTCTTGTCGGGAAATTTGCCGCGACCGGCCGGCCGCGCCGCAATTCTGCTCGCCACGGAGCGCGGCACCGGGCGGAACCGCACGGGGCGGAGGCTCGAACACTCGCGGCCGCAAACGACCCGGATGCGATCCGTCTGCACCGGATTTCGCATCGGGCACACGGTCACGCGCGAGCCTGACACCGAACTGCCGCGTGAAAAGTTCAACGGGGGTAACGCCCGGCTCCCTTCCCACCGGGGAGGGGAGCCGGGCCGCCGGAACCGGAAATCCTGTTTTCCCCCCCGTGGGAAAACTGGCCCCTTTCGACTGATATCGTATAGTGGTCGGATGACGACCCGCGATGAAGAGCATCGCCTGGATACTGCCGGGCGCATCAGAAGTGCCTCCAGATCCGTGCTGGGCATCCTGCTGCTGATTTGGCTTGGCGCCTCCGGCTGTGGACGCTCGGGCGAACACGCCGCACACGGCATGTTTGGCATGCAGCACCTTGAACGCCCGCTGCTGAAAGGGGCGATGCATCTGGGGATGCGCGGCATGCGTGGCACGCGGTCCCACGGCATTCGGCGCGCCTGCGCCGGGGACGTGCAGCGACTGTGTCCGAAGAGCGGCTCGCGACGAGAGGAGCGCGAATGCCTGGAGGGCAAGCGCGAGACTGTAAGCGCGGAGTGCAGGGCCGCCCTCGACGCGCGCCGCAACGGGAGCGGCGAAACGGCGCGATAAGTGTCGTGCAGCCCCTCGTTTGCGGCTGAAACGCAAGCGCTTGCGCAGCCTGTTGCGCTGGCCACAGATCCGGGCTGCTCCAAAGCCTTAACGATCCAGGGGTAAGAGTTCATGGTGCAACTCTCCCACACGTCGCGCGCCGTGCAGCCCTGTCATACGAAGATCGGCCCCGGGGCACGTACCGCGGCATGCGCGCGTATCCGGTGACGCGATGAGATCACCTTCCGGCCCCGACGCGCATCCGACCTGGGCTCCCGCCCGCAAGGATATGGTGGGAACCAGTCTGGGATCATCCCGTCTGTGGTTTACGATCGCGGAGGGGATCGTCACCGAAGTCTATTACCCGCGCATCGACATCCCGCAGATCAAGGATCTCGGGTTCATTGTTGCGGATGACAGAGGTTTCTGGGTCGAGCTGCGGCGACTCGGAAACTACACGGTCGCCACGCCGAGGCCGGGAATTCCAGCGGTGCAGATCGTTCATCGTCACCCGCGCTTCGCATTCACGCTCGACGTGTGGCCATCCGGGCGCCGCGACGTGTTGCTGCTTCGCTACCGGCTCGATGGCGACCAATCTCTTCGCGCTTACGCACTGCTTGCACCGAGGCTTGGCGGAGACGCCGACAACAATCTGGCTGCAGTGGCGAAGCATAATGGACGTACGGTGCTTTTCGCGGAACAGGGACCCTTCGGACTGGCACTCGCGGCCGCTTCCGGCGAGGGATGCGATGCATGGGGCCGCTGTTCCGCGGGTTATCTCGAGGGAAGTGACGGCTGGCAGGACTTCCACCGCAACGGCCGCATGACATGGCAGTTCGATGGCGCCGGGCCTGGCTGTGTCACCCTGACGGGCGAACTGCCGCGAGAAGCAACGCTCGCGCTCGGCTTTGCCTCCAGCAAGGAAGCAGCGGCCACGCTCGCCCTTGCGAGCTTGATGGACAAGGTTTCGGCGGAACGGGATTCGCACAGCGACGATTGGGAAACGTGGCTTGCGAGCTGCCGCCGCCTGAAGCTGCGCAGCGATCTCGATCATATGCTCGCGCTTTCCGCGGCGGTGCTCAAAGTCCACGAGGACAAGACCTATCGAGGCGCGATCGTGGCGAGCCTGTCGATTCCGTGGGGAGACACGAGCCAGAGCCGCGGCGGATATCATCTGGTCTGGCCGCGCGATCTCGTCGAGACGGCCGGCGCCTTCGTGGCCATAGAAGCATACCACAGTGCGCGTGACGTGATGAGTTATCTCATTGCCACGCAGCAGGAGGACGGTCATTGGTACCAGAACCAGTGGCTGGGCGGCAATCCGTTCTGGATCGGCGTGCAACTGGATGAAACGGCGTTTCCCGTGCTGCTGGCATCTCTTCTTCGCGAACGCGGCGCCCTTGATGACATTCCCGTGCGCGACATGATCGCGCGCGCCCTGCGGTTCATCGCGTGCGAGGGACCCACCACCAGTCAGGATCGCTGGGAAGAAGATGCCGGCATAAATACGTTTACGCTCGCCGTCGCCATTGCCGCTCTTGTCGAAGGCAGCGAATTTCTGGAGGGGGACGCAAAGGCGTTCGCGCTGCGTCTGGCCGATTGCTGGAATGCCGCGATCGAGGATTGGGCCTTCGTCCGCGATACCGCGCTGGCGCGCCAGTTCGGCGTTTCAGGTTATTACATTCGCACGGTTCCGGTCGAATCGCTTGCTCACAATTGTTCGCCTTCCGAGCCTGTGCTGATCAAGAATCTGGCTCATGATCCGGAACTCCCGGCGAACGCACAGCTCTCGACGGATTTTCTCCAGCTCGTCCGCTACGGCCTCCGCACCGCCGACGATCCCCATATTGTCGAAACCGTGAAGGCGGTGGACAGTCTGTTGAGGACGGAAACGCCGAGTGGGCCCGTCTGGCATCGCTACAACAACGACGGCTATGGCGAACACGCCGATGGCAGCGCGTTCGATGGCACGGGCCAAGGGCGCGGTTGGCCGCTCCTCGTCGGCGAACGCGGGCACTACGCGCTCGCAACGGGCGAAGACGCTCTTCCCTACCTTGAAACCATGATGGCGATGGCGAGTCCGCTCGGCCTCATCCCCGAACAGGTCTGGGACAGCGCGGCAATTCCCGACCGCGGCCTTGAGCCCGGCAGACCGAGCGGCTCCGCCATGCCGCTCGTCTGGGCGCACGCCGAATTCATCAAGCTTTGCTACAGCTGCGAGGCGGGCAGGCCCGTGGACAGGCCTGCGGCGACCTGGGCGCGCTATCGCGGCCGGCGTCCGGAGCTTGACTATGACCTGTGGGGTCCAAATGCCCATCCCGCATGCCTGCGCGCGGGCAAGTCGCTTTGGATCGTCCTGAAGGCGCCGGCGCGCGTGCACTGGGGCATCAACGGCTGGAAAGAGATTCGCGATCTCGACACCCGCGACACGGGACTGGGATTGCACGCCGTTGAACTCCCCGTCGCAAAGTTGCAGGCCGGGGATTCGATTCAGTTCACGTTTCTCTGGCACGATTCCCAATCATGGGAAGGCAAGGATTACGCTGTGTCGATAAGGGGATAACAGCGCGGTCGTACGACGGAAGTAACGCGTGCGAACGCACGTCTCTGTTTTTCGTTTCACGGGTTGAACGCGCCGTGCAACAAGTGCCCCGCGCTTGACAACCGTTGCGGGTACAGAGCAGCTTCGGGCGTGCTCGGCCATACCACACAACCGCTTCCGCCGCGCGAGACGCTTCTCGCAAAGATGCGTGCGCCGCTCGTGGAACTCTGCGGCGAAGCGTGCCGTCAGCGCGATCTCGGGCACGGCACGATTGTCAGCTATTCCCGCAAGGTCTTCATTCCGCTCACCCGCCTCTGCCGCGATGTCTGCGCCTATTGCACATTCGCAAGACCGCCGCGCCGCGGCGAACGCTGCTACCTCATGCGGGAGGAGGTGCTTGCGATTGCGCGGGCCGGGGCCAAGGCCGGATGCGCGGAAGCCCTCTTCACCCTGGGGGATAAACCCGAGCTGCGATACCGGCAGGCGCGTGAAGAACTTGCAACGCTCGGCCACAGCACGACGCTTTCCTACCTCGCGGAGATGTGCGGTGCCGTGATCGAGGAAACCGGTCTTCTGCCGCACGCCAATCCCGGCATCATGCAGGCGGAGGACCTCGCCCGCCTCCGCCGGGTCACGATCTCCCAGGGCATCATGCTGGAAAATGTCTCGCCGCGGCTGGCCAAGCGCGGCGGCGTGCATTTCGGCTCGCCCGACAAGGATCCGGCCGTTCGTCTCGAAACCATCCGCCTGGCCGGCGAGGCGCGCGTGCCCTTCACTTCAGGCATCCTCATCGGCATTGGCGAGACCCGCGAAGAACGGCTGGATTCGCTGCTGGCGCTCCGCGCGCTGCATAAGAAATACGGTCACATCCAGGAAATCATCATTCAGAATTTCCGCGCGAAACCCGATACGCGCATGGCCGGCGCCGATCAGCCCGACTTCGAAGATCTGATGTGGACGGTGGCGCTGGCGCGTCTGGTACTCGGCCCCGCGATGAACATTCAGGCGCCGCCCAACCTGAGCGCCCGAGGCTATGGCCGCCTCATCGACGCCGGCATCAATGATTGGGGCGGCGTCTCTCCTGTAACGCCGGATCACGTGAATCCGGAAGCGCCCTGGCCGCAGATCGACGCGCTTCGCCACGCGACCGCCCTTCGCGGCAAGACGCTTGTGCAGCGTTTGGCGGCGTATCCTCCCTATTGTGTCGACCTTGCGTGCTGGCAGGATGAGGGGATTCACAGGCAAATCCGGCGCCACTGCGACGCCGCAGGATACGCGCGCGCCGATGCATGGACGGCCGGAGCTCTTGAAGCGCCCCGGACGGAATCGCGATCCTCATCCAGGCAGCGGCCGCTCGAGCCCGGAATTGTGCGTGCGATCGAGCGTGCGGCGGGCGGCCGTGGGCTGGGCGAAAACGAAATCGTGGCGCTCTTCTCCGCGCGCGGACCGGATTTCGGCGCCGTCTGCGATGCCGCCGACGCACTTCGCCGTTCCGTAGTCGGCGACACGGTCGGCTATGTCGTCAACCGCAACATCAACTACACCAATGTCTGCACTTACAAATGCGGCTTCTGCGCCTTTTCCAAGGGCAGGACTTCCGTCGATCTCCGGGGAACGCCTTACGATCTCGCGCAGGAGGAAGTGGCGCGGCGAACGAAAGAGGCGTGGGTGCGCGGCGCGGTCGAAGTCTGCATGCAGGGCGGCATTCATCCTGATTACACCGGCGCGACCTATCTGGGGCTTCTGCGGACCGTCAAATCCGCGGTGCCGGATATTCATGTGCACGCCTTCTCGCCACTCGAGGTGAGGCATGGCGCGGCGACGCTTGGAATACCGGTCGCTGAATTTCTCCGGGAGTTGAAACGGGCAGGGCTCGGTACCCTGCCCGGAACTGCGGCCGAGATACTCGACGACGACGTGCGCGCGATCATCTGTCCCGACAAACTCACGACCGGAGAGTGGCTGGAGGTGATCGCAGCGGCGCATGCGTCCGGCCTGCGGACGACATCGACGATCATGTACGGTCATGTGGAAACGCCGCGGTCCTGGGCGCGCCATCTCCTGCGACTGCGCGAACTGCAAAAACGTACCGGCGGCATCACAGAATTCGTGCCGCTGCCCTTCGTGCATATGGAAGCACCGCTGTATCTGCGCGGCGAGGCGCGCATGGGACCGACTTTTCGCGAAGCGGTTCTCATGCATGCCGTGGCGCGTCTGGCGCTGCATCCGCTCATCGTGAACATCCAGGCGTCCTGGGTGAAAATGGGACCGGAGGGTGTGGCGTGCTGTCTTAAGGCCGGTGCAAACGATCTCGGCGGCACGCTGATGAACGAAAGCATTTCGCGCGCCGCGGGTACCCGCCACGGGCAGGAGTTCGCACCGGCCGGGATGGATGCGCTCATTGCCGGGCTCGGCCGCGTTCCGCGCCAACGCACGACACTCTACGCCGATGCTCCCGCCGTCCAACGGCAAAGATCCTATCGCGCCGCCGAACTCACGCCGCCGATCCAGACCCCGCTTCAGAAAAGAATGCGTCGAACTTCAGGGGCTGTTGCATCTGCGTCCTGAGCGATCACGTGCAACAGAGAGTGCGGCCTGGAGCGACACTGTGCGTGCTTCGACCCGCCTTCGCCAAAGCTTCGGCGGACAGGAATAGTCACCCGGCCCGCCGAAGCTTTGGCGTAGGCGGGCAGGCTCAGCATGAAGGGAGTCTTGCTGCCATGAGCGGCTCATGCGAGTACCAACTCCCCTCATCCTGAGCTTGTCGAAGGACGCACACACTCGATGCCGTTCTCCGCATCACCCAACAGACTTGAGTTGATCGCGTTGGAGGGCGTTCCGATTGTCGCCCCCGGAGACGACCTCTCGGTCATTGTGCTTGACGCGTTGGCACGCTCGGGGCTGGTCCTCGCAGAGTACGATGTGCTGGTCGTGGCGCAAAAAATCGTCTCGAAATCCGAAGGCCGGCTGGTCCGGCTCGAAACGGTGGAACCCTCGCCGCGCGCGCGGGAGATCGCGCTTGTCGTGGAAAAGGATCCGCGTCTCATTGAAATCATCCTCGGCGAAGCGCGCGAGGTGCTGCGCATGCGCGCCGGCATCATCGTGGTCGAGGATGTCCGCGGGCTGGTGCTCGCCAATGCGGGCGTCGACGCGTCCAACGTCAATTCCGACGGCGGCGACGAAAGCGTGCTTCTCCTGCCCGCCGATCCCGACGCCAGCGCCGCGCGCCTGCGCGCTGATCTAAGTGAAAATGCCGGCCGCGATGTCGCCGTTGTCATCAACGACAGCATCGGCCGCGCCTGGCGCAACGGCACGATCGGCACGGCCATCGGCGTCAGCGGATTGCCCGGCCTGCTGGACCTGCGCGGTACCCCGGACCTGTTCGGCCGCACGTTGCGGACCACAGATCTCGGGTTGGCCGACGAGATTGCCGCCGCAGCGTCGCTGCTGATGGGGCAGGCCGGCGAAGGCCGCCCGCTCGTTCTCGTCCGGGGCGTTCCCTACGCACGCCGCGATGGCACCGGGCGGGAGTTGCTACGGCCGAAAGCGCTCGATTTCTTCCGCTGATCCATGAGCCTGCGCATCATCATACCCGCAAAGCCGTTTGCCGAGGCAAAGCAGCGGCTGTCGCCAACGTTGAACCAAGCCGCACGTGCCCGGGTGGCGGAGGAATTTTTCCGGCATGTCCTCGCAACGGCGCTTGTCATGGCCCCCGCACGGGCAGTGATCGTCGTGAGCCGCGGACACGAGGTTCTTGCTCTCGCCGAGGAGTTGGGCGCGACCGGAGTGGCGGAAGCCTCACACGCCGATCTTAACGCAGCGCTTTGGCAAGCGGCGGAGTTTGCGCATGCGCATGGTGCCTCGAAGGTTCTCGTGCTGGCGAGCGATCTGCCGCTGCTTTGCGACTCCGATCTTGCCGCGCTGATCGCCGAGACCTGTGCCGTAGCTCCTGATCGCCATGGCCGGGGCACCAATGCGCTGCTGTGGCCCGCCATTCCGACGCTCGGCTTTCATTTCGGCGACAACAGTTTCGCGCATCACTGCGCCGCGGCGAGAGCGGCCGGCGTTGATCCGAAGATTATTTCGCGTCCCGGCCTCGCCCATGATGTCGATTTCCCTTCTGATTTGTTCGACCTTCCGTCAACCGCCAAGGCGCCAATGCGAAGATGACACGATAAAAACATGACGTCGGCGCTGATGGCCCTGGGGTCGTGGGCGCCTTGGCGGTTTGCTGGAGCGCCTCGCAATTTTGAATACTCACAAGCTTGTCATCTCCGCGAAGGCGGAGACCCATATGCGTGAAGTCTCAGGACAGGGCAGCGCTCTGGCTTCCCGCTCCCCGCCTTCGCTGGGACATGTTTCGCAGGAATGACAAAAAGGTACGAGAAGCGACTCCGGTCCGTCTCAAAATGCTCTGACTATCCAGACCATTTTCGCAGCCGCGGCATCACCTGTTCGGCGTAGAGCTTGAGGAAACGCGCCTGGTCTTCGCCCGGTGCATGAAAGACGAGATGGTTGAAGCCCATCTCCACATATTCCAGGACTTTCGCGACGTGCTCCCCGGGATCGTCGGAAACGATCCAACGGCTCGCCGTCCGGTCGGCCGGCAGCGCATCGGCGAGGCGTTCCATTTCGATGGGGTCCTCGACGTCGTGCTTTTCCTGTTGGGAGAGCGCGAGCGCGCCCCAGTTTCGTGTGTCCTCGAGCGCACGGCGCCTGTCGCTATCGAAAGAGACTTTCATCTCGATCATCCGGTCGATCGAATCCGGCGCCCGGCCGGCGCGCTCCAGGCCCGCTGCGACATTGGGCAACAGCGTGTCCGTATAGAGCGAGCGGCCCTTGCCGCTCGTGCAGATGAATCCGTCCGCTTTTTCTCCGGCCATTCTCGCCATCAGCGGCCCGGCGCCCGCAATGTAAATGGGCACCGGCTCCCGCGGCCGGTCGTAAATCGTGGCGTTCGACGTCTTGTAGAATTGCCCTGCATAGGACACCCGCTCGCCGCGCCACAGCGTCTGGATCAGGTTCAGCGCTTCGCGGAAACGCTGAGTCCGCTCCTTCTGCTCGGGCCACGGAAGGCCTGTGGCCGGCGTTTCGTTCATGGATTCGCCGGTTCCCAGGCCAAGAACGACCCGGGCGGGGAAGAGAACGCCCAGCGTAGCGAACGCCTGCGCGACGATGGCGGGATTGTAGCGGAAGCTCGGCGCCAGCACGCTCGTCCCAAGAAGGACCCGCGAGGTCTTCGCGCCGAGCGTTGCGAGCCAGACGAGCGAAAAAGGCGCGTGACCGCCCGTGTGGCGCCAAGGCTGGAAATGGTCGCTGACGAATACGGAATCAAATCCGAGCTGCTCAGCCAGGATTCCGAACGCCAGCAGCTCGTCCGGTCCGAATTGTTCCGCGGATGCCTTGTAGCCGAGACGAAACTGCATCGCTTTCCCGTATGGCCGGTCCGTCGATCCAAACGCGCGGACGCGGCGAATAGTCAATGAGTATTCAACAAATCGTCATCGAATCCCGATGGTTGCCGCAAACCTTTTTTAGGGCGGAAAGGCGCATTCTGTTCTGCGCGTAATGCGAAGGGGCGACGCGATGTTGAAAAGAGTCATTCTGGGCCTTCTGGTGTCGGTATGGGCCAGCCAGGCCGCAGCCGCAGCCGCAGCCGCGGTTGTCGAGGCGCCGGCGCACTCGCGCGGCGCGCCGGTTGCCATGGTGGCCGCCCGGCCTCGCCCGCTGCATGCCGTGCTGCGCTACGATGCCTCAACCACCGAGGCCTGCCGCAATCTGTCCGAAGCGTCGTCGGAAGCCTGCCTTCTCCTTGCGCTTCACGTCATTCGCCTGTCGGAAAAGCCCCAGACGCGCGGACCGCTGGAGTTCGTGCTGGCCCCTGCCGTCGGAGCGAATTGATCCCCTTGCAGCCCGTTTAACTCTTTGTTAATGTTGCCTCGGGTGGCAATGTTGCGCATTGGGTTTCGGACTCATGGATCGCGAGCCGTTTCAGGACGTCGCGACGCTGGCTGCCGGGCCAGCGGCGTGCCATGCCCATCGCGTCGGCAGCGACGATTTCCTCATCCGTGCCCGCGCTTTCGAAAAGCGCGCGCGCGAAACCGTCCAGCCGCTGACCAACGGTTTTGCCTGGCCGACACTGCTCAGCTTTCTTGGCATCATCTTTGGAGTCTCGGCAGTCGCCGCCCTGACCATTGCCGGCCGCCTGCCGTACTGGGCGGCGGTCCCGATCAATGCCGTTCTGCTCTATTTCATTTTCACGCCGTTGCACGAAGCAACGCACGGCAATATCGCCGACCGCGACCGCCGCTTTGCCTGGCTGGAAATGCTGATCGGCCAGGCGAGTGGATTCCTGCTGCTCGCGCCCTATCCCGGCTATCGCATCCTGCATCTTCACCACCACGCCCACACCAATGATCCGGAGGAGGATCCGGATTACTGGGTGAAGAGTTCGACCTGGATCGGCCAGCTTGTCCGATGCCTCGTGATCCAGCCCGTGTACATCTTGCATCTGCGGAAGATCGCGCGTGATCCGCGCAGCAAGCGGGCTTTCGTGTGGGAACTGGCCTTCGTCGCCTCCTACTTCGTCATCATGGGCGCCGCGTGGGGGCTGGGCTTCGGCAAGGAACTGATGCTTCTGTGGATCCTGCCCGGTTATATCGGCGTGGTGCTTGTCCCGGCGATGTTCGATTGGCCCGTTCACCATCCCCATTCGGAGCGGGGCCGCTATACCGATACCGCGATCCTGCTGTTCCCGCCGCCGTTCCGCACGTTCATGGATATTGTGTTCTGCGGACACACTTACCATCTCCTGCACCATCTCTATCCGCGGCTGCCCTTCTATCGCTATGGCGGAGCCTGGAACCTGCTCAAGGACGAATTGCTGACCCTCGGTCCCAAGGTTCGCGAATTTAAATTCTGAGCGCCGCCGCCTGCGGGCGTTTGCATTCGCGTTCGGTAGAGAGCAGGTGGGTCATTCCCGCCCGCAGGCGGTCGCATTTCCCTCTATTTGCTGACGTCGCTCCATAACACGAAGGTGCCGGTGCAATTGGGCGGCAGCGTCCATGACCCTTTGTTTGCATCCTTGGGCATGCCGGCCTGGCCCGGATTCAGCATGGCCTGAGACGCGCGGATGCCCGTGGGCCAGTCCGCCTTGATGAAAGCAATGACGGCCACGATGTCATGGTCGCTGAGATGCCCCCCGAAAGCCGGCATATAGGATACCTGGTGGGGCGGCGCGGACGGGAAGTGGCCGAACTTGGTCATGAAGAAGAGATTGTCGTCGGAGTGCTGCCATGTGTGCCCCGTCGCATCATGGGCGGGCGCACGCCGGTCTGCAAACTGATCGTTGACCTGCCAGAGCGCCTGTCCCTCCAGCCTTTTCCCGTGGCAGGATGAACAGACCGGCATGTAGATGGCCCGGCCTTCCTGCACCACCCTCGCATCGTCCGCGTTCGCGAAGTGAAGCGGGGCCGGCGCAGCCAGTCCGGCAGACACCCGGGCCGCCATGACCACCACCGAAAGCGCCGCCCAGACTTTCACCCGATCAATTGCCGGACGTCATCGGCCATCTTGTGCCCGGGCACATCCGGCGCAAGAAGCTCGACGAATTTTCCCTCGGGATTGATCACATAAACGTAGGAACTGTGATCGATCGCATATTCGCCGCCGCCCACGGCTCGCGCGCGGTAATAGACGTGAAAGCTCTTCGCGGCCAGTTCGGTGGCGTCGGCATCGCCCCGCAACCCCTGAATGCGCGGATCAAAGGCTTTCAGATAGCGCGCCATGACACTCCTGGAATCGCGCACGGGATCGATCGTGATGAAAAGCACCTGCACCCGGCTGGCCTTCGTGCCGAGATCCTTGAGTGCACCGCTGATCTCGGTGAGAACGGTCGGACAGACATCGGGGCAGAACGTGTAGCCGAAATAGACGAGCAGCCATTTGCCCCGATAGTTCGCGAGCGTGACCTCGCGGCCGTCGAGCGTGGTGAGATCGAACTGGCCCTGAATCGCAAGCTGCGGCGGCGCCCCCTGTGCGGCCGGCGGAACCGCCAGCAACAAGGCGAAGCAGGCCGCGATCCACCGTCTCATGATGCGTGCATTCCGCAACGATGCGGCGGCAACATTGTGGCGGCCGTCATACCTCCGGCCCGTGAGGGGAATTCGCACGCGGAAACCCTTCCATGGAAACTCAAGCATAACCCGAGTGGCTTCAGACGCAAAAGCACTTTTGCGGCAGTTCCATTGCAACTAGCTCCCGAAATGCTCCACGTGTGGTAGCATAAACTGTGCGGTAAGGCCGCCGTCCGCGCCATTCCCGGTGAGCGACAACATCTCCGTGTGAAATTCGCCGCTGTTCGCATGCACGGCGGGAACGTGACCGCTCGCGGCGCCGGCGTCGTGGGCATTACTCACCAGATGAGCTGCGACATGGGGGGCCTGGTGATGAGCGCGAGGAAAGAGCTGTTTCAAGGCCGGGTTGCCCTGGTGGCCTGGCGGAACCTTGCCGTTCCATTTGACCTTGAGATTGTCGAACGCCATCTGCTGCCCCGTCGTGTAGCCGTAGGGGCCGTAGGTGCAGGTGTTGCCATACTGGCCACTCCCGGAAACGATGGTGACTGCAGCGATGTTCTGGAAGTCGGTCGGCTTGCCGCCGGGCATCTTGGCAAAATTGATCGTCTGGGCAGTTTGGCTCAAAGATACCGTGTCCGATGCCTTGAGCGTGAACTGGCCATTCTTGTAGGTATAACTTATGAACTTGAATGGCTGGTCCGTTTCCCATGCCGACGCCGCGACCATGCTCGTCAGACTGAAGGTTTCCTTAAGATTGGAACTTACGATAGTACTATAGGCGGGAGAGTTGAGACCCAGGCCGTATGTAAACGCCTCGCCGGCACCGTGAATCACGTTCTGGTACCCCGTATCGCACCAATTCGTCTCGACCTTCTGCCAATAGGCCGCATTCATGTAATCCACATCGACCCAATCGAAGCCCCCATATCCCGCCGAAATGCTTCCATAATACCCGGGGAAGCCGTTGAATCCCGTTTTCTCCTTGGTATGGTGGCTCATCTTGATCTCCCAATATGCGAGGTTGCGAACCGCATCGCCATCCGGTCAGCGAATCTGGCTTACCTTCGTTCCCAGCTTGAACACTTCCCCAAAGTCATCCTGATAGAAGGCGCCAAAAGTCGTCCCGTACAGATAGCCCTTCATCATGATTACGCCGGCGGAGGGGGCGCCGTCCTCGTCGCCGAAAGAATAAAGTACCGTCTCCGTTCCGCCGGAGAGTTTGAAGACTGTGCCGAAGCCGTTCGCTCCGCCCGCCTCCGTCGTGCCATATAGAGTCTTCCCGTCGCCAACATCGAACAGCCCGCCGGACTCCGGTTCCGCGCCATCCGAACAGCTCCCTTGGGCGCAAAACGAATGGAGCACGGTCTCCCCTCCATTTGCAGCAAGTTCGAAGACGGTTCCGCACCCGGCTCGACAGTAGGTGTTCGCGTTGCCGCCTGCGTTCGTTGTGCCATACAGGTTGCCCGCCTTGTCCATGACGACGCCCGCTTCGGGTCTGGCACCGTCGGTGCAGCTTTGCTCACTGCAAAAGGAATAAAGAACCGTCTCCTTACCGCCGGACGAAATCTCGAACACGGTTCCCTTGTTTGCTGCGCCGCCCGACTCGGTTGTTCCGTAAAAATTACCGGCGCTCAGCTCCAGCGGAGTTCTTGGACGGCTGCCATCCGCGCAATTCGCTTCCGAACAGAATGAATACAAGACGGTCTCCGTACCGTCGGGCGCGAGCTCGAAGACGATACCGCAGCCTTTCGGACAATTTCCGTTGCCACCCCGGTCCGTTGCGCCATACAGATTGCCTGCCTTGTCCATGACCACGCCCGCTGCGGGTTGGGCACCATCAGTGCAGGTTTGCTGACTGCAAAAGGAATAGAGAACCGTCTCCGTGCCGCCGGACGAAATCTCGAAGACGGTTCCCTCGTTTTTTGCGCCGCCGGAAGTGGTTGTGCCGAACAGGTTCCCGTTACTTTCGATCAGCGGAGCTTTTGGAAAGGCGCCATCCTTGCAAAGATGCGGCTCCTCCGGACAGAATGAATACAACACGGTCTCCGCACCGTCGGGCGCTACCTCAAAGACGGTCCCCTGACCATAGACACCGCCGTCATCTGTCGTACCGTAGAGATTGCCTGCCTGATCCGCCATTATGCCTCCCTGCGGCGTAGAACCATCCGCACAGGCTGCCTGTTGGCAGAATGCGTAGACGACTGAAAATCCCCTGCTTGCCTGTGCGCCGTGGAACGAGGCAACGAGCGCCACGGCTGCGAGCGTGCCTGGAACGAATGGCGTGGAGAAGTTGACGAATGGCATCAGCGTCTTCCTTTTGATCTGTCGCGCACGTGCGGCGCGACCAATGCGCGACGCCAGACGCTTTCCCTGCAGCACGTATCCAGGGGTGACGAGCGCGCTGTCGGATGCCGTTGAACGCGACGCAAAACGAGCAGCCTCATGAGGCGTGCGCTCCAATGCTGCGGCTTCCAACCTTTGTCAGCTTCGCTCCGAGGGGCCGGCGTTGCAAAGCCGCGCCCTTGTTGCTTCCGGAACCGCGCGGCAGGACCAGGATGTTTGCCATCATGCCTTTGTCTTCATGGTCGAGGATGTGGCAGTGATAGACGAACTCTCCCACATCCGCGCCGCGGAAATCCATCCGGACCTTAATGCTCGGATAGGGCCGCCCGTCCTGATGGCCGCATGTCTCACCAATCGGGCGACACGGGTCGTAGTCGACCTGATAGGTGTCGTACCACTGACGCCTCTCGGGAGGGACGGGAACGCCGTCCACCGCAAGCAGCTGGAAGTGAATCTGGTGCATGTGGAATTCATGCACTTCATGGGCCCGGTTCTCGATGGTCCAGTCCTCTACCGCTCCCTGAGTCGTCGTGATCGCCGGGGGCTCGTCGGGATAGTAGACGACAGGGTTTTGTCCGACAACAGTGATATAAAATATACTTCCCCCTCCTGGAACCACTTTGCCGGTTCCGGTGATTTCGGAGAAATACAGGTGTCGATGCGCGGTGACCATGGAATCGTCAACTCCCGCAAAGCGATCGCCGCTGACATGCCCCGCAAGCGGCAGGATCGATTTGGGAATTTCTCGCATATCGTTCGTCAGCTGAATCTTCGCCAGCGGCCGCCTCGTGTCGATATCCCCGCCCGGACCCGTGTCGATGCGTTTGGTCATCAGCAGCGCTGTTTTCACGCCCTTTGAAGGCCCGATGACGATGAATTCGGCGCGACCGGCCACCGGGATAAACACATCTGTCTGCGTAATGATGGTGCCCTGCTGCTTGCCGTCCTGCGAGCCGGTCGGCACGCCGTCGAAGGCAACGATCTGCAGGGGTTGCGCCACGCCGTCGTAGAGGACTTGCAGGTCCATTTGCGTGTTTGCGGCGGCATTGACGACGCGCCAGAACTCCTGGGCGCCGGCCCGCATCTTGATGATGCCCGGCGGATACTTCGGGTAGGGCACCGAAACAAAATTCGTTGAAACGTCCCAGTAGGGAACAGTATCGGCCTGTTGCTGGTTCTGGGGCGGGTTTTGCAGCGGCTCGTCGCGGAGGACAAGGAATCGCTGCGGCAGTCCGGCTACCGCGGGTTGCAGGTTGGCGATGCCTTCGACCTCGATCGCACCGGAGGCGCCGCCCTCCACGCCAGGACTGGAAATGCCGTGGACGTGCTGATGATACCAATACATTCCCGGCGGTTCGTCCTTGGGAATCCTGATCTCGTAATGAAAGGATTCCCCGGGATTGACCAGCGTATTGATGACATCGTCGGCATGGCATCTCGGCGAAACGTTCATGCCGTGGAAATGGAGGTTCACCGACTGCGGCGTCATGTAGAACGAGCCGCAGACATTCGATTTTCCGGATACGGTTTCGAGCACCGGCGGGGGGCCGCCTTGTTCCTTATTGGTCAGCGTAAGATCGATCGTGTCGCCGGGATTGAGGTGAAGCGTCGGCGCTTCCATTCCGTGGGGGGTCACGTAACAGAACAGCGTGCGGCCCCACTGGTCCAGCGTGGTGTAATAATCGAACGTGACCTTCAGAACGCCATCCTGGCTGTAGAGATCGGGCGGATTGACGATCACGCTGCCCTGGACCGGACGCGGGCATGGATCGCTCGCCGCCAGGGCGCAATACGGAAGCGCAAGAAGCAGAAGCAGCGACAGCACCGCGGTGCGGAGCCTTGTGGGGAATGCGCGCATGGGAATCCCTCCGTCGGGTGCCCACATCGGTGGGGCGCCCACTCTAATGCGAGTGGTTCTCAGATGCAAACGCCGAATTGTGAACAATTCGGCGGCCCCACGGCCTTACGTGGCGTGCGGCGGAAGATTGCGGGCGCCCACCTTTGTCAGCTTCGCTGCAATGGGCGGATGCTGCAGTGCCGCTGCCTTGTGCGTCGCGGAACCGCGCGGCAGGACGAGGATGTTGGCCATCATACCCCCGTCCTCGTGGTCGAGAATGTGACAGTGATAGACGAACTCTCCCGCGACCGCGCCGCGGAAATCCATCCGCACCTTGATGCTCGGAAACGGACCCGCACCGGTATAGTAGGGAACCTGATAGGTGTCGTACCATTGCCGCCTCTCGTGAGGGACGGGAACGCCGTCCACCGCGATCAACTGGAAGTGGATCTGGTGGATGTGGAATTCATGCACCTCGCCGGTCTGGTTCTGGATCGTCCAGTCCTCGACGGCGCCTTTCGTCGTGGTGATGGCCGGCGGCTCATCGGGATAGTAGGCGGTCTGCTGCTGGCCCCTGACCGTGATGAAGAATGCCTGGCCGCCGCCGGGCCCCTGCTCGCCCGCCAGCACATGCTCGGAGAAATAAAGGTGGCGGTGCTTGGTGACCATGGAGTCGTCGACGCCGGCGAAGCGGTCGCCGCTTACCTGCCCGGCGACGGGCAGGATGGGTTTGGGAATTTTCCGCATATCGCTCGTCAGCTCGATCTGCGCCAGCGGACGCCGCGTATCGACGTCCCCCGCCGGTCCGGTGTCAATGTGATTGGTCATCAGCACGGCCCGCTGGACGCCCTTTGAAGGCCCGGTGATGATGAACTCGGCGCGGCCCGCTGGCGGGATCAGCACGTCGGTCTGCGTGATGATCGTCCCCTGGTGCTTGCCGTCCTGCGAGCCGGTCGGCACGCCGTCGAAAGCCACGATCTGTAATGGCTGCGCGTTGCCATCATAGAGAAGCTGCAGGTCCGCGACCGTATCGGCCGAGGCATTGACCACCCGCCAGAACTCCTGTGCGCCGGCCTGCATCTGGATGATTCCCGGCGGATATTTCGGGTAGGGCACCGGGACATAATTCATGGAAACGTCCCAATAGGGCGCCGTGGGAGCGTTCCTGGGGTTCTTGGGCGGATTCTGCAGCGGCTGGTCGCGGAACACAAGGAAACGTTGCGGCAGTCCGGCGACCGCCGGTTGGATATTGGCAATGCCTTCGATCTCGATCGCGCCCGAAGCCCCGCCCTGCACGGCAGGACTGGAGATGCCGTGGACATGCTGATGGTACCAGTACATTCCGGGCGGCTCGTCCCTGGGAATCCTGATCTCGTAGTTGAAGGACTCCCCGGGATTGACCAGCGTGTGGACGACGTTGTCGCCGTGGCATTTGGGCGAGACATTCATGCCGTGGAAATGCAGGTTCACCGACTGCGGCGTCATGTAGAAAGCACCGCAGACATTCGATTTTCCGGATACGGTCTCCAGCACCGGCGGCGGCCCGCCCTGCTCCTTGTTCGTCAGCGTGAGGTCGAGCGTATCGCCGGGATTGAGGTGAAGCGTCGGACCTTCCGTGCCGTCCGGCGTCACGTAGCAGAACAGCGTGCGGCCCCACTGATCCACCGTGGTGTAATAGTCGAACGTCACCTTCAGAACGCCGTCCTGGCTGTAGAGATCGGGCGGATTGACGATCACGCTGCCCTGCGCCGGACGCGGGCACGGATCGCTCGCCGCCAGCGCGCAGCACGGAACCGCAAGAAGCAGAAGCAGCGACAGCACCGCGGCGTGGAGCTCTGTGGGGAATGCGCGCATGGAAATCCCTCCCGGATCAAAAAGCGTAACGCGAATTGTCCCGCCCGGCAAAGGCAGTGTTGCAGCAGATCATCTCTGCGCGAAATGGCGATTATTCGTCCTGCGCCCTGAAAACAACAAGAAGGCCGGCGATTCTGCCGCTGAAAGGGGTCAGTTCGCCAATGGTGTCCATCCGTCACCTGGAGAGCCACGCGCGCAGCTGGACGGCCCCGTTGCGCCGCTACGAGCGGCATATTTCGGCCGCCGCAATGGTCCTGGGCTTTGCGGTCGACAACTTCACCTTCGGCCGGGTGGACCATCCCGGGCCACATATCATTTTCATCGCCTATCTGGCGCTTGCGGCGGGCTCGATCGCCGTTGCCCACGCACTGCAGTCGCACCAGGATCGTGTTGCGGCGCGGTTTGCGGATCCTCCGGACCTGCGCGGGCCTGCCGGAGCCGACGAGCGCCAACCCGGACCGGGCGCGGCAACCGCGACGTCCGAACGTCCATCGCAGCTCCGCCTCTGGCTGCCGGCGATCACGCAATTTGCCCTTGGCGGCCTGTGGAGCGGCTTTCTCGTTTTCTACTGGCGCAGCGCCGCGATTGCGGCGTCCTGGCCGTTCCTCCTGCTGCTCCTCGCCTTTCTCGTCGGAAACGAGGCGTTCCGGAAATACCACGCGCGGCTTGTCTTCGCCGGGCTTCTCTTCTTTTTCGCGCTTTATTCCTACGCGGTCTTTGTCGTGCCGGTGCTCACCAAGACGATCGGCACCGTCATGTTTCTCGCCAGCGGCGCGCTCGCTGTTGCGGTGTTCCTTCTGTTTCTGGGACTGTTGTCGGCGCTGGGGCGCGCGCGATACCGCCAATCGCGGTGGAAGCTCATCGGCGGCGCGCTGGCCATCGCCGCGGCGATGAACGCCTTCTACTTTACCGGCATTCTGCCCCCGCTGCCGCTCGCGCTCGCCGATGTGGGCGTCTATCAGGCGATCCGCCACACCGGCGCCGTCTATATCGCGCGGCAGGAGAACGAGCCCTGGGCGGCGCGCCTCGGCTTCGCGCGCCCGGTCGTTCACGCCGCGCCCGGACAGCAGCTGGTGCTCTACAGCGCCGTTTTCGCCCCCATCAAGATGACCACGCGGATCACCCATCGCTGGCAATGGTGGGATTGGCGGGCGCGCGCTTGGCGCACGCAATCCGTCGTCTCCTTCGCGATCTCCGGCGGCCGCGCGCATGGCTATCGCGGCTATTCGATCAAATCGAATCCGCGTCCCGGCGACTGGCGTGTGGACATCGATGCCGAAGACGGCCGGCTGATCGGGCGGCTCGCGTTCCGTGTCGCTGCAGCTGCGGCTCCCGTGGAGACCAGGGCAAAGACCTTGCATTAGTTGGGCAACTCGTTTTCGAGTCTGATTTTCCGCCGCGCTGGATTGTGCTAAGCGCTGTGCCGCCGAAAGAGCCGTGAGAGCATGTACAACTGCGCGAAGTGCCCGGGTTACTGCTGTTCCTACGAGCTGATCCCGCTCACGAAGCGCGATGTCGAGCGGCTGGCGGCGCATTTCGGGCTCGGGTTCCGGGAGGCCAGGAAGAAGTTCACGGTCGAGCGCGATGGTGAAAAATATGCGATGCGCCGCAAGAAGGACGAAATTTTCGGCAAGGTGTGCCGCTTCTTCGACACGGAGGCGCGTCGTTGCACGGTCTACACCGCGCGGCCGAGCACCTGCCGAACCTACCCCGGTGGACGCTGCGGATATTACGATTTCCTGTGTTCCGAGCGGAACCGGCAGGAGGATCCCGAGTTCATCGCCACGACCTGGAGCCGCTGAGGACCCGCTGGTTCGGCAACCAGTCCGCTTGCGCGGTTTCCCCGTTGCGGTCGCGTGGCAAATTTGAGCAATATGGCTCAAAGCGCCGCACCCGTGGCCGGTCGTGCACGGCGCGTCAATTGGCGTCCGGCAGAGTCACATCGGCGATCTCATGGCAAATTACGAAAATAGCGGTTCGCGCCTGGCGATGGCATCCGTCAAGGGCACGATCAAGTGGTTCAACTCTACCAAGGGTTACGGCTTCATCACGCTCGACAACGGCAGCGACGCGTTCTGCCACGCTTCGGCGCTTGCCGCGGTGGGTGCGCCCGATGCCCCGCCGGGCGCAACGGTTGTATGTGACCTGCAGGATTCTCCGCGTGGGCTACAGGTGGTGGCGGTGCACAGCATCGACACCAGCACGGCCGAGTCCCAGCCGGCGCGCGGACCACGTCCCGGCGGCCGGTTCGGCGGTGGCGGCGATCGTTCCGGCGGTGGCGACAGGTTCGGCGGAGGGGACCGCTTTGGCGGCGGCGATCGTTTCGGCGGCGGTGACAGGTTCGGCGGCGGCGACCGCTTCCATGGGGGCGGCGACCGTTTCTCGTCGCATCGCGAACGCGATCACGCACCCTCCGGTCCGATGATCGAAGGGAAGGTCAAATTCTTCAACGAACAGAAGGGTTTCGGCTTCGTGATGCCGGAAAACGGCGGGGCAGACATTTATGTTCATGCGAGTGCGCTCAGGCGTTCCGGCCTTGCTGCCTTGGCGCCCGAGCAACGGATCAGGTTTTCGACACGGCAGGGCATGAAGGGTGTCGAGGTCGACCGCATAGAGGCGATTTAGGGCGGTCTTGGGGCCGCGAAAATTTCGTCCTTGTCTGAAAAAAGCAGAGCGAGACGCCCGTGGTCACAGATGCGCCGCTAGTTTTTCATCCTGATACGGGCACACCACGGCTTTGCACCCTGCGCGGGCCGGTTTTCGAGCCGGCAGGGTTGCATTGGGGAATCTGGCAATCATATAGCGCCTGACATCGGGCCGGCATGAGCCGGGTTCGGGGCGCCACAGATGGAAATTCGGACGATCTGCCCAGGGTTGCCGGTGCGCGGCAACGCTGCCAGGCGAGCAATTCGTCAACGACCTCGGCACCATAATCCGGGTAGCCATGGCGGATTAGCTGCCTTGGCAGTGCTGCAACCCCAAGCAGCCGGCGCACGAAGCGACGACACAGGAGCGATCGGATGCCGAACGATGTGAGGGCTGCGCTGCGCGGTTTCTGGGACCATGTTCAGCCGGGCTTCTGGCGTCGCATGAAGCCAAGCTACCGAGCAGCAGTTACAATCACCGTTCTTGTGGCCCTCTGGCTCGGTTCCGGGGTGGTGTCCGGCGGCGCCCGGCGCGCCGCAAAGTTTGAGGCGAATGTCGCGGAAATTCCCAGCGTGCAGGTCGAGCGGCTGGTTGCACGCCACCGCGACGCGGACGTCGTCGTGCGCGGACGCACCGAAGCCCTTCATTCCGTCGATGTGAAAGCCGAAGTCGACGGGGTGGTCGAAGCGCTGCATTTCGAGAAGGGCGATTTCGTCAAGGCGGGGCAGGTTCTCTGCGAGTTGAAGGTCAACGACCGCGCCGCCAAGGTGGCGCAGGCGCGCGCGCAGGTGGCCGAGACGGGCGAGAAGTACAACGCCGACCTCGCGCTTGCAAAGGACGGCTATCTCGCCAAGACGCTGCTCGCGGAATCGGCCACCGCGCTGCAGACCGCACGCGCCAGCGAGCAAACGGCGGAACTCGATCTCGCCCACACGCAGGTTCGCGCGCCGTTCGATGGGCTCATCGACGACCGCTACGTCAATGTCGGCGACCTCATGCACAATGGGGACAAATGCGCGCTCCTGATCGCGCCGGAGCCGTTCCTCGCCATCGGCCAGCTGTCGGAACATGACGTGAGCAGCGTCAAGCCCGGGGATTCGGCGGTCGCGAAGCTGGTCACCGGAGAAACCGTGGCTGGTCGCGTCCGCTTCATTTCGAGCCGTGCCGATGCGGCCACCCGTACGTTCCGCCTCGAAGTTGAACTGCCCAATCCCGATGCGAAGCTGCGGGACGGTGTCAGCGCCGACATCCGCATCCCGGTGAAGAATGTGCAGGCGACGAAGCTGTCGCCCGGGATTCTGGTGCTGAGCGACAGCGGCGTGGTCGGTGTGCGAACGGTCGAAAACGGCATCGTCCGCTTCAAGCCGGTCCAGATCGTATCCGACAGTCCCGACGGGATGTGGGTGACGGGGCTGCCGAACGGCGCCGAGGTCATTACCGTCGGACAGGAGTTCGTGAACGAAGGCTCGCGCGTCAAGGCCGTCGCGTCCGGAGCGGGCACGTGACCGGAATCATCTCCTGGGCCGTCCGCAACACGCGGCTCGTCATTGCCGCGCTCGCCGTCACCATCATCGCCGGCGTCATCGCCTTCATCCAGATTCCGAAGGAATCGGATCCCGACATTCCGATCCCGTACATCGTCGTCGAAGTCTATTATCCAGGAATCAGTCCCGAAGACAGCGAACGGCTGCTCGTCAAGCCGATGGAGAACTATCTCCGCTCGATCCAGGGCCTGAAGGAGATGACGGCACGCGCCTATGAAGGCGCGGCCGTCATCATCATGGAATTCGACGTTTCCTTCAACAAGGACCGGGCGCTCGCCGACGTGCGCGCGCAGGTGGATACGGCGCGCGCCGAACTGCCACCCGACGTGCAGCAGCCCACCGTGGAAGAGATCAGCACGAGTCTGTTCCCCGTAATATCCGTCGCGCTGTCGGGCGACGTGCCCGAGCGCACGCTCTATCATTTGGCCCGCGACCTCTCCGACCAGCTCAAGACCATTCCGACCGTTCTCGACGCGCAGCTTACGGGCACGCGCGACGAAATGCTGGAGATCGACGTCGATCCCGCGAAGCTCGAGACCTACGGCATCACCCAGCAGGAGATGTTCGATGCCATCACCAACAACAACACGCTGGTGGCGGCCGGCGTGATCGATACCGGCCACGGCAATTTCGCGGTGAAGGTGCCGGGCGTCATCGACAATGCCGAGGACGTGCTCAGCCTGCCCGTCCGCGCCACCTCCGACGCGACGGTGACGCTCAAGGACGTCGCGCAGGTCCATCCCACCTTCTACGACGCCACGACCTTCACCACCATCAACGGCAAGCGCGCCATTGCCATCGACGTGACCAAGCGCGTGGGCGCCAACGTGATCGCGAACAATCTTGCGGTGCGCCAGATGCTGGCTGCCGCGCAGAAATATTTCCCGCCGGGCGTGCACGTCTCCTTCGTGGGCGACGAGTCGACCGACATCCGCGACCAGCTGAGCTCGTTGTCGGATGCAATCGTGCTCGCGATCCTGCTGGTGATGATCATCGTCGTGGCGGCGCTGGGTCTGCGCTCGGGGCTGCTGGTGGGCGTCGCCATCCCGACCTCGTTCCTGATGAGCTTTCTCGTCATCGGCGCCGAAGGGTTCACGCTCAACTTCATGATCATGTTCGCGATGCTCCTGTCGGTCGGCATCCTGGTCGACGGCGCGATCATCGTGGTCGAATACGCCGACCGGAAAATGACCGAGGGCCATCCGCCCAGACAGGCCTTCGCGGAGGCCGCCACGCGGATGTTCTGGCCGGTGGTGAGTTCGACTGCCACGATGATCGGCGCCTTCCTGCCGATGCTGCTCTGGCCCGGAATTGCGGGCGAGTACATGAGTTATTTCCCGAAGACGCTGATTATCGTGCTCTCCTGCTCGATGGTCGTGGCGCTCATTTTCCTGCCGGTGCTCGGCGGATTCTTCGGCAAGGCCCCCGAACGCGACGAACGGCACGAGAAAGCCATCGAGGCCTCGGAGCATGGGGATTGGCGGGACATCCCGGGCGTTACCGGCTGGTACGCCCATGTTGCCGACTGGATTACGCACAATCCCGGCAAGATGATTGGAGTTGCGTTCACGGCGACCATTGCCGTGCTCGTGCTCTTCATCCTGAACAATCACGGCACCGAATTCTTCGTGCAGACCGATCCCACCGAGGCGACGGTGCTGGTGTCCGCGCGCGGCAATCTCTCGGCCTACGAAAAACGCGCGCTCGTAATGAGCGTCGAGCGCCGCGTCGAGAACGTCGAAGGAGTCGATTACATCTACGCGAATTCCGGCGGCAATCCATCGAGCCTCAACACGCCGGTGGACAATATCGGCCGGATCACGGTGGAGCTGAAGCCCTATGGCCAGCGCCGCCGCGGCGATGTCATTCTCGAGGAAATCCGCGAGCGCACGGCCAGCATTCCGGGCCTGAAAATAGAGGTGCGCAAGCCCGACAGCGGTCCCGCGACGGGCAAGGACATCATGATCGACGCCTCGTCGGACAATTACGCGGCGCTGTTACAAACGACCGATAAAATCCGCCGCCATCTCGATGGCATGACGACGCTGCGCGACGTTGAAGACACAAGACCTCTGCCCGGCATCGAATGGGATCTCAAGGTCAGGCGCGACGTGGCGCAACGCTTCGGCGTCAGTACGCAGCAGATCGGCGCGGCCGTGGAACTTGTCACCGACGGCATTTTCGTCGGGCGCTACCGGCCTGCCGATTCGACGCGTCTGGTCGACATTCGCGTCCGCTATCCGAGCGCGGACCGCGGTATCCACGCGCTCGACGGCGTGCGCGTCCCCACCTCACAAGGCATGGTGCCGATCAGCACCTTTGTGGAAGTGAAGCCCGCGCCGCAGGTCAGCACGATCGAGCGGATCAACGCGCACCGCGTCTATCACGTGCGCGCCAATGTGAAGCCTGGCGTCAACGTCAACGCCGAGGTGCAGAACATCAAGAGCTGGCTGGCGGCGCAGCACCTGCCGCGCGACGTGCGCGTGAACTTCAAGGGCTCCGACGAGGACCAGCAGGAATCCGGCGCCTTCCTCATCAAGGCCGCGTTCATGGCGCTGTTCCTGATCGCGGTGGTGCTGCTGGCGATGTTCAACAGCTTCTATCATGCGAGCCTGATTCTGATGGCCGTGATCCTCGCCATGATCGGGTCGCTCCTCGGCATGGTGGTGATGGGACAGGCCTTCTCGATCATCATGACCGGCACCGGGCTGCTGGCGCTTGCCGGAATCGTGGTGAACCACAACATCGTGCTGATCGACACCTATCACAGGCTTGTGGACTCGGGGATGAATCCCATCGAGGCGGTGATCCGCTCGAGCGCGCAGCGCCTCAGGCCCGTGTTTCTCACCACGGTCACCGCGATCCTGGGCCTGCTCCCGATGATGCTGGCGATCGAAATCGATTTCGCCACCCGGCACGTGACCATCGGTGATCCCTTCGCGATGATGTGGATTCAGCTGTCCACGGCCATCGTGTTCGGCCTTGCCTTCTCGAAGGGAATTACCCTGGGGCTCGTGCCCGCGCTGCTCGCCCTGCCGCACAGGGTACGCGAGACGAATCGCGGTTTCCGCTGGTTCCTGGCCAGGATTTTCCGCGCGCCGCTGCGCATCGTCAGCCGCCGCTTCAGGGCGCGGACTGTGGCTCCTCACGCCCAGCCGGCGCAGTAATTCCGTCAGCCGGGGTCGCCGCTCTTCTGCGCGGGGTGCCGCTATTGGCTCCCGATTCGCGTCTTCAGCCGTTCGCCTGCACCATCGGCGACTGATAGCCGCTGCCGTTGCCGAACAGGGGACCGTGCGTCCCGCCGCTCTCCGTCGTGGTTCTGGACAACCTTTCTTCGGGGCGAGGCGACTCTTCGCCCCGATGGGCCTACCGCAAGGCAACGTCTACCGGACAGGCAACGTCTATCGGACGGTACCTTCCGCGTTGGTCACGTCGCTGCGCGCTGCGGCGTCGAGCGCGCCGGGAACCGGCAGGGCGCCGGCAAGCGGGTCGCTTCGGAATCTGTCCGGCGTGCGAGGCGTTCGCTTCCGCGCTGCTCCGGACCTGCTGCGGCCCGGCCGCGCAAACGCCCTGACAAAGCGCGCCCAGCGGCCCTCGGACGGGACGGTCCGCACCACGCCAAGCCACGCCATGCAGGCCAGCGCCAGCGCGATGGCGCTGTCCGCGGTGGGGGACGGCGATGTGGGTTTGAGCGGAGCGTAGGGCATGTCAATCAACGTGGACGCGTAAAGATCATCGGACTCGATCATCATCATTTCCTGCTCCTGCTCCGACAGGACGTCGATCAGTTCGGGTTTCTGGTCTGCGAGCGACAGATGTTCCAGCGCGGTATTGAGATAGGCGATGCGGGCGGCCACGTCGCGCCGCTTGTCTTCGCGTATGATGTTGTCGGCTTCGCGAAGGATGAGGCCGAGCAGGCGTTCAGCCATTTTCGGACTGCCGAAGCGCAGAGACACCGTGGCAAAGGACGTCTCGAGCGACGGATCGACCACCAGGCGCGTCTTGAAATAGTCCTGAAGATCGTCCTGGTCCGGCGCCAGCTTGATGGGGCGGTGCAGCAGCACCTTCGCCTGGTCGAGGGTACGGTGGACGAAATCGTCATGCGGCCGCCAGCGGTGGCGTAACGCGTCCCAATCGTCGGGAAATATCTCCGGCAGGACATGATCCTTGCGAACCAGAACGTCCAACAGGCGATTGGAGGTGAGCAGTGCGGTGTACTCGTCGAACGTATCGTCAGTCCCCTCCTGTCCCAGCGCGCCGCCGACATGAAGATGCTTGGCAATACCGCCGAGACCACCGGAAAGAGCACCCTCGGCACCCTCGCCGAATGGCTCATCCGACTTGTCCGCAGGTCCCACGATCGCGGTGGCAGTATAAACCGGGTGAGCGAGAGCGACGCAGACGACGAGGATCGCAAAGAGGATCGACACAAGCGCCACGAGCAGGAGGTAATAGGTCCGCAAATCGGCCCACAGCCGGGCGAGGCTGAAAAGCGGCGCCGCCGAAGCTGCCGGGGAATCGTCGTCGAGAAGGTCCGGCATTCGTCCTGACTCCGAGACACGCAGAACCTGCGCGCATTCCATCAATCCGTGCTGTGGGCCAGTACCGCTATCGAGGCCGCCGATAGTGCAAAGTCGGAGAACACCTTGGCGACGGTCACCGTAAGCGCGCCGAGATCAAGAGGCTTCAGGTTCCGGGGCACGACGACGACGCTTCCGGGTGCGAGTTCAGCCGTCGTGAAATTGAACAGATCGTCGGAGACGCCCCTGGCCGTGCCGTCCGGATTGACGACGAAAATGTGATCCTCGTCGGCATATCGGTTGTAGCCGCCGGACAGCCCGATGTAGTCCGCGACGCCGAGTTTGGGCGCGTAGCGATAGTTTCCAGGACTCAGAACCTCGCCCGTCACCATCACTTCGCTCGGGCGCTTGGGTATGAACAGCCTGTCGCCCGGCTGCAATTGAATGTCCGCCTGGGGATCGGCTGCCAGCGCGACCGGATCGGCGATGATCGAGACGCGTCCGTCCGCCGTCTTCGAACGCAGCTGTCCGATCACATCCTCGACGAAGCCGGCCGCTTCCGGCGAGAGCCCCAGCGCCTGTCCGGCCGCGGATGCGAGAACCCCGCCTCCCTGCGCGACCGCGGCCATCAGCTGTTCCTGCAGGTCATCGGCCTCACGATCATAGGCGGACTCCTGGAGACGCGCCACCGATGGTCTTTGAAATACCGCGCCCTGCGGATAGGCCAGGCGCGTCAGACCGCCGGCGCGGGTGAGGAGCGACGAGAGTTTTTCACCCTTCAAAATGTGATAGGTGCCCGGGAAATGGACTTCGCCGTCGAGCAGCACATAACCGTCTTCCAGTTCGCTCGGCACATGCGGAATTTCCACGACGTCCAGCCGCTGCAGGGGGATGGATGCGAGTTTTTCCGGCGTGAGCGAATAAAGCTTGCGGGTGGCTGTCGAATGGCCAGCCTCGTTGTCGATGGCGACGGACGTGATCTCCACGGCGTTGAGGTCGGCATCCGGCACCAATCCGTTGGCAGCATCCACCAGTTCGCCGAGCGTGACACCGGGGGCCGCCAGATAAATGCCAGGTTCCCGCACCCCCCCTTCCAGACTTACGCGATAATCGCCGACCACGAATCCAAGCGTGGATGCTTCATCGGCAGAAACGCCCTCCACCCCGGAGATGCTCTCATCGCCGGATGTACCCGCATCGGCGGATGTTTCCTGGTTGCTCTTGCCCGACGAACTCGCGAAGGCGGAGAGCGCAGACGTATCGTCTTCTGTCCCTGTTGCAGATCCGGTGTCCACCGCGCCCAGGCCACCTGGCGCAGCAAGGGTGCCGGCTGCTCCGGGCAGGAAAGCGTTGAACGGGCTCTCGGGATTGGCGCCCGGCTGTCTTTGCGGGGATTGTTGCCCGGTGAACAGGGCCGAAGGCGGCGTCTGGCCGAGTGCCGAGGAGGCCAGCATCTGGGTCAAATTGCCGGAGGCAGCCGTGCCCGCCTGCGGTATGCCTGTCTGTGGCGCGGCCGGACACTTCGGAAGTTTCAGAGCTGTTGCGGAGCGGGCTCGCTCCGGGCGCGGAAGATCGCGTATTGCAGCGTCTTCCTCCCGGCAAATCGCCCGGGCTTGCAAGCCGGTCATACGGGCACCTTCGGCGTTTTGCGGCGCCGAACTGATGGCGAGCAGCTGACGCATCGCGTTGAAGGTGAGAATATGAACGACGTCGAGCGATTGCAGGTCCGCGTTGTACGTTCCTGCGAGCAGTTGAGCCACCGAGAAGGGGATGATCTTGCGCTGCAGTGTAACCTTGTCCTCCCTGATGATATAGGCAAAGGGCGTATAGGTGAGAGGCAGAAACGACTCCGGCGACGGCAGAAGATCATGCAGTGTCTTGACCTTGTTGAGCGCATAATCGCCCGGCAGCCGCACATCGCCTTCGAGCGTGACGTCGCCATAGGTGTAATTCGCCGCGCTGTTGACGATCAGAATTTCGCCGTCCCGCAGCATGTCGCCTTCGTGGCCCGTGATGTCGACATATTCCAGCTTGCCGTCCGGCCGGGTGCGCAGATCCGTGAGGCGGTAGGCGCCCCGGATCGTGTAGCCATCGGCCATTTCGATCATGCGGCGCGCCGTCGCCGAATCCGCCGACCTATCGAGTTCATAGATGCCCGGCCGCTGGACTTCGCCCGCGACCGCGATGGTGGGACCGATCGGAGAGACAACGATACGGTCGCCCTGCCTGAGCGTGGTGTCGGGCATTGCGCCGTCCGGCGAAATGAATCTGTAGAGATCGATGTGAAGCGCGTGCCCGTCGCGAACGACGGAGATATCGCGCAAGGAGCCTGTCTTGGAGACGCCGCCGGCCAGCTGCAGCGCGTCCAGTACGGTGGACAGGCCGCTTAGCGCATACACGCCCGGACTGAAGACTTCTCCCACGACGTTCACGGATATCTGCCGAACCTGCCCGATGGTGATGTAATCCTGGGTCTGGATGTAGCCTTCGCGAATGGCGGCATCGAGATCCTGCCGGAAATCCCCGAAGCGCCGTCCGGATGCCGAGATCGGCCGCAGGCGCGGCAGCGTCACATTGCCGTCGCGATCGACGAAGATATTGTATGTCGCATTTTCCCGCCCTTATGCAGCATCCACACCTGCCCCACATTGACACAACGACTCTCCCTCGCCTGAGCCCGCCAGTGCCCCTATCTTCGTCGCATGGCCGACACCCATGTCTTCTCCGCGCTGGAATACAAACGCTCCCAGATCGAAGCCGCGATCACCGAATATGAGGACCGGCTCGACAGGGCGCGGGCCGATCTCGAACACGTCGTCGCCGCGATGGAGTTATTCGCGCCGGATGGGAAGCGGCTCATGGAGCCATACCGGAACCTGCCTAGACTATTCGGCCCGCGTGAGGCGGTGAACCTCTGCAAAGACGCTCTTGCAAAGGGAGGTCCTCTACCGACACGCGAACTGGCAACGCGCGTCATGCTCATCAAAGGAATGGACGTGGGCGACATCGAACTGTTGACCGCCATGACGCGGCGGCTCGCGCAGGCGCTCTACGCACAGTCGAGGCGCAAAAGCCTGAAAGCGATTAAGAGGCCGGGGAGAGCGCAGTTGTGGGCGCTTCCCTAGGCGCGCATTTTCCTGTGGGCAATCACCGGCCTTCGGGACGCAGGATGTGGGCCGCGCTATAAGCAAAGCGCCGGACCGACCAAGCGAGGCGCCCATGCCCGAAGAACCCAGCCTTCACATTGTCGGAGTCCTCGGCGCCGGTCCGCACCAAGAATCCGGCGATTTTACAATGCTCGCCGGGCTTTCAGACGGCTCTACAGCCGTTATCCGGATCAAGCTCGATATCCTGAGCGGCCTATCACTTCTGATCCGACAACATCTCTCGAAGGCGACCTACCGCGACGACGGCGGAACGGTTTACGGCAGTCCGATGGAACTGCGTTCATGCCAGCCCTTCTCGGTAGCCGACGGCAAAACTGTGGGAATGATGATGGACATCGAGCACATGAAGCTGCCCGTCGCATTCCGGGTGGAAGAAATCCCGACCGTCGTCAGCGCACTTAATCGCATGCTCGAACTTTCTCGGACGCAACCTGCACCGACTTCGGTGAATTGAATGGGTCGACTGCCGCGAGGGTGGTGGCTGGCGGTCGCGATCCCGACTGGACTCGCATTTTGGGGATGGATTTTGTATTGGGTGTTTCGGCCGCTGTTCAGTTAGGCATTCTGTTATTACATTCGTGTGTCCTTCGGCGACAGCAAATCCGGCGAATTAGGAGATTTGCCTTGATCTCCAAGTTGCACCCCCTCTTGGAGGGAACGATGCGTCTCAGCCACATCATTCGAGTTGCCACTGTTCATAAGTCTTTTGGACGGAGGGGCTGCTATTGCGCTAACTCCTTTGCCCTCCGAGGTGCCGGAAAGACTGCATAATTTCTTGACAATTATACCATAAACATGAGAAAATCTGTTCCAGAGATCGCCTCAGCGATGTTGGGAATTCGAGCGGAAAACGACACGGTTGGGCGGTCAGCCCCTAATTATCGGCTTAAACCCGCGTGAATTTGAGAATTCCAGGTCTTTCGCATCGAAGTTGCGCTCCTGCTCTGTCCCGTATGGGTCGGTCCAGCGGCAACTGATTGTATCACCGCTCACTTTGACAACGCGCATTTCTGGCCGCTTTTCGCGCACCTTTGCACCGACGCGGAAGTTCACCCTGCTTCTCCCTCAAGAACGGAATTAAAAGAGATGGTACAAGAAAATAGCTTAGAAATCGTTGCCGATTCCGGTCCTAATTCGGAGCACGAAATGGCACCGTTGAATATCGGCGATACGGCGAAACTCGGTCCCGATAGCCGTTGATGACAGTGATTGACTGTCACGCAGAGTTGGCTTGCCCGGGCACCGACTGGAACCCCGAAGCTGGTAAGTGGACTGAACGCCCACACGTGCGCAGCCGGTTCCTCACTGTCCGTTGGTATAGTAAGCGCGGATATGAAGTGTCGGTATTCCCGGAGGAGTGCTTAGAACGCTCGTATGAGGCGAGCCCCCTAGGCGCATCCACGTTCGGTCTCTTGCTCTATGACAATCATTAGGACCTGAATACCTAACCCTCCCAGCACTTCACATCCAGCTAATTTATTTCTTGCGATTTCAACGGGCGAATATGGGCGCTATATCGCAGTCTGGCTGACGAAAAGAACCCGCCGCACTCGTTTCGAGCCGCACATCCCGTGCATTCATCCATGTATTCGTTTTTCCAATCGCTTATCGACCGCTTCATGAACGGCCAAAGAGCCTTGTCCGTAATGCACATCTGGTGGTTATAGACGGACACCTTCATGCGGTTCGCCGCCAGCAATTTGACTGCCTCGATGAGTTGCGGCTGGTACTCTACCGGATCGATCCAAAGGTCCGGCAAATTGGCGCGCGTAAAGCCGGTCATCTCCAGACCCATAAAGACGACCTGATCCACGAACGTAAGGTTGCGGGCTATGAACCGCGCGAGGTGCGAAAGTCGATCAAACGTCTGTTTGTGCACCACGACCCTTATCTCGACGGGTACACGAACACGCTTGAGATTCAAAATGCCTCGGATTGTCTCATCAAATGCACCGTCAGCTTGCACCACGTAATCGTGCCGTTCGGATAAGTCAGAATAAATCGGAATCCCGAACATGAGATCAAAATGATTCAGATCAGCAAACGCCTTGGCGTATTCCGGTTTCGAGAATGCCCGACCATTTGTTAGGACGTGGATACTGGTGCGCGGCAGATACGATTTACAGCGCTGCACCAGTTTCACAAGCTGTTCGCCTAAAAGCGTTGGCTCTCCGCCGGTAAAGCCGATCTCGGGCGTATCGGGATGGATGAACGGGATCGCGGCCATCACGTCCTCAAGAATCCAACCATCGGCCACGTCGCGCGGCGGTTGCGAGCACATAAGGCAATAGTGGTTGCACCTCTCAGTCAGTAGGATTGAGTGGTGTCGGGCTGATCTTTGGAAAAGAACCGCAAAACCACCTCTGTTTGGCGAAATACGAACTACATCGCCAGCCCGAATGTAAGAGAATTTGTCTGAGACGCGGATTACTCCGGAACCCTTTGGGACGCTTTCATCAGACGACGACGGTTCGGTATCGAAGCGAATGTACCATGCGAATCCCTCCGGCATATCACCCTTACGGGATATATACGCCTCCGATTTTCGTAGCGGGTTAGGTCTTACTGGATCATCGGAGGCTACAGCGATACGCGGAAGCTCGACTGTCTCGTCGCGCAGAACGGAAAAACCGTTGCCCCTGAGCGTCAGCATCAGCGACTAGCCCACTGATAAAAAAGCTCTCGCGTAGTCGTATCGGCTTCCATGCGAGAGATCAGGCCCTTGAAGATTGCCATGTTCCGATTGCAGAAGCCGGATAGTGGCTTTCTCCCCACGAAGTCGCCTTGGGTTGCGTGATGATAAACCGGGTCAGCGCCACAGAATGGTTCAAACGCACAGTCAGAGCACATCGGTACGCTTTCCGTGAACGACGCTTCAAGTGGATTCAATAGGGAGTTCGAAAGAATGATTTGCTCATACGTATTCGTTTGGACGTTTCCTAGCAGGAACGTATTGTCGTGCATTTCTGCGAGCATTCGGCTTTCGTCAGAAGCAAATACGTTTCCGTCGTAGTTGTAGGCGAGCGCGCCGATGCCGATACCTGCTGGGCTCATCAAGTCCACGAAACCCGGCTGAAACGGCGTCAGCATTTTGGCGAGGATTGTGGCCGCATAGAATTCCCGGAAAGGCCAGCCTTTCCGGTTCAACTCGATTACGTAGTCGAGGCCCTCAAAATAAAAATCCAACCACTTGTCGTGGTCATAGGCGGCGTACCATTTGGTCTTGATGGCGAAACCATACGGCGACAGTGGGCGCAAGAAGATACCGTGAAAGCCGTCGCTCACATATTCGTCAATGATGTCGCGAACTCGGGTTAGGCTGGTCGCGGTCGTCGTCATCACCGCGCTAACGGAATCCCTGCCCAGCGCATCTCGCACGCGATTGATGCCTGCGATGGCCCGTTGGTAACTGTCATTGCCCGGTCGTGGCCGGTTCTTGTTGTGAAGATCGGCAGGCCCATCCAGCGAGGTCGAAATGTGGATTGAATATTCGCGGCAGAACTCCAGCATGTCGTCCGTTACGACAGAAAGATTCGTGGCGATCACAAATGCAAGGTCGCGCCGTTCAACTTGGTTTATATCGGACGCTCGACGCACGATGAACTTAATAAGGTCGAAATTCAAAAGCGGTTCGCCGCCCTGAAATTCGATTTTGATGTTCGGTGAAGGAGAGCGAAATACGAGCGATAAAACCTTTGCCGCGATCTCCGGCGACATATCAAATTGTGTTTGCCCGTCATTCTGGCGCGAAACCTGACAATACGGACAGGAGTGCTCGCATCGCAATGTCACTACAAATAGGTGCAAGCCGGTGAAGTTTGAAAGGCGTTGATATTTGGTCCTGACCTTCAATGCCAGAAGGTCCACAGCTACGTCCGAATCACTATCGATCAGAAAGTGCTTCGCCTTGAGATCGTCGTAATCAGCCGAGTCAGTGTTCAGTTGCTTTTGCACAAACGCATGTAAGGCATCCCGTGCAAGGATATGGTACTCGCCGGCCATGTTTGTGACGACATATTTGCTGTCGTCGAGCGGCGTAAATTTGAGCGGCAGGAGTTTGTATGTTTCGCCTTTCCCACGCCGGTATGCGTCGAGAGGCTGAAACTTGTTCATTCGTGCAGGCCGGTCTTTGAGAATGCCAGTGAAAGGATCAGGTTTCTGACGGGCGCCGTGTCGCGACGAAGTTGTATCCGCAAGTCTTGGTCGAGGACCTCATTACGGAACTGGGCCACGAGGTTGTCCAAGGAATCATCGTGCCGCTTTCCTTCAATCAACCGCAATCGACACGCTATTCGCGTATCGGTTGGTTCGATCTCAATCGTCAGTTTGTCGGTAAAACGATAGGCGGCGTGCTTGATAGCCTCAAGCGCAAACGCGCTTGCGGCGAATTCAACATTCGCCGTCATCCCCCCAAGCTCGCTCATAGGATTGATTGAGTGTTAGTAGCCGCCAGACGAATGTGAACTGTGGCTTTCGTGACTCGAATGACTTTCGTGGCTTGAATGGCTCGTATGATCGTCCTGGGCCAAGCGCATTGGAACAGTTCGATGTAGTACAAACGGGTCAGAGGCGCCAACATCGATTTTTGTTTGGCTGATCGCTGGCTGGTTTTCGCTGTTTACGTTGGCCGAAACTGGTGAGCCCACGAGCGCTGCCAGCGTCATAGCGACCGGCAGAAGAAACGCCTTCTTTTCCATCAGAATCACTCCCCGCACGTTTGGAAAGGGTGCCACACAGGGTCCGGCAACGCAACGTCCGAATCCTGCCCCTCAATTTAGCCCCTTTCAGGATTGCGAAGTCGTTAACGGCTCGTCGCCGCCCCAGCCCCACTCCTCCACCGGAATCGCCTTCGCCCCCATCACCTTCATGCACACCAGCATGAACGCCGCCGAGAACTCCCCACGCCCCACCTTATTGCGCAGATTCCGTTCGTTCTCGTCCACCCCCACCTCGTTCAATCGCTTGACCAGTTCCGGGTAGGTCATCGAATGCCGCTTCATTTCCATCTGCATGATTCGGCGCGCCCAGTCGTGGGATCGCGCACTGAGTTCGGGCGACATGCCGAGGGTCTTAGGCATTAACCTTGCGTCCTCTATCGTGCATATTCATCATAGAGCGCGATTATACATTGACTAGGCGTTTCTTTCGTGCTATTTCACGCTCTAACGTGAAGATTCACGGAAAGGAGCGCATTGAGCCAGCACTTCCTCCTGTCGTCCAAAGCCAAGACGCTCAGCCTTCGGGAAGCGGGGGACCTGAGCGAAGACAAGGCTTATGCGACGTACATCGGCCTTCGCTACGAGGCCAATGGAGGAAAGCGGCAATGCCCCCACTGTGGCGAAGGCACCGCGATTTACCACTACGTCTGCCGCCGCATCTTCAAGTGCAAGGCGTGCAAGAAGCAATTCTCCCCGACCGCAGGCACCCCGTTCGCGAGCCGAAAGATGTCCATGCGGGACATCATCTACGTGATCGCGATTTTCGTGAACGGCGTCAAAGGACATGCGGCACTGCATCTGAGTCGCGAAATGAAATGCAACTACAGGACCGCATTCGTGCTGTCGCACAAGCTGCGCGAAGGGCTCGGCACGTTGCAGGCCGAGCATAAATTCACCGGCATCGTGGAAGATCGCGCGCGAAAATCTCGCCGCCAGCGAACCGCTGGTGCAGAAGTACGAGGCGCGCGGCCCCATGTTGATGGCCTATCTGAAAGGTCGGCCGGGCGATTGCAGCCGCTACGCGCAAATGATCGACGCCGCGCACGACAACGGCTTTGCCTCCGTCACGATCGTGGACGCCGACGACCCCGGGACCCCGGCGCGGCACTGCTCGACGCGAGACTCGGTACGGTTCGCCCAACAGCAGCTGACCCTGCTCACGTCCTGGCCGGAGGAGGCGACGGAAAGCGCCGCCGCCGCCAAGGCGCGAGACCTGGCCGTCCAGCTCGCCGCCGCCCAGGGCCTCGAGATCGATGCTCTCGCCATCCACGACACGCAGGTGGATGTAGCATTCACCAATGCGCGTTACCGCACCGAGCCCGAAGCCTATGGCCGGCTTGCACGCGTTCTGATGGCCACCATGCCTCCGGAAGTAGAAACGTTTCGCATCATAAGCCTCGCCCAGGGTGTCCCGACACGCGAACTCGTTCTTCCACGATCTTCGCTCGAACGGACCATCTCCGATGAAGGCGGTGGCAGCGAGATCCTTGCCGATGCGCAAACCGGCGAGACCAGCGTCGCGCCGTCGCGAGTTTCGCGCCCCCTCGTGCGCTATCCCGTTTATGACTGGTCGATCCGGCCCGTCTATAATCAGTCGTTTTTCGATCCGAACCGGCCGTATCTCTATCAGCTGCTCGCTGCGTTTGGGGGCGGCGTAAATTTCACGCCCCAGCTCAGGCTGGAGGGCGAATTGCAGGCCAATATTGCGAGCGACTTCGGTGAGCTGTTGCCGTCGGACAGCCTGTTGCCGCATGTCCGCAGCGATCAGGATCTATACTACAAGTACGGCAGAAACGGCATCGCGGAGCTGCAGGGATCCTATACCGCCACCGCAGCGCCCGGCGTGTACGCACTGGCGAGGGGCGGCATACTGGAAAGCATGTTCGCCGGGGCAGGCGGCGAGGTTCTGTGGCGGCCGGACACGGAACGGTGGGCGCTGGGCGCAACCCTGTACGAGGTCTGGCAGCGCGGGTTCGACCGCCTTTTCGATCTGCAACCCTATCATGTGCTCACGGGGCATGTGAGCCTCTACTACCAATCGCCCTGGTACGGTCTCGATCTGCAGGTGGATGCCGGACGCTATCTTGCCGGCGATACGGGCGCGACGTTTACGATCTCTCGCCGGTTCCAGACCGGAGTCGAGATCGGTGCATTTGCGACCTTCACGAACGTGTCGTCATCGCAATTCGGCGAAGGCGCCTTCGACAAGGGCTTCATCATCCGCATTCCCATGGACTTCATGGTTCCGCTCGACAGCCAGTCCGAGTTCGACATGAATCTGCGGCCCGTGACCCGGGACGGAGGCCAGATGCTTCAACCCGAACAACTTCTCTACGATGAACTGCGCAGGACGGATTATGGAGAGCTTCTCGATAATGCGGACGAGATCGTCCATCCCTGACGCGTGGGCAAGAGCTCCGCGAGTAAGCCGGCGAGCAGTCTTTGCCGCCGCCCTGGCGCCGTTGGTGGCCGGCTGCAGTTCCGATCCCAACTCCGACACGGCTGCGCTTGCGCAAATGCTCGGCCGATCGCTCAAAATCTTACCCGGGAAACCCTCCGTAACGCTCAACGAGGTTGCCGACACGCCATTCGCTTCCCTGGGCGTGCGCCTGGGCTCGGGGCCGCAGACCATGCTGGTGCTTGCGACGCGCGATGGGGGGGCAACCGTGTGGACGTCCGCGTCGCATATCGCCCTCGAAGTCCAACACGGCCGTATCCAGCGCACGGCCGGACTGCCGCAAAACCTGTCCGCGACCGTCTTCACCGGTTCCGACCCGCTCGCGGCGCTCCCCAACCTTCGCGCCCCGGCAGACACGGTGCGCTCTCTCGATTTTGCCGATCGCAATGCGTTTGGAATCGTCGTGGACTCGACTATCAATCCCGCTGGATCCGCGGACGTCGACATCCTGGGAACACGTATCGCCTGCATCCATGCGGTGGAACACTGCACCTGCAAGGCCCTGAACTGGACGTTCACCAATGAATATTGGGCAGACACTCATGCGGGCCGCGTCTGGCGTTCCACCCAGTTCATTCACCCGGATCTCGACAGCGTCGAAATCGAACTGTTCCGTCCGCCAAGAACGTAATGTACCCCAGCCCTTCCTGACGGCCTGGTACACCCGCCAATGATCGAGCTGCGCGATCTTTCGAAAAACTACGGCAAGCGCGGCGTGGCGGTTGAAGGTCTCAGTCTGCGTGTCGAAACCGGGGAGTTTCTGGTACTCGCGGGGCCCTCTGGAAGCGGGAAGACCACCACGCTGTCCATGATCAACCGCCTTGTCGAACCTTCGCGGGGTGCCGTTCTGATAGATGGGGTGGACACGCGCGAAACCGATGGTGTGGCCCTCAGGCGGCAGATCGGTTTCGTATTCCAGGACATCGGTCTGTTCCCGCATCTAAGCGTCGCCGAGAACGCCGGCATCGTACTGCGGCTCACGGGCATGCGCCCCCGGGAGATAATGAAGCGCGTGGACGAACTCCTTGCGCTGGTGCGCCTCCCGCCCGAAGATTTCCGCAATGCCTTTCCGGCCGCGCTGTCCGGTGGTCAGCGTCAGCGGGTGGGCGTCGCCCGCGCGCTCGCCGCAAATCCGCACATCATGCTGATGGACGAGCCCTTCGGGGCGGTCGATCCCTTGACGCGCGACGAACTTGCCTTCGACTACCGCCAGATCCACGAGCGCCTGGGACTGACGACAATTCTTGTGACGCATGACATGACGGAAGCGCTGCTGCTTGCCGACAGGCTGGCACTGATGCGTAACGGCAGATTGGTTCAGGTGGGAACGCCGCGCGCCCTGCTTTCCGCGCCGGCGGACGATTTTGTGCGTGCAATGGTCGAACACCCCCGACGGCGCGCGCGTGTCCTTGCCACGATGCTGGCGGGCGACTCCGCATGAGCGGCGACGCCGGCGCGGTCGCTGCGGCTTTTTCCGACCTTCCGGATTACTTGGGCTGGCATGTCCTGTTGAGCCTTTCGGCGCTCCTGATCGGCGTCGCGGTCAGCCTGCCGCTTGCGATCCTCTCCTTGCGCTCGCCGCTGTTGCGTGCGGCCGCGCTTGGGTTGGCGAGCGTCATTCAGACGATTCCCAGTCTCGCGCTGCTCGCGCTTTTTTATCCGCTGCTGCTCGCGCTCTCGGCCTTTACCCGCACCACATTCGGCGTCGGTTTTCGTGCGCTCGGGTTTCTGCCGGCGCTCGCCGCGCTCGCCCTTTACTCAATGCTACCGGTGCTGCGCAACACGATTGCGGGCATCGAAGGCGTGGATCCGGCGGTGAAAAAGGCCGCCGAAGGAGTGGGCATGACGCGCAGCCAAACGCTGCTGCTCGTCGAACTGCCGCTGGCCGCGCCCGTAATATTGTCCGGCATCCGCACGGCTGCCGCATGGGTCATCGGGACTGCAACGCTTTCGACCCCCGTCGGGCAGACGAGCCTCGGCAACTACATCTTCGCGGGGCTCCAGACGGAGAATTGGGTCTTCGTGCTGTTCGGTTGCGTTGCCGCCGCAATGCTGGCGCTGGTCGTGGACCGTCTGCTCGCAATTGCCGAAGCCGGCATCGTGAACAGGTCGAGGTTGCGACTCGCGACGGCTGGGACAGGATTGCTGATCGTCGTGGGCGCGAGCCTCCTGCCGTTTCTGCACGAGGCCGGGGCGCGGCCGATTATCGTTGGCACCAAGAACTTCGAAGAGCAATATATCCTGGGTGCGCTGATCGAAGACCGGCTCCGCGAGGCCGGTTTTGCGACGGAACGGCGCGATGGGCTTGGCTCCGCCCTCATATTCGACGCACTCGCTTCCAGCGAAATTGACGTCTATGTAGACTATTCCGGCACGCTATGGGCGGACGATATGAAGCGGTCCGACCTGCCCGGCCGGAACGCCGTGATCGCGCAGATGGCATCCTGGCTGAAGCGCACACGCGGCATTGGTTATGTCGGTTCGCTCGGGTTCGAGAATGCCTATGCTTTCGCGATGCGGCGTGATCGCGCAGAGGCACTGGGAATCCGGTCGCTCGCCGATCTGGCGCGCTACGCGCCGCAAATGCGCATCGGCGGCGATTTTGAAATATTCAGCAGGCCGGAATGGCGGGCCGTCGAACGCGCCTATGGTCTGAGATTCGGAACGGAACGCCAATACCAGGCGAATTTTCTCTATCGTGCGGTCGCCTCCGGCGATGTCGATGTAATTTCCGCTTTCTCCAGCGACGGACGTATCGCGCAATACGGCCTGGAGATCCTGTCCGATCCCAAGTCGGTGCTGCCGCCCTATGACGCCGTTCTTCTGGTCTCGCCCGCGCAAGCGGGGGATGCGCGCCTGATTGCGGCCCTCGATCCGCTGCTCGGCGCGATCGATCTGACCACGATGCAACGAGCCAATCTGATGGCCGACCGCGCCATCGGCAAACGTACGCCGGAAGAGATTGCCGCGAGACTTGACGCCGCCATTTCCGTGCGGAGTCTGCGGCGCTGAATGAAGACGCGGCACTCCATGACAGAGCCTTTGCAGTCTGCGTTGCGTTCGGCTCTCGATGCGTTGGAGCAGGATATCGCGGCCGGGCATTCGGTGGCCGACGAACGTTTGGCCGAATTGCGAACTGCTGCGGTTCGTCGAGGAAGCGAGCGCGGCCAGATTCAAGGTCTGCGGCGGCTCGCGGCGCCGATTGTCCGGGCGGGGCGGCCTCGCGAAGGTTTGGCGGTTCTCAAGGCTTAACCGGCGAAATAGGCCGCCCGCCGGGGCAATGTCGCGCCGAGTCGTTTTGGCTTGACCGGATATTCCTCTGCGGCCAAGCCTTTAACGGCGTGATTCGTCGTCCGGCGGGGGAAAAGGGGCCTGGCCATGGCTGCATCTGTAATTACTTCCATAGGGCATGGTAAGCGGTCTGGTGGTGATCGTAACCTGTCGTTAAGTCCGATACGCGACAGTCGAACAGGTCCAGGGGCTTACTCCCAATGAACACCGAAGTCGGCGAGGCCGGGTTGGGCTGTGTCCGAACTGTTGACACGCGGGACCCGCAGCGCGTGCCCCTCCCCATGCAGCGTGCGCTGGATTGTCTCATCTGCCTGCTGGCTGCACCGCTTGCCCTGTTGGCTGGCGCGATCATCACATTCCTGATCAGGCTGGATGGCGGTCCGGCCTTCTATTCTCAGCGCCGTATCGGGCTGGGCGGCCGGTCCTTCGACTGCCTGAAATTCCGCTCGATGGTTCCTGACGCCGAGGAGCACCTGGAACAGCTGCTGGCCTGCGACCCGGCGGCGCGCGCCGAATGGGACAGATATCAAAAACTCGCAGAGGATCCGCGCGTCACCCGGCTGGGCAAGCTGATCCGCGCCTCCAGCCTCGATGAGCTGCCCCAACTCGTCAATGTCTGGCGTGGCGATATGAGCATTGTGGGTCCACGACCGATCATGGCGGACCAGATCGCGCTCTACGGCGAGAACTTCCGGGACTATTGCATGCTGCGGCCCGGCATCACAGGGCTGTGGCAGATTGCGGGCCGCAACAACTGCACCTTTGCCGAACGCGTGAATCTCGACATGGAATACGCAAGGACATGGTCGGTGCTGAACGACCTGCGGATCATCGTTCTGACCATTCCCGCCGTCCTCGCACGCACAGGCGCAAGATAGAGCGGTCTCCGCGGCCCGTGTTCGGGCGCCCGATGAGCTTGAACACTGCGTGGACAAGCTGCTTCAAAACAGAACACATAGAGGGGTTAAGGCTGTGCAGCGCCTTTTGGGGGAGCGCGACTGGCTGTTACATGAGTCATTTGGGTACCAGGCAGTCCGGACAAATCCATTGCCGCCCAGATCCCGGACCGGCACTGTCGGGGGACCGGGGCGGGCGGGTCGAGAGCCGCAGTGACCTGACGGTTGGGAGCGAAGGCGGCCGACGATGGCGCGACGAATGCCTCATGGGCGCAAGGCACCGCACAATATCCGCGCCGCAAGGACCGAACCGGGCGTCACGGCAGATAAGGTTCAGCGAGACTGTCCCTCGCGAGGCGCGGAAGTCTGGCGAACACCACGCCCACCCGGATTTGCGTTTCGTGGTCGCGGCCCCAAGGCAAAAGACTTGCGATCCGGAACGAAAGAGGAGAAGAAGTCGGGACGTCGCAAGCGTGAGTGTCAGAAAAACCCAGCGGAGCTGTGGCCGAGAGGCTGAAGGCGGCGGTTTGCTAAACCGTTATACGGCTTAAACCCGTATCGAGGGTTCGAATCCCTCCGGCTCCGCCACTTCAGTCCCTGAGTGGGCACTGAGTTCACGCTACCGTTCGCCACAAGCGCCTGGAGCAACCGAGACTTCGATCCCATGATGCGGACCTCGCCATCGGCGACCTCGACACGCTGGGCGAGCGCGCGAAGATGGTCACGGCGGTAGCCGCCTCCTTCAAGCCTGATACGCTGGCACGCGGCGCGGGCAAACTTACTGAGCATCTGCGGCGTGACCGCCTTGCTCCCTGAGTTCTGGAGCATGGCCTGGGGGCGCTCGGCGTCGGCCTTCGCCTGATCGCGGATGGCCTTGAGGCCGTTGATGCGGTCCTTGAGCGCCGGGTCGTCCAGATCGGCGACGCCCGATTCGATGGCGTCGTAGAGGCGCTTGAGGCGGGCTTCCGACTCCGCCGCGCGCCTGTTCAGCTCGGCGATATGCTCGTGCTGGCGCTCGGATCGCTCCTGCCTCCTGTCGAGCACCGTGGCTAGGATGGTCTCCAGCCGCTCGGGCTGGAGCAGACGTTCCTCCAAGTGGCTGGCGACAAGATCGTCCAGCTTGTCCATCGGCACCGCCATGCCCTCGCGAGCCGTCGGCCCCTGGCGGGCTTTCATGGAGCAGGCGTAGTAACGATAGCGTCCACCCTTGCCGGTGCGGATGGTCATGGCCCCGCCGCACTTGGCGCAGTGGATCAGGCCGGTAAGAAGGGTCGGGCCGCTGATGACGGCGGATGGCGTCACCCTGGGATGACGGGCCTTGAGCAGCGCCTGTACCGCGTCGAAGGTCTCGCAGTCGATGATCGGCGGCGCCGGCACGACGACGATCTCGCTGACTGGCTTCAACTCTTTGGACTTGGACCGCTTGTTGAACTCATGCTCGCCCATGTAGGTGCGGCGGGTCAGGATGCGGTGAACCTGACCGATGCCCCAGCGTCCACCGTCGCGGGTGAAGATGCGGCGGCTGTTGAGGTAGGAGACGATGTTCTTGACGCCCATCTGGCCCTTGGCGCCGTCACCGTGCAGGGCCAGCCGATAGATCAGCCGCACCGTTTCAGCATGGAGTGGATCGATCTCCAGCTTCTTCTTGACCTTCGCGCCGCGCGTCTCGGCCGCGACGACGCGGTAGCCGATGGGAGGCAGCGAGCCGTTCCAGAAGCCCTGCCGCGCATTCTCCTTCAAGGCGCGGATGACGTGCTTGGCGTTTTCCTTCGACTGACATTCGTCGAACAGGGCCATGATCTGCCGCATCATAACGTGCATCGGATCGTCGCCCATCTCCTGCGTGATCGAGACGAGTCGGACGCCGTTCTTCGCGAGCTTCCTGACATAGATCTCCAACTCGAAATGGTCGCGGAAGAAGCGGCTGAACGAGTGGACGATCGCCACGTCAAAGGGCGCGGGCTTTGACGTGCCCGCCTCGATCATGCGCTGGAACTCGGGGCGGCGGTCGTTGGTCGCCGATGCGCCCGGCTCCACATAGGTCTCGACGAGCTGATAGCCGCGTGAGGCGCAATAGGCTTCGCCCTGCCGCTTCTGGGCGGGGATGGAGACATCATGCTCGGCCTGCCGCACCGTCGAGACGCGCAGATAGAGGGCGGCGCGTAGCGGCACGGTCATGGCAAGCTTCTCCTCAGATCATCGGCATGGCCCGAACAATTCATCGAAGAGGTCGCCGAACCAGGCTTCGAATACGTCGATCTCGGCATCCGTGACCGGCACGCGCTCGGGCCAATTGTCCATGACCGTCCACGCCGCCAGATCGTACTTCGGGGGCCGGCCGATGCGAGGCCAGGGCTCGATCGGAATGTACAGGTCGTCGGGCAAAATACCCAGGCTGGCACGGGGTCGAGACACCCCGACAGGGTCACGCCGCGCGCCTCCTGGGTGAACGGCCTATCTTTATCCCGTAGCATCTTTCCTCCTCCCGGTTGTCCCGCGGCCTTGGCGGATGGCGGCTTCGGCGTTGATATAGCTATGATTTTCGCCGGAACGTATGGCACTGGCTTTCTGGTGGGTGGCGGAAAAGCGCAATCGTCTCAATCCACTACGCGCGGCAGATGGCCATGCTTTTCCCTTGCCGTCCCAATTTCGCCGCGCCCTGGCATCTAACGGAGTATAGCCATTGACACCATATGGCAAGTTGAGCCATATCGGTGTCCGTAATGAAGGCCGAACTGCTCTTCCACCAGCGCATCGACTATGACGACGGTGCGATCGTGGAGATGGTGCTATGGCGTGTTCCGTCGCCGGTGCCGCCGTCCGTTCATGGGCTGAAGTATTCGCTGTTCTACGGTCGTCCGGGCGTTCGGGAGGTAGGATACGACAACGAGCGCGGTAAAGGCGATCATCGGCATTTTCAGGGTGCGGAGACCGCCTATGCGTTCACCAGCGTTGAGCAGCTATTGGCCGATTTTTGGTCCGATGTACGGACCTTGCGAGGTGGCAAATGAGCGAAGTGAAGATCACGGTCGGCGGGACGATGGAGGAAGAGGCTTCACGGCGGTTCGTGAATGCTTGGCGCCGAGCGGAGCGCGGGGAGACTTTCCATGAGCGCCATCTCGCATTCGAGAGCTGGGATGCGCTCGCCCGCGTCATGACGGGAAAGCGGATGGAGTTGCTGCACTACGTCCGTCGGCACAAGGTGGCCAGTGTGCGAGCGCTGGCGAAGGCCCTGGGCCGCGACTACAGCAATGTCCACGCGGACGTCCAGGCGCTAACGGCGGCAGGACTTCTCGACACGGCGGATGGAGGCGTGCAGGCTGATTACGATGTGATTGAAACCAAGATCGCGATTTGAGATCACGAACCATGAGCAGCGGTACGAGCAGGTTGTCAACTCGGCGTCGGAACCGTGAAGAAATCATTGAGCTGTTTCGAGCCTGCGCGGCGAAGCTGAACAGGACGCCTGGAAAGGCGGAATTTGAGAGGACGTGCGGTATCTCCGAGAACGATATCCGGCGTCATTTCTGGAAATCTGGTTACACCGAGTTGGCGGAATCCGCCGGCCTCCCGCCGAATACGTTGACTCAACGGCTTGAGGACGATCAGGTCTTTGAGGACTACGCAAAGATCTGTCTACATATCGGCCGGATTCCCAGTGAGGTGCAGCTTCGAGGAGCAACAAGGGAGCTGGGCACGAAGACGTGGTCAGTGAAGTCCAGATTTGCAGGTGGAACCACCAAATTCCAGGAACGCTTTCGCCAATGGCTGGCGACCCAGCCGCTCGAACTTCAGAAAGTCGCTGACTTTGACGGGTGGCACACCCCGAGAACTCTGAATGGGGTTGGCGGGAACTTGCCGGTTGTGCGAGCGGAACCTTGGTTTCACCCGTTCCTCCCGGCGTCGCTACAATATTTGGACGTACTTGCCCGTGGGGATCACCCGCCGTTCGATCCGAGTGACCAATCGATACCCACCATCTTCGAACGGCGAACTGCTGATGCGTTCCGTTGTCTTGGTTTCGAGATTTCTCAATTCGGCCAAGGTACGGGCCGGAACGCCGATGTATTGGCTCTCGCTCCAAGGGAACGATTTGCGGTCATCATAGACGCCAAGGTCCGATCGGCGGGTTATGTGCTTGGCACGGAAGACAGGAAATTCTTGGAGTATGCGCGAAGCCACGGTGCGGAACTACAGCGCCAAGGCTATGAAAATCTCTATTTCGTCGTCGTTGGATCGGCGTTCAAAGAAGGCGATTTGAGAAAGTTGACTGACGCTCTGTCGTCTTCTCCCATTCGAAGCACAAACCTGCTCACTGCCTCGGCTCTGATGCGTTTGGTCGAAGACAGTATCCGCGACCGGAGCAAGTTTTCGCTCGGCGATTTCGAACGGCAGCTTTTTGCTCATAAGGTCATCGCGACCTGACTGGGGCCGCTGCATCCCCAGATGAGATGCGCCTCAGAGGGCTATAGCGTAGACATAGTGCTCATCATCGTCGGGCGTGGCCCGCCAAATCCGCAGCGTGGGGGCTCCTTCGGTTCCGCCCGCATCGCCCGATTGACAAAATGTCGGATTTGAGGATTGCTACAACCATAGCGGTCTGCTTTGTAAGTACGAGCGCGCGTGGATTGAATATTTTTCGGGGGCGGCGGGCGATCCCATCTGCGAAGGCCCGCGATATTGGGCCTTTATCAGTTATAGTCACAGGGATGCCGATTTCGGGCGACGCCTTCACCGGCGCCTGGAGAGCTATTCGCTGCCGCGCCGGCTCGTCGGACGTGCGACGGGGCAGGGCACGGTGCCGAGACGGATTGCGCCCATTTTCCGGGACCGCGATGAATTCCCGGCTGCGAACGATCTGAGCGCCGAGGTTCGCGCCGCGTTGCAGGCGTCCCGAAGCCTTGTGGTCGTCTGTTCACGCGATGCCGCCTTGTCGAAATGGGTTTTGCGCGAAGTGGCGCTGTTCCGCGCGCTGCATCCCCATGGCGATCTCTGCCGCCAGCGCGATGGCGAGGGGCAGACTCGCCTAACCCCGCCGAGCCCCGCGCGCCCACGACAGCCGTGCGACACATGAGCGTGCGCCCGGCCGGCGACGAGAACGAACGTCGCACCGGAAAGGTCACCCTGTCTGACGATGAGGGTCCTGACCTGATAAAGCCGATCATTCGCGGAACGCACGACGCTTGCAGCGACTTCCTTAGAACGCCCGAAAAGCCGCTCGATGAAATCGTGAAGCCTTATGTCCCGGGTCTGCGCCGCCATGATCCCCACCCCGGGGCAGTGTGCGCCATCAGGTCGTCCGTGGAAAGCACCTCCGGCGCAATTGGCGTCGGGCTGTCAGTCGAGCATTGAGGGTCAGTCATACCCCTTTCTGTTCCGCCCATATCCGGCGCGCCCGACGCGCCACGATTGCAAAGGGAATACAGAGGAGCCACAGGATCGCGGCGAACAGACCGCCCGTCCAATTCGCATTCAGGAACAGTGCGAAAAGCACGAAGTCTACGCCGAGCACGAGCAGGGGCACCCATGGATAACCGAGCGCGCGGAAAGGCCTCGCAAGTTCGGGTTCTCTGCGCCGAAGTACGAAGAGTGCGAGGATTACAAGAATAAAGGAGGCCGACTGCAGCGTCGCGATGAGTCCGAAGGCAATATTGAACGACCCGGTCAGCGCAACCACAATCGCCGCTGCCGCAGTAACGGCCGTGGCCACGTAAGGGCTGCCGCCCTTGTTTACGCTCTGAAACAGGCCGGGAAGGAGGCGATCGCGCGACAATGCCAGCAGGACACGGGGCGCGCTCATGATTCCGGCGTTCGTGCAGCTGGCCGCACTGAGCATGGCGAACGCCGCGACTGCGGCGGCCGCGAAGTTTCCGCCTTCTCTGGCGAGCACGGTGGCGAAGGGGAGCGGATTATGCGCGATTTCAGCCGTGCTCAGGCTGTGCAGAAGCGCGGCATTGATTGCGATGTACAGAAGGGCGGTGAGCAGCAGACCGAAGCCCATGGCGCGCGGAAGGCTTCGCGCAGGATTCGTTGTTTCTTCGGTGAAAAATGCCGGCTCGTACCAGCCGGCATAGGCGCCAACGATCAACTGATAGGCGGCGATGATTGCAGTCCAGCCGGCGAGCGGAGCGAACCGCGATGCATCCGCGGGCGCAATTTGACGTGGTGCGGCGATCAGGCAAGCCGCAATGCAGAATCCCAGCAGCGCGACCGCTTTGAGAAGGCTGGTCGCCTCCTGGATGGCCCGGCCTTCCCGCAGCCCCGCGATGTTCATGCCGAACATTGCGATCTGCATCGCCACGGCGAGCGCCGGTGTCGCGGGCTGGAGCGCGGGCCACAGCAAAGCCGCGAAATCCGCGAACGCGATGGAAAGCGCTGCAGTGGAGGCCACCCGCTGCATCCACATCGTCCAGCCCACGGCAAGTCCGCCCACGTCGCCAAAAGCACGGTGCGCATAGACATAGGGGCCGCCCGCGCGCGGCATTGCCGTGCCGAGCTCCGCGATCACATTCGCTTCAAGCGCTGCATGGATGAGTGCGACGACCCAGAGGACCAGGATCAGGCGCGCGTCGGGCACGTCGCGCGCAATCAACGATGGAGCGCGCAGGATCCCCACGCCGATCATCGCGCCTACCGCAACGGCAACCCCGAAAGTCACGCCGAGGATGTTCAAAAGTTCGCCGCGCCTCAGAGAAGCCGATGCCGGGCTGGCGACGCCGGTTCCGGGTGGGATCATTCCCGAGCCTCCTGTTCGGGAGCCCGCAGCACCCATCCGCCGCGGGGACGCAAAACAAAGACGTAGTAGGCCATGGCCAGCGCGATCGCGGCCCCGTTTGCAATGAGGCTCGGCCGGCCAATGTCGGGGTCGAACCAACTCGCGACGATGATGACAGCGCACATTGTTAGCCCCATGATCGGCATCCAGGGGAAGAGCCAAATCCGAAAGCTCGCGTGGTTCGTCGAGCCGATGTACCGGCCAGCGAGAGCCGCGGCGCACACGCCCGCATAGGTCAAAACAATGCCGGTGCCTGTGAGCACAAGCACCAGCTTCAGTCCAAGAAAACATGTGAGAATCGACGAGCCTCCGGCCGCGAGCGTCGCGATCCAGGGCGAGTGGTAGCGTGCATGGGTGCGCGTAAATCCATCATTGATATGAGGGTGCCACGCGAGATCGCGTCCGGTCGAAAACAGGAAACGGGCGTTCTGCAAAAGCGTCGCGAGTGCGGCATTGATGATGGCGAATGCGATGGCGAGGCTGATCACGTCGTAGAGCAGGTGCCCGCCGCGCGCGCGCACGAATTCGCCGAACGGGTTGGAGGAGGCGATGAGCCATTTGAGATCCGGTGCGCCGATAAGCACCGCGGCGACAGGAACAAGCTCGGTCAGGATCGTGATGATCACGGCCCAGAAAATCGTGCGGCCAATGAGTCTCGGAGCTTCATGCATTTCCTCTGTGAAATAGATGGCCGAGCTGAACCCGTAATAGGCGGAAACCGAAACCGTGGTGGCAAGCCCGATCAGTGCGAGCGGCGTTTGCACAAGACTTCCGCCCGCCAGCGTCACGGGATGAAATAGGAGGTCGCCAACAGGTCGAACGCCATGGAGCAGGCCCAATGCCGCGAGCACGGCAAGTGCCAGCAACTCGAGAAGCAGAAAAATCCCCGTGACCCAGGCATTGGTGCGCACATGCAGGATGGCCAGCAGAGTCGTTGAAACGATAATCGCGATGGCGACGGCAGTGGGGTTGAGGTCGGGCCAGATCACATCGAGATAAGGTGTAGCGCCGAGAGCGAGAGCCGTGACCGTCAGCATATTGCCGAACAGGATGAGACCCAGCATTGCAAAGCCCCATCCGGGTCCGAGCGTACGGCCCAGCATGCAATATTCGCCGCCCGCAATGGGAAAGGCCGAGGCGAGTTCGGCATAGACGAAGGCGATCGGAAAGGAGAGCAGCGCCGCAGCAATCATGCTCCAGAGCGCGCCGCTCCCTGCCTCCTGGATGACGGTCGGCACGAAGACGAATACCGAGGAGGCGGGCGTCACGGACGAAAGCGTCAGGAGCAGCGTGCCCATGACCCGCATGCTGCGCTGAAGCACACGGGGCGCGCGAATGCCCGGCGCGGAACGGAGATCAGATGACACGCAACGTCAGCCAGCCCAAAGCCCCGAAGACAAGCACGAACGTAACCCATGCCGCCAGCCTGGTGGAATCCTCGCTGCGAACATGCCTGCTCGTCCATTCGCTGACGCCGGCTGTGGCGGCGGCGGCCAGGACAATGGTCGCCGCGATCATCAGCAGGACGCCCAGCAGATGGAGACCGGCGGTGCCGCCATGGCGAAGGCCGCCATGACCCATTCCCGAGAAAAACCTGCCGTGCATGGACAACAGCATGCGGCGATACTACACCAGACTGCCTCCATCAGAGCACCTGGCCGCTGGTTGGTGTCAGTGAAAAAAATTGGCACCCGGCGGCCGGCACGCCGCGGCCGGACCGGCCTGCATCTCCGACATTGTGCAAATCTGAACCTGAAACCAACAGGAGACCTCATATGCCGATACTCCACCAGATGCAGATGTCCGGCAATTGCTACAAGGCCCGTTTGACCGCGAAGCAGGTGGGAGTACCTCTCATGCTTCGGGATTACGCCCTCTTCGGGGGAGAAACGCGTAAGCCCGATTTTCTGGCGAAGAATCCGAACGGCCGCGTTCCGCTTCTTGAATGGGAGGATGGTCGCACGCTTCCCGAATCGAATGCGATCACCTGGCATCTGGCGGAGAACTCGCCTTTGGCGCCCCTGGAAAGCTGGGCGCGGGCCCAGGCGCTGTCGTGGATGTTCTTCGAGCAATACAGCCACGAGCCTTACATCGCAGTCGCCCGCTTCTGTCTGGCGTATGCGCCGGAACACGAACTGGAGAAGAGGCGTCATCTCATTCCGGAATGGCATGCGAAGGGGAACGCTGCCCTCGACGTCATGAACAAACATCTTGACGGGAACGACTGGTTTGCGGGACAGCGCTACTCCGTTGCCGATGTCGCCCTGTTCGCATATACGCATTGCGCGGGCGAAGGCGGGTTTGACCTCGCAGCCTTTCCGGCGGTCGCGCGGTGGCTGGACCGTGTACGCGAGCAGCCGCGGTACGTTCCGCTCTGCGAACGCTGGTAGTGGCGCTCCTGCATTGGGCTGGCTGCATTGGGCTGGCTGCATTGGGCTGGCTTGCCAAAAAGCGTTCCAGACCCTATACCGGTGCCGGTTGAGGCCGCGCGAGCCAGAGAAGTTTCATGCGCGCCGGTCGTTGCATCGACGGGGTCCAATCCGCGAGCATGCAGACGGCCTGGAGTGACGACGACGCTTTCCCTGAAAGAAGACGCGACTTTGACGACGTGACGGGCATGGTGTCCGCCGCGGTGAAAACTGTGTTCAGGAGAAAGCCGTAATGACGACCGGACAGGTCAAATTTTTCAACACCACGAAAGGCTTCGGATTCATCGCGCCGGAAGGCGGCGGCAAGGACGTGTTCGTCCACGTCACTGCCGTGCAGGCGGCAGGGCTGCGCGGGCTCAATGAGGGGCAGCGCGTCAGCTTTGACGTTGAACCCGACAAGAAGGGCCCCAAGGCCGTTAACCTGAAGCTCATCTGATTACCGGTTGTGGATATCTCGTGCGGCGCGGAACGGACGTTCCGCGCCGTCTCAATTCCATGTTGGGAAAAAATTCGCCCGCCCGTGACTTGCGCCGTACAGGTCTTCATGATTGCCGCCAGTATGCCGCAGCGGGGTTTCGATGTCGGGCCGGAAAGAGGGCGAGTTTGTTTTTGTCTATTCGACGTTCCCAAACCGCGCCGTGGCGGAGAAGGTGGCCCGCGCGCTCGTCGAGGCAAGGCTCGCGGCATGCGTGAACATCTTCCCCCCCATGGTTTCCCTCTACGAGTGGAAAGGCGAGTTGAAAGCGGATCGCGAGACTGCCGCCCTGATCAAGACGCGCCGCACACTTGCGGAGCGCGCAATCGCGGTAGCGCGTCCGCTTCATCCCTATGCCACACCCTGCTTTCTCGTTCTCCCGATCGACGGCGGCAGCGAGGATTACCTCGCCTGGGCCCGAGAGCAGACCGCTACATAGCGCTGGACCGTATGGAGGCTCGGGCCTATCCTCAAAAAAGTTAACCTTTGCCAGAGCGGAGGGGCGGTCCGTGGGCCGTGGGTCAACTCTGGGCATTCCGGGTCGCGCCTTTACCTGGGTGCGATCCTGGCCGGCTTTGTTCACCGCTGGCTTGCCCCGGACGACCCACCGACCATCGTTCCCGAAATGTAAGCCTTCTTGCCTTTGGACCCGCCGCGCCATTCAATGCGGCTGGGTCAAGCGGACGAGGCCGTGGGTTACGAGCCGGCCACGCACATCGATCTTTTGGACGGCATCGCGCTCCGGCGCGAGCTGACAGGGCTCGCCCGTGCCGGATGCGATCCTGAGAAGCGTCGCCAATCGGCGCTTGCCCTCATAAAGCCCCGCTTTCAGGAAGCGCGCGCGCGCATTTTCCGGCAAGTCGAAGAAGGTGCGCGACAGGGGGTGGCCGCAGCGCGCGCGCTTTCGGACATTCAGGACGTGCTGATTAAGGTGCTTTACGATTTCGCCAACAAGCATGTCTGCTACGCGCAAAACCCCACGGAATCCGAGCGCCTCGCGATAATGGCGACGGGCGGATATGGACGCGGTCTGTTGGCGCCGTTCTCGGACGTCGACCTGCTTTTCCTGCGCCCCTTCAAGTCGACGGCCTGGGGCGAGAGCGTCATCGAGTTCGTGCTGCTGATGCTATGGGATGTCGGGCTCAAGGTCGGACACGCGACGCGATCGCTTGGCCAGTGCCTGCGGATTGCGCGACAGGACCTCAGCGTTCGCACGGCGCTTTTGGAGACGCGTTTCATCTGCGGTGAGGCCGTGCTCGGCGCGGAGCTGCGGCGACGTTTCCGCGACGAGCTTTCACGCAGTACGGGGCAGGAATTCGTCGATGCCAAGCTTGCCGAGCGCGAGGCGCGTCACAGGAAACAGGGTGAGAGCCGGTATCTTGTCGAGCCGAACGTAAAGGAAGGCAAGGGCGGGCTGCGCGACCTTCAGACCCTCTACTGGATCGGCAAATATCTTTATCACGTCGACGCCGCCGCCGATCTTGCGGACCACGGCGTGTTTACGCGCGACGAGTACAAGATATTTGATGCCGCAGAGGCACTTTTGTGGAATGTGCGCTGTCAGCTGCATTGTCTGGCGGGACGGGCGGAAGAAAGACTTTCTTTCGATGTCCAGCCCGAGGTCGCGCGCAGGATGGGCTTCATCGCTCCAAATCCGCGCCGCGCTGTCGAAAGCTTCATGCGCGCCTATTTTCTGGTCGCAAAGGACGTGGGCGATCTGACGCGCATCTTTTGTGCAGGTCTCGAAGAGCAGAACAGAAAGCGGGCACCAGTCTCGCGCCCGCCGCCGGGATTCGCCGATTCGCGAGCCCCGACAGACGATTTCCGCGTGGAACGCGGTCGGCTCAACGCGCAAGAGAGCGCGTTCCAGCACGACCCCGTGAACCTGATACGCATCTTCCATGTCGCCGACGCAATGGGCATGGACGTTCATCCCGAGGCGATGCGCGCCATCAGGCGCGCGCTTGATTTCATCACCGATACGCTGCGTGCGGACCGCACCGCCAACCGTCTCTTCCTCGACCTGCTTGTCTCGCGCCGCGATCCAGAGCGCGCGTTGCGCCGCATGAACGAGGCGGGCGTGCTCGGCCGTTTCGTACCCGCTTTCGATCACGCAGTCGCGTTGATGCAGTTCAACATGTATCATCACTACACTGTCGACGAACATCTGATCCGCGCCGTGGGCATTCTCGCGTCAATTGAACGCGGCGAGATGCGACATGATCATCCGCTGGCGAGCGAACTGGTGAGCCACATCAAAACGCGCGAGGCGCTGTACTGCGCGGTGTTTCTGCATGACGTGGCCAAGGGCCTGCCCGGCAGCCACTCCGAGACAGGAGCTTCGGTGGCGGGGGTTCTGTGCCCACGATGGGGGCTTTCCCAATCGGATACGGCAACAGCGGTCTGGCTGGTGCGCAATCATCTTCTGATGAGCGATACGGCACAGCGGCGCGACATATCGGATCCGCTCACGGTGCGCCGCTTCGTGGCCGAAGTGCAGTCTCCGGAACTGCTCCGGATGCTGCTTGTGCTGACGATTGCCGATATCAGCGCCGTCGGACCGGGTGTCTGGAACGGCTGGAAGGCGCAGCTGTTGCACGAACTCTACCGCGAGGCCGAATCATGGATGTCGGGCGGCAGCGCCGCAGGTGCGCGTTGCGCCGGCGTCGAGGCCAAAGAGGAACTGTACCGGCGCCTCGCGGATTGGCCCGCTGCCGCGCGGGCGGACGCTCTCGCACATCACTCCGACAGTTACTGGCTTGCTTTCGACTCCGGTCAGCTGGAACGCAACGCGCGGCTGATCGGAGTGGTCAAGAACAAGGGCGAACCGTTCGCACTGGAGATGGAAGTCGATCCGTCCCGCTCGGCGACCGAGATTGCGGTCTGCACAGCCGATCATCCGGGCCTGTTCTCGCAGCTCGCCGGCGCAATAACGGCCTGCGGGGGCTCAATCGTTGAAGCGAAGGCATTTACCGCCGACGACGGGCTGGCTCTCGACGTGTTCGCCGTGCAGGATCGGGAAGGTGATCCATTCGGCAACGGAAGCGGTGCCGCCAGGTTGGGCTCGCTCATTGCCCGCGCATTGGGGGGCGAACAGCTCCCCAGAGCCGCATTCGCAAGGCGCGCCGGCGTTCATCGAGCGGCAGTTTTCGACGTCCGCCCTCGGGTCAGCTTTGACAACGAAGCGTCTGCGACCGCGACAATCATCGAAATCGAAGGTGCCGACTGGCCAGGGCTGCTGGCCGACATCGCATGTGCACTGTTTGAAGAAAGCCTCTCCATTTCGACCGCCATCGCAGCCACTTACGGGGAGCGCGCGGTGGATGTGTTCTACGTTGACGACCGGTCGGGCCATAAATTAACCGAGGTGGAACGTGTCAACCGGATCGAGGAAAGGCTCCTGAAGGCGCTCGCCGGCGCCCCTTGAAGCCCTGCTCCCGCTCGGCGATAAGGCGCGGCCCGTATCGGATGCTTTCATGACCACGCCTGCACACGCGCCCCTCGTCTTCTCCGGCATGCAGCCCACCAATACGCTGCATCTGGGAAACTACCTGGGGGCGCTGAAGAACTGGGTGCGGCTTCAGAAGACGATGGATTGCCTTTACTGCGTCGTCGACATGCACGCCATTACGGTGGAGCAGGATCCGAAAGCGCTGGCTGCGGCAACGCGCGAGGTGACGGCCGCCTATGTGGCGAGCGGCGTCGATCCTGCGCGCGCGGTTCTCTTCAACCAGAGCCAGGTGCATGAACACGCCGAACTGGCCTGGATATTCAATTGCGTCGCCCGCATGGGCTGGCTGGGCCGGATGACGCAATTCAAGGAAAAGGCGGGCAAAAATCGCGAGAACGCGAGTGTGGGGCTGTTCGTCTATCCGAATCTGATGGCGGCGGACATCCTCGCCTACAAGGCTACGTATGTGCCGGTGGGCGAAGACCAGAAGCAGCATCTCGAGCTCGCGCGCGACATCGCGCAGAAATTCAACAATGATTTCTCCGCACCCGATTTCTTTCCACTGCCGGAACCCATGATCACGGGCCATGCCACGCGAGTCATGTCGCTGCGCGACGGCAGCAAAAAAATGTCAAAGTCCGACGAGTCCGATTATTCCCGCATCAATCTGACGGACGACGCCGATGCGATCGTTCAGAAAATCCGCAAGGCGCGCACCGATCCCGAGCCTCTGCCAGAGTCGGAAAAAGGTTTCGAGGGGCGGCCCGAGGCCGAAAACCTCATCAACATCTTTGCGGCGCTCGCCGGCGACTCGCGGGACACGACCATTGCGCGCTTCGCGGGCGCGCAATTCTCCGCATTCAAGAATGAGCTGGCAGAGCTTGCCGTGGCGAAGCTGGTACCGATCGGGGCCGAGATGCGGCGGCTCCTGGCCGATCCCGCCGAAATCGATCTTCTGCTTCGCCGGGGTGCCGAAAAAGCGCGTGCGCTCGCGCATCCGATAATCAGCGACGTGAAACGCCTGGTCGGGTTCGTGAGCTGATCATGTCGGGCGTGAAGGCCGTTCTCGTCACGGGCGCGGCGAAGCGGCTCGGACGGGCGATTGCCCTCGATCTGGCGAACCATGGCTGGGACGTCGCGCTGCACTTCAACAGTTCCGAAGTTGACGCTCATGAAGCCGGGGAGATCGCGCGCGCCGCGGGGCGGCGTGTGGCGTTGCTCAAGGCCGATCTCGCGAACGAGGACGAGACGAGCGCTCTCATGGGCCGGGCGGCGGCCGCGCTGGGCCCCCTTTCTGCGCTTGTCAACAGCGCCTCGATCTTCGAGCAGGACGACTGGCAGACCGCTTCGCGCGCCTCCTGGGACAGTCACATGGCCGTCAATCTGCGCGCGCCGTTCGTGCTGTCGCAGGAATTTGCGCGCCATGTGCCCGCAAGCGGATCCGGCGCAATCATCAACATTATCGACCAGCGCGTCCTGAAGCCGACTCCGCAATTTCTTTCGTACAGCACCAGCAAGGCGGCGCTTTGCTGGCTGAACACCACACTGGCCCAGGCGCTCGCGCCGCGCATTCGCGTCAACGCAGTGGCTCCGGGCCCCACCATGATCAACGCCCGACAGAGCGAATCCCATTTCCGCCGTCAGAGGGAAGCGACCATATTGGGCACGGGCGCGGAGCCTGAAGACGTTTGCACTGCGGTTCGATACCTTCTGGACGCCAGAGCAGTCACTGGACAGATGATTGCCGTTGACGGCGGTCAACATTTGATCTGGCAGACGCCGGACGTGAGTGTCGTGGAGTGACCGGAGCAGAATGAGCACAGAGTCTCGTCCGCGCGCTGCCGACGCCGATGCGGTATTCCGGCACGTTTTCATTCGAAATCTCGAGCTGCTGGCGCAAATCGGAATCCATGGCCACGAACGCACGAAGCACCAGCCCATCCGCATCAACGTCGATTTGACGGTCGAAGATTCTCCGCCCCTCGACGACCGCCTCGATCGGGTCGTGGATTACGAGGCGATCACGCTTCGCATCCGTGCCCTGGTCGCCGAAGGGCATGTCAATCTCGCCGAGACCCTTGCCGAATCCATTGCGGCGGCCTGTCTGGAGGATTGCAGGGTCAGCTGCGCGCGGATACGGGTCGAAAAGCTGCACGCCGTTCCGGGCGCTGAATCGGCCGGAGTTGAAGTCGAGCGGCGCCCCCAACGGGGCTGAGCAGGGTATCATATCCGCCGTGATGACCGACGTTAAGAATGTTGATGTTGCCGAGTCGTCGCCGACGCTGATCGGCGCTCCACGCATTCAGGGCTATCTCAAGACACTGCCCGACGCGCCAGGCGTCTATCGCATGCTCGATGCGAAGGGCAACGTGCTCTATGTCGGCAAGGCCAAGAGCCTGAGGAAACGGGTTGCCTCCTATGTAAAAACAGGCGGGCACATCGACCGCATCGCGCGCATGGTCGCCGACACGGCCGAAATGCTTTTCGTCAGCACAGCGTCCGAAACCGAGGCGCTGCTGCTCGAATCCAACCTGATCAAACGCCTCAAGCCGCGCTACAACGTCTCCTATCGCGACGACAAATCCTTTCCCAACATCCTGCTGCGGGAGGATCATGCGTTTCCGCAGCTTCTGAAGCACCGGGGCGCCAGGACAACCAAGGGCGTTTATTTCGGCCCGTTTGCATCTGCGGGAGCCGTCAATCGCACCCTGAGTGCTTTGCAGCGGGCGTTTCTGCTCCGATCGTGTTCGGATTCCGTATTCGAATCGCGCACGCGGCCCTGCCTGCTGTTCCAGATCAAGCGCTGCAGCGCGCCCTGTACCGCGCGTATCGACGGCCCCGAATACCGCAAGCTGGTGGACGAAGCCGAAGCATTCCTGAGCGGCAAGAACCGTGCGGTACAGGCGCGCCTCGTACAGGAGATGACCGCGGCTTCCGAGTCGCTCGATTTCGAGCGGGCGGCGCGTCTGCGCGACCGCCTTCGCGCCATGAGCCATATCCAGGCCCATCAGGGCGTCAATCCGGTCACGTTTACGGATGCCGACCTGTTTGCGGCTTTCGTGCAGGGCGGTCAAACCTGCATTCAGGTGTTTTTTTTTCGCGCCGGTCAGAATTGGGGCAACAAGCCCTATTTTCCGCGTGCGGACCGGGAGCTTTCGGCCGCCGAGGTGCTGGAGTCCTTCATCGGCCAGTTCTACGATGATCGCGCGCCGCCCGCCCTGATTCTCGTGTCCGAATCGATGCCGCAGAAAGCGCTGCTGGCGCAGGCGCTCTCGCTCAAGGCGGGACGCAAGGTCGATATCCTCGAGCCGCAGCGCGGCGAAAAGCGTGAAATTCTTGAGATGGCGCTGCAGAACGCGCGCGAACAATTGGCCCGCAGGCTCGCGGAAAACAGCGCCCAACGAGAATTGCTGGACGGCGTCGCCGAAACTTTAGGGCTGGACGCGGCGCCGAGGCGCATCGAAGTCTATGACAATTCGCACATTCAGGGCGCCAGCGCAGTCGGCACCATGATTGTGGCCGGTTCGGACGGATTTGAAAAAGGCGAATACCGGAAATTCAATATCAAGACGGCAGAGCTCGCGCCCGGCGATGATTACGGCATGATGCGCGAGGTCCTGACCCGCCGCTTCTCCCGGCTGGTTCGCGAGGCCGGAGAGGCAAGGGCGAAGTGGCCCGATCTGGTGCTTGTTGATGGCGGACCGGGCCAGCTCGCGGTAGCCCGGAGCGTGCTCGAAGATCTGGGCGCGGAAGATGTGATTCTGGTCGGTGTTGCCAAGGGGCACGACCGCGACGCCGGACGCGAGCACTTCCATCTCAAGGACCGCGAGCCCTTCCGCCTCGATCCCAAGAGTCCGGTGCTTTACTATCTTCAGCGCCTGCGCGACGAAGCGCATCGTTTTGCGATCGGAACGCACCGCAAGAAGCGGACGAAGGCTCTGGGGGCCAATCCGCTCGACGAGATCGCGGGCGTCGGCGCCGCCCGCAAGCGCGCGCTCCTGCAACACTTCGGTTCGGCGCGCGCTGTGGCGGGGGCAAGCCTTTCCGATCTCGAGGCGGTGTCAGGCGTCAGCAGCGCGCTGGCGCGGAAAATCTTCGATTTCTTCCATCCCGGCAGCTGATCATCCCGGGTCCGGCCCTGTCCGCGCGCGCGAAAGCGTCTAGACTGGGTTCATGTTCCAATTGCCCAATGCCTTGACGGTCCTGCGAATTCTTCTCGTGCCGGTATTTGCGTTTGCCTTCATGCTGCCCGGCGAGACTTGGCGGCTCGCATCCTTCGCCGTGTTCTGCCTCGCAGGCGTCAGCGATGCGCTTGACGGGCTTGCCGCCCGCAGGCTGCGCGCGAGTTCCGAATTCGGCCGCATGCTCGATCCCATCGCCGACAAGATACTGGTCGCGGTCGCGCTGATGATGCTCGTCGCGCGAGGGGTTCTGACGGGATTCGAGCTGGTTCCGGCCCTCGTGATTCTCGCCCGGGAAATCCTCGTCTCTGGCCTGAGGGAGTTTCTTGCAACCGCTTCGGTAAGCGTGCCGGTGACGCGCGTCTCGAAATTGAAGACGGTCCTGCAGATGATTGCGATCGGGGCCATGATATTGGGACCTGTGGCGGACCAGATTGTTCGGGGCGTGCTCGACCTCGCCTATGCGCTTCTCTGGATCGCGGCCGCGCTCACGGTCTACACAGGACTTGCCTATCTCCAGGCGGGCTTGGCCCATCTTCGGAACATCCAGCCAGCACCGCACACCCGTCCGGGGGGCTCGGCTTGACTCTCCTGTATTTTGCCTGGGTGCGTCAGAAAACCGGCCTCGGCGAGGAGCACGTCGCCCTCCCGTCACATGTGCACACCATCGCAGAGCTGATGGAATTCCTGCGCGCCCGCGGGGCGGGTTACGCCGACGCCTTTTCCGATCCCGGCCGTCTGCGTGCCGCTCTCAATCAGGAACATGCCCCCTTTCACGCGCAGCTTTGCGACGAAGATGAGGTCGCTTTCTTTCCGCCGGTAACCGGAGGATGAGAACTTTACGCATTCAGACGGAGGATTTCGACCCTGGCGCCGAAATTCGCGCTTTGGCGGCGGGCCGTGCCGAGGTCGGCGCGATCGTGGCCTTCGCCGGTCTCGTACGGGGCGATGATGGTCTCTCCGCGCTGACGCTCGAGCACTATCCGGGCATGACCCAACGGGAGATCGCGCGTCACATCGAGGAAGCGGAAGAGCGTTGGCCGATCCTGGGAACGACAGTCATCCATCGTGTCGGACGGCTTTGTCCCGGCCAACGCATCGTGCTCGTGGCAGTAGCAAGCGCACACCGTCGGGCGGCATTCGAGGCCGCCGAATTCCTCATGGATTATTTGAAGACCCGCGCCCCTTTCTGGAAACAGGAACATCACGGAACGGAAACGAAATGGAGCGAAGCTAGGCGCGACGACGAAGTTGCTGCGATCAGGTGGAATCCGGCCTGAAGATACCACGCACGTCGTTTGCATAGTCCTCCATCATCGTATTGCACATGCGCCCCGGTACGAATTGATATGGGCCGACCTGGGAAACCGGGGTCACCTCGGCTGCCGTTCCGGTGAGAAAACACTCTTCGAAACCGGCCATTTCCGCGGGCTCGATGTGCCGTTCGAACACCGGAATCTGCCGCGCACGTGCAAGGGAGATCACCGACTTTCGCGTAATCCCGTCGAGGAAGCAGTCCGGTATGGGCGTGTGCAGCGCGCCATCCTTGGCGAAGAACACGTTTGCGCCCGTCGCCTCGGCAATAAATTCCCGATAATCGTACATCAGGGCATCGGCGAATCCCTGCCGTTCCGCGGCATGTTTCGAAATGGTGCAGATCATGTAGAGGCCTGCCGCCTTTGCCCTGGTCGGCGCGGTGTCTGGCGCCGGCCGGCGCCAGTCGGAAACCGTGAGACGAATGCCCTTGCGCTTTTCCTCGGGCGAAAAATAGGAAGGCCACGGCCACGCGGCGATCGCAACATGGATTTTCGCATTCGGCGCGGCGACCGACATCATTTCACTGCCGCGAAAGACCAAGGGACGCATGTAGCCGTCTTCCAGGCCCTGCACCCGCGCGACGTCCAGGCAGGCATCATTGATCTGCTCTTCCGTGTACGGAATTGTCATGTCCATGATGCGGGCGGATTCGAACAGGCGTGCGGTATGCTCCGCGAGCTTGTAAATCCGTCCCCGGTAGATGCGCTGACCTTCGAACACCGACGAGGCGTAGTGGAGGCCATGCGTGAGCACATGGGTCTGGGCCGCCCGCCAGGGCACAAGCCCGCCATCGTACCAGATCGACCCATCCCGATCGTCGAAGGGCAGCACGGCCATGTGAAACCTCGCGAGATTGGCACTTGTTTAGACGGCGGCGAAAGGACAAATTCACGCCTCTGTCCGGGCGCGTGATTGCCGGATCTGAATTATCCGGGATTTAGCCTATAGGCTCGCGATCCACAATTGAAGCAGGCGGAATGAATTTCGCCCCACAGGACGCTCATCTGCTTGTCGTCGACGACGACGTGAAACTGCGGGAGCTTCTTCAGCGCTACCTGAGCTCGAACGGATATCGAGTCAGCACTGCTGCCGGGGCAGGCGAAGCGCGGGCGCTGATGAAGGGCATCGCATTCGACCTTCTGATCGTCGACGTCATGATGCCGGGCGAATCCGGTCTCGAGCTGACACATTCGATCCGCAGCCAGTCGCAAACCCCGATCCTGATGCTGACGGCCCGTGACGAACCGGCGGATCGCATCGCGGGCCTGGAAAATGGGGCGGACGACTATCTGGCCAAGCCGTTCGAACCCCGCGAACTCCTGTTGCGCTGTGCGGCGTTGCTTCGGCGCACGGCGGTTCCGTCACCAGCGCCGCACAGGATCGTGAAGATGGGGAAAGTCATTTTTGATCCCGCGCGCGGTGAGCTCAAGCGCGACGGGCGGCCCGTGCGTCTTACAAGTTCCGAAGCCGCGCTGCTCAAGCTCTTCGCCGGCAATGCGGGTCGGCCGTTTTCGCGCATGGATCTCTGCGCGCGCCTGGGGGGGGCGCTCGAGCGCTCGATCGACGTTCAGGTCACGCGGCTGCGACGCAAGATCGAAGAAGATCCCAAACTCCCGCTCTACATTCAGACCGTTCGCGGGGTGGGCTATGTGCTCGTCCCGGACCAGGGGAACTGATCTCTGATGCCGCGCCCCGGACCGTTCTTTTTCTTCAGGCGGATGTCGCCGCGCGGTCTGTTCGGTCGTTCGCTCATCATCGTCGTGGCGCCGATGGTGGTGCTGCAGGGGATCGTGACCTATGCATTTTTTGTCCGTCACTACGACATCGTCACACGACACATGGCGCACAGCGTCGCTGGCGACATTGCCTTTCTTACGGACATCGAGGAAAGCTATCCGGCCGGGCAGACGCGGGCGAGGTTGCTCGGTATGGCCGCACATTCGCTGGGATTCCGCATATCACTCGTGCCGGATGCCCGACTCGGCAAGCCTTATCTGCATTCGAGCAGCGATCTCAAACGTGCGATGGATGCGGTGTTCGCGGCACGGCTGGGCGCCGCCCATCCGTTCACATCGAACGCGGTCGGCAGCGCCGTCGATCTGAGCGTGCAGGTAAACGACGGGGTACTGAAGATCGAGATCCCGCGCGACCAGGTCGTGGCCTCGAATGCCGATATCTTCATTTTGTGGATGGTGGGTTCTTCGCTCGTCCTCATAGCCGTGGCGATCCTGTTTCTGCGCAACCAGGTGAAACCGATCGAGCGGCTGGCGGCGGCCGCCGACGCATTCGGCAAGGGCCGCGCCGTGCCGGATTTCAAACCTTCCGGGGCGACGGAAGTTCGCAAGGCGGCGCAGGCATTTCTTACAATGCGTGCTCGCATCGAGCGCTACGTGCAGCAGCGCACCGAAATGCTCGCGGGCGTGAGTCACGACCTGAAGACGCCCCTGACCCGTCTGCGTCTGCAGCTCGCGATGATGGGGGACGGCGTCGACACCGCGTCGCCGCTTCAGGACGTGCGTGAAATGGAGCACATGCTCGACGAGTATCTTCAGTTCGCGCGCGGTGACCCGGGCGAGGACGCCGAGGCTGCCGATCTCGGCGAGGTGGTGACGGAGGCGGCGCTGGCCGCCGCAAATGCCCGCGCGGCCGGTGTCGAACGCATACGCATTGACGTACCTGCCGGCGTCTGGCTCGCGGTCAAGCGCAACGCGCTCAAGCGCTGCGCCACCAATCTGATCGATAACGCGCTCAAGCATGGCAACCGTGTCGATGTGGCGCTGGCGCAGAACAGCCGCTTCGTCGAGATCCTGGTTGACGATGATGGTCCGGGAATTCCCGAGGAGCGGCGCGAAGAAGCGTTCCGGCCGTTCCATCGCCTCGATGAAGGACGCAATCTCCAGACCGGCGGGGTGGGCCTGGGGCTTGCTATAGCGCGCGATATTGCGCGCGCCCACGGCGGCGAGCTGACGCTTGGTTCGAGCCGCCTCGGCGGGTTGCGCGCCGCGGTTCGCCTGCCGGTCTGAGCCCCGAATCCTCGTCTCCCGCGTCTGGCCGCTCAGGCTGAGCACTCTTCGGGCGTGGCCACAGGAAGCTTTCCATGCGGCGCAAATCCCGGTCGAGCTGCGCCATCGTTTTTTCCATCTGATCATCGTCTTTCAGCCAGACGGGAATTGCGCGGACGAGAATGCCCGCAAGCGCGATGGCCTGCGCCGTGGTTGAATTGCCCAGGTCGGCCTCGGCGAGCGCGAGCAGCCATTCTGCCGTCGCGATGACTTGACCGCGCGCCGAGAGGAGCAGCAGCGGGTCCCTCGCGATTCCGCGGTAGAACTCCCGCATCGGTTTTTTGTGGGGCTGCTGGACCTCGAACCAGGTCGTGCAAACGTCGAACACGCGTTCGCGTGCGATTTGCGAATTCCGCTCGGGTTTGTAGCGGCCTGCCGCTTCCCTTGCATCGCGGCGCAGGAACACGCCTGCCAGCGCGGCCTTGGAGGGCGCGAGCGCGAGAAGCTCCGGCCAGGGAAGATTTGCGGCCTGGGCGACCGATGCGAGCGTCAACTCGCGCCAGCCCTGCTTCGCAAGCAGCCTGTCCAGCGCCGCGCAGAGACGCGCCTCGGAGTCCCGTTTTGACATCGCCCTGTCACCTTATGCGGTGAGTTTCGGCTTCCTCGCGCAATTCTGCCGCTCGCCCCTTGGCAGCACATACGGCTTCGTTAACCAGTCTGCCAAGCGCCTGGTTTTTCATCAGCACCTCAAGCGCGGCTTCGGTAGTCCCACCGGGGCTCGTCACGTCGCGCCGCAGCTCCTGCGTTCCGCGCGGGTCGCAATCGAGCAAGGCGCCTGCGCCGGAGATTGTGGCCCGGGCCAGGCGGCCCGCAACGTGTGGGGGCAGGCCCTGGGTGCGCCCCGCGCTGGCCAGGCACTCTGCAAAGAGAAAAACATACGCCGGCCCGGAACCTGACACGGCAGTCACCACGTCGATCAGATTCTCCTGGCTCACCCACAGCGTCTGCCCTATTCCCGCCACCAGTGACTCCGCGCAGGCACGTGCCTTTGAGCTGGTACCGCGCGGCGCGTAGAGCGCCGAGATGCCCTTGCCGATGGAGCCTGGCGTGTTGGGCATTGCACGTATCACGCAGGCGCCACCGCCCCAGGTTTTGCGAAGTGCGGCGATACTGGTTCCCGCCGCGATCGAAAGCATCACAGCGCCCGATTGGGCGATTTCCCGGAAATGGACTGCTTCGGTTCGCAGCACTTGGGGCTTGAGCGCAAGCACACACGCACGGACGCGTATAGCGCCTGTACGTTCGATCCGTCTTGCAAGACGAATTCCGCTACGGCGTGCGAAAGCCCTGAGCTCGGCGTCGGGATTCGGTTCGACGGCCACGATTGGCCCGATGCCGCTTGCGACCCACCCTTTCAGCAGGGCGCTTCCCATCCGGCCGGCACCGACCAGAAGGGTGACGGCACCGCGCGGGTCAGGCCTGGCCGGCACACTCGAGCACGGCCGCCGCCACCGCCTCTTCGGCAGTCTTGCCGCCCCACAGGACGAACTGGAAAGCGGGATAGTAATGCTCGCAGGCTTCGACTGCGAGGTTAAGCAGTGCCTCGCACTGCGAAGCGCTGGCACGGGCGTCGGGAAAGATCATCGCATGCCGGAACACCAGCGCGCCTTCGTCCCGAAAGAGGTCGAAATGGCCGATCCAGAGCTTGGCGTTGATGTAGGTGAGAAGGGCCGACATCTCGGTGCGCCGTGCATTTTCCACCCGCATGTCGAAGGCGGACGACAAATGCAGGGACTGCAGATCCTCCCGCCAGGTGAAGCAGAAGTGGTGATCGCACCAGCGGCCCGCGACCGAGAGATTGAGTTCGTCGCGCCCGCTCCGCTCGAACGGCCAGCCGTGATCCTCAACCGACTGCTCGAGCATGTCGAGCGGATGGAATTCAACGGCTGTCTGTTCCTGTTGGACGAGGCTCATCCGCACGCTCCTGGCTGGTGTCGGCAAAACGAAGCAGGTCGGATCGAACCTGACACAAGATTTTGTGGTTCGACAAGAGTCTGCCCGTCACCGTCCTTGGGGGTCTTTGGCTCATTCACAACTTTAAACGGGTGGCGCTGCCGCCGGCTGTGCCGGTTGCTTAAGCAGCGCCTCAAGGGCCGCGATTCGAACCTCGAGCCGTTCGTTCTCGCCGCGCGCCTTCGCCGCCATGGCCTTTACGGCCTCGAACTCCTCGCGCGGCACGAAGTCCATGTCCGCCACCAGACTTTCGAGCCGCTGGCGCATGAAAACGTCGATCTCGGCGCGCACGCTCTGCGCGGCGCCCGCGGCATCCGTGAAGAGCCGCGCCAGGCCGTCGAGCAGGGGGTTGTCTGTCTGCATATGGGCTCCTTATGGACGCGGCGGCGACCCGGGGGCAAGTGTGACGACGAATCATCCTTGACACGTCGGCGTGAAGCAGAGCGTCTACTTGGTTTTCCGCCCGCGGGCACGATGATCGAAGCCGTCCTTCCCTATCCGCAGATTGACCCGGTGCTCGTCCACCTGGGGCCGCTAGCCATCCGCTGGTATGCGCTCTCCTACATCGCCGGATTGCTGCTGGGCTGGTGGTATCTCGTACGGCTCATCCGGACGCCCGCGCTGTGGGCCGGGGCAACGTTTTGCGGCCGGCCACCCGCCACGGCAGATGATATCGGCGATCTCGTCGTGTGGACGACGCTCGGCGTCATTGTGGGCGGCCGGCTTGGTTACGTCCTGATCTACGGTACTTTTTTCTGCGGCATTTGGGGCACCTCGCCTGCCTGTGCCGGTTTGCCGCTCGGCTATCTGACCGATCCGATCAAGATCATCGCTGCCTGGGAAGGCGGCATGTCCTTTCACGGCGGTCTTGTGGGGGTCGCGATTGCCATCTGGCTTTTCACCCGCCACCGCAAGCTCGACATTCTCAAGATCGGGGATCTGGTCGCCAGCGTCACGCCGATCGGACTTTTCTTCGGACGCATTGCCAATTTCATCAATGGCGAGCTGTGGGGAAAGGTTACCGATGTCCCCTGGGCGATGGTGTTCCCGCGGGCACCCGATCAGCTGCCCCGCCATCCGAGCCAGCTCTACGAAGCAGGCATGGAGGGCCTTCTTCTGTTCGTGATCATGCAGCTCGGACTGAGGGTATTTCATCTGCACGACAGGCCGGGGCTGCTTGCCGCGCTTTTCTTCACTTGTTATGGGATTTTCCGCTACATCGCGGAGATCTTCCGGGATTCCGACACGGTCTTTCCGGGCTGGCTCAGCGTCGGACAGGCGCTCAGCATTCCCATGTGGGTCGCAGCGGCGGTGCTTTTCTGGCTGGCGTTTCGCCGTCCCCTTGCGCAGGCGCGCGCATGAATGCACTTGCGCGCAAGATGGCGCGCATGATCGGGACGGACGGCCCGCTGTCGATCGCGACGTTCATGACGCTGGCGCTTCACGATCCGCAGCACGGATTTTACGCGTCGCGTGAATCGATCGGCGCCAAGGGCGCGTTCGTTACCGCGCCGGAAATCAGCCAGATATTTGGCGAACTTGTAGGTCTTTGGTGCGGGCAGGTCTGGCGTGATCAGGGATGCCCGCCCCAGCCGCGCCTGGTCGAACTCGGCCCCGGTCGCGGCACGCTGATGCAGGATGCGTTGCGTGCGCTCAAGCGGCTGCCGGAATTCCTCGCCGAAAGCGAGGTTGTGCTGGTGGAGGGGAGCCCCGCACTCCAGGCCCTGCAGCGCGCAGGGCTGCGTGATGTGCATGTCGCGATCCGGTGGGTGCGACAATGGGACGAGATCACCCACGACCGCCCGCTGTTTCTGGTTGCGAATGAGTTTTTTGACGCGCTGCCGATCCGGCAGTTCGTGGCGACGGAGCGGGGCTGGTGCGAGCGCATGCTCGCGCTGGGGCCCAAGGGGGAGCTTGCTTTCGCGCTCGCACCTGTTCCCGCCCGTCTGGCCGTCGCGCCGTCGCGCGGACCAGCGGGGCTGGGCGCGATCTATGAGGTTTCTCAAGCCGCCGAGGCGTTGGCTGAAACTGTCGGGGCCACCGTCGCGGCGAAGGGGGGCGCCGCGCTCCTGATCGATTACGGATATGCCAACAGCGGTTTCTGCGACACGCTCCAGGCAGTCGCACACCACGCCAAGGTGGATGTTCTCCACGCGCCGGGCGAAACCGACCTGTCGGCTCATGTCGATTTTTGTGCGCTTGCCAACGTGGCCCAGAATGCCGGCGCCCGGGTCCACGGACCCGTCCCGCAGCGAGATTTTCTGCGCGCGCTCGGCATCGACACGCGCGCGGCGCGGCTCGCCGCCGAAAATCCGGACAGGGCGCAAGAAATTGCCTGCGCCGTGGATCGATTGACGGGGGAACGGGAAATGGGGACGCTTTTCAGGACAATGGCCATCGTTCCGCGCGATGCGCCGCAGCCGCCGGGGTTCCAGCCATGCTGAAATTGGCGGCCGCCAATCTTGCAGCAGCGCGGGGAATTGGCCATGCCTTCTTCGGGCGCAAGGGGGGCGTCTCGGCCGGGCTTTACGCCTCGCTCAATTGCGGTCCGGGTTCGCGCGATGACCGGGCGCACGTGATCGAAAACAGGCGCCGTGCGCTGGAAGCTCTCGCTCCGCGCGGTTGCAGCCTGGCGACGCTTTATCAGGTTCATGGCGCCGAAGCCGTGACCGTCGAGCGGGCCTGGGAATTGGGACAGTCGCCAAGAGCCGACGCCATGGCCACCGCTATTCCGGGCATTGCGCTCGGAATTCTCACAGCGGACTGCGCCTCCGTCCTGCTCGCCGATGCCGAAGCGCGCGTGGTGGGCGCGGCCCACGCCGGATGGAAAGGCGCGCTTGCGGGAGTGGTCGAATCCGCCGTCGCCCGTATGGAGAAGCTCGGAGCACGGCGCGAACGGATCGCGGCTGCGATCGGTCCTTGCATATCAGGCGAATTCTACGAGGTTGGCCCCGAGCTGCGCGCGCAGGTGATTGCAGATGACGCGGAAAGCGGCCGTTTCTTTGCCGCCTCGGCCCGGGAGTGTCACTGGCAGTTCGACCTGCCAGCCTATGCGCAGTCGAGGCTCCGAAAGGCGGGCGTGGACAAGGTTTCGAACCTCGCGCATTGCACCTATTCGCAGGACGCGAACTTCTTCAGCTTTCGCCGCGCCACCCATCGCGGCGAGCTGGACTACGGTCGTCAGCTCGCCGCAATCGTGCTTGTCTGAGACGAATCGGTTTACCCTGCCGGGATCGCTTGCTAGAAGGCCGCGGGGATTCACGAAAGTTTCACGCGCGCGGCAGCGGAGCCCAAGGATGATTGATATCAACGGTGCGCGGGGAATGAAGCTGCTTGCGGGTAACGCCAACCGTCCGCTTGCCGAGGCCATTGCGCAACACCTCAAGCTTCCCTTCACCAGGGCCGTGGTGCGTCGCTTCGCCGACATGGAAGTGTTCGTCGAAGTGCAGGAAAACGTCCGCGGCGAAGACATGTTCGTCCTGCAATCGACGAGCTATCCCGCCAACGACAACCTGATGGAACTGCTCGTCATCATCGATGCGCTGAGGCGCGCGAGCGCGCGGCGCATCACCGCCGTCATTCCCTATTTCGGCTATGCGCGTCAGGATCGGAAAGTCGGGCCGCGCACGCCGATCTCGGCCAAGCTCGTCGCCAATCTCATCACCGGCGCGGGTGCCCACCGCGTTCTGACCGTCGATCTCCATGCCGGGCAGATTCAGGGCTTCTTCGACATTCCGACGGACAATCTCTACGCCCAGCCGGTCATCCTACGCGACATCCAGGATTATCTCGGTGGCCGCCAGCTCATGATCGTGTCACCCGACGTCGGTGGCGTGGTGCGTGCGCGCGGACTGGCCAAGCGGCTGGGCGCGGATCTGGCCATTGTCGACAAAAGACGCGAGCACGCGGGCGAGTCCGAAGTGATGAACATCATCGGCGATGTGCGCGGTCGCGTCTGTCTCCTCGTGGACGACATTGTCGATTCGGGCGGTACCATGTGCAATGCCGCCGATGCGCTGATCGCACAGGGCGCGGAGGAAGTCTACGCCTATGCGACGCACGGCGTGCTGTCGGGCGGCGCCGTGGCCCGCATCCAGTCGTCGCGGCTGAAATCCGTGGTGGTGACCGATTCCATCGCGGCGACGGAAGAAGTGCGCAAATGCCCGAGCATCAGGCGGATTTCCATTGCGCCGCTGCTCGGCGAAGCCATGCGCCGGATCAACAACGAGGCGAGCGTCTCAAGCCTTTTTGATTGAGCGCGTCGGGATCATTCATCATTTGTTTGGTCTGAGTGCCGCCGGCCTCCTCCGGGCGGCCGACGCCGGAACGTGCCTTTTCGGGGCGCGTTACCTCGACGGGGCCCCAAACAGATCAAATCATGACAGGAGCTGCACATGACACGGAGAAGCAGAACACTTGGTACCAGCAGTCTGGCGGCCTTGGCGGGGCTGGCGATGATGGCAATCACGCCGGCCCTCGCGCAAGGCCAGAGCCGGTACTCGCCGCCGGCCCAGACGTATCAGAACAACAACCCGGGCTCGCCGCTGAATGCCGGCGGGATGAACGGGAATGCCGCCGATTCGGGCATGATGACCACCTCATCTGCAACGGAGTCGCTGACGCAGGTGCAGAACGCGAAAACGACGCTGGCTTCCGCCCAGGTTCAGGACTCCAACGGCCGACAGGTCGGGCAGGTGAGCAATGTCCACACTTCGGGCAACGGACAGCCGACCGACATCGACATCTCGCTCAATTCCAACAATGGCGGTAAGGCCAAGACCGTATCGGTAAGCGCCAGCCAATTGCGCTATGACAGGAACAGCAACACGCTGATTACGAATCTTTCGGCCAATCAACTGGATGCAATGCCGGCAGCCAGTTCGACCTCGGGCATGTAGAGTCTCCGAGGAAGGTTTACCGGGCCGGCGACGCGTCGCCGGCTCGTCTGCTCCCCGGGCCGGGCGCGTGACTGCGGTGCCAATCCCAGGCTGAGGCGACGATCCCGTCAAGATCGTTCCATTTCGGCGCGAAGTCCAATACGCGCATCGCCGCGGCACCGTCGGCAACCAGCATGGCTGGATCGCCAGGGCGTCTGGCAGACTTGCGGGAAGGTGGCTGAACTCCGGCCACGCGGGCAACGGCATCAAGGACCTCGCGAACCGAATACCCGCGCCCGGTTCCGAGGTTGAGCGCCGTTGTTACGCCGCCGGATTGCAGATAACGCAGGGCCGATACATGCGCGTCCCCCAGGTCGCACACATGTATATAGTCGCGTATGGCGGTGCCATCGGGCGTCGGATAATCGGTGCCGAATATCTCGATGGCATCGATTTCTCCGTTCGCGGCCATGAGCGCGCGCGGGATCAGGTGGGTTTCCGGCTCGTGAAGCTCCCCGATTTCACGGGACGGATGGGCGCCGCCGGCATTGAAATACCGCAGCGACACCGACCGGAACCCATACGCGGCGCTTGCGTCGGCAAGGGCCTGCTCCACCATGAGCTTGGAACGGCCGTAGGGGTTGATGGGCGCCCGCGGAAGCGTTTCGGCCATCGGCTGAGCTTCCGGCGTGCCGTAAACCGCGCAGGTGCTGGAAAACACGAACCGATCGATGCCGCACGCCCGCATCGCCGATAACAGCGACAGCGCGCCCGCGAAATTGTTGCGATAGTAATCGAGCGGCGCCGTTACGGATTCGCCCACATAGGCCAGCGCCGCGAAATGCATGACCGCGCCGGGCCGATAGTGATTCAGCACCGCGGTCAATCGCGCCTCGTCGAGAATGTCGCCCTGCTCGAAGGGGCCATAGCGCACGAGCGCGCGAAAACCGCGCGAAAGATTGTCGTAGGTGACGGGCGTGAAGCCGGCGTTGCGGAGCGCACTGCACGCATGACTGCCGACGTAGCCTGCTCCGCCGGTTACAAGAATGTTCACGCCACGGCTCCTTCGGTAATCCGCAACTCCGCTTGCAAACGCAAACCTCAGCCGGGCAGATTGGCGACTTCACGGGCGCGGCGGTCGGCGAGCAGACGGTCGAAATACGCGATGGTATGTTTCAGCCCTTCGGCCAGCGGAATGCTTGGCTTCCAACCCAGCAGCTCCTTTGCCCTGTCGATGTTGGGCTGGCGCTGCTTGGGGTCATCGAGGGGCAGGCTGCGATGGACGATTTTCGAGGAGGAGCCCGTCATGTCCAGGATTTTTTCGGCCAGCTGGATGATCGTGAACTCGTCCGGATTGCCGAGATTGACAGGTCCGATCACGTCGGCGGGTGTGGCCATCAGCGCCAGGAACCCGGAGATCAGATCGTCCACATAGCAGAAGGAACGCGTCTGCAGCCCTTCGCCGAACACCGTGATGTCGCGTCCCGTGAGCGCCTGCACGATGAAGCTTGAGACCACGCGCCCGTCGTTGGGGTGCATGCGAGGGCCGTAGGTGTTGAAGATGCGGCAGACCTTGATCGGTATTCCGTGCTGGCGCCGGTAATCGAAGAACAGCGTCTCGGCGCAACGTTTGCCTTCATCATAGCAGGAGCGCGGCCCGATCGGATTGACGTTGCCCCAGTAGACTTCCGTCTGCGGATGAATCTGCGGGTCGCCATAGACCTCGGAGGTCGAGGCCTGGAAGACGCGCGCCTTCACGCGCTTGGCCAGGCCCAGCATGTTGATGGCGCCGATGACGCTCGTTTTTGTGGTCTGAACCGGATCGCGCTGATAGTGGATCGGCGAAGCCGGGCAGGCCAGATTATAGATCTCGTCCACCTCCACATAGAGCGGAAAGGTGATGTCATGGCGGATCAGCTCGAAATGCGGATGGCCGGCAAGCCCCACGACATTCTGATGCGCTCCGGTGAAGAAGTTGTCGACGCAGAGCACATGGGCGCCCTGCTCGACGAGCCGCTCGCAGAGATGGGAACCCAGAAACCCCGCCCCGCCGGTCACAAGCACGCGTTTTTCGAGATGCATGATATCCTGGCGCGAGAATATTATGGGAGCCTATCCACGCGCCGAAGCACTTTCAACCTCCAGCCGCAGAATATGGTAATTCGTTAATGTCCAAACGAAACGGGATGTGGCACCTCATGCGCCCCGCACCTCGATTTCTCGGCCCGGTGCTCTGTTGGGTCCTTGCCGCGTTCCTGCCCACCGCAGGGGCAAAAGCCCGCGTGACTGTTACCATTTCGTCCGGCTATGTGCAGCTGTCGGAAGGGCAGTCGCTGCAGTTCGACGCCACCGTGACGGGAACGCGCGACACGCGGGTGATCTGGCAGGTGAACAACGCCGACGGCGGCGCGACCGGATTCGGCACCGTGTCCGCGTCCGGGCTCTATATGCCGCCGGAACAGATCCCCAATCCGGCCCTGGTGACTGTGACCGCCGTCGCCAGAGCCGAACGCGCCGCCTCCGCTACGGCATCGATCACCCTGCTCGCCCGGGCGCCGACCGGCACGACCTATTACGTCGCAACGGACGGCAAAAATTCGACCGACGGTTCCATCAAGGCGCCCTGGGCGACGGTGCAGCATGCGGCCGACGTCGCAGCGGCGGGCGACACGGTGCTGGTTCGCCAGGGTGTCTATCATGAGCATGTCCACTTTCACGTCTCCGGCGATCTCGCACATGGCGACATCACTTTCGCAAGCTATCCCGGCGAGGTGGCGACGCTTGACGGCACAGGACTCGACATTCCGGGAGGACAATGGGGGCTGTTCACGCTGAAGGACGTAAGCTACGTCATCGTCACGGGCTTTGAGCTGCGCAACTACAGAACGGCGAGCCTGAAGGACGTGCCGATCGGCATCTACGTGCTGGGCGCGGGCCGTGGCGATCAGATCGTCAACAACATCATTCACGACATCCAGACCACGGCGAAGACAAATCCGCGCGAGTGCGGCTCGGACGCCTTCGGGCTCACGGTTTACGGTACCAGGGCGCCCCAGGCGATCGAAGGTCTCGCGATCAGCGGCAACGAGCTCTACCGCATGAAGACCGGCTGCAGCGAGACGCTGTCGCTCGACGGCAACGTCAAGGACTTCGCGGTGGTGAGCAATGTCGTCCATGACGACGACAACATCGGCATCGGCGCGATCGGCTTCGAGCGCGTCTCGCCAGATCCCAAATACGACCAGGCGCGCCACGGCGAGATCCGTGGCAACACGGTCTACAATGTCACGTCCTACGGCAATCCCGATTACGGCCGGCAATATGAGTCGGACGGCATCTATGTGGACGGCGGCCGCAACATCGTCATCGAACAGAACCTCGTTCACAATGACGATCTCGGCATCGAGCTGGCAAGCGAGCACAAGGACCACGATACGAGCGAGGTGATCGCCCGCAACAATGTCGTCTACTCCGGCAACAGCGCGGGGTTTTCCATCGGCGGTTACGCAAGCAGGGTCGGCGGCACCGATCACTGCATCGTCGCGAACAACACGCTCTGGAGCAACGACACCAAGCGGACGGGCAGCGGCGAATTCCAGATCCAGTTCCACGCGACGCACAACAGATATATCAACAATATCGCCTACGCCGGCCCACAGGGGTTGCTGGTGAATGATTTCACCGCGAGCACGCCCCATCCCGCGGCGCTCGATTACAATCTCTATTTCGCCAAGGCGCGCAAAGCCGTTTTCGTGTGGCAGCGGGCGCGCTATGTCGGCTACGAGAACTACCGCAGCGCCAGCGGGCAGGACCGCCACTCGCCGCCCTTCTCGGATCCCCACTTCGTAAACCTCAACAAGCCCGATCTCGACATTGCGCGCACGTCGCCCGCCATCGGCGCCGGTGAGGTGCTCGACGAAAGCATCATCGGTACAAGCGACTTCCTGGGAAACAGGCGTGTGAAAAACAGTGCAGTCGATATCGGCGCTTATGAAAGGTAAATGAAGCACGCGGAGCGCAGAGTTGCGGAGGACAGCGAAGACCAACAATGAGGCCGAGAGACTGTGAGGTGTAATTGCGCGCATTCGCGCGCCATTTTTTTCTCGCTGCCTCACCGCCTCATTGTGGACAGGTTTCCTCCGCGTCCCCCGGCTCGGCGTGGGCTGTTTTGGAGAGCCCCCGCCGCTGTTGCTTTGGCAACCGGCTTCCGCTACATAGCCCGGCTTTCCGGGGTGGGACCTTGCCCGCGGCCGGATTTCAAGGGATTCCGACATGCGCGAATTGCAGGAACTGGGCGCGGAGCCGCGCGAGGGCACGGGAAAAGGTCACGCTTTCCGCACCCGCAGCAAGGGGCGCGTGCCGGGGATCGTCTACGGGGGCAAGGATTCGCCCGAGCTGGTTTCGGTCGATTTTCGCACGCTCGAACGCCACGTGGCCAAGGCGACGTTCCTGACGACGCCGTTTCTTCTGGCGATGGCGGACAGCAAGCTGCGGGTGATCCCGAGGGCCGTGCAGACCGACCCCGTCAACGACCGGCCGGTACACGTGGATTTCCTGCGTCTGCCAGAGGGCGCGCGCGTGAATCTCGATATTCCCGTCCGCTTCAAGGGCCAGGAGAACTCGCCGGGAATCAAGCGCGGCGGCGTGCTCAACATCGTGCGGCATGAGGTGAAATTGCTCTGCCCGGCCGAGAACATTCCCGAATTCATCGAGGGCGACCTGTCCGCGCTCGACATTCACGGATCGCTGCATCTGGACGATTTCACGCTGCCCGAAGGCGTGAAGCCGACCTTGCGGGAACGTGACTTCACGGTTGCCTCGATTGTGGCGCCGACCAGCGTTATCGAAGAGCAGCGCGCTGCCGCTGCTGCTGCGAAGGCTGGCGGCGGTGCTGCAGAGGCTGAAGCGCCGGCGGCGGGTGCCGCACCTGCGGGTGCCGCTGCGCCGGCGGCGGGTGCCGCTGCGCCGGCGAAGGCGGGAGCTGCCGCGCCGGCGAAGGCCGGTGGCGCGCCGCCCGCAAAGCCGGAGAAAAAATAGGACGGCGTTCGGGCCGTCGAACCGGCCATGTCCGATACGCCGCTTCTGGTCGCGGGGCTCGGAAACCCCGGCGCCGAATATGCGCGCAACCGCCACAACGTCGGCTTCATGGCCGTGGACGTGATCCAGGCGAGCTACGGTTTCGCGCCCTGGCGCGCGCGCTTTCAGGGCCTGATTTCGGAAGGCTCGCTCGCGGCGCGCAAGACCTATCTCCTCAAGCCGATGACCTACATGAACGAGAGCGGCATTGCGGTTGGCGCCGCGCTGCGGTTCTACAAGCTGCCGCCATCGGCGCTGGTCGTGATGCACGACGAGATCGATCTTGCCGCGGCGAAGCTGAAGATGAAGACGGGTGGCGGCGATGCGGGCAACAACGGATTGCGATCCATCACCGCCACGCTCGGGCCGGACTATCGCCGGCTGCGCATCGGCGTGGGCCATCCGGGCACGAAATCGCGCGTGATCTCCCATGTGCTGAACAATTTTTCGAAGGCCGAGGAAGAATGGCTGGTGCCGCTGCTTTCCGCCATCGCCGAAGCCGCGCCCTGGCTTGCCCGCGACGATGATGCGGGCTTCATGAACAAGGTGGCGGTGATGCTGAAGCCGCCGGCGAACAAGCCACTTCCCCAAAAGGACGGGTGATGGGATTCAAATGCGGCATTGTCGGCCTGCCCAATGTCGGCAAGTCGACGCTCTTCAATGCGCTGACGCAGACGGCCGCCGCACAGGCGGCGAACTATCCCTTCTGCACCATCGAGCCCAATGTCGGCGAGGTGGCGGTGCCGGATGGGCGGCTGGAGAAACTGGCGGCGCTGGCTCGCTCTGCCGAGATCGTGCCCACGCGCATTGCCTTCGTCGATATCGCCGGCCTGGTGCGCGGCGCCTCGAAGGGCGAAGGCCTCGGCAACCAGTTCCTCGCCACTATCCGCGAAGTCGATGCGATCGCGCATGTGCTGCGCTGCTTCGAGGACTCCGACGTGACCCATGTCGAGGGGCGCATCGATCCCGTCGGCGATGCGGAAACCGTCGAGACGGAACTGATGCTTGCCGATCTCGAGAGTCTCGAGCGGCGTGTCATTCCGGTCGAGAAAAAGGCGAAGGCCGGCGACAAGGAGGCAAAGGAACAATTCGCGCTGATGTCGAAGGCGCTTTCGCTCCTGCGCGAAGGGAAGCCCGCGCGGCTTGCGGAACTTTCCGATGAGGAGCGCGAGTCTTACCGCCAGCTCGGCCTGATGACTGAGAAGCCCGTGCTCTATGTCTGCAATGTGGACGAACAGTCCGCCGCGACGGGCAACGCGTTCTCGGCCGCCGTCGAGGAGAAGGCCCGGCGCGAAGGGGCGGCTTGTGTCGCCATCTCCGCCCGCATCGAGGAGGAAATCGCTCAGCTTCCCCCGGGCGAGCGCACCGAGTTTCTGGCGCATATCGGACTTGATGAGCCGGGGCTGGATCGCCTGATTCACGCCGGCTATGCGCTTCTGGGCCTCATCACCTTCTTCACCGCCGGCCCGAAGGAATCGCGCGCCTGGACGGTGACGAAAGGCGCGCGCGCGCCGCAGGCCGCCGGTGTCATCCACACCGATTTCGAGAAAGGCTTCATCCGCGCCGAGACCATCGCCTATGAGGATTATGTGACTCTCGGCGGCGAAGCCGGCGCCCGCGATGCCGGCCGCATGCGCCTCGAAGGCAAGGACTACATCGTCCGCGACGGCGACGTGATGCACTTCCGGTTTGGGACGTAGCTCGCACCTGACTTTCCTCCCCCGCTCTTCGCGGGGGAGGTGGCGCGAGCGCAGCGATGCGCCGGAGGGGCAAGCGCGCGCCACGGCTTCCCTCTGCCCAACTGACGCGGCCACTGATGATATCACCCTCATGTTACAAACCGGAATCCGGCAACGGCAAAGTGATGGTCGAAAGTATAAGCGATGCGAATTTTTGAGCGCTTCATGATGACGAAACTCGTCGCGTCGACCGCCGAAAGCTTGTGATAATCGCCGCGCCGGAAGTATTCCCAGCATTGTTCGAGGTCGCGCAATTCGCACGGAAGGACTTTCACCGTGCCAGGCTTGCCGATCGAATCCTTCCAGATGAGCGCCACATCGCGGTTGGCGTTGCGCTCAAGGAATGTGAATGTCTCGATGATGACGGGAACGGAGGTGTGAAGTTTGGCACCGCTGCCGCACAACAGATCCCACTGTTCTCGCGCCCGCTGGTGCAGCGGATCTCTCGATAGCGCGAGCGCGATCCAGGCGCCGCTGTCGACGAAGACACTCTCGCCAAATTGCATCAGGGTTCGTCGTGAACGCTGTCATGCTCCAGCGAATTTCGCCTCGGCTCGCCGTCCCAGATCGCGACCGGCCCGGTACTTTCGGGCCGAAGTACGACCTTTCGGACGGCCTCCCGGATCACGTCGGCCACGCTGCGCCCGGACCGCGCGGCCGCCTTGCGGACGGCGTCCAGTTCGTCGCTCCGAAGGTAAACTTGGGTCTTTTCCATGTAGGTCAACCTGTGCCCATGGGTGACACATGTCAACGGTCTTCGAACCGCCCTTGCGCCCGTCGTCTTTGCGCCTTGACAGGGGTTTGGACCCCACCTTACATCGCCCGCCTTAGGCCGGCAGCGTAGCTCAGTGGTAGAGCAGGGGAATCATAATCCCTTGGTCGGGGGTTCAAATCCCTCCGCTGCTACCAGCCGCAAACCCGCGAACCACCGCAAAGAGGACGGGAACGATGGACGGATCGCCCGGCGCCGCGCCGACATTCCCCGAGGTCACGCTCGACGACATCCGCGAAGCGGCGGAACGCATCAAAGGCCCAGTCGCGCGCACGCCCAGCCACTGGTCGCGCACGCTCTCGGAGATGGCCGGCTGCGACATCCATCTCAAATTCGAGAATCTGCATTTCACCTCCTCCTTCAAGGAGCGCGGCGCGCTCAACAAGTTGCTGTCGCTTTCGCAGGAAGAGCGCCGCCACGGTGTCGCCGCCATGTCGGCGGGCAATCACGCGCAGGGTGTCGCCTATCACGCAGGCCGGCTCGGCATTCCGGCGACGATCGTGATGCCGGAGGGCACGCCCTACAACAAGATCAAACATACGAAGAACTTCGGTGCCCGCGTGGTGTTGTACGGCGTCACGCTCGAACAGGCTTTCGAGCGGGCGCAGAAGATCGCCACCGAGGAGCATCTCGCCTTCATCCACCCTTATGAGGATGCGAGGGTTGTGGCGGGCCAGGGAACGGTCGCGCTCGAGCTTCTGGATGCCGCGCCGGAACTGGATGCGATTGTCGCGCCGATCGGTGGCGGCGGACTGATTTCCGGCATCGCGCTCGGCGCCAAGGCGCTGAAGCCGGGCATCGAGATTTACGGCGCCGAAGCGGAAGTCTGCCCGTCGATGTACGATGTGCTCAAGGGCGCGTCATTGCCCTGTTCGGTGCAGACGATCGCGGAAGGCATCGCCGTGAAGAAAGCGGGGAATTTCGCGCGCCGCGTGCTGGCCGCCTACGCGAAAGACATTCTGCTCGTCCGCGAGGATCAGATCGAGAGCGCCATTGTTACATTGCTGGAAGTGGAAAAGACCGTCGCCGAAGGCGCGGGCGCGACGGCGCTCGCGGCCGTGCTCGGCAACCCGGATATCTTCCGGGGACGGAAGGTGGGAGTCATCATTTCCGGCGGCAATATCGAAATGCGGATGCTCTCGAATGTCATTCTTCGCGAGTTGTCGCGCGAGGGGCGCATTCTCTCGCTCGTCGTGAAGATTGAAGACCGGCCGGGGCTGCTTGCCCGCATCGCTGCCGTGGTGAGCGAAACCGGCGGCAATATTCTCGAAGTCTCCCACAACCGCATGCTCACCGACATGTCGGCGAAATCCGCCGATCTCGGCCTCACCATCGAAGCCCGCGATGCCGGCCACGCGCGCGAAATCCGTACCGCCCTCGAAAATGCGGGCTTCATTTTGCGGCCAGCGTCGAACGGCTGAGCAAGGAAGATTTCAACGCGGAGGGCGCGGAGGATGCGCAGAGGACGCGGGGTAATAACGGCGCGCGAAGCGCGCAATATTTTCTCCGCGTCCACCGCGAAACCCCCGCGCCCTCCGCGTTAACAACTTTCTTCCTCACATCTCCGCATGCACGTCGGCACGCTCGCGGGTTTTCGCGAAGGCGATCGAGGGGAATTTCGGCGTGACGTAGCCGAGCTCCCATTCGCTCTTCGCCAGAAACACCGGCGCGCGGTCGCGGTCTTCCGCCATCTGGCCGCGATAGAAGGAGATGAATTTTTCCATCTCCGCCGGCGGTCCGGATATCCATCGCGCGGTGTCGTAAGGAGAGGCTTCGAGATCCGTATCGAGCCCATATTCGACGCACAGCCGGCTCTTCAGCACGTCGAGCTGCAGCGCGCCCACCACGCCCACGATCCATTGCGCGCCCAGAACAGGGCGAAACACCTGGATCACGCCCTCTTCGGCGAGGCTTTCGAGCGCGCGCGCCAGATGCTTCTGCCGCATCGGATCGCCCAGCCGCACGCGGCGCAGAATCTCCGGGGCGAAATTCGGAATTCCCGTGAACACGACCTGGCCCGATTCCGAGAGCGTGTCGCCGACCCTGAGCACGCCGTGATTGGGAATGCCGATCACATCGCCGGGCCACGCTTCGTCCACCGTCTCCCGCTCCTGCGCGAAGAACAGGATGGGATTGTGCACGCCCAACGTTTTGCCGGTGCCCGATTGCTTGAGCTTCATGCCGCGCCGGAATTCGCCCGAACAAAGACGCAGAAACGCGACCCGGTCGCGATGGTTGGGGTCCATGTTCGCCTGCACCTTGAACACGAATCCCGTCACCTCATCGTCGGCCGGGCTGACGAGGCGCGTGCGCGATTCCTGCGCGCGCGGCGCCGGTGCAAATTCCGCCAGCGCGTCCAGCAATTCGCGCACGCCGAAATTCTTGAGCGCGCTGCCGAAGAACACGGGCGTCAGATGGCCCGTGCGGTAGGTGTCCGCATCGAAGTTCGGGCAGGCGCCGCGCGCCAGCGCGATGTCTTCCTCAAGCTTCGCGTGTTCTTCCGATGAAAGGACTTCTTCAAGCGCCGCGCGGCGGATGCGCCCGCCCGAGGGAAAGCGGATGAAATCGTCGCGCGTCAGATCATGAACGCCGCGGAAATTCAGCCCCATGCCCGCGGGCCACACCATCGGCGCGCAATGAAGCTGCAGCTGGTCGGAAATCTCGTCCATCAGCTCGAAAGCGTCGCGCGCCTCGCGGTCCATCTTGTTGATGAAAGTCATGATCGGGATGTCGCGCAGCCGGCAGACTTCGAACAGCTTGCGCGTCTGGCTCTCGATGCCGCGCGCCGCGTCGATCACCATCACGGCAGAATCGGCCGCTGTCAGCGTGCGATAGGTGTCCTCGCTGAAATCCTCATGGCCCGGCGTGTCGAGCAGGTTGAATACGCGGCCCTCGTATTCGAAGGTCATCACCGCGCTCGTCACCGAGATGCCGCGCTCCTGCTCGATCTTCATCCAGTCCGAGCGCGCGCGCCTGGCCTCGCCCCGCGCCTTCACCTGCCCCGCCATCCGGATCGCCCCGCCGAGCAGGAGCAGATGCTCCGTCAGCGTCGTCTTGCCCGCGTCGGGATGGGAAATGATGGCAAAGCTCCGCCGCCGCGCCGCCTCGCGCGCCGGGGAGTGGGGTTTCAGTGTGGCCGTGCCGCTCATGAAGCGCGCGGAGGTAGCAGCGCCGGCCCTGCCATGCAAGGCGGGCCCGATCCCCCTGTTTAACAGGCAAATACAGGCGATTTTCGCAAATCGGCGGTGTTCGGGTGCGAACATTCCGCTTTTCCGCAATCATTCCAGCGGCTTGGCAGAAATGATTTTCCCCCGCCGAAGAGGCGCATAACAGGCGCGCCGCCTGTAAATCCCCTTTTTCGGTGATCGCAGCAGTTTCCTCCCCCGCGCAAGCGTGGTGGAGGAAAGTCTAGGCGCAGGGGAGGAAAACTTCGCCGCGCGAGATCCAAACTTCACAGCCTCCATGGTGGTTGTGGCAATGCTTGTTTCCGCCTGTATCAATGGTTCCATAGTGATTGTTTTTTTGGCGTCTTGGCGCCTTGGCGGATTTTCTCGCGATTGCGACGGCCTTCACGGGATGAGCTCTCCACGAAACAAAATGCTGACGATTGTTTCACATGAAACAACCGCGCTGCAGCATGCCCCCGCGTTCAAACCGCGAAGGCGCGCATGAAGGTTGTGACCGCGCGTTCGACATTGGCGCGGATCTCTTCGCGCGAGGGGCAGGGCGTCACGTTCCAGAGCCGGCGGCGGTGAAGACCGGTGAGGCAGAGATCGAGGAACTGCTCGGCGGCGCAGGTGACGTCGGCATCGCTTCTGAGCCGGCCTGCGTCCCTGGCATGCTCCAGCAGCTCGGTCACGCGGTGCTGGTTCTGGCGGACGCCGGAATTGTAGATCGCCCGGCCGATCTCCGGAAACCGCGCGGCCTCCGCCGTGGCCAGGCGGAAGGTTCCGATCGAATCGTCGCTCAGCAGCAGTGCGACGAAATGTTCGCCGAAATTCGTCAGTGTCGCCTTCAGGTCGCCGCCGCCCTCGATCTCGGCCTCGTTCAGGAGCTTGCGGATCTGCTCGCATTTGCGCTCGACGACGGCGGCGAACAGCTCCTCCTTGGATTTGAAGTAATTGTAGAGGGTCGCCTTCGAACCGCCGACCTTGGCAGCCACGCTCGACATGGAGGTCTCCGCATAGCCCTCGGCCAGGAAGGCCTCGAGCGCGGTCCGCACGATGGCTTCCCGCTTTTCGTCGCGTGCGCCCTTGGGGCGGGTTTCTTCCGCTTCGTTCTGCATGGCCGTCCTGCGATTCCGGCATGACCGTACGGTACGGTTCTGCCTTGACGAGCCTCATATGGCAACCTAAATACGCATTTGCAACTCCAGACCATACTGTACACTACAGATGTCAAACTCCGCCCCAACCTCTGTATTGACGAGCCGGATGGCCATGGTCCCGGGCGGCGGCGCCGCGCCCCCCACCCTGTCCCCACGTGCCGCCGCCGGGCCTGCCTTCGCCACGCTGGCCGCGCGCGTCTGGTCGCGGGCGGCCCAGTTTGCCGACCAGCCCTCGCTGCTCGCGCTCGCGCTGCTCCTCGACCTGGCTTTCGCGCTCATTCCGTCGGGACTGCACATCCACAAGGAGAACTTCACATGATGACCTCGCATGCCCGCGTGCAGACCGCACATGCCAGCGATTACCTGGTCCGGCTGAGCCGGGAATGGGTGCGTGACTTTCCCGGCCTCGTTTTCGACGACAGACACGCCGTGATTCCGCTTCCGGGCGCCCGCTTCGAACTGATCGCCGGCAGCGACTTTCTCGACATCACCCTGGTCGCGAACTCCGACACCCAGGCCGTCCTGCTCGAACATCTCGTGGCCGGCCATCTCGACAGCCTCTCCGGCGGCGAGAACCTCAGATACCGCTGGACCCTTCAGTAAGGTATCCGCGGCCGCCCTGGAGCGAAAGCAGACAACGATGGGCAAAGAACAAACAACCCGCGCGCTGTCGCCGCTCGGTTACGTCTATTCGTCGCTCGCCGGCCTCGCGACCGGCGTCGGCCTCGCGGTCCTGATCTGGCAGCTGATCTGGAACGGGAAGCAACCGCGCAACCCGCACCGAAGCGTTCCCCGGGACGAGGCATGATTCGCGACAATAAGGGCGCGCCGGTCTCGGCTACGGCGTCACCTGGTAAACTGTCCCCCGGCCGTCCGCGCCGCCCACAGCCGTGGTTCCGTAGAGCGTGCCGGTGCTTTTGTCTTCGATGACGCCCGCATACGGATAGGTGCCGTCTCCGTTGGCATCCGGGAAGTTGGCGAGAACGCTTTCCGTCCATGCATGCCCCGCTCGGCTCAGCGAGAAGACCGTGCCTTCATCATGGGTCCCGCCATAAGTCGTTGTGCCATAAAGAACATCGCTGAAAGGCAGCAAGCCCTCGGCCCCGTTCGGGTCGAAGTTGTGAAGCAGTCTCGGTCCACACGCCGCCCGATTGCGTCAGTTCGAAGACGGTGCCGTAGCCATAGGCGCCGCCCTGGACGGTGGTGCCGTAGATGGCACCGGTTGAATCCACCACCAGATCGCAATTGGGCTGCTGGTCATAAGTGGCGAAATTCCAGATCGTCTGCTCCGTCCAGCCCTTCTTGCCCGACTTCTTCAGCATGAAGACCGTGCCGCCCTGGTCGGCTCCGCCGGTCCCGCTGGTGCCGTAGAGCACGCCGCCCTTGCCCGCGGTCAGCCCGGCCAGCGGATCCTGGCCATCGCTGCCGTCGAAGCTAAACAAGGTCGTCTCCTGCCGGGTGCCGCCGGAATTCTGCAGCTCGAACACGCTTCCATAGGACCCGCTGCCCCCGGATGTAACCGTGCCGTACAGGGCGCCGCCCTTCAGCAGGAGCCGGGCCTCCGGCACCCCGTTCGCCTCGCTGAAACCGTACAACACGCTTTCGCCCGCCATGGCCGGCAGCGCGAGCGACATCGCCATGGCGGCCGAGAGCGCCAGGTTCGCCGCGACTGTTTTGCATCCCATCTGATTTTCCCCCACATTTCCAGGAAGACTTTATTCTTCCGTGCCGGGAACCATAGGCCAAGAGGCGCCGCTCGATCCGCGCGAGCCATGATCGGTGCCATCATCTGCCGCGAGAGGAACCGTATTCACCCCTCACCACCACCCCCGCCATTTGAACCATGCGGTCGGCAGGACGGCGGAGAGGACGATCAGGGACAGTCCCCATTCATAGCCGTAGCGCCAGTGATATTCCTGGATGGTGTCGAAATTCATTCCGTACATGCTGGCGATCAGCGTCGGCGGGATGCCGACCACGGAGACGATGGTCAGCACCTTGAAGATGTCGTTCTGCTCGGTGTTGATGAAGCCCAGCACCGCGTCGAGCAGGAACTGCATCTTGTCGGTGAGATGCACCTCGAAATCGGCAAGCGACTGCAGATCCTGACCCACGATCTTCAGCCGTGCCTGCACCGGCTCGCCGAGCCAGCCCTTTGCATTCTCGGCGGCAAAAGGCGCGATGCGCTGCAGGCCGAGAATGCTGTCGCGGATGTAGCTGAGCCGGTGGCCGGTCTCCCCGATTTCGAGCAACGTCTCCTTCAGCGCGCGGTTGGAGCGCGCGACGTTGCGCCGGCTCTCCTGCGCGCTGCGCCGGAACACGCGCAGGGAGATGCCGTTCAGCTTCGCCGATAGCTGCTCGAGAAGGTCGGCGGAATAATCGACCATCGCCTCGACGAGCAAAGCAAACATCTCGACGCTTGACGAACGTCCGTTCGCCTGCAGATGGCCGAGCGCCGGCTTGATCGCATGCAGCTCGGCATAGCGGACGGTGACCAGCAGCTTCGGCGTCAGCACGAAGCCGAGCGGCGTCGGTATCGCGTCGCCCGAGGCGGATTTCGAGGCGATGGGCATGCTGAGGATGAGCGCGTCGCCCATCGCACGCAGCCGGCTCGAGGCTTCGATCTCCTCCAGCGCGCCCCGCGAGGGAACTTCGACGCCGCAGATGGCGGAGGCTTTCGAGCGTTCGTCCTCGCCCGGTTCGAAGAGATCGATCCAGACGGCACCGTCGGCAGGCGAGCCCGCCGGATAGGTCGTCATCATGCGCGCGTCTCCTTCGAATCCCGCAGCCGGATCATGCGCCGGCCGGTGGAGGTACGTCACCCCTTCGCGCCGGTCCGGGACCGCGCGGACGCGCGTCAGGCAAAAAGTTCCGGTGGAATGCGGCGCCGTCTGCTTCTCGCCCGCGGACAGCAGGAGATATTCCATCGCCATGCCGACGTCATGGGCGGAATTGAATGCTCCGACCACGACCTGGGGCAGGGCGAGGAAGAAGCCCTGATAGGCCATCCAGAACAGGAACAGTCGCAGCGTGACCGGCCGGGCCGCCGATCCCTGCAGCAACGCGGCGAAGATCAGGCCGCCTGCGCCATCGGCAAGTGCCCGGTTCCCTGCAGCAGACCGGCGACAGGATCGTGACCCGTCCAGCCAAGGTTGTTATGAAACAGCGTCGGGTGCAGCCCCGGCGTCAGCGCCTTCGGCACGACAAGGGAAAATTCCTGTTCAAGTGCTTGCGTTCACCCGGCAGGAGAATGGATGAACTGCTGCAAATTGTAGCTAAAGAAGAATTCACGCGTATCGGGCTTTTCCCCTACATCGCTTGAGAGTTCGTTATGCTAATTGGTTCGCAACGGCCCCGTGGGGGGCGGATTGTACTGGCGTACAGGTGACGCATGCCCGCATTGAATTTTCATTTTGCCGCGGACGGCATGGACAAGGGAAAAAATTCGCACGGTCGGCAGACCAGGGTTGGGTCCGGGGTCGCGGGTTCCCGATGGGTCGTCGTCGCGGTCTCCGCCGTGGCGGCGGCGGCTTACGTGCTTGTGTGGTACCTGTAGGCGAGAGTTGTCGCCTGCGGCGGAGTTTACCCGCCCTTCCTGCCGTGCCGCACATGCATGATGAGCATCGTGATCGCGAGCCAGGCAAGCGTCTGGAGCAGCAGCGCCGCGATCGAACCGCCGAGCGCCGGCGCCGTGACAGGCACCAGACGGGCGGCGACGGGATCGATCTTCATGATGCCGTGTTCATGGGCAATGAGCGCCGCGGTCATCGCCTTGCGCGACCAGTAGGCGCCGATAAGGAGCTTCGCCATCCATTCGCCGGCCACCGACAGGTTGGAGACCATGCCGCTGCCGAAAATGAGCTGGGGGGCGAGCGCCAGCGGCACCACGACGGCGGCCTGGTCGCGGCTGTTGCTCACGGCGGAAATGATGAGGCCGATGGCCACGCCGTTCACCGCGGCGAGCGCGGCGAGCAGGAACTGCTCCCACCACGCGCCCGGAATCTCCTGCACGAAAAGGCTCGACACGCCGATCAGCAGCAGCACCTGACAGACCGCGAAGAGCGACGTCACCAGGAATTTGGAGAGCACGAAAGCAAGCGTCGAAAGATTGATGTCGCGCTCGCGCAGGTAGATCGGCAGTTCGCCGACGATGGCCTTCGCCGCCCCCGCGCAGCCGATCCAGATGCAGGTAATTCCGAGCACCACCAGGAAAGACACTTTCGAGCTTCCCACCTCGAGGCCCTTGCCGAAATCGGCGAAGGCAAAGCCGAGCAGCGCGCCGACGATCAGCGATTGCAGTCCCGCCATGGTCAGCGTGCGCCGGTCGCCCCAGACCAGAGACAGGTTGCGGGCGGTCAGAATGGCGAATTGGCGCAGGGCGTCACGGCCGCGCGCGAGGAAGGAGCCGTGGCCGCGCTGCGGCGGCTCGCCGTGATGCTGCGCAGGGGCGCGGGCCCGGACGCGGAAGGCGCTTTCGAAGCGCTCATGCCAGGTCTGCGCGCCCTCGCGCGCGAGCGTCTCGAACACCTGGCCGAGCTGGCGAATACCGAAAAAGGCACGTAGCTGCACGGGGCTGCCGCAGAAGGTGACAAGCCCGCCTTCGCCCATCACGATGATTGCGTCGGCGACGTCCTCGATATTGGCGAGCGTATGGGTGACGCAGACAATCGTCATGCCGCGGCCGACCAGCTGCTTCAGGAGCTGCATGATCTCGCGGTCGGTGGATTCGTCGAGCCCGCTTGTGACTTCGTCGAGGAACAGGAGATTGGGCCGGCTCAGGATTTCGGTCGCAAGGCTCGCGCGCTTGCGTTCGCCGCCGCTGAGCGTGGAGATTTTCGCGTTGAGCCGTTGCTCGAGGCCGACGCTTTGCGCCGCATCGGCAATGATGAGATCGCGCGCCTGGACCGACATGTCGGCGGGCAGCCTGAGCCGCGCCGAATAGGCGAGCGCCTGGCGGAGCGTGAGAAACTCGTGCAGCGGATCGCTCTGCGGCACATAGGCGATGTCCTGCTTCAGCAACGAGAAACATTCGTGCACGTCGAAGCGCCCGAGCTTCACCGTGCCGCTGCTCGGCTTGTTCCGCCCGGACATGACGTTCATCAGCGTGGTCTTGCCCGAACCGCTCGCGCCGATCACGCAGACGAGCTCGCGCGGCGGCAGCTCGAGGGTGACGTTGCGCAGGAGATAGAGCGGCGCCCTCTCCCGCACCTGCTTGCAGACCGCATAGGCGCCGAGCACGGCGCCCTGGGCGTGGCTGCGGATTTCGACGTGAGAGCCGTCATAGGTGAGGATGAACGTTCCGATCGAGATGTGATCGCCGGGCTTCAGCGCGGTCGCGTGGGAAATCTGTTCGCTGTTCACCCAGGTGCCGTTGGTGCTGCCGAGATCCTCGATGCACATCGTTCCCATGCGCAGAACGAAGCGCGCATGGCAGCGCGAGACGGTCGGATGGTCGAGATAAAGCGCCTTTTCCTTAGGCGCGCCGGCGGCTGTTTCGTCGCGCCGCATCACGAGAAGATTGTGGTCCACCGGTACGCGCGCCGGGGTTGTCGCGCCTGCGGCGCCCCGCTTCGGACCGGATAACAAATGTGCCCGCATCGCAACCATCGACCCGCCTTTGCGTCGCCCGGCCGCGCTGCAGCGGCCTCGGCCGGACCGAACCTCCCCGGATTCATAACGAGCCAATCCGGCTTTCGACAGCATCGCCGAACGCCCCGCGCGCGCAGCGGCTCGCCGGTTCAACCGGCAGTTCGATAACCCGCGTCTCGCGCCGGCCGTCCGCTGCGAAGCTGGATTGCGCCTGATCTAGCCAGTCCGGCGAATCTTGTCGTCCGGCCGCGGGGTTCGCCGCCCTCGCGGCGCATCAGGCGTATTCCGAATCTCGCGGGCGCTTGGCCGAAATCCCGCCGATTGAATGTCACGATCGACGCCGCCTTCCGTTACAGCAGCTTCGAGCACGAGTTCGTCGGCCGGAACAGGGGGCGGTCGGTTCGACGCGCTGCACCACCGTGAACATGCTGCGCACGATCAAGGACATTCCCGGCATCCAGCCCATGAGCCGGAACCGGGAGCCGCTTTGGTCGCCTAACGGCAGCCCCAGGCGCGAGTGAGCGCGTTGCGGATCGCGTACCCCATGGGATTGGTCGGATGATTGCCCCGGAAGCGCAACCAGTTCCGCACGACGCCCGCGATCCGTGCATCGGTCGGACGCTTGCGGGGGCACATTTCGCCGGACGCCGCGAGCGCTTCATAGAAGCCGAGAAGATAGGCGTGACAGAAAGGGTCATTCAGGAACTGGCCCCGCATGCCGGCGCCGCACTCGTTCGAAAATTCGATGCCGGTGTAGGCAGAGGCGGGCGCGGCGGCAATGAAGCTTGCTGCGATCAGGATAGATGCGAGCGCGAATTTCATCGAGTCTCCTCGTGGAAAGACGCGATGAGGATGGCACAGGGTGTCGTGCCAGGGGAGAGAAACCGTGACGCACCCGAGTGCACGATCGCGCCGACGAGACGCAATTTTCCATGCGATGACCTGCGACGGTCGCACGGGCGCGTTCCGTCACCTCGTCAGCCGAGCGCCCAGTTCTCCCTGCGAAGTCCGGGAACGCGCGCGAACCCGCCCGTGTTGGCGGTCACGAGACGCGCGCGGCGGCGGCGGCCTTGGGCCGCGATGACCGCGCTGATGTCGAGGCAGATCATAGGCAGGGATCTGGTCAAGCTTGACGCTGCTCACACCACCGCCTCGTCCACGAAAGCGCGCCCTTCGCGGTCTTCGATCTCGACGATCCAGAGATCGGGATCGTAGCGGAGCTGCTTCTCGAAATATTTCGCGGCGGCGGCTTCGTCGCTCGTCTCACCCAGCGGCTTGATCCAGACCAGTTCGCCTTCGCCGCGGCGAGCCTGGCTCAGCACCGTGCAGCTGCGGTCGGGCCGCGCGAGCTTGAGGAGCAGCGCGCCCGCCTCTTCGCCGCCCCGATGCACCACATAGGCCGACGCGCCGGCGACTTCGGCGCGGCGGATCAGGGCTTTGACGTAGATTCCGGCTTTGAGGCGTGGGATCACGCCGCGCCCTTAAGGGCGGCCGGCGCGTCCTGCAAGGCTTTGTCCGCAATGTCCTCATTTTCGGCGTTCACGGCGGCGTGCGGCAGGCGCACGCGCACGGTGGTGCCTTTGCCCACCGTCGATTCGAGACGGACGTCGCCGCCATGCAGCGCAGTGAGCGCCTTGACGAGCGAAAGGCCCAAGCCGGTGCCCTCCTCGGCGCGCACATCGGCACCTTCGCCGCGCTCGAAAGGCTGCCCCAGGCGCTGCAGATCCGCCTCCCCTATGCCCGCGCCGGTGTCGGCAACGGCCAGTTCGATGCCGCCGTTGTCGCGCGCCGCAGCCACCCACACCGAGCCGCCGCGCGGGGTGAATTTGACGCCGTTGGCGAGCAGGTTGACGAGAATCTGTTTGACGGCGCGCCGGTCGGCAAACGCCGTTTTTGCGCCAGGCGCGATGGACAGTCTGAGCACAATGCCCTTGCGTTCGGCCTGCAGCTTCACGAAGCGCAGCGCCTGTGCCGCGACGGGTTCCAGATCGAAGACATCTTCGCTCAACTCGAACTTGCCGGCCTCGATCTTCGACATGTCGAGAACGCCATTGATCAGATCCAGCAGATGGCCGCCACTTTCGTGAATGAGCCTGGCATATTCGAGATAGCGCGGCGCGCCGAGCGGGCCGAACATCTCGTGCGACATCACTTCGGAAAAGCCGATGATGGCGTTCAAGGGCGTGCGCAGCTCATGGCTCATATTGGCGAGGAAGCGGGATTTGGCGCGGCTGGCCTGCTCTGCCGAGTCGCGCGCCGCGATCAGCGCGCGTTCGTTTTCCTTGCGGTCGGAGATATCGCGGGTCACGGCGACGATATCCGGAGCTTTGCCCTTCGCGGTCATGGCCGGCCGGGAGCGGATTTCCGCCCACACGAGCCTGCCGTCGCCGCGCCTGAGACGGACCTCGGCCATCGCCCCGCGGCCGGACTGGCTTGTCTGGGCGGAAGAGGACTGAAGCAGAGCAAGGTCGTCGGGATGCACGAGAGAGGACAGTGCCATGCCTTCGAGCGATTCGGGTTCGCGCGCGAGCAGGCGCCGGGCAGCGGGGCTGGCGAAGCGAATGCGGCCATCGGGCCCGTGGCGCGTGATCAGGTCGGTCGCGTGGTCGGCGAGGAAGCGGTACATCTCCGCGCCCTCGAGGGCAGCGAGGTCGGCCGCGCGCTGTCGGTTCTGGGCCGCGATGGCGATGATCGCGGATTGGACGATCGCGGCAAGAGCCGAACCCGCGTAAATCTGCCAGGCGGGAGCGACGAGGCGGTTCGCCGGCAGGCCGTGCAGCACTTCGAATGCCGCCACGGCGCACAGCGCCAACACCGCCGCTGCGGCCGCCCGCACAACGGTTGTGCGGCCGCCGGCAAGTGCTGCCTCGGCGGGCACCAGCGCAAACCATACGACAAGCGGCGAGCTCATGCCCCCGGTAATGGCGATCATGTAGCCGATCAGAGCAGCGAAGCAGGCAAGCGCCGCGGACTCCAGCAGTTCGAGGGAAATGCCCGCCACCGCCAGCAGCGCGAGGCCGCAGGGCGCCAGAAACCCTGCCAACGCGAGAAATTCCAGCAGGCCGGGCCGGCCGACGAGCGCGACATAGGCAAGCCACAAGAGCCCACCCAGCGCGCCCTTCGCCACCTGCACGACAGCAAAGCGCCGGCGCGCCAGATCGGCATCGTCCGGGCAAGTGCCGCTTTCGCCGCGCCGCATCCGCTTTCCAGGGTTCAAACCGCGCCGAACCTTGGCCGGACCGCCTTAAAGAAGGTTGAACGGATACCCACGACGTTTGTTAATCCACAGCCGCCTTTTCGATCGCTTCCCCAGGACTTGGCCCGGCCGGTGCCCAGCCAGGCTGTCGGGACGATCCCCCTTGCCGTCGCCGTCCGCTTTCATGGGGGCGATCCGATTTCCTTTATTTCCGGGCAAAATCAGATCGTCGCGATAAGCGGGCAATGACGAACGTCCAGCGGCAGTCTGAAAGCGCCCTTGCGACAGCCCGGCCGCCATGGGGGCGCTTCGGCGAATCGGGAGGTTAAGGGAACACCTTCAATATTCACCGTCACCGTCACCTTCACCCGTACCCAACGGCTCGGGTGGGGCGCGGCAGACTGGCATTCTCCTGGAGGGTTTCGCTTAGTATGCTAAGCCCTGCGGCGGATTCGGCCAAGGTCGGCCGCCTGCCGGCTCGCACGGCGATCAAATCCAGGGAGAACCGATGAGCTGTGCCGCGATCATGACAAAGGCGCCGCTGACCATTTCAGAGGACGCAAGCGTGGCGGAGGCGGCCGCAAAGCTGATCGCACATCATTATACCAACCTTCCGGTTGTGGACGCCGAGGGCTGCTATGCCGGCATGTTCGGCATCTACGATCTCCTGGGCCTGCTCGTGCCCCGCGTGGCGCTCGCGGGCAATCTGATGGCCAACCTGCGATTCATCAGTGACGACCCCGAGGAGCTGCGGCGAAAGTTCCAGGACATCAGGAATCGCCGCGTGGGCGACGTTGCCGACCGCAACGCCCCCACGCTCGATGCAGAGGCGCCGGAGATCGAGGCCATACGGCTGTTCTGCCGCAGCCACAGTTCGCTGCCGGTGGTCGCGAAGGAATCGCGAAAAGTGGTTGGGATCGTTTCCTGCTGGGATGCGATCCGCGCCCTTGCCGGGCCGCCGCAAGAGGCATGAGCGCGACGCTCGCCAGCCACGCGCCTCATTCCTTTGCATTCGTGGCTTCGGCGGCCATCCTGGCTGGCGCCTATGTGCTGATCGTCATCGAGCGCGTCGACCGCACCGTGGTCTCCCTGCTCGGCGCCGGTCTCGTCGTTGTGCTCGGGCTGCTCACACAGTCAGAGGCCATAGGCTTCATCGATTTCAATACGATCGGCCTTCTTGCCGGCATGATGATCATCGTCAGCATTTCCAGGAAGAGCGGCGTCTTCAGCTATGCCGCCATAGCCGCGGCGCAGCTCGTCCGCGCCTCTCCCGCCGGCGTGCTTGCCGCCTTCTCGCTCATCACGGCCATGCTTTCGGCGTTCGTCAACAACGTCACGGTCGTGCTGCTGGTCGTGCCGGTCACGTTCGTCGTCTGCGGCGAACTCGGGATCGGCGTTTATCCCTTCCTCTTCGCCGAAATTCTGGCCAGCAATATCGGGGGCACGGCCACGCTGATCGGAGATCCGCCGAACATTCTCATTGGCTCCGCCACCGGTCTGGGTTTCGACGCTTTCGCCGCGCAGCTGGCACCGGTCGCGGCGATCATTTTGCTGCTGCAACTCGCCGCGGGCCATCTTCTGTGGGGGGCCAAGATGAAAGCGGCACCGGAATCGCGCGCCCGCGTGATGGCCATTCACGCTGCCGAGTCCATCGAGGACCGCTATCTGCTTGCCTGTTCGCTCGCCGTATTAGCTGCGGTGCTTACCGCTTTCACTTTTGCGAGCCGCCTGGGGCTCGAGCCGGCGACGATCGCGCTCTGCGGGGCCGGCGTCCTCCTCCTGCTCGAATCCCTTCCGCAGGATCGCGCCGTGCGCGCCGGAAATGTCGCGCGGGCGCTGGTCGAGGTGGAATGGACGATGCTGATCTTTCTGGTCGGTCTGTTCGTCATGATCGGGGCTGTCGAACAGGCGGGCGTGCTCACGGCGTTGGGCCATCTTCTCGTCGCGACGGCGGGGCATGACCTGCCTGTGACGGCCTCCACGGTGCTCTGGCTCTCCGCCGTGTTCTCGGCGATTGTGGACAACGTCCCCTACGTCGCGGCGATGATCCCGCTGATCAAGGGCGTCGCGCCGGCACTGGGAGGTTCACAACACCTTGCGCCCGTGTGGTGGTCGCTGGCGCTGGGCGCGGGGCTGGGCGGTAATGGAACCCTGATCGGGTCGAGCGCCAATCTCGCGGTCGCGGCGCTCGCCGAGCGAAGCGGCGTGCGGTTCAGCTTCGTGGCGTTCGCGATCCGGGCGGTGCCGCTGATGCTGGCAAGCGTGGCCGTCGCGCAAGCCTATGTGTGGTGGCGGTATTTTTGACGGCGCCTGGAGGGCGCCAGGGAGCGTGCATGAAATTCCTGTCTGTGCCTGCCGTGTCGGGGCTCGCCTTCGCGCTCGCGGGCTGTGCGGTCTTCGGCAGCGCGAAGGAGCGTGCGCTTCAAAACAATCCGAGCTTCAGCCAGGGCTATGACGACGGGTGTGCCGCTGCGACAGATCAGGGAGCGGATCTGCGCGATCGACAGGTTGGCGACGGGGAGCTCTACAAATCCGACGATGTCTACCGCGCCGGCTGGAGCAGCGGCTTTCAGACCTGCCGGCGAACCGATCTGCAGCCGGGTGCCGAGCCCGGCGACAATCCGCTTTCGGTGCCCGGTCCGGGCCTGCACTAATCACACCTGTCAGACAAACGTCACACAAATTTCACGAAACCGGGACGGCCCGGCCGTATTGCCTGATTTGCCTGATGCTGAAAATTAACGCCTGACGCCGCACCATCGGCGCGGACGGCATATTGCCCATTGTCAGCATTGTCGAAGGGGCGTATCGTCCGTGTACGTCGTGAGGTGGCATCGGAGTGCGTCGATGTTGGGACACCTTGTGTTTGGACGCTATGGCAGGACGGACGACGGCGTGCCCGTCGCCTCCCGGGATGCTGGCTGGCTGACCCGCGCCTTCAGGTGGCTCGGCGGTCAGCTCGATCAGTTCCGGCCTGTTCGCAGGCGCAGTCCGCTGTAGCGGCCCGGAAGGCCCGTTGCACCCGGCGCGTCATGAGCCAAATTCGGCCGAAACTCAGGCCGCGGCGCGGACGGGCTGGTCTTTCTTGTCCAGATTCTCGGCGGCAAAATCCCAGTTCAACCTGCCCAACACCGCCTCGAGGTATCTGGCGCGCTCGTTCTGATAGTCAAGGTAATAGGCATGTTCCCACACATCGACGGTCAAAAGGCAATTGGTGTGATGCGCCATCGGATCGAAGGCATTTGCGGTCTTTGCGATCGAAAGTTTTCCGCCGTCCGAGACCAGCCATGCCCAGCCGCTGCCGAACTGCTCCTTGCCGGCGTCGGCGAACTGCTTCAGGAGCGCTTCGAGCCCCCCGAAGTCGCGTTCGATCGCCTGTGCGAGCCTGCCAACCGGTCTGGACGGGCGCGGCGTCAGGCTGCGCCAGTAGAAATCATGGTTCCAGACCTGGCCGGCGTTGTTGAAAATTTTCTGTTCCCTGGCCGTCGTCTGGCTGGCGGTGGTGCGCACAACCTGTTCGAGCTTCATGTCTGCGTAACGTGAAACGGCCACGAGCTTGTTGAGTGTCTCAACATAGGTCTTGTGATGCCGACCGTAGTGGAAGCCGATGGTGCGCGCGGAAATTGCCGGCTCCAGGGCAGACTCATCGTAGGGCAAGGGTGAAAGCACAAAAGGCTGGGCCATGAGGTGTCACTCCGTTCCGGTGTGGCTCGCGCGCTTCGCAGGTTCCTGGAAGCTGACGTCCGCCAGCATCTGTCGGACCGGGGGCGCGCCGTCTTCTCAAGCCGGAGCGGCGGCCTTCGGTTCCCGATTCGCGGCTTGCGGCGAACCGGGAAAATTGAACATGCGACAGCGTTTCGGCGCTTGCGGCAACCTATCGCGTCGCTCGTTCGTTTGGAGCTTAAAGACTTATCGAAGGCTAACCGTCTTCCGGTATTTTCTCGGAGGATGGATGTGGTCGATGTGAGGGTTTGCCATTGGAAACGGCCGGTATCATTCGGCGCAAGCGGAGAACGACGATGGAACGATGGCGGGCACTAGGTCTCGATACGTCCTCCCGCGCCGATCTTCTGGTTCGGCGTCTCACTCATCTGTCCGATCTGTCTCCTCCAGACCTGGCGCTCATCGAATCGCTTTCGCAACGCCGGGAAGAAATTCCCGCCGGAACAGAGCTCATTCGGGAAGGCGAGGCGCTCGATGCGCCGCGCCTGCTCATGGCCGGTTGGGCCTGCCGGTTTCGCACTCTTCCTGACGGGCGGCGCCAGATATTTGAGTTCATTCTGCCTGGCGACATTTATGGCCTCTGCCTGAGACCGCAGGCCATCGCGCTTACGACGTCGCTTGCCCTCACCCCCGTGGTGATCGCCGACGCGACCGCTTTGGGCAATGCGATAAACTCCGATTCCGAAGTCCATCGCGGCCTGATCCAGGCCTGTTATGCGACGGCGAGCCTGGATGAAGCCTATCTGTTGAACCAGTTGATGCGCGTCGGCCGACAGACGGCCTATGAGCGCACGGCCCATTTCATCCTGGAAATCCACGAAAGGCAAAGCGTTGTGGGGCTCGCAGGGGAGACAACCGTTTCGATTCCGCTCACCCAGGAAATCATGGCCGACGCGCTGGGGCTGAGCGTCGTTCACCTGAACCGCACGCTTCAGCAGCTTCGCCGCAACCAGCTCATCGAATTCAAGGGCGGACTCGTCAGGCTTTTGGAACCGGAACGGCTTGCCGATATAGCCAATTTCCGTGTGCCGCGTGTCACTTGGGCAGACCGCGCTGCAGCCTGACGCTGCAGCCGCTAACCGGCTGCCAGCACCGCGACGGGGAAGTTGCCGAACAGCGTTCGCGCGCTCAGTCGCCCTTCATCGGCATCCCAAATCTCTGGACCAAAGATGGACCGCCACTCGCGGCCTCTGGTCTCGGGCGGAACACAGACGGCCGTATCCTTCCAGAACTCTTGCGCCGGGGCTGGCGCGCCTGTCTCGATGCAGGCGCAAGCGCAGAGCCGAGGCACCACGACTAGCACAGCCATTCCGTGATGGGTTCGCGCAAAGCCGGCGGTGTTGCCGGCATGTGCGCCTTCCGCTTCCAGCGGCCGATACTCGCCCTGCTGAAAACAATCGGCAAAGCGGGCGCGCAGCTGTAACAGCTGTGCGATGACGCCCTGCTTGATGGCGCCGTCGCGCCAGCCGGTCAGCCAATCTGCGCGATCGCGGGCGCTTTCGAGACACGCGTTACGGGCTCCAAAATCGACCGGCCGCCGGTTGTCCGGATCGACCAGACTGAAATCCCAGAACTCTGAGCCTTGATACAGGTCCGGAACGCCGGGCGCCGTGCAGCGCAGCACGCACTGCGCAAGCCCGTTCTGCGCCGCTGCCGGTGCGATTCGATGGACAAATTCGGACAGCCTCCGCAGGAACTCCGCGCTTGCATGCGGGTCAAGAAGCTCGCGCACCAAGCGGGTGCTCGCGTCGTCATAAGTCGCGTCGGGATCGCTCCACGACGTGTGCAACTTCGCTTCGTGAAGCGATTTGAGGCGCCACGTCCGTATCCGTTCCGTGAATGGCCCCAAAGCAGCCGCATCCTGCCAGTCCAGATCGAGGGGCCAGGAACCAACCAGGGTCTGGTAGAGCTGGTACTCGTCTCCGGGGTCGAGAAGCTTGTCGCGGAGCCGGCCATTGAGCTCGAACCAGGAGGCGACCGTCGCTGCCCATTCGGCGGAAATTTCGCTCAGTACGGCGAGCCGCATTCGCGCGTCCTCGCCGCGTTTGTGATCGTGGGTGGCGGTGGCAAGCAGCGGCGCCCGGCCCAGGCGCCTGCGCGCCCGGTCGTGAAATTCTCCGGGCGAGATGAAAAACTCGCGGGGGTCCGACCCGACCTCGTTGCGCGAAAGCAGACGGCCATAGCGGTAGAAGGCTGTGTCCTCTCCGGCTTTGGCCGCAAGCGACGCGGCAAGCTGGTTGAACCGGCGTACCGCTGCGCGGCGCTCTTCCGCCGTGCCGGACGTACGACCTTCCATCACCTCGACAATATCCGCCATGGCCGTTGAATCGTTTGCGGGCATGCGCCGTCGCACCGCCCTTTCGACCGCAGCCTCGAAAAACCGGTCGTTCGCCGAACCTTCAGCCGCGCCCGTTGCGTAGGTGCGATAGATGCGAAGCTCGGCCAAGAGGCGCTCCAATGCGCGCTCCAGCGCAGCTTCCGTCGCGTCCTGCGCGGCAGATGTAATCAGCTGATAAAAACTGCGCACGCAAGCCGCGAGCGCGCCCTGGAACTTGGCCTTGAGTATCCCAAGTCGCGCGTCCCGCGCCTCGCCATCGAAATCCGCCCGCCGCCCGCTGATTTCAGCCCAGAGACGAGCCAGCGGCTCTGCGCCCTCCGCATCGTGCAGCAGAGCAGTGACGTCGTTCATGAAATCATAGCCCGTAGTGCCCTGAATCGGCCAGCGGGACGGCAGTTCCTCGCCAGGAGCGAGAATCTTCTCAACCACCATGTACGCGCCGCCCGTCTCGGTGGGGCGAAGGGAATCAAGGCGGGTGCGCAGCTGCCGACAGTAGCCGGCGGGATCGGCCAGCCCGTCCATATGGTCCACGCGCACGCCGTCGATCAACCCCTCCGCGTAGAGCGAGAAGATTTTCACGTGTACGGACTCGAATACGCTTTCGTCTTCCATGCGCAGCGCGACGAGATCGTTGATGTCGAAAAACCTGCGCCAGTTGATGAGGTCGCCAGCGGTGCGCCACCATGCCAGCCGGTAGTGCTGGCGATGGAGCAACGCAAGCAGCGCTTCGCGGTCCTGCAGAGGTTCGTCGGCGAGTTCGCGGCAATCCTCGGGCCGGAGCGGAAAGCCATGTTCGGCGTAGGCTACGACGGGCTTTCCGAGCGCTTTGTCGAACCGGACGGAAATTTCACCCCGCGCCGTGGTGGCGCAAAGCGATGCGCCCAGGACCGGCAAAAGGACCCGGTTCTTCAGAGTGGGATCGGCAGGTTCCCAGTCGATATCAAAGGCGTGGGCATAGGCGCTGTCGCGGCCATGTTCGAGCACATTCCGCCACCATGGATTCTGGTCGCTGGCAGCCATGTGATTGGGCACGATGTCGAGGATCATGCCCATTCCATGTTCCTTCAGACACGCGGCGAGGCGCCGGAAAGCCTCTTCGCCGCCAAGCTCCGGATCAATGCGGGTGTGATCGATCACGTCGTACCCGTGCGGCGAGCCCTTGCGGGAGGCCAGAATGGGTGAGGCGTAAATGTGGCTGATGCCAAGCCGCGCAAGATAAGGCACGATCCCGCAAGCGTCGTCGAAGGTGAATTCCTTGCGGAATTGCAGCCTGTATGTGGCGCGCGGAATCACCTGCTGCGCCGTCCGGCCATAAGAGCTGTCAGACGTGCACGCCCGGCCGCTTCTTGCAGCAGATCACCTTTGGGCATCCGCCTGCGCCAGTTCGGATGTTCGTCGATTGTGCCCGGAAGATTAGGCTGGTCGCGGTCGCCTGCAATGTCCTCTGCGGGCGCGACGGCGAGCATGCAGGGCGTTTTGCCCACGAAGGCGAGCGCACCCGATATCGCGTCCTCCGGTGCGTCCGCGGCAGGCGGGTCGCCCGATGCGCATCCGGCGCGCCTGAGGTCCGACCAGAGCAGCTCCCGATCGGCAGCGCGGTCTTCGCGCTCCTTCTCCTCTGTGGCGCGGAGCCGGCCGGTCCGCTGTTGCCAATCGATATCGCGCTCGCTCCACCAGCCCGCAACCGTGGGAAGATCATGCGTCGTCGTCATGGCCACGGCGCTGCGCCGCCAATCATGCGGTGCCAAGAAATGTCCGTCGTGATGGCGCTCGAACCAGAGCACCTGCATACCGAGCACGCCCGTTGCATCGAGTTGCTCGCGGAATCCCTCCGGCACCGTTCCGAGGTCTTCGCCCACCACGATGGCGCGGTGGAGGCGCGACTCCAATGCGATCAGACCCAAAAGCTCCTGTTGGGGATAACGGAGATACACACCATCGGATGGTGACGCGCCTGCGGGGATCACCCACAGCCGTCGCAGTCCCATCGCGTGGTCGATACGCACGCCGCCCGCGTGGCGCATCGCGGCGCGAAGCGTGGCGAGGAACGGCGCGTAGCCGAGTTGTTGCAGGGCGCGCTGCGACAGCGCGGTCAGGCCCCAATCCTGTCCACGCGGATTGAAGATGTCGGGCGGCGCGCCCACGTGCAGGCCGCACAGCAATTCGCGCGGCGCACTCCAGGCGTGACTGCCTTGGGGGGTCATGCCCGCCGCAATATCACTGATGATCCCGATCGCCATCGTCCTGCGGGCGGCCCTCTGGGCATCGGCCGCGCTGCGGTCCGTGAGCCATTGCAGGAACAGCTGGAACTCGATCTCCCGGGCCGCGACGCGCGCGAAGGTGACGGCACAGGGTGCGGCCGGCGAATGAAAGCCCGTGGGCCACTTCGTGAAGCCGGAAATTCCCTGTCCGCGAAAATGCCCATCAAGGGATTCGAACAGCGCATGCGCGCTCAGGCGCTCGCCGCCCGTTCGGCAGAATGCCCTGAAATCATCCTGATCTGCGGCCGCGCAAAACCGTTCGAACGCGATGTGCAGCGCGGCGAGTTTCCCGTCCCCGGCGGCGCGCCAGTCGATAAGTTCCGCGTCGCCCGGGTCCGTGAGCGCCGGGCCGCCTTCGAGTGTGGCGTCGGCGAACAGAGGGTTGAGGAACAGCCGCGTCGAAGCGGAATATGGCTGAAACTGTGCAGGGTCGGCCCCCAACAACGCGTGCGTGGGGCTGGTCATGACGGCATCGAGCCCCAGCCGTCCGGCTTGCATGGCAAACCAACCAAGCGCGGAGAAATCACCAAACGCGCCGCTCGTGCCGCCGCGGAGCGAGTAGATCTGGACGACGGTACCGGCGAGACGGTCGCCGGAGCCGAGTTCGTCGGGCAGCACGCACCGTGCGGGAGCAACGGCGAGGACGCTCACCCCTTCGTCCATTTCCAGCCTGTGGTATCCAGGTCCACGCGGCGCCACGAAGGTCATCCGGTCCTGCAGTCCTTCGCGCAACTGCAGATCCCTGCGCTGTCCGGAATTGAGTATCAGTTCCGCACGCCGGCAATTGGGCAGACAGACTTCATCGCCCGGGCGTGCAACAATCAACGGCGGGTTGCTCTCAGCCTCGCGCCGCAGGCTCGCCTCGCTTGCGGCAATGTCGGAGGCGTTGTCCGCTGGCAGCTCGAGTGCTCTCAGAACAGCCCTGAGGGTGTCCGCAGAGACGGTGCGCGGAGTGCCCTTCGCATCGATCCAATTTACCTCCAGGCCGGCGCGCGTGGCGAGTGCGGTTACGGCGCGATCCTTGCTCATGAGTCAATCCAGGCAACAGTCGAATTTGCCGGCAGGATGTTGCACGACTCGCCCCAGATCGGCTCATTGTCCGGAAAGCGCCCGTGCGCCGGCGCTTCACCCAAATTCATCGCGATACTGAGCGTCGCGCCATCTCCCAGACGCCAGTGCGCAAACACGGCCGCTTCGCTCAGCGCCGCGGCGCCGACTGCCTGCGTTCCTTTGAGGCGCGGAATGATCTGCCGGTGTCGGATGCCCAGGAGCGCGGAGTACAGATCATTCCATTCTTGCGCGCGGCTGCCGTCGAATGAGGGGCGCGACCGTTCGAACGTCGCCGGCGCGTTCGGATCGGGAATCCGTTCGCGGCGCTTCGGATCGGAGAATTCCCGAAATCTGGCGAAGTCCCCGCGCCGGCCTTCACGCACGCTTTCGGCAAGGCCCGGATTGCGGTAGTCCGTGAAATAGAGGAACGGTTCCGTGGCGCCTGCCTCTTCGCCCATGAAAACGAGCGGGATTTGCGGGGCAAGCAGCTGGAGCGCCACCGCTGCGCGAAGTGCCCCCGGATTTGCCAGCGTGGTGAGCCTTTCGCCGAAAGCCCGGTTGCCGATCTGGTCGTGGTTTTGCAGGAAAGCGACGAAGGAGGTGGGCGCAAGAAGCGCACTCGGGGTTCCGCGTGGCGCACCGCCGCGATGCCGCGACGGTTCGCCCTGATAGACGAAGCCTTCGGCCAAAGCGCGCGCGAGCGCCTCGGCTGGCGCCCTTGCGTAGTCTTCGTAATAACCTGATGTTTCTCCGGTCAGCAGCACGTGCAGGGCGTGATGGAGATCGTCGTTCCATTGTGCGTCGAAACCGCACGTGAGCAATTGCGCGTCATTGTCGTCGTTCTCCAGCACGAGATGAACGTACCGGCCATCGGGCACGCTGGCGCGCAGCTGCGAGGCGAGCTCAATGAGAAAATCCCTGTCGCGGATTGCATGCACAGCGTCAAAACGAAGGCCGTCGAGGCGGAATTCGTGGATCCAGTAGATCGCGTTCTCGATGAAGAAGCGGCGCACCATGGGCTGGCGGAAATTGATCGCGCCGCCCCAGGGCGTCTTCATGTCGGAACGAAAGAATTGCGGCGCATATTCCGGCAGCCAGTTTCCATCCGGTCCGAAGTGATTATAAACCACGTCCAGGAATACCATCAGCCCCACGGTGTGGGCGCGGTCGATCAGCGCTTTCAGGTCATCGGGCGTTCCGTAGGCGCGGTCGGGCGCGAAGGGAAGGACGCCGTCGTAGCCCCAATTGCGCGCGCCGGGAAAATCCGCGACCGGCATCAGTTCGATCGCCGTGAAGCCAAGCGCCGCTACGCGCCCGAGATGCGCGGCAGCCCCCGCGAAGCCTCCGAGCAGCCCGACATGCAACTCGTAGAGGACCGTTGCTTCCCATGGTCGTCCGCGCCAGCTTTCACACTGCCAACGATAGGAGCCGGGATCTACAATCAGGCTGGCATCGCCGATGTCGCCGTCCTGCGCCCTCGATGCCGGATCCGGAATGCGGGGTCCACTGTCCAGCTGGAACGCGTAGCGCGTGCCGGCTCCCCCTGGCACAGAGGCCGCGCGCCGGCCGAGCGCGGCGGACGGCAGGGCTGTCGGTTCGCGCCCTTCCACTTCCACGGCGATGGCGCGCTCCACGGGCGCCCAGAGATGAAACTCGGTCTCGGCCCCGCCCAACCGCGGGCCGAACCAGAAGTCTTGTGTGGAGGAAAGCGCCATGATGGAGGAACTGTGGTCCGTTGCCTGTCGGTCTTAAACCGGCGAAAGACGATTGGTTTCCAACGGATGGATTTCAATTGGTTACCAGACCCTCGAAGATCACCGCTGCGTGCGGTTCGATGTGGTAGAGGGGCCGGTCCAGCGCCATTTCGTCGCGCTCCGGCGCCGCGCTGTCGAGCAGCATGCGCCAGCGCACCTTCTCGAGCAGATGGAAATCGAGCGCAATGCCCGAAGCATTCATCGCGAGCGCGCGCACCTGCGCCGGGTTTCCCGGCTTCGAGAGATAAAGGATCAGCGCCCGCCCCTCGACATTGCTCCAATCGGCGTCGGACAGGCGGACACCTCGCTCATCGAACCATTCGATGTCGGCGATACCCGGAAAGACCCGTTCCCTGCCATGCAGGAACCTCCGGGGCGGCGGAAGTCCGTGACGGATCGCGCCGAGTCGCTGTGTGAACCGCAGCATTGCACGGCCCTCGTCGCTATCGGCAAGATTCCAGGCGTACCAGGATATTTTGTTGTCATGGCAATAGGCGTTGTTGTTGCCTTTCTGGGTGCGCCCGAACTCGTCGCCACCAAGCAGCATGGGCGTTCCCATGGATCCCAGCAGGGTCATCAGCATGGAACGTTTCACGCGGGCGCGCAGCGCCTTCACGTTGTCGTCGGCGTCGGGTCCTTCCGTTCCCCAGTTCGATGAGTAATTGTCGGATTGCCCGTCCTCGTTGTTTTCGCCGTTGGCTTCGTTGTGTTTGCCGTTGTAGCTGACCAGATCCTCAAGTGTCATGCCATCATGGGCGGTTACGAAATTGATCGAAGCCCAGGGACGGCGTCCGTTCTGTTCGAACAGATCCGCCGACCCTGAAATGCGGCGCGCCAGCTCCGGACGCATGCCGGGGTCTCCGCGCCAGTAGCTGCGGACGCAGTCGCGAAACCGGTCGTTCCATTCGGCGACACCGGATGGATGATTCCCCAGCTGATAACCGCCGGGGCCGAGATCCCAGGGCTCGAAGTTGAGCTTCAGCCGGCACAGTTCGGGATCCTGCCGCAGCGCGTCGAAAAAACCGGAGCCTGGATCGAAACCATGTTCTTCGCGGCCCAGCGTTACACCCAGATCAAACCGGAATCCGTCGACACGGAATGACTGCGACCAGTAGCGCAGCGAATCGAGAACCATGCGCAGCACGTCCGGGTGGGCGACATTGAGCGTGTTGCCGGTGCCCGTATCATCGATGAAATGACGGCGGTTATCGGGATCGAGGCGGTAATAGCTCGCATTGTCGAGACCGCGCCAGCAAAGTGTCGGTCCCATCTCGTCGCCTTCACAGGTGTGATTGTAGACCACGTCGAGAATCACTTCGATTCCCGCGGCATGCAGACGGCGTACCGCGGTGCGCATCTCGTTGGCATCGCCGCTGGCGAGATAGCGCGGTTCCGGCGCGAAAAACGCCAGCGTGTTGTAGCCCCAGTAGTTGGCGAGCTTCATTTGCACCAGCCGGCGGTCCTGCAGACAGGCGTGAACGGGCAGGAGCTCGAGCGCGGTAACCCCGAGGCGCTTCAGATGTTCGATGACGAAGGGATGCGCGAGACCGGCAAAGGTCCCGCGGTCGCGTGGCGGGACGCAGTCGAGCAGTTTGGTGAGACCGCGGACATGCGTCTCGTAAATGACCGTGTCGCTCCAGGCCGTATTCGGGCGCCTGTCATCCCCCCAGGTGAAACTGCCGTCGGCGACCGCGGCCTTCACCATGGCGGGCGCACTGTCGCGACGGTCGAAACTCAGATCGGCGCGCGCGGAGTTGAGTCGATATCCGAAAACCGCATCCGTCCAGCGTAGCGTGCCCGAAAGCCGCCTTGCGCAGGGATCGAGCAGCAGCTTCCGCGAATTAAACCGCATGCCGTTGTGAGGGTCGTAGCGCCCATCGGCCCGGTAGCCATAGACGAGCCCGGGCTGCCCATTCGGCAGATAGCCGTGCCAGACATTTTCGCTTTTCTCCGGCAGATCGAGCCGCGCAATCTCACGCCGACCTGCTGCGTCGAAGATGCAGAGTTGAAGCCGGCTCGCATGCGCCGAGAACACGGCAAAATTCACACCCATGCCGTCCCAGCTTGCGCCAAGGGGATAGGGGAGCCCGGCTTCGAGTTTCTCGGTTGCGGGCTCCATTTCAGCTTTCGTGTTTCAAAATGAGTGTGGCCAGAGGAGGAAGCGTGAGGTCTATGAAGTGTTCCCGCCCGTGCCCTTTTCCGGCGACGCTCGCCACGCCGCCTCCGTTGCCGAGATTTTGCCCAGCGTAGAATTCGGAATCCGTGTTGAGCAACTCGCGCCAGAAGCCCGCGCGGGGTACACCAAGGCGATAGCCGTGGCGTGCGACGGGTGTCATGTTCACGACCGCGATGACAGGCGCGGCGTTTTCGGCGCGTCGCTCATAGGCGAAAACGCTGCTGTTCGCGTCGTCGACGACAATCCAGGCGAAACCGTCTGCCTCGGCATCGCTTTGATGAAGCGCCGGCTCCTCCCTGTATACCTTGTTCAGCCGACCGACCAGCCGCTGCAGCCCTGCATGGCCCGAGTCCGCCAGCAGCCCCCAATCGATCTCTCCGTCGTGGTTCCACTCGCGGATTTGCGCGAATTCGCCGCCCATGAACAGGAGCTTCTTGCCGGGATGCGTCCACATGAACGCCAGATAGGCGCGCAACGTCGCGAGCTTCTGCCAGGCATCGCCGGGCACGCGGCCATAGAGCGAGCCTTTTCCGTGCACCACTTCGTCGTGGGAAAGCGGAAGGATGAACCGCTCCGCGAAGGCATAGATGAGACCGAAGGTCATGCGGTCGTGATGCCAGTGGCGGTGCACGGGATCTTCCGAAACGTAGGCCAGCGTGTCATGCATCCAGCCCATGTTCCATTTGTAGCTGAAGCCGAGGCCGCCCTGCTGCAGCGGCGCCGAGACCCCCGGCCATGCGGTGGATTCCTCGGCGATCATCATGGTGCCGGGGACACGTTCGGCCACGACGCCGTTCAGCCTCTTCAGGAATTCGCTCGCTTCGAGATTTTCTCTTCCGCCGAATTTGTTCGGTATCCATTGGCCCGGCTCGCGCGAATAATCGCGATAGAGAAGCGAAGCCACCGCGTCGACCCGCAAACCGTCGACGTGAAACGTCTCCAGCCAGAAAAGCGCGCTGGCAATCAGGAAACCCTGAACTTCGCGCCGGCCGAGATTGTAGATGTAAGTATTCCAGTCCCGGTGAAAACCCTCGCGCGGATCGGCATGTTCGTAGAGCGGCGTTCCGTCGAATCGGGCAAGGCCGTGCGGGTCCGTCGGAAAATGTCCGGGCACCCAATCGAGAATGACGCCCAGTCCCGCGCGATGGCAGGAATCGACGAAATGCGCGAATTCCTCCGGAGCGCCGAAACGCGCGCTGGGCGCGAATTGGGACAGCGGCTGGTAGCCCCAGGAGCCGCCGAAGGGATGCTCCATGATGGGCAAAAGCTCGATGTGCGTGAACCCGAGATCGCTGGCATAAGGGACGAGATGTTCGGCCAGCGCCAGCCAATCGAGCGTGCCGAGCCGATCGTCCTTCGGACGCAGCCAGGACGCGGCATGAACTTCATAGATGGCAATTGGCGCGGAAGGCAGATGGCGGCTCGCGCGTGACGCCATCCAGTCCGAATCCGTCCAGCGGAAATGCCAGGGCCGCGGTACGACCGAAGCAGTCGCCGGCGGAGTTTCCGTCGCGCGTGCAACCGGGTCGGCCCTGAGCGGAAGAATCTCGCCGGCCGGGCCCACGATCTCGTATTTGTAACGCTCACCCGGGCCGAGGCGTGGCACGAAGATCTCCCACACGCCCCCCGAATGGCGCAGCCGCATGGGATGTCGACGCCCGTCCCAGGAATTGAAATCGCCGACGACCGAGACGCGCCGCGCGTTGGGTGCCCAGACTGCAAAGCGCACGCCGGCGACGCCGTCGATCGACACCTGGGCCGCACCGAAGCGCTCGGCGAGCTGCCAATGAGCGCCTTCGGAAAAAAGATGCAGATCCAGATCGCCGAGCAACCGCCCGAAGGAATAAGGATCTTCGGTTTCCTCGGTCGAAAGGGTCCAGCGGATCCTCAGGATATAATGCGTGCGCCGCGAAACCGGACCGATGAACAATCCCGTGTCTTCGAACTGCGACAGGCGCCCCAATACTTCACCGGTGTCGGCCGCGACCACGTCGACGCCCAGAGCACCCGGCAGAAAGCAGCGCACCACAGGTCCATGCACCGAATCATGCGGGCCCAGATAGGAGAACGGATCCGCGAAGCGGCCTTCCCCGAGCGCGATCGCAGCGGCGCTCTCCGCAATTTCGTCCATGATCCTATCCACTCGCCGAGTCCGGCCCGCGCTGCAACAGTTCTGCCAGTCCACGCAGTGGAATATCGACCCAGTCGGGCCGGTTGTTCACTTCGTAGACGATTTCGTATGCCGCCTTTTCGATTGCAAATGCCTTGACGATCTGCCGCTCGCCGGAGTCGAGAGGACGGCCGCGGCCCTCTCCATAGGCATCGAGGAATTTGCCTTCGGCGAGTGTCCGAAATTGCTTCAACAATTCAGAGGCACGCGCCTGGCCCGGCGCGCTGGCGGCAAGCTTGCGCTCGCGCTCGATGATGCGGGTCGCATAGTCGAAAGAGCGGACCATGCCTGCGACATCGCGCATGGGGCTGCGTTTGGCCCGCCGCTCGTCCAGCGGCTTGAGTGGCTCGCCTTCAAAATCGATGATCGAAACATCGTCGCCGCAGACGAGCACCTGCCCCAGATGCAGATCGCCGTGAATGCGCGTGCGGAGCGATCCGAGGCCGCTGGCAAGGAGCTTCGACAGGAGATCGAGTGTTTCGTCCCTGCGCGCCGCAAGCTGCGCCACGAGCCGCCGGCGTTCCCTGTCCTGCGTATTGAGAAGAGATTTAAGCGCCGCTTTCAGCTGTTCGCGAGCGCCCACGCAGGCAGATTTCACGGCGGCGGCGTCGACCGTTTCGGGCGAGAATGCGGGGTCGTCGCTCGGTTCGGCGAGGATGGCGTGCATCTCCCCCACCCGGTAGCCCAGCGCGCGCGCAAAAGCCCAATAGGGTTCAAACGCTTCCGGGCCGCCGCCGCTTGGAGCCACCGCCTGTGCGTCGATGATTCGCGCCAGCTGTTCATGCGTCCAACGCGAACCGTCGCCCTGATTGCTAACGTAGGTTTCGACCACCGCGAGCGCGGAGGTTTCGCCCGATGCCTGACGGCGCACCACTTCTCCGATCAGTGCCGGGGAGCCGGTGAAGCCGCGCTCGGTCAGCACACGCGCCATTTCCGGTTCGGGATGAACTCCCCTGGTGACGCGACGGAAAAGTTTGACGACGGCGCGCCGGCCGACGACGAGACTGGAATTCGACTGTTCCGGGGCCGGCCATTCGATTTCGGCATCGCGCGGAATGTCTTCGACCGTGCTTCCCAGCGGCAGAAAAACGATTTCGCCGCCGTCGAAAGGAATCGTCTGGCTTCGCGAGAGGCCTTGCAGGATCGCGTGCGCGAAGTTCGCGGACGCGAAGCCGTCGGTCAGCAGACCCACGTGTCTTGCGCGCCGCGCGCGGGCGAAGGCCAGCGGACCTTCGAACGGCGCCGGCGCAACATCTTCCCAGGCAATCGACATCGGCAGGGCGTAACGAATGCGCTCGCCCTCGACGGACACCTCGACATCCGCGAACACGGCGTCCTGCTCGGCGCCCGGCATCGGCGCCACTGCGACAATCCCGACATCCCCGATTTCGCCGCCCTTTTGCTGGAACCAGCGTCTGCCGGCCATGTAGACCGGCAGGATACCGGTCTCGAGTATTTGTTTGCTCGTGCGGTCGAGCGACTCGGCCAGCCTGCCGCGCAGGACCAATGTCTGGTGTTCAATGAACGGACCCGCAGTCGCCGTGCTCCAGGCCGGCGCCTGCGCGTCCGAGCTCAGTTTGAACCAGTAGAAGCCGTAGGGCGGCAGCGTAAGCAGATAGGTGAGCCGACCAATGGCAGGAAAGGTTGTTCCGCCCAGAAGTTCGATCGGCGTGCGCCCGGCGAATTCGTGAAGATCGAGTTCAACGGCCTGGGCCGAACGCGAAACATTGACGACGCACAGGATGGTGTCGTCTTCGTGTTCGCGCAGATAGGCGAGAACCTTGCGGTTCTGGGGAAGCAGCAACTTCAGCGTGCCCCGTCCGAAGGCCTGGTGCCGGCTGCGCTCCACCAGCATGCGGCGCACCCAGTTGAGCAGCGAATGCGGGTTGCGCCATTGCGCTTCCACATTGACCGCCTGGTAGCCCCATATCGGATCCATGATGGTCGGAAGAACGAGCGAGGCGGGATCGGCGCGGCTGAAGCCGCCGTTGCGATCCGACGACCATTGCATGGGCGTGCGCACGCCGTCGCGATCGCCCAGATGGATGTTGTCGCCCATGCCGATCTCGTCCCCGTAATAGAGGATCGGCGTGCCCGGCATGGTCAGCAGCAGGCTGTTCATCAGCTCGATGCGGCGGCGGTCGTTTTCCAGCAGCGGCGCAAGCCGTCGCCGGATACCGAGGTTGAGACGCGCGCGCCGGTCCGCCGCATAGACTTGCCACAAATAATCGCGCTCGCGGTCGGTCACCATTTCGAGCGTCAGCTCATCGTGGTTGCGCAGGAAGATCGCCCATTGGCAGCCCGGCGGCGCGTCTGGCGTCTGGCGGATGATGTCGGTGATCGGAAAGCGGTCTTCCTGCGCGATGGCCATGTACATGCGCGGCATCAGCGGGAAGTGGAACACCATGTGGCATTCGTCACCCGCGCCGAAATATTCCTGGATGTCCTCCGGCCATTGATTGGCTTCGGCGAGCAGCATGCGGTCGGGATAGCGATCATCGACCACCTTGCGGATGTGCTTCAGGATGGCGTGCGTTTCGGGCAAGTTTTCACTCGACGTGCCTTCGCGCTCCACGAGATAGGGCACCGCATCGAGGCGCAGCCCATCCACGCCCATGTCGAGCCAGAAGCGCATGACGGAAATCACGGATTTGAGCACACGCGGATTGTCGAAGTTCAAGTCGGGCTGATGCGCATAGAAGCGGTGCCAGTAGTACGCCTGTGCTTCGTCGTCCCAGGTCCAGTTGGACTTTTCGGTGTCGAGAAAGATGATGCGGGTCCCGGCATAGGCCTTGTCGGTGTCCGACCACACGTAGAAATCACGCGCCGGCGAGCCGGGCTTTGCGTGCCGCGCCTTCTGGAACCAGGGATGCTGATCGGAAGTGTGATTGATCACGAGTTCGGTTATCACGCGAATGCCGCGCGCATGGGCTTCGCGGATGAAGGTGCGCACATCGGCGATCGTGCCATATTCGGGATGCACGCCGCGATAGTCGGAAATATCATAGCCGTCGTCGCGGCGCGGCGACGGATAGAAGGGCAGGAGCCACACCGCGTTGATCCCCAGTTCCGCCAGGTAATCGAGTCGCTGGATCAGGCCCGGAAAATCGCCGACCCCGTCATTGTTCGAATCGAAGAACGCCTTGACGTGCAACTGGTAGATGACCGCGTCGCGATACCAGAATGGATCCGCCGGAAGCGCGGACGAACGTCGCTGCGCCATTCTCACTGCTCCCGCGCGGGCCGAACGCGCCAGATCGCATAGGGCGCTTCGGGCGTGAGCCGGAGATGCTGGAGCTTTCCGCGCCACACTGCACGCGTTCCTTGCAGCAGATCTTCCGCTTCGAGGGACCGGTCGTCAGGGAGACCCCATTCCCAAAGCGGAATTTCATAGTCCGCCTCCTGGATATGGTGGGCATCCAGACTCACCGCCACGAGGATGCGGTCGCTGTGTCCCGGCGCCGCTTTTCCGTAATAAACGATCTGATCGTTGAACGCGGTGTAGAACGCGAGGCCGAGGTGGCTCTGCAACGCGGGCTCGGATTTGCGCAGGCGGTTGAGGGCGGAAATCTCGGCGATGATGTTGCCCGGCCTGTTCCAGTCGCGCGGCCGGATCTCGTATTTCTCCGAATTCAGATATTCCTCGCGGCCCGGCAGCGGCTCCGATTCGCAAAGCTCATAGCCTGAATACATGCCCCACAGCCCCGAAAGCGTCGTGGCGAGCGCCGCGCGGATCAGAAAGCCGGCGCGGCCGGAGGTCTGCAGGAAATAGGGATTGATGTCCGGCGTATTGACGAAGAAATGCGGCCGGAAGAAATCACTGACCGGCGGCGTCGTCAGCTCCGTCATGTACTCCATGATCTCGCGTTTGGTGTTGCGCCAGATGAAATAGGTGTACGACTGCGAGAAGCCGAGTTGCGCGAGCCGGTACATGATCTTCGGCCGGGTGAAGGCTTCGGACAGAAAGATTGTGTTCGGATGCCGCGCCCGGACATCGGCGATCATCCATTCCCAGAAGGGAAACGGTTTGGTGTGGGGATTGTCGACGCGGAGAATGCGCACGCCCGCGTCGATCCAATGGAGCACGACGTCGCGCAGCGCAAGCCACGCCGCCGGCACGGCTTCGGGCGCGTAGAAATCGATATTGACGATGTCCTCGTATTTCTTGGGCGGGTTCTCCGCGTAGTGGATCGAACCGTCCGGACGCCAGACGAACCAGCCCTTGTGCTCCTCGAGCCAGGGATGGTCGCGCGAGCATTGGATGGCGAAGTCGAGCGCGATCTCCATCCCGTGCCCGTGTGCAGCCAGGACGAGCGCGCGGAAATCTTCCAGCGTGCCAAGTTCGGGATGGATCGCCTCATGACCGCCTTCCGGCGAACCGATGGCATAGGTGCTCCCCGGATCATCAGGTCCAGCTTCGAGCGCGTTGTTGCGCCCCTTGCGATGTGTCCGGCCCACGGGATGGATGGGCGTGAGATAAAGAACGTCGAATCCCATGTCGGCGATGGCTGGCAGACGCGCAATAACGTCCCGGAACGTGCCATGGCGCGATGCATCGCCGGTCTGCGAGCGCGGGAAGAGTTCGTACCAGCTCGCGAAGCGGGCCGCCTTGCGCTCTGCCTCGACGGAATAGACCGCACTTTTCGTGAGGAACCGGCGCTCGTCCGCGCGGCAGGCGGTTTCCACCGTTTCCGGTGCGGTGAGCAAACCTACGCGATCGTCTTTCGGGAGATCGTCGAAGGCTTCCAGAATCCTGTCGAGGGCTGCGCGCGTGGCGCCGGTGGCGTGTTCCCGCCGGTTGCGGAGCAGGGCGACGCCTTCCAGGAGGTCCAGCTCAATGTCATGGCCGGCGTCGCGCTTTCTCACGAGGTCGCGCACAAAGCCACCATAGGTATCGATCCAGGCGTAGATGAAGAAGCGATATCGGCCGATGCGCGAGAGATCGAACTCCGCGCTCCAGCGGTCATTCTCGCGTGGCACCATCGGCTCGCGATGCCAGTCGCGGTCATCGTCGGCCCGCCAGGAGAGTTCGGCCGCGATCACCGGATGGCCGTCGGTGTAGATATCTGCTTCGACCGCGACCCGCTCGCCAACAATGCGGCGCGCCGGAAAGCGGCGCCCGGCAACATTGGGGCTGACGTTGGCAATGACGAGCCGGGCAGCTTTCGCGGCATCGGCGGCGCCGGTGTTGTTTTCGCCAAGCGCTTGCCGGATCGCAGGCATACGCACGGCATGAAACAGCCGCGCCTCGCCGGGAGGAAGTTTCGCGTCGGCCGCCTGCGTGCCCAGTAGCGGCCGCAGCGCGTCAAAGTCACCCAGCGCGAGTTTAGCCTCCCAGCCTGGCTTGGCCGCAACGGAGTCGCCGGGATTGACCAGTGCGACCAAGGCTTCGCCGGCCAGGGTTGGATCGGATCCCTCAACGCGCATGAGAACAGTGACGCCCGCCCCTGCGCCCGTCGGTTTGAGCAGGGCGCCTGAAGCATCTTGCCGGGAATTCACGAAGCCGTTAACGGCGCGGATGCAGTCGAGTAGTTCCGATTCCTCGCTGTCGTCCGTCAGTGCGTCCGCAAAGGCGAGTGGCATCATGATGCCGCAGCCCGTCAGCGCCGCGAGCAGCAGGCGCGCGCGGCGCGCCGCGAGGGATGCCGGTGGAAGCTTCGCCGGAGAATCCACCTGCGCGATGACGGGTGCGACGCGCCTGAGCGCTTCGTGTTCCTCGATCAGCCAGTTCGCGCGCCCGTCCCACCATGGCAGCGAAGACAAGGTGAAATCGAAACCGCACCGGCCCAGCGCCAGGAGTTCACTGCGCGGCACACCGGTCGTGTCGGCGATGAGGACAAGTCCGCGGTTCGGCCGCGCACGTACCGGACCAGCCAGCGCGTTCCAAAGAGGCACGCTCGGGCCGCCCGGATGGACCACGCGAAAGCCCTTCACACCCGCGGCAACGGCCTCCCCAAGCCGGGCTTCACACCATGCCGTCACCGGCGTCAGGTCGTCGCAGCTGCGCAGAAGGGCGTTGCCATGTCCGCAGCCCGGGGAGCGCGGATCGACGATTTCGCCATTGCTTTCACGTCGGATCGCGAAACAGTCGGGGTGCGCCCCCACAAGTTCCGCCTGCAAATCCCATTGCGAAAAATCGACGTCCACGAGCAGATCGAGGTCTCGCGACGCGCAGGCTTCAGCGAGTGTGTGCAATTCGGCCTGCCAGGAAGCCGGCTCCGCCGCGGCCACGACACCGCTGAAACCGAGGGAATTCGCGCGGTCCAACGCGGTGCGTGCCCGCTCCGCCTGCCCGGCGCGGCCGATGTGACATAATCTGGGAAGCATTCAACCTCGCCCGGCAAAACGCGACCGATCTTCCCTGCCGCGGAAGCCGCCCATTAGCACTAACTGCGATTGTGCCTGCCAGTTCCCAAGCCTGTCTTAAATTCCGGCATCGAAACCGCGCGACGGGCGCCCGAACATTTGCCGCCGCGCCGCGAATCGCGGAGTTTCACAGGCATGTGCGGATTGTTCGGGTGGGTATTGTCGGCATCGATGGCGCGGGACCGGGAAGCGCTTGCGCGCATCACCGATCTCCTCGCCCATCGTGGACCGGACGGTGCGGGATTCTGGCTCGGCGCCACGGCCGATGGCGCCCACCAACTCGGCTTCGGCCATCGCCGGCTCTCGATCATCGACATTGCGGGCGGCGCGCAGCCGATGTGGAGCGCCGACGGCACCGTCGGGATCGTCTTGAACGGCGAAATCTACAACTACATCGAATTGCGCGACGAGTTGCGGGCGCGCGGACATGTCTTCTCGAGGCAATCGGATACCGAAGTCCTGATCGAGGCATATCGCGCCTGGGGCATGGGCGCGCTTGCGCGCCTGCGGGGAATGTTTGCTTTTGCGCTTTGGGATGCGAAAGCGCAGCAGCTCGTGCTCGCGCGCGATCCGTTCGGCAAGAAGCCGCTCTTCCTCGCCGACGGCCGGCACGGATTGCTCTTCGCCTCCGAGATCGAACCGCTGCTCGCTTTTCCCGGCGTCTCGCGCGCGCTGGAGCCTCAGGCGCTCGCGCAATATCTGCTCAACCGCTACGTGCCTGCGCCGCTGACCTTCTTCCGCGCGGTCCGGAAACTTCTGCCGGGCTGCGCGGCCATCTGGAAAGACGGCCGCAGTTCGACCTTGCGCTACTTCACGCCGCCGCTCGCCGAGCGCGAACGCGATCTCGCGAATTTCGCCGAGGCGGTCGGCGCCTTCGAAAGCGTGTTCGACGAATCCGTGCGCATCCGCATGCGCAGCGATGCGGCCTATGGCGCCTTTCTTTCCGGCGGCATCGATTCCTCGGCGGTTGTCGCGGCGATGGCGAAGCACAGCAGCACGCCGGTTCGCACTTTCGCGGTGGGCTTTCGCGAAGAGGCATGGTCGGAGCTTCATCACGCGCGCGCGGTCGCGGCGCGGTTCGGCACGGAGCACCGTGAACTGATCGTCGAGCCCGACGCATTCCTCGCCCATTGGCCGCATGCGGTTCGCCGGCGCGGCGCTCCGGTGAGCGAAGCTTCCGACATTCCCATTCTCATGCTCTCCGAACTCGCCTCCGAAAGCGTGAAGATGGTGCTGACCGGCGAAGGTTCCGACGAGATCCTCGGCGGCTATCCGAAGCACCGCGCGGAACACTGGGTCGCGCTCTATCAGCAACTCATGCCGCGCGCACTCCACGACAGATTGCTGGGGCCGGTCGCGTCGGCGATGAATCCGGCGCGATTGCGGATTCTCGCAACCGCCCTGGGCGAACGCGACAGCGCCACGCGCATGCGCATGTGGTTCGGCGGCATCGCGCAGGCCAAACGCATCGCGCTCCTCGGCGATTCCGCTCCGGTAAGCCCACCGGACCTCTTTCCTTTCTCGATCGACACGCGCTCCGCGCTCCGCCGCACGCTTTTCTTCGACCAGACCTCCTGGCTGCCCGACAATCTGCTCGAGCGTGGCGACCGCATGATGATGGCGGCCTCGATCGAAGGCCGCATGCCGTTCATGGATGTCGAGCTGGCGCGGCTTTCGGCACGCATGCCCGACCGTTTCCTCACCGGCGGGCGCGGCGGCAAGCGCGTGCTGCGGGCGGCGATGCGCGACCGATTGCCGGCGGAGATCCTCACGCGCCGAAAGGTCGGCTTCCGCGTGCCGTTCCACGCCTGGTTCCGCGACCGGCTGTGCGACGAATTGCGCGACATGCTCGCGAGCGGCAATTCGTCCGTCGCGCGGCTCTGCGACCCGGTGGTCCTGCGTCAAATTCTCGACGAACATCTCGAGGGACGCCGCAACAACGAGCGCATCCTGTGGACGCTCGCCAATCTCGAACTGTTCCTCCGCGAATACCGCCCCGACGGTCTCGACGCCATAGCGGACGCGCCGCTCCGCGCTGCCTGACCGCGACTTGTGTCTATCGGGGAAATCGCATGCAGCTGAAGGGTGAATGAAAGGGGCGCTCCATCGAGGACAGGCAGCCCGTGTTCCTGTAGTGTTGCCCGCGGAGGAAATGCGTTCCACGTCGCGGAATTCTTGCCGCGCAAGATCACCAGCGCCGTCGACCGCAACCGCCTGAAGTCCGCGGCGCAGTCTCTCGAACTTCCGGAAGGCATGGGCCTGATCATCCGCACCGCGGGAGAGAACCGGACCAAGGCGGAGATCAAACGTAAGCGGTGGTTTGAGGCCCTTTGTTTGAGGGCTTGACTTTTGCGGCGATGAGGGGCTGTCGCGAGTTTCAGGCGGCGCGTAGCATCGGCTGGCGGGTGGCGGCCCAATTCCACGGCAGGAGTTCATCGAGGCGGACGTTGGGCCAGAGATTGACGAGACGAACGAGAACATCGGCAAGCCAGGTGTAGGGATCGATGCCGTTGAGCTTGCAGATCTCGATGAGCGAAGCGACGATCCCCCAGTTCTCCGCGCCGTCGTCCGAGCCAGCGACATGGTGCCGGGATTCCGGCGTTTGAAGCGGTAGTCACCTATCCATTTCACCCCTTGGCCGGGCGCACTGTTTCCGTGGTCGGCAAGCAAGAGCACGACGGCATCTGCTATAGGCTCATCCGGCAGTCGCATGGCGGATCATTCCAGATTCCCGGGTGGATGCTCGACGAATCCTGCGAGTCGATTGTGATCGTGCCCTTTCCGCGGATAGCCGTCATGCAGCTTCTTGAACTGCGTGCCGTTATCGACCGACTCACAGCTACGTCTCCTGTCGCGAACGAAGTCCGCAAAGGAGCGGTGCATGAGACGGCAACCTCGCAGGCAAATGGATTTGTTCACGCCCTCAATTCGAGTGGCGGAGTTGGGCGATGTCGAAAGGCGCAAGGCGCTGGCGCTGCTCCAGACGCTTCTGATCGAAGCAGCCGCCAAACCCGGCAACAACAGAGGCGAGGGCGCGGGCGATCAACAAGATCACGCCTGAGCACCTGGCTCGCAGTGCCTTCGTTTATGTTCGGCAATCGACGATGTATCAGGTCGCAAACAACGTGGAGAGCCAACGGCGGCAATACGGGCTCGTCAACCGTGCCAAGCAGCTGGGCTGGCAACATGTTCAGGTGGTCGACGACGACCTCGGCCGGTCTGGCGCTGGTACGACCCGGCCTGGATTTGAACGATTGTTGGCGGCGATCTGCGAGGGCCGCGTCGGCGCGGTTGTGTCCCTTGAAGCGTCCCGTCTGGCCAGGAACGGACGGGACTGGCACACTTTGCTGGAGTTTTGTGGCCTTGTCGGCACCCTGATCGTCGACGAGGAAGGAATCTACGACGCGCGTTCACCCAATGATCGGCTTCTACTTGGCATGAAAGGCACCATGAGCGAGATGGAACTCTCGCTGTTTCGTCAACGGTCCGTCGAAGCGATGCGGCAAAAGGCACGGCGTGGCGAGCTTCATTTGACGGTTGCAGTTGGCTTTTTGAAGACTGATGATGGCCGGATCGAGAAGGATCCGGATCGGCGGGTTCAAGATGCCATTGCGCTGGTATTTCGCAAGTTCGAAGAGCTTCGGTCCATTCGGCAGGTTTTGCTGTGGTTCAGACGGGAGCACATGTTCGTCGCGTCACTCGCCCAGGGCCGGGGCAAGCAGCCGATCGAGTGGAAGCTGCCAGTTTACTACACTCTGCACCATATGCTGACCAATCCCGTCTATGCGGGTTCCTATGCATTCGGCCGCCGCGGCACAAGGGTGACAATCAAGGATGGCCGCAAGAAGGTCTCACGAGACACCGTGCGAAGCAATTGGAAGGATTGGCCGGTTTTGCTTCACGACCATCATGAGAGCTACATCTCTTGGGTTGAGTTTGAAAGGAATCAGCACCTGATCGCGGACAATGCGAATGGAAAGAGTTTTCTGGGCCGCGGTTCTATTCGGCGTGGCGAGGCGCTTTTGCCAGGGCTGCTCCGCTGCGCGCGCTGCGGCCGCAGACTGCACATTCATTACAGCGGTAAAGGAGGCAATACCCAGAACTATTACTGCCGCGGAGAGTTTGGCTGCGAGGCGCGCGAGCGTTGCATCAGGTTTGGCGGCATGCGGATTGATCGCGCTATCACCCAGGAAGTGCTTGCACGCCTTCAGCCGCTCGGCGTTGAAGCGGCGCTCGCGGCGATGGAAGCTTACGGACAGAAGCAGAACGACAAGCTCCAACAAATCCAAAATGCCATTCGGCAGGTGCAATTTGAGGTCGTTCGTGCACGTCGCCAATACGACGCTGTCGATCCCGAAAATCGGCTTGTCGCCGGCGAGTTGGAACGGCGTTGGAACGAACGACTGATCCAGCTGCACGACCTGGAACGGCAACTCGACAATCCGGCTTCGCAGCAGCAGCGTAAGCCTTCTGTTCAAGAACGAGCCAGGTTGATGGGTCTTGGCGAAGATCTAACGAGGGCCTGGAACAGCTCCGGAGTGTCTGTCGAGACCCGCAAGCAAATCATCCGCCTATTGATCAAGGAGATCATCGTCGATATCGCCGATGACACGCTCGATCTTGTCATTCACTGGCAGGGAGGCGACCATACCGGAATGACAGTGAAGAAGAACAGGATTGGCCGCACGCGCTGGGCGGTTGAGGCCGACGTCATCGACCTTGTTCGTGTGTTGGCGAGACACATGCCCGACCATGCGATTGCCGCAATATTGAATCGATCCGGAAAGGCCACGAGCCATGGAAAAAGCTGGACGCGGACGCATGTCTGCGGTTTGCGCAACTCGCACGACATAGCGGTCCACCGAGAGGGCGAACGCAAGGAACGCAACGAAGCGACCCTTGACGAAGCCGCCGACATTCTCGGGATAAGTCGATCAACGGCATACCGTATGATCAACGACGGGGCACTTCCTGCTCGACAGCTATGTACCGGCGCGCCCTGGATAATCTACCTGTCAGACCTCGATCAGGACGGTGTCCGCCGCGAGGCGGATTCCAGGCGATGTCGCCGCCCGATGTCCGGCGGCTCGCTCCAAAATGTCCTTGATTTATAGGAAGATCGTCAGATGAGCAGTATGACGCGCCCTCGTCGTGACCGGCGAAGAGCCCGTTCTTGCGGTTGAGCACGATGGGCCGGATGGCGCGCTCGACAATGTTGGAATCGAGGTCGATGCGGCCGTCCCCCGGGTCCGGCCGAAGGCCGGCCCGAGGGCAGGCTAGAAAGCGGGTCAAACCTTCCCAATGGGAGAGCCCGTAGCGGAGGGCTTTGGCGATGGGCGATTTGCCGGAGACGCGGTCAAGCTGTTTTTCGAAGAACGATTTGAGTGCGGTGACATGCGGCACGGATTGGGCCTGGCGC
>DATAWY010000035.1:0-9042 GCA_036266955.1 Rhizomicrobium sp.
GGCCACGGCGCCAAAAACATGGCCGTCGTCCGCCGCTTCGCCCTGAGCCTGGTGCGCGCCAACAAAACCAAAGGCAGCGTCAAAACCCGCCGCAAAGCCGCAGGCTGGAACCCCCAGCTGCTCCTGCAAATCCTCCAGCTCAAGTGACGTTAACCTGGATTCCCTGCCGCGCGGCAACACCGAGCGGTCTCGCCGCGGCCCGAAGCGGGTAGCGGCGAACGACCCTCGACAATGCAGCGACGGTGGCCACAAAGATCGATCGACGCCTGCCTGTTCGGCCCGGTGACGGTCGCTTTCGAATGCCCGGATTTCTTGCCGTTTCGATCTACACGGCAACCGGCGTTGCGCTGCAATTTTTCCTGATGAAATCCTCGTGGCTCGGCATCTGGCCGACGATCTGCTGGATGTAGGATCGCAGCTTGGCCATCTCCGCACCCATGACGCTCCCATCGACCGTGTCCATGAGCGGCGGATAGGATTGCGGCCGGATGCCTTGACCGTACATCACCGACAGCCACGGCCGTGCCGCGAATTGCTCGCCCGGCTTGATTGGAATAAAGCCGTGCCTGCGGAACGTCTCCATCTTGAAACGCAGCGTCTCTGGAACGGACATGTATTTGCAGTAGCGCCAGAACTCCGTGTCTTCGCGTTCCGTCGCGTGATAGTGCAAGACGATGAAATCGCGAATGCTGTCGAACGAGGCGGCCATCTGCTGATTGTACTCTCGAACGACGAGCGGGCCGCAATCCCTCTCGGGAAAGAGCTTGATCAGGCGCAGGATCGCTTCCTGGATCAGGTGAATGCTCGTCGATTCCAGCGGTTCGATGAACCCCGAAGAAAGCCCCACCGTCACGCAGTTCTTTGTCCACGCCTCTTTCCGGCGGCCGGTCGTGAATTTGAGCAGACGCGGGGTGTCGAGCGCGGGGCCGTCCAGGTTCGAAAGCAGCGTGTCCGCGGCCTTGTCCTCGCTGAGGAATTTGCTCGAGAACACGTAGCCGTTGCCGATCCGGTGCTGCAGCGGAATGCGCCACTGCCAGCCCGCCTCCCGCGCCGTCGACCGCGTGTAGGGCAGAAGCGGACCCGCGCTTTCGCACGGCACCGCCAGCGCCCGGTCGCAAGGCAGCCAGTGCGTCCAGTCCTCATAAGGAACTTTCAGCGCCTGGCCGGCAAGCAGCGAACGGAATCCCGAACAATCGATGAAGAGTTCGCCTTCGATGCGCTGTCCCGATTCCAGAACGACGGCATCGATGAATCCGTTCGCCGGGCGCAGCACGACATCGGCAACCTTGCCTTCCACCCGTTCCACACCGCGCCCTTCCGCATGGGCGCGCAGGTATTTCGCGTAAAGCGCCGCATCGAAATGGAACGCATAGGAATAGGTTGTGTCCTGGGAATTATTTTTCGGGCGGGCAAAACGGTTGCGTTGCGCCGCCACGCTGCAGGGGGAGTATTCGTCCAGGTCCGGGTTTTGGCCCTCGACGGCGAGCTTCACCAAATACCGGTATACGGGCGGAAGCTCTCCGGGGGGACCCCCTGCGAGCCAATTGGTGGTCAGCGCGCCCAGCGGGTTAAAGTAGGAATGGCCGATGCGGCTCCAGTCGACGTACTGAATCGCGAGCTTGAAAGACGCTTGCGTGTTGCGAACGAAATCATTCTCGTCGAGGCCAACAAAACGATTGAAATCGTGGATGGGCGGAATGGTCGCCTCGCCGACCCCCACCGTTGCGATCTCGTCGGATTCGACGAGCACGATGCGGCACATCTCGCGCGGCATCACGGCACGCAACGCGGATGCGGCCATCCAGCCTGCCGTTCCGCCACCGACAATCACGACCTTCCGGATACGTTTATCCGAACCATCGTATATTGCTTTGCCTTCGGTCATCGCGTGCGTGGCGTGGCCGCGTGACGACTAACGCCGCAGCCTTTAGAGCGGATTCCGGTCATATAGAACCGAGAACTGTCATGCCCGCGGAAGCGGGCATCCAGGGGCAAGCGACGTGCGGCTTCTCCTGGATTCCCGCTTCCGCGGGAATGACATCGAATAGTTCAATCTCATCGAAACCCGCTCTAGAGCATGATCCGGTCGAGTTGAATCGCTCCGGAAGACTCCCCCCCCCCGGCGCTTCGCGCCACCTCCCCCACGATGGGGGAGGAAAACAACGGTGCGCGCCTTGTCTTTCCTCCCCCATCGTGGGGGAGCCGACCCCGGATCAAGTCCGGGGGAGGCGGAGGGGGCATGTTGCACCAAGATCAAAGGAATCCGCTCTAGTTCTCTCGACAGGACGAGTTGTCATCCTTCGGCTCCCGGCGAAAAAAGGAGACACAAGCGTTGCACAGAATACGGAGGCCGACAATATGCCGTGCGTGGCGGGTTTTGGTTCGTCGGGCCAGAGAATATCACCCATAACCCACTTTGCATATAATAGGTTCGTCATCGCCGGGCTGTTGTCCCGGCGATCCATGAACACGGTCCCCAGATCAATCTGATCAAACGCGACGATGCTCACTGGGAACGACCTGTACATAACGTTCCCCTCCTGAGCCGGTGTTCATAGATGGCCGGGACAACGGCCCGGCCATGACGGGGGGGGTGGGCAGGAAACGGCGCTTCACACCTTTGAGGCCGGCCGCGACGGAAGGCTTCCCGCTTCGCGCCTGATGATGGACGCGGGCGGCGACCTTTTCGGCACAACCTATTTCGAAAATTCCGGCGACAGCCAATTCAAACTCCCTTTTGGATTTGTCGTGCTGCCGATGGCTCACGACCCCGTCACGGCAACAACGGCTTCCCTGATTCTCGCGAGCGCCACATGCCCGACCACGTTCAGGTCGAGATGCGGCATGTTCGGCAGTTCGTTTGCCGGGACAACCGCATCGATGATCGCCGGTCCGTCGCATGCGAAAGCTTCACGCACCGCCGCATGCAGCTCTTCGGGCATGGTGACCTTGAATCCCTGGCCGCCGCAGGCGCGCGCGAACGCCGGAAAATCGGGGTTGGGAAACTCTATTCCCTCCTTGAAGGCCGGCAGGCCCACGGACTCGGCTTCCAGCGTGATCAGCCCGAACGCCGAATTGTTGTAGATGACGATCTTTATGGGCAGCTCGTGATGCACGGCCGTGAGAAATTCGCACATCAGCATGTTGAAGCCGCCGTCGCCGCAGAGCGCGATGACCTGGCGGGAGCGGTCCAGCGCCTGGATTCCGTTGGCCTGGGCGAGCGCCGTTCCGACGGCGGCGTTGTTGAACGAGCCGATGATGCGCTGCGATCCGCTCTGGCGTATCCAGTTGGCCGACCAGAGCGTGTTGAGCCCGGTGTCGAAGACAAACACGGCATCGCGCGCCGCCAGATCGCCGACCGCCCGCGCCACCGCCTGCGGATGGACACGATCCTTGCAGCGCGCCGGATCGGCCTGTCTGTCGAGCATCTTGTCCCATTCCCGGCGCTTCGCGGTGACCTCATCCCAGAACCCGGCATCGGTCCTGGCCGCCACCCGCGCCAGCAATGCATTCAACGTCGGCTTTGCCGAGCCGGCCACGCCCAGCAGGGTCGGCGCGCGGCGTCCGAGCGCTTCGGCCCGTTCGTCGATCTGGATCACGTCACCTTTTTGCGGCAGATATTCGGGATAGGGATAATCGGTGCCGATCATCAGCAGCAGGCCGCAACGCATGATCGCGTTGTAGTCGGCTTTGGTGCCGATCATGCCGATGCCGCCCATCCAGTGCGGATCGTCATAGGCCATGATGTCCTTGCCCTTGACCGAATGGATCAGCGGCGCCTTCAGCCGGTCGGAAAGGGCGCGCAATTCGTCGGCCGCGCCGCGGCATCCCGCGCCGCACAGGATGACGATGCTGCCGGCGCCGTCGATCCTGCGGAGGATTTCGGCAATGTCCTCATCGCCCGCGGCGAATGCCGGGCGCGGCTTGAGCGTCGAAACACTCGGGACGCGTCCGTCTGCTTTCGCGCCTATCACATCCTGGGGAAGCGTCAGATGCGCCACGCCGCGGCCCGCATAGGCAGCGGCAATCGCCTGATGAATGACCGCCGGAGCCTGCGCGGCGGAGGTGACGGTTTCGGTGTACAGCGCCACGTCGCGAAACAGCAGGTCGGGTTTCGTCGTCTGGATGTAGTCCGTGCCCTGCATCTTGCGCGGCATGTCGCCCGAAAGCGCCAGCACGGGGGCGTGGTCGCGGCTCGCCTCATAAAGCCCGGCCACCAGATGCGTGCTGCCGGGGCCGGTGGTTCCCGCGCAGACCGCAAGCCGTCCCGTCAGCTTGGCCTGGCCCGCGGCGGCGAGCGCCGCGCCCTCCTCATGGCGGACGCCGACCCAGTCGATGCGGCTGCGGCGGACCGCGTCGGCGAGCGGATTGAGCGAATCTCCGATCAGCCCGAATATATGCCGGACTCCGATCTGTTCGAGCGCATCCACCAGCACGTCTGCAACGGTCTGTGACATGTGCGTCTCCTTTCCCGGATCGATCTGCTATTACAACTATTGTGTTCGGGTCGCAACGGACAACAGATGATTGGAACAAAACCGGATTCGGATCGTCAACCCCAGGTCACGAATGTAGCCGCATCCGGCGCACTGCAGCCGTAATGAGGCGCGTTCGACTGCTCGCCACGCGCTTGTCTGGAGATCTGCGGTTCCTTGTGCTTGACACCGCGTTTAATAACGCGATACGTTATCAGCGGTGATCAAAAGTTTTTCCAGCAGGGAAACGGAGGCGCTCCTCGGACGTGTGCCGGTCAGGCGCTTCGGTCCCGATTTGCAGAGAACGGCTCTGCGCAAGCTGCTGCAATTGGATGCCGCGACGAGGCTCGAGACGTTGAACGTGCCACCCGGGAACCGGCTGGAGGTGCTCCGGGGCGAGCGCAAGGAACGGCACTCGATCCGGGTGAACGACCAATGGCGCATCTGCTTTCGCTGGGAGAATGGAAACGCGTTCGACGTCGAACTCGTCGACTATCATTGAAGGACGTGCCGTGATGACAAAGAAGTTGCCACCGGTTCACCCCGGCGAGATTCTGCTGAAGGATTTTCTCGATCCGATGGGCATAAGCCAATATCGTCTCGCGCAGGACGTGAGCGTGCCGCCGCGGCGCATCAACGAGATCGTTCTCGGCAAACGGGCGATCTCGGCCGACACGGCGCTGAGGCTGGGGCGATACTTCGGAATGGAGTCGCAGTTCTGGCTCAATCTGCAGAGCCGCTTCGATCTGGAGGTCGCGGGCGACAGGCTCGGCGGGCGGTTGAAGAAGGAAGTGCGCCCGCTGGCGGCGTGAATTGCGCGTCGGGTCATGAACGGCTTTCGTGTCCGGAGCGGCACCGATTGGGCACAGCTCTCAATTTTGGATATTCGGGATGCTGTGAGTGAGCGCGGCGCGCCGCTCTGACAGCGCTGCGGAAAGGTCCGCCTGCAGCAACGCGCGCCGCTCGATGAGCGCGTGCTTGAGTGCGTCCTCGGCGGCGCGCGTGAGATCGGCGTAGCTTAAGCCCAGCGACCGTTTTGCAAGCTCTGCCCACCTGATGCGCGTGCCGCGGCGCAGACCCGCCATTTTGGCCTTCAGCGCGCTGGCAATTTGCGCCTGGTCGGGCAGCACGAATTCGACGATGTCGTCGAACCGGCGAAACAGGGCACGATCCAGAATGGTGGGATGATTGGTGGCGGCAATGACGACGCTGTCGGAGCCATCCTGCTCGACCATTTGCAGAAAGCTGTTCACCACCCGGCGAATCTCGCCGACATCGTTGGCGAGGCCGCGCTCCGAACCGATGCTGTCAAACTCGTCGAACAGATACACCGCGCGCGTCTGCGCAATGGAATCGAATACCAGTCTCAGCTTCGCCGCCGTCTCGCCCATATAGCGTGTGATGAGCCTGTCCAGTCGAACGACGAACAGAGGAAGAGACAGCTCACCGGCAATCGCCGAAGCGGTCATCGTCTTGCCCGTGCCCGGCGGACCTATTAGCAGCAGTTTCTTGCGCGGCGACAGGCCGTGCGCGCGAATATCGCCGACTGTCTTGTGTTCGCGGATGACGCGTTGCAACAGCCGGGTCGTTCCGGGTGCAAGCACGAGGTCCTTCAGCCGCGTGGCGGGATAGCTCACCTGCAGAAGTTCCGCGACTTCCCCGCGCGGCCGCGCCAGTGGGATGGGCGAGGGACCGAGCGGTGGAACGCGAACTTTCCCTTTGTCGATCAGGTCGCGGAGTTCCTCCGCGAATTTTCCGTGGCCGTTCCTGGCTTCCGACGCAGCGATCTGCATGGCGACGGAATCGAACTGGGCCTCGTCGCCCTGCGAAAAGGCCTTGATCAGGGCTTTCAACTGGTCGGCGCTGGGCATGAATTCCGCTCATCCACTGGGTATGACGCCAATCTGGGCTTCGGCCGGAGATTTCGACGCCCACTCTAGCATTTCTTCCTTCGCAGCTTATCGCTGATTCGGGCAATTGCCCGTATGCCAACGCGAAGGTTGCCATTCCCGGGGCGGCTTTGACTGCTGGGAGGCAAACCTGTTCGGGAGATGGCGGGCCACCGGTCAAATGGCGGTTCGAGGCCGGTGCGGCGACTGGTTACCGGCGAACCGTAGCTGCAATCGGGAGACGGCTTGACCATCTCACTTGGCCGCAAATGAGCGCGCGCCGTTTTCGGTCTTGGGGGCTGGGCACCGAGAATTTCGAGGGGATATGGCGACGATAGGCTCAAGTTCGCTCGGCAGGATTAACGGTAGGGAGCAACGACGTCGAGAGTTGATTCAATATCCCCGCCAGACGCCTCGGCGCCATGTTGAAGCTTCCATGCCGCCACGCTCCAGGTGACGCCGAAACTTTCTGAAAGCTCGCGAACGATGTTTCGAACGGCTTCAAGGTTGGTAGGGCGCTGCGCGCGCTGCCACGCCCGCGCAGCCGCTTCGGTGGGCAACAGGAACTCGCCGGCAAAGGATCGCGCGCGAGCTTCGACGCCCGCCGGCATGCGGGCCTTGAGTATTTCAACGGCGCTCAATGCATGTTCACCGTCAACCAGCAGATGGCAAAGCTCATGCGCCAGCGTAACGCGTGCGCCGGGATTGAGTCGGATTTCGCCCATTGCCCGTTCAGTGACGCGCTGGCTGTCCTCGTTGAGAAATACGCCAGGACCAAACTGATTTCCCCAGATCGCGAGTCCGTCAAACGTCGGCGGCCTCGCCGCTTTGCTTCGAACGATAATGGCAAGATCGGCCGCAATCGCGAAAATGTCGGCGGCAGCATCGTTGGGAATGCCAAGCCGCTCCCGGACAAACAATGCGGCGGCCTCGCCCTGGGCGAATGGGGGCTTGCGCGCAAAGTTTTCGGCAATATGGCTCCTGCAATTACGTGCGAGATTTTCGAGCTTTTCGGCATCATGGGAACGAAACTGCCGCGCGAGGCAGAGGATTTCCCTGATTTGCTCGGGAGGAAGGGCGCCAGCCATTCGCGCCGCGATGCGCAACTCGTCATTGTCATCGGCCGCATCGTCGAAATCGCTGGGCGGGCGCAGGCTTCCGTCTGCGATCAGCGCTTGGGCCAGCGTCCTTTCGATACCGGCGGACCAGGCAAGCAATCCGGCAGAATCGGACATGTCGCGGTTGCGCCAAGCGTCAACCGCTGCATCCCAACGAGCGGCGTCCGCTTTTTCAAGGATTTTGCCGATTTTGTTTCCCAGTGCGCTCAAACCGGTTCGAACCGCTGGAAAAGGCAACCGCCAGACAATGCCTGAACTTTCTAAAGTCATCTGGTCGTTCGAACGCATCATCCAGAAATGCGGCAGCCCGAACACTCCGCCGAAGGCGGAAGCGAGATCATGCGCTTCTTCGAAGGCGGAAACCAACTCCTCCTCTTTTTCCACGGTTGACGGCGGCATGTCGGCCCAACGCAGTTCGGCATCGCGGCGGAGATCGGACGGTCGCGACGGGGCTACCGCAATCGGATAAACCTGACGCAGCATAAGCGGTTTCCAGAATTCCGTCAGGTAAGCGAGCAAATCGTCGATCTGGATTTCGAGCGCGACATCGGCTTCGCCGCGAACCGGCCAGACTGTCTCGCCGTCTATTGCGATAGCGAATTTACAGGTCGTCTGCAGCCCGCCATCGCCAAACGGATGCAAAGCAAAGTCGAGACTGGATGCCGTCGTTACCATGATCCGTGCATCGTGATGTGCTGTTTGACCCAGTCGTCGAACTGTCGCTCGCAGCCTTTCGCGACAGCCATTTCCCTCAGCCTGTCCATCAGGCCGCGCGCGAGCTTACCCCGGTAGGGGTAGCCATGATAAGACTTTCCGCGGTCCGTGGTGTCGGCCTTGTAAATGGCGCCGTTATGGACCGTCCAAAGGCTTTTGGGGAAAGGTATTTCCCGGTCGCCGTTGCTACCCGTGATGGCCTCATTGAGCAGCGTCAGGTGGTCGGCGGACGTTAACGAATTGGGGCATAGCCCCTCCCAGCGCTTGGGATCGTCCGGGAAGAAACGGATTTCCGGCGCCGCGGTCTTGCCCACATGCTTGTAGCGGCGTTCCCCCTTCTCGTAACGCCGGCCCGTTTGCCTCAATCCGCTCATGTCCCCGAGGATAAAGGAATTTCCGAGACTCTCCAGAGAGTGAATTGGCGAGTCCGGACGAGACTATTTCGCCGCCGTTTTCGGTTTGGGCCTAGCCGATGGCGGCGAGGATTTCGAGGAGGTCGCAGACGCGGGATTCGATGCGCTTGCCCTGGGCGAATTTGCGCGCGAGCTCGCCGGCGCGGATGGGGGCGCGTTGCGCGGCGAGGAGGGTGCGGACGGCGGCGACCTGATCGGCGGGCGCTTTAAGGCGGCCCTGGCCAGCTTCGCTTCGGCTTCGACGTGTGCGGAACAGCAGAAGCTCTTTTGAAGCTCAGGGGAACGTTGCTCCCGTCAGTGCGCCACGAAGCTGGCGCGATCCAGCCGGTGAAAGTCCGGCCCAAGTAAGCCGTAGCGGGCGCTTGGTAGTGAGTGTTGCGGGGCGGAAGGCAACGACCGTCGCGAAGCGTACACAGCAATCGTTGCGGGGTGA
>DATAWY010000036.1:0-134249 GCA_036266955.1 Rhizomicrobium sp.
ATCGCCCCCGCACTGGCGTCGATATCGGCAAGGCGCTCGCGCACCAGAAGCAGATGCTTGCCGCAGAATACATAATGCGGAAGGTAGCAGTAATTATTATAGTGGCCGTGGAAGAAGCGACCTTCCTGGTTGCCGTGCAGCGGGATGTCGGTGGCATCGATATCGAGCACGATCTCTCCGGGCGCCCTTTCGTGCGCCTCCAGAAACAGCTCCACGAACAGCCCGTCCACCTTCGCCGTGTCGCAGTCGATCTTGTGATATTTCGCCCCGTGACGCTTGGGCGTGTGCTCAAGGCGGTTGAGCGTGCTCTTGCCGGCGACCGCCTCGCAGTCCGGGCGCAACGCCGGCTTGGTCTTCCCCGCCAGTACCGCGAACATCGGATCCTTGCGCAACTCGTCGTGATCGTTGAGATCCTCATAGCCCAGTGCGAGCCCGAAAACCCGCTGGCCAACCAAGGTCTCCACCTGGTGCTCGACAAAGCGCTGGTCGCGGCGGTCGGTGAAACACCCCGCAAAACGGCGGATCAGTCCAAGCCCGCGATCCGCCTGCCCCAGAAGCAACCCTCCCCCATTTGAGGTGATCGTGCCCCCGTCGAACCCGGCCACCACCACCCGGCTTTCAACAGGTGCAAACTCGAACAATTCCGTGCTACACTCTGTCGGCATCGGGGTTCTCCTCGAATCACTCGAAAATCGTTTCGCAAAAGGATTTTCGCCGATTCAGAACCCCGATGCACTCAGGACTTTGAGAAATCCGGGTTAGCGTCGTTCGCGCGCCCACCGCTCACTCTTGGAGCTTCTCCATGACCCCGCCCGCAAGCCGGTCAGGCGCCATTGCGCAGGAGACGCCCGCAATGGCAGATCGCGACATCTTCGCAGTCGCCGCGGCCGCGCTGGGAGAGGCGCGGCCGATCCGGAAAGCGAAACTCAGGAAGGCAGCAGAGGCTCTCGGCCTGAAACAATTCGACGTTTCGGAGCGCATGCTGTCCGACTATCTGGCCAGGCATCCGCACGACCCGGGCGCGCTCCAGTTGATGGCGCGGACCGCCTACGGCCTGGGGCAGAAGGAAAAGGCCGCAGCTCTGTACGCCCGCTGCCTCGATCTGGAGCCCGATTTTGCCGCCGCACGCTACGACTATGCCAACACGCTCTTTCAACTGAACAAGCCCCCTCTCGCGTTGATGCAGTTGGACGAGTTGCTCGAGAGCGATCCGCACAGCCTGCTAGTTCTCGATCTGAAGGCCATTGTGCTCTCCGCTGTGGGAAGGCACAGCGATTCTCTCGCCCTCCACCGCCAGATGGTACAGGACCATCCCGGATCCCCCGAAATCCGGGTCAAATACGGCTGGTCTCTGAAAGGCATGGGATTGCGCGAGGAGGCGGTCGCGGCGTTTCGCAAGGCGATAGAAATCCGGCCGCACTACGGCGAGGCCTGGTGGAGCCTCGCGGACCTGAAGACCTACCGGTTTTCGGAAAGCGAAATTCAGGCAATTCAGCATCAACTGTCGCGCGCGGAGGTGTCCGGCGACGACCGCATGTACCTGCACTTCACCCTGGGCAAGGCCTATGGGGACGCAAAACTCTATGCAAAGTCGTTCGAAAACTATGCCCGGGCGAATGCCATCAAGCGCCTCGCCATCGCCTACGATCCGGGGTGGCTGACGCGGCATGTGGCAAAATGCAGGACTCTCTTCACGGGCGAATGCCTGCAAAGCCGCGCCGACGCGGGCTGCCGGGCGCCGGACCCGATATTCATCATTGGCATGCAGCGGGCCGGCTCCACGCTGGTGGAACAGATACTCGCAAGCCATCCGACGATCGACGGAACCGCGGAACTGCCCGACATGTCGCTGCTCGCCGAACATATCGGCGAACAGATCGCGCCGAAACACGGTTTGGAATATCCCGACGTGCTCGCCCGGCTTGACGCCGCCGAGCTGAGAGAACTCGGCGCGCGCTATCTTGAGACAACGCGTTTTCGCCGCACGTCCGGACGAAAGTTTTTCACCGACAAGATGCCGTACAACTTCCTGCACGTCGGGCTCATCCAACTGATTTTGCCCAATGCGCGGATCGTGGACGTGCGGCGCCATCCGCTCGGATGCTGCTTTTCCAATTTCTCCATGAACTTCAAATTCGGCGCGCTGTTTGCCTATCGGCTGGGCGAACTGGGCCGGGCGTACGCGGACTATGTGGAACTGATGGCGCATTTCGATGCGGTCCTGCCGGACCGTGTCCATCGCGTCTTCTACGAGGAACTGGTGCGCGATCCCGAGACGGATATCCGGCGCCTGCTCGATTACATCGGTCTGCCTTTCGACGACGCGTGCCTGCGTTTCCACGAGAACGCACGCGCGATGGACTCGGTCAGCTCCGAACAGGTACGCCGGCCAATCTCGGCGGACGCCATCGATACGTGGCGCAACTACGAACCCTGGCTCGGCCCGCTCAAATCGGCGCTCGGACCTGTGCTCGACGCCTATCCCGGCGTGCCGCTTTTCCCCGCGCGCGGCGCCTGAGCGGGCTACGGCCAATGATTCGCGGCTTGCATGGCCATCCTGCGTCCTTCGACAGGCTCAGGACGAGGGGATTTGTGAGTTGCACGAGCACTGATGGCAGAAAGACTCCCTTCATGCTGGCCGGTGTTAGCGGCCGGCGACGCTGGCCGCTAGACCCGCCCATGTTGCAGGTGCGCTCTCTGCCCTTTGGACCCGGCGGCAAGTTGCGATACGCTTTGCCGCGTCCCGTGAGAGCGGCTCATGAAAACCATCTTTTGCTGCGCGTTTGCGTGTCTGTGCCTCGCAGCTTCGGCCCGGGGCAATGACCTTCCCGCCTGGCGCGGCCATGCCGCCAATGCCCAGCACACGGCGAAAGCGCCTGCCGCTGGTCAGTCGCTTGCGAAGATTCACTGGGAAATGGCGGTCGATCTTGCGCCGCCTCTGGGAACGCGCACGGTTCGCGGAGGGGGCGGCGAAATCACGGCCCACTTCGCCTCACCCATGATCACGGCGAAAAATACGGTTCTCGTTCCCGTGAAAACAACGGCCAAGGGGGATTTCAAGATCAACGCCGTGGAGGGAGCGACGGGAAAAATAATCTGGACCATGGACACCGACTATGTGCTGCCGCCCCATAATTCCGTGCCGCCGCTGCCGGCCCATCTGACCGCCCAGAACCGGCTCTACTTTGCGGGCGCGGGCGGCACGGTCTGGTTCCGCGACTCGCCCGATTCGAAAACGGGCGCCAGCGGACAGCTCGCCTTCTACGGCCTGGCCACCTACCTGAAGAACAGGAAAGTCTACAACCGCAACGTGATGATCGACACGCCGATCACCGCGGACGAGAAGGGCAATATCTATTTCGGCTTTCTCGTTCAGGCTGCCAATCCGGCGCATCTGGTAAGCGGGATTGCGCGCATCGATTCCAGCGGCAACGGCATATGGATCAAGGCCCGGAAGGCCGGAAGAAGCGTGCTGGTGACGCAGGTGGCGATGAATTGTGCGCCCGCGGTTTCCGCGGACGGAAAGACGATCTACATCACCGTCAGCAACGGCTCGACCGGCTACCTCGTCGGGCTGGACTCCACGACTCTGAAGCCCGAATACCGCACCGCGCTCATCGACCCGAAGACCGGAGACAGCGCGGGCGTCAGCGACGATTCGTCCGCAACGCCGACGATCGGTCCGGATGGCAAGGTCTATTACGGGGTTTTCGACTCCGACCCCGACGGCGATCACAACTGCCGCGGCTGGCTTCTCGACTTCTCGGCCGATCTGGCCACGGAAAACACGCCGGGGTCCTTCGGCTGGGACGACACCGTGTCCATCGTCCCGAAGGATGCGGTGCCGCAATATGCCGGGAAGGGTTCCTATTACATCATGTCGAAATACAACAATTATAGCGACTGCGGCGGCGACGGACAGAACGAACTCGCCATTCTGGATCCGGATGCGACGCAAAAGGACGAATTCAGCGATGTGACCGTGCTGAAGCAGGTCGAGACTATTCTCGATCCGCACGGAATCCAGGGCGAGGAGGGACGCTACGAATGGTACATCAATACGGCGGCGGTCGACTACAAAAACAAGGCCGTCGTCGCAAATGACGAGTACGGCTACGCCTATCGCTGGGATCTGCCGGACAACACGCTGGAGTCCCTTCCTCTCAACGCGCCGACCTCGGAAGCCTATACGCCCACGCTGATTGGTCCCGACGGGACCAACTACGCGATCAACAACGCAACGCTTTACGCGATCGGGAATTAGAACATGATCCGGTCGAGTTGAATCGCTCCAGAAGGCTCCCCCCCGCTTCGCGCCACCTCCCCCACGATGGGGGAGGAAAACAACGGTGCGCGCCTTGTCTTTCCTCCCCCATCATGGGGGAGGTGGTTTGCGAAGCGAAGCGGAGCAGACCGGAGGGGGGAGTCGGCGCGCATCGCGCGACGTCCCCCTCCGCCTCCGCCGGATTTAATCCGGGGTCGGCACCACCACCACGATGGGGGGAGGAAAGGTAAAGCGCGCGTCCGCACGCAAAGAGTCATTTCGCCGTGTAGACACGCGGCGGCTGGGTTCCCGCTTGCGCGGGAATGACATTTGTTTGTAAATGACCGGAATAGGTTATATCGGCGCGATCCCGATGCAGCGGGCAGAGTGCCTCAGTCAGGTGCGAGCGGCTTCCATCGCGTCCGCTTCGGCGCGCCGAGCGCTTGCCCGCTTTTTCAGGCTTTCGCTCCGCAGCTGTCCGCAGGCCGCCATGATGTCGCGGCCACGCGGCGTGCGCACGGGCGAGGCGTAGCCGGCGCGGTTCACGACCTCGGCGAATTTCTCGATGCGATCCCAGGACGAGCATTCGTAAGGCGCGCCCGGCCAGGGATTGAAGGGAATGAGATTGATCTTGGAGGGAATGCCGCCCAAAAGACGCACCAGTTCGCGCGCATCGGACAGGCTGTCGTTCACGTCTTTCAGCATCGCATATTCGAAGGTGATCCGCCGCGCATTGGAAAGCCCCGGATAAGCGCGCGCGGCGGCGAGGAGTTCGGCAATCGGATATTTGCGATTGAGGGGCACCAGCTCGTTGCGCAATTCGTCGCGCACCGCATGCAGCGAGATCGCCAGCGCCGAGCCGATCTCGGCGCCGGCGCGCGGGATCATCGGAACGACGCCGGCCGTGGACAGCGTGATGCGCCGCCTTGAAATCGCCAGGCCATCGCCGTCGGCCACGGCGACAAGCGCGGATTTCACATTGTCGAAATTGTAAAGCGGCTCGCCCATCCCCATCATCACGACATTGGTGAGCCGGCGGTGCTCCCCCGTCGAAGGCCAGTCGTCGAGTGCGTCGCGCGCGACCATCACCTGGCCCAGGACCTCGCCCGCGGACAGGTTGCGCACGAGCTTCTGCGTGCCGGTGCGGCAGAAGCGGCAATTGAGCGTGCAGCCGATCTGGGAGGAGACGCAAAGAGTGCCCCTCGCGGAATCGGGAATGAACACGGTCTCGAATTCGATGCCCGGCCCGGTGCGCAACAGCCATTTGCGCGTACCGTCGCTCGAAATCTGTTCGGTGACGATCTCCGGCCGCGCGAGGCTGAACCTCTCTCCCATGAAGGTGCGGAACGGCTTGGCCAGACTTGTCATGGCGGCGAAATCGCGGGCACCATGCACGTAAGTCCAGTTCCACAGCTGCTGCACACGCATCTGCGCTTCCTTCGGCGCCAGACCTTCGGCGATCAGCGCGGTTTTCAGCGCGTCGCGATCGAGCCCGATCAACGGTATGAGCGAAGCCAACCGCTCCTCACATCGCGCAGGCCGCGTGCGCCTTGTCGAGCGCATCGCCAAGACCGGCGAGGGAGTAGGTATCGCGTGTCACGGTTCCGCGCTTCGACGTGCCGGTGACGATGGCTTCGGGCGCTGTCTTCATGGCATCCACGAGGCGCTGCTCGTCGGCCTGCGCTTCCACCCAGGCACCGCCGGCGCCGCCGTCGTTCTTGGTGAAGAACGTGAATTTGGCGGAGCCCACATCGACCGTGACGTCGCTGCCGTCCTTGTACTGATAGCCGGGCACGATCTCGGGCTCCGCCTTCGCCTTGCGTCCCGGCCAGTCGTTGATCAGGAAATAGATCGGATCGCGGCGCGCCTTTCTCGGCTCCGACGAAATAGGCCGCGACAGCGCATAGCACACCTTCGCATCACCGGTTCCCGTCGCGTAAGCCGCCCAGTTCCTGAACCCGCCCAGAAGCTCCGGCAGCGGGCCGGCAGCCACCGCCAGAGACGGCGCGAACACGGCTGCGCCCAACAGAAGCAGAAGCGATAGGCAGCGACATTTCATGGCTATTCCTTCTCCGGGATCGCGTGGCGGCTCGGGTTCTTGTCGGGAATCCAGGCCTTACTATGGCACCCTACCCCCCGGCAACAGGAGAGATTTCGCCCTACTCCCGCAGGCCGTAGCCCGTGGCGTAGAGGCGCCAGACGATCAGGCTCATCGCGGCGGCCAGGCCGAGTGCGACGGCGACGCCGAGCCCTGCCGGCGCCTCCGTATAGCCGATCATGGCGTGGCGGATGCCGTTGATGAAATAGAAGAAAGGATTGCCCCAGGCCAGCCAGCGAAGCCAGGGCGGCAGCATCGACAGCGTGTTGAACACGCCGCCCACGAAGGACAGCGGCGTGATGAAGAAAACATTCAGGATCGTCAGCTGCTCGAAATTGTTGGCCCACAACCCGATCACGATCCCGAGCAGGCCGAACACCATCGCCACGACGACCACCCAGAAGACGAATTCCGGCACGGCGTCGATGGAGGTGGCGCCGAAGCAGGCCGCGATGAGGAGGATGCCGACCGCTGTTATGACCGAACGCACGATCACCACGGCGATGATGCCGGCGATCATCTCCGCATAGGAGAGCGGCGCCACGAGCGCCTCTTCGATGTAGCGCAGGAAGCGCGAGAAATAGACCTGCGAGGAGGATTGCAGGAAGGCGGCATTGACAATGTTCATCATCAGGATGCCGGGCAGCACGAATTCGAGATAGCGGTGGCCGCCGATATGGGCGATGCGGCTGCCCACCACGAAGCCGAAAATGAAGATGAAGAGCAGCGCCGAGATCCAGGGCGCGAGGAACGCCTGGATCGGCACGCGCATCAGCCTCGACCATTCGCGGCGGATGATCGTCCACAGGCCGATCCAGTTGATGAGCTTCCTCCCCCGCGCTTCCGCAGGGCAGGGGGACCGCGAAACGGTGGTGGGGGCCGCGCTCATATGACGGGCGCCGTCACGTGATGGGGCTCGGCGCCGGTCGCGCGCAGATAGGCCGCTTCGAGCCCGCCCGGCTCGCGCACGAATTCCTCCTTCGGGCCCTGCCGCACAATACGCCCCCCCGTGACGATGGCGATGTTGCGGCAGAGGCGCTCCACCTCTTCCAGATAATGGGAGGTGAGAAAGATCGTCTTTCCATCGGCGTTCAGCTCCTGCAGGTAGCGCCAGAGGTCGCGCCGCAATTCGACATCGACGCCGGCGGTGGGCTCGTCGAGGATCAGAAGCGCGGGATCGTTGACCATGGCGCGGGCCAGCATCACCCGGCGCTTCAGACCGCCGGAGAGTTCGCGGAAGCGCTTCTTCGCATGCTGCGCCAGATCGAATTTTTCGAGCAGCATGTCCACTCGGCCGCGCCGCTCGGCGGCCGTCATGCCGAAATAGCCGCCCATCCAGTCCACGATGTCGCGCGCATTGGCGAAGGAATCCACGTTGAACTCCTGCGGCGACAGGCCGATCAGCCGGCGCGCGTCGCGGTAGTTTTTCACGGCATCCACGCCGAACACTTCGATCCGGCCGGAGGTCGGATTGGCGATGCCGGTCACACAATGAATCGTCGTGGACTTGCCCGCTCCGTTCGGTCCCAGAAAGCCGAAGAAATCCCCCGGCACGACCTCGAGCGACAGATCGTCCACGCCGACCGTGCCGCGGCGATAGACCTTGCGCAGATGGGAGATGGAAAGTGCGAGGGTCACATGCGCATCCTGCGTCGACTATAGCGGCCCGCACGGACGGAGCGAGTCCGTCATGGGCCGGCGTCCATGCTATGACGATTCGGCATCATCCGGAGTGTCGCGTGACCAATCCCGTTCTTGTCGAGATCACCCGCGGCGCGCTCGTGGAGAGCGTGCATCGCGGCGCCGTGGCGATAGCCGATGCGCGAGGAAACATTCTCTTCGCGCTGGGCGATATCGCCCTGCCCACCTATCCGCGCTCCGCGCTCAAGCCCATCCAGGCGCTGCCGCTGCTCGAATCCGGCGCGGCGGACGCCTGGGGCGTTGAACCCGACGAAATCGCGCTCGCCTGTGCCTCCCACTCCGGCGAGCCGATGCATACGGCGCGGGTCGCCGCGTGGCTTGGCCGGCTCGGATTGAGCGAACGCGATCTTGCCTGCGGGGCCCATCCCGTACGCTACGAGCCCCTTGCCGAAGAGATGATCCGGTGCGGCGAAAAGCCCACGCGAATCCACAACAATTGTTCCGGCAAGCACACGGGCTTTCTGACCGTCGCGCGGCACTGGAACATCGCAACCGCGGGCTATGAGCGCCACGAGCATCCGGTGCAGCAGGCGGTCGCGAAGACGCTCGGCGAGCTCGCCGGAATCGCGCAGGAACTCCCCTGGGGCGTCGACGGATGCGCGGCGCCGAATTTCGCGCTGCCGCTCCACGCATTCGCCCGCGCGCTGGCGCAATTCGCGGATCCGGCGGGCCTGCCGCCCAGGCGTACGCAGGCCATGCAGCGGATTGTCGCTGCCACGATCGCCCATCCCGAACTGGTCGCGGGAACGGGCCGCGTCTGCACGGCGCTGATGCGGGCCGGCAAAGGCCGCGTCGCGGTGAAGACCGGCGCGGAAGGCGTCTATGCCGCGATCATACCGGGCGCAGGCCTCGGCATCGCGCTCAAGATCGACGACGGTGCCGGACGCGCCGCGGAAACGGCGATTGCTTATCTGCTGGACCGCATGGGTCTTGTCGACCACGCAGCCGTGCGCGATCTCGTCCATGCGCCGATACGGAACACCCGCGACACCGTTACCGGCGAACGCCGCCCCGCCGCCGCGCTCATGCAGGCGTTGTTGCCTTTGAAATCGTAATTGGGGCTATCGCCTGCGTGCTTCGATCCGGCTTCGCCAAGGCTTCGGCGGACACGGATAGTCAGTTGACCCGCCGAAGCTTCAGCGCAGGCGGGCACTGCCATCGGTATCGATGCAAGCGAAAATGGCCTCACCCTGAGCCTGTCGAAGGGCGCACCAAGTTTGTGCAGGCTTAACGAGCGTCGACAGGCGCAGGCTGACCGGCGCGCGGCGGCGTGTAGGGCGTGATGCTCATGATCGGGCAGGTGTAGGGTATGCCGACATCATGTGAGATCACCTCGTCGCCCCGGTGCAGACAATCGAGTCCGTTGTTGCCGCTGTTGGATTTGAAGCCGAGCGAGAGCTTGAAGGGAAGCGCCGGGCAGAAGCCCTCCAGTGCGACTTTATAATTGTGGTACAGCTGGTCTTCGACGATCAGCGTCCTGCTGTTGAGAGCTTTCCAGCTCCAGATCCGGCCGATCTGCAGGCAGGTCGACTGGGCCTGTGCGGGCGCGGCGAGTACGACAACAACAAATGCGGCGATAACAGCCTGTTTCATTGCCGTCTCCTTCAAGAAAGCCTGCCGACCTCGTTCTACAACTCGGCGGCACAGATGTTAATCCCCACCCGGCTTTGCGGTTTCACGCCGTCCGGGTAACCTGCACGGTCAGCCCCGGGGACTTGCCATGAAAGCCGCGCTCTGCACCCATTACGGGCCTCCCGAAGAACTGGTGCTCGAGGATGTGCCGAGCCCCACGCCGGGCAGGGATCAGGTCGTGGTCATCGTCCGGGCTTGCGGCGTCAATTTTCCCGACGTGCTTCTGATCCAGGACAAATATCAATTCAAGCCCGCCCTGCCCTTTGCGCCCGGCGGCGAAATCGCCGGCATCGTGAAAGATGTGGGCGAAGGCGTCGCGCGCCCGAAACCCGGCGACGCTGTGATCGCCTCGATCGGCAACGGCGGCTTCGCCGAGGAGGCACTGGCCGACGCGGCGCGCTGCATTCCCATGCCGGACAATCTCGATTTCGCTGTAGCATCCTCTTTCCTCATCGCCTACGGCACTTCGTGGCATGCGCTGAGGGATCGCGCCGAACTCAAACCGGATGAAACGCTGGTGGTGCTCGGTGCGGCGGGCGGCGTGGGGCTCGCGGCCATCGAGATCGGACATGCGATGGGCGCCCGTGTCGTCGCGGGCGCTTCGACGCAGGAGAAGGTCGATCTGGCGCGGGCGCATGGCGCCGACGAAGGATTTGTCTATTCTGCCGGGCCGCTTTCGCGGGACCAGCAGAAAACGCTGACGGAGGATATCAAACGGCTCGGCGGCTCCAACGGCGCCGATGTGCTGTACGATCCGGTGGGCGGCGATTACGCCGAGCCCGCCTTGCGCGCGATGAACTGGAACGGCCGCTATCTCGTGGTCGGCTTCGCGGCCGGCGAAATTCCCCGCGTGCCTCTCAATCTTGCGCTGCTCAAGGGCTGCAGCATCGTCGGCGTGTTCTGGGGCGCCGCGGTCGCGCGCAATCCGAAGAAGGGATTCGGCGATCTCGCCGAGATCGCGCGCTGGATCGCCGAGGGAAGATTGAAGCCGCATGTCTCGGCGCAATTCCCGCTGGCCCGCGCCGGCGAAGCCATACGCCTGCTGATGGACCGCAAGGCGCAGGGCAAGGTGGTGGTGGCTCCGTGAGCGACCCCGACGGACTAATTTCCTCCCCCGCGCGAAGCGTGGGGGAGGGGGACCGCGAAGCGGTGGAGGGGGCAATCTCACGCCGCGGGAAGGCCCCCTCCGCCCCTTCGGGGCACCTCCCCCGCGCAAGCGCGGGGGAGGAAATCTTTGCTGGGCGGCTCTTTCAATGACTCGCGCGCTGCTCGCAGTAGTGATTTTCATCACCCTCTCCGCCTGGGCTCCGAAACCCGTTCAACCTCATATCCGATCGATCGGCATCATCACCGCGCTCGGCGATACCTGCATGTTCGAGCGCGTGCCGGATCACCCCTTCGAATGGATCGCGCCGCCGGAAGCGAGTTTCCTCGAGATTTCCGACTGGGGTATCGACGACGCCGTTACCGCCGACATCACGAAGCTTCTCGGCGCGCACTACCGCGTGCAACCGATCGCGGTCGAACACCAGGATTTCGACACCTGGACCTATGATTCCCTCGCGCGCGATATTCGCGAGCTTCCGATTCCGGAGACACCTGTGGATGCCTATCTCCTCGTGCTCCGGGATTGGCGGCATGACGGAATCGGCAAGACCGACCACCAGATCGCCGGACTGGGCCTCTATCGCCGCGACCTGCGTGGGAGCGCCGAACGCCTCGGCGCCTTCGCGTCCTACCGCCTGGCCCTTCTCGATCCGAACACGGGCAAGGTCATCGCTTCGCGCGCCGCGCTTCTGCCCAGCGGGCGCCTCCCATGGCTGCCCGCCGAACCCGCGCTCTGGCCGCCAACGCAAAACGACCTGACCGATGCACAGCGCCGCGAATTGCGGACAGACCTCCTGAAACTGATCGACAACAGTCTCCCGCACACACTCCGCCTGCTGGGCCTGCGCGACTAACGCTCATCGAAGGGGAAAATCACATGTCAATTCTGGGCTGGATCGTTTTCGGGCTCATCACGGGCTTCATCGCGAGCAGGATCGTCAACCGGCGTGGCGAAGGCTGCATCGTCAACATGGCGCTTGGTTTCGTGGGCGCGCTGGTCGGCGGGTTCATCTTTCGGCGGATCGCGGGCTTCAACGCGTTTCATTTCAATCTGGCATCGATGTTCGTCGCCGTGATCGGTGCAATTGTGGTCCTGCTGATCTATCATGCACTCACCGGGCGACGGGGCCTGCGTCCGTAAAGGAGGAAACCATGCCGGGCGGACCGCCACCCAAATTTCTCGTCAAATCCGCCGTCGCCGTTCATAATTTCCTCTACCGCGTCAGCGGCGGGCGCCTCGGCGGGAAATTCTCCGGGGCTCCGGTCCTGCTGCTCAAGGTGAAGGGACGCAAATCCGGCGAAGCGCGCACCGTGCCGCTTCTTTACGTGACGACCGACAGGGGATTTGCACTCGTCGCCTCCTTCACGGGTTCGCCGAAACATCCGGACTGGTACCTCAATCTCGAAGCCGCGGGCGTCGCCGAAATCGATATCCGCGGCCGGCGCATCCGCGTGCGCGCCGAGACGGTGGATCCGGGTTCCGAGCGCTACCGCAACATCTGGCGCGACGCCGCCGCCCTCTATCCCGACTACGACACCTATCAGACGCGCACCACGCGGCGCATCCCGATCGTGGAGCTTGTCCCGCTGTCGTAGGGGCCCGGTGAAACGACCCGGGGGTGCCTGTTGACTTTGCCGCAGATACACACAAAATGTGTTCAGTCAAATGGCCCGCAGTCTTTCCAGTCGCGAGATCATCCGCAAGCTCGGGCCAGCGGGTTGGGAGCACGTGAGGACTGCAGGCAGTCATCATCAGTTTCGGCATCCACAGAGAGCCGGAACGGTGACTGTGCCGCACCCGGTGAAGGATATGCCGCCCGGCACAGTGAAAAGCATAGAGCAGCAATCGGGCGTGAAACTGAGGTAGGGCATGCAAAGATTTTACGTGGCCGTGATCGAACGCGCACGGAAGGGATATGGCGTTTACTTCCCGGATCTGCCGGGGTGTACGAGTTACGGCGAAACGGTCGCCGAGGCAGCGGCAAATGCGCTGGTTGCAGCGCAGGTGCACGTCGCCCTGAGTGCGGAACATGGCGAAGAACTGCCGACGCCCCGCGCGCCCGATCGCATTCCGGCCGATCCCGATGTCGATGAAGAAGCACGGTTGCTCGTGCCGGTCGAAATCAGCAACGAACCGGTCCGCGTGAACATCTCGCTCCCCGCCGCAGCCCTGGCAGCGCTCGACAGAGCGGCAAGAGAGTTGTCACTCAGTCGTTCCGGCGCAATCGCCCATCTTGCTCTTGCACGAGAAAATCATACGCGAAGTCGCCCGAACAACGGTCTACAAAAACGGCGCGCCGCTGGAAAAGCGAAGCGTATTTCGCGGCGATAACCGATGTTCTGGGACCGCGGGCGTCCCGCCCGCATGCGGCCGAGACGGCCGCGGTCCCAGGAAAAAATCTTACTGCACCGCGGACGCCGGCACGTAAATCTCCGAGCCCTTGGCCCGGAACTCCGCGGATTTTTTCTCCATCGCGGCGCGGATTTCGGCGGAAGAAAGCGTGTCGTTTTGGCCTCTCGCGGCGTCGCGGACTTCCTGCGAAATTTTCATCGAGCAGAATTTGGGGCCGCACATCGAGCAGAAATGTGCGACCTTGGCGCCGTCCGCGGGCAGTGTTTCGTCGTGGAAGGCCTGCGCGGTTTCGGGATCAAGCGCCAGCGCGAACTGGTCGCGCCAGCGGAATTCGAAGCGCGCCTTGCTCATCGCGTCGTCCCACAGCCGCGCCGCCGGATGGCCCTTGGCGAGATCGGCCGCATGGGCGGCGATGCGATAGGCGATCACCCCGGATTTCACGTCGTCGCGGTCGGGCAGCCCCAGATGCTCCTTCGGCGTCACGTAGCAAAGCATGGCGGTGCCGAACCAGCCGATCATCGCGGCGCCGATGGCGCTGGTGATGTGATCGTAGCCCGGCGCGACGTCGGTTGTCAGCGGCCCGAGCGTATAGAACGGCGCTTCGTCGCAGGCGGCAAGCTGGCGCTCCATATTTTCCTTGATCTTGTGCATCGGTACATGGCCGGGGCCTTCGATCATCACCTGCACGTCATGGCGCTGCGCAATGCGGTTGAGTTCGCCAAGCGTTTCGAGTTCCGCGAACTGCGCCGCGTCGTTCGCATCCGCGATCGAGCCGGGACGCAGACCGTCGCCCAGCGAGAACGACACGTCGTAGCGCGCCAGCAACTCGCAGATGTCCTCGAAATGCGTATAGAGGAAATTCTCGCGATGATGGGCGAGGCACCATTTGGCGAGGATGGAGCCGCCGCGTGACACGATTCCGGTGACGCGCTCCGCCGTCAGCGGAACATGGGCGAGCCGCACGCCCGCATGCACGGTGAAATAATCGACGCCCTGTTCGCATTGCTCGATCAGCGTGTCGCGATAGATCTCCCAGGTAAGTTCTTCGGCGACGCCGCCCGCCTTCTCCAGCGCCTGGTAGATCGGCACCGTGCCGATCGGCACCGGCGCGTTGCGCACGATCCATTCGCGGATGGTGTGGATGTGCCGGCCGGTCGACAGGTCCATCACCGTATCGGCGCCCCAGCGGATCGACCAGACAAGCTTTTCCACCTCCTCGGCCGCGCCGGAGGTGACGATGGAATTACCTATGTTGGCATTCACCTTGGTGAGGAAATTACGGCCGATGATCATCGGCTCGCTCTCGGGATGATTGATGTTGGCCGGAATGATGGCGCGGCCCCGCGCGATTTCGCGGCGCACGAATTCCGGCGTGATTTCATCGGGGATGGAGGCGCCGAAGCTTTCGCCGTCGCGCGCAAGCGACCGCCCAAGATTTTCCCGCGCGGCGATGAACCTCATTTCCTCGGTGATGATGCCGGCCCGCGCATAATGCAGCTGGGTGACGTTGCGCCCCGACTTCGCGCGCAAGGGCTTGCGCTCCGCACGATCGAACTGCGGGACTGACAACAGCTCGCCGCGCTTCAACCCATCGTCTTCGGGCTTGCGCGCGCGGCCCTCATATGCCTCCACGTCCGCGCGCGCCAAAATCCACCTGCTCCGGCGGGGCGACAATCCTTTTTCAATATCGATACCGGCCACCTCGTCCGTATACGGACCAGAAGTGTCGTAGAGCCGCATCGCAGGCTCGCCGCCCGACAGCGCCACTTCGCGGAACGGCACGCCGTCCAGATAGAGCTTCCGCGAGCCCGGCAGGCTGCCGCGCGTAACCACCTCGTTGGTGACGGGACGTGGATTCAAAATCGGCTTGTTCATCTGACCTCTCCCTACGCCGGTCTGAACCGGATCAGGTTCAAAGGGATTCGCAAAACGCGATCTCAGCCCGACCGGGCACCCCTGGGACCTGTTATCTTCTACCCGCTTCCGGTCAAGTCAAGCGTTCGCTAACCGCCAAGGCGCCAAGACGCCAAGGCAACGATGAAATGACTTCGCCGACCCGGCGGTGGCGAGACCACGAGGATTGCGCGCCTTCGCGCGCCTTTTTTCCTTGGCGTCTTGGCGCCTTGGCGGTTCAAAAACGCCTGGTCAACCGCCGCCGGCGAAGGCGCGCAGCTCGGCGGCGAGGGATTTGACGGCAGCGGCGACGATCTTTTCGCCGGCTTCGGGGCTGGCTTGGCTGGGGTCGGACCCGATGCGGCCGTCAGGGAAGCGGCGGCGGTAGTCGGCGGCATCGTGAATGGGACCGAGCGGCGCGATCTTCGGTTCCATCGTCACGCGCTTTTGCGCCTCGGGAAAGAAATAATAGGTGACGGAAACTTCCGAGGGCGTCGCATGGTGCCCCTCGCCCACCGGAAAAAGCTGCCGGCAGGTGTCGCCCACGCAAGGAAGTTCCCACCAGTTCCGCAGCCTGCAGGAGAGCGGCGGGCCGATGCCGTCGGCGAGACTGCCGGCGTGATAGATTTCCGAAAATGCGGCGTTGATCGTGGCGATGTTGCCGCCGTGACCGTTCAGCCAGTAGAGCCGCTCGAAGCCGTGATGCGCGAGCGAGCGCGCCCAGTCCGCCATCGCCGCGATCATGGTCGACGGTCTGAGCGTGATCGTGCCGGGAAAACCCATGTGATGCTGCGCCTGCCCGACATTGAAAACCGGCGCGACCATGATACCCGCCTCTTCGCCCGCCCGCCGGCCGATCAGTTCCGCGCAGAGCGCATCGGTGCCGAGCAATCCGTTCGGCCCATGCTGCTCCGTCGAGCCGATCGGAATGAGGATCGTCTTCGATGTCGCCAGATAGGCCTCGACTTCCGGCCAGGAACAGAGATGCAGCTGCATTTGGTCCTCTTTTCCCTCTCCCCCTTTTCAGGGGGAGAGGGTTAGGGTGAGGGGGCTGCCAGAGCAAGCGCGCTGTTGGCGAATGGGCGGGCTGCGGGCGAGTTTTCGACAGCAGCAGGACGGAAGCCCCCTCACCCCAACCCTCTCCCGCGACGGGGGAGAGGGGGTCATGGAGCGACGATGATGGACGATCAACTCTTTCCCGTCCCCGAGGAATGGGCGCGCCGCGCGCATGTGGACCCGGCGCAATACCGCGAAATGTACGAGCGGTCGCTGCGCAGTCCGGAGGGGTTCTGGCGCGAACAGGCGCACCGGCTCGACTGGATCAAGCGCTTCACGCGGGTGAGGGACGTCTCCTTCGATCCCGAAAATCTCCACATCCGCTGGTTCGACGACGGTACGCTGAATGTCTCGGCAAACTGCATCGACCGGCATCTGCAGGACCGCGCCAGACAGACGGCCATTCTCTGGGAGGGCGACGACCCCAGGGACTCGCGCGCCATCACCTGGCACGAGCTTCACGAACAGGTCTGCCGCTTCGCCAATGTGCTGAAGGCGCATGGGGTGAAGCGCGGCGACCGCGTGACCCTTTATCTGCCGATGATCCCCGAAGCCGCGTTTGCCATGCTCGCCTGCGCGCGGATCGGCGCGGTGCACTCCGTCGTCTTCGCCGGCTTCTCGCCCGACAGTCTCGCCGGACGCATCCTGGATTGCGGCAGCACCATCGTCGTCACTGCCGACGAAGGGCTGCGCGGCGGCAAAAAAATTCCACTCAAGACCAACACCGATCTTGCGCTCTGTTCCTGCCCCGATGTGAAGACCGTGCTGGTCGTGCGCCGCACCGGCCAGAAGGTGCCGATCCATGACGGGCGCGATTATTACTACGAAGACGAAGCGGCGAAAGTCTCCGCCCATTGCGCGCCCGAAGAGATGGGCGCCGAAGATCCGCTGTTCGTCCTCTACACCAGCGGCTCGACGGGGAAGCCCAAGGGCGTGCTGCATACCAGCGGCGGCTATCTGTTATATGTGGCGGCGACGCACCGCTGGGTGTTCGACCATCGCGACGGCGACATCTACTGGTGCACGGCCGATGTCGGCTGGGTGACGGGTCACAGCTACATCGTCTATGGCCCGCTGGCCAACGGCGCCACCACGCTGATGTTCGAAGGCGTGCCGAACCACCCCTCGCCCTCGCGCTTCTGGGAGGTCGTGGACAAACACAAGGTCAACACCTTCTACACCGCGCCCACGGCGATCCGCGCGCTGATGCGCGAAGGCGAAGAACCCGTGCGCCGCACCAGCCGCGCCTCGCTCAGGCTCCTGGGCAGCGTCGGCGAGCCGATCAATCCCGAGGCCTGGCTGTGGTATCACCGCGTGGTGGGCGATGGCCGCTGCCCCATCGTGGACACCTGGTGGCAGACGGAGACGGGCGGAATCCTGATTTCACCTCTGCCCGGGGCCACCAATCTGAAACCGGGCTCGGCGACGAAACCGCTGTTCGGCGTCAGGCCCGAACTGGTGGACGCGAACGGCGCGGTGCTGGAAGGCGAAGCGACCGGCAATCTCGTCATCGCCGATTCCTGGCCCGGGCAGATGCGCACCGTCTACGGCGATCACCAGCGTTTCATCGACACCTATTTCAAGGCCTATCCCGGGAAATATTTCACCGGCGACGGCTGCCGGCGCGACGCGGATGGTTATTACTGGATCACCGGCCGGGTGGACGACGTGATCAACGTCTCCGGGCACCGGCTCGGCACCGCCGAGGTCGAATCCGCGCTGGTCGCCCATCCCAAAGTGGCCGAGGCCGCCGTTGTCGGCATGCCCCACGAGCTGAAAGGCCAGGGCATCCACGCCTATGTCACATTGATCGTTGGCGAAGCGCCATCCGACGCGCTGGCGCAGGAGCTGAAGCAATATGTGACGCATCATCTCTCCGCGATCGCCAGGCCCGACGTGATCCAGTTCGCCCCTGCCCTGCCCAAGACGCGCTCGGGCAAGATCATGCGCCGAATCCTGCGCAAGATCGCCGAACGCGACCTCGCCAATCTCGGCGACACCAGCACGCTGGCCGACCCCGCCGTGGTGGACGATCTCATCAGGAACGCGGGATAGTTCCGGGGCGCGGATCGTTTGCGCGGAAGCGGACATTGGTTTGCATTGCGGAGCGCGCGGAAATCTGGTAAACGCCGCGTTAAGAACTGGAACGGGAGTTCGGGAACGCCAGCGGAGGGGCCGGTGGTTGCCTCTGCAGATGACGGGGGCTGTCATGGAATATTACCGGGTTTACCTGCTCGACGGTAGCGGGCGTATCGTAGGCGTCAGAGAGCACCAGGCCGAAAACGATGCGGCCGTCCTGAAAATCGCGAAGCAATATTGCGCCGGCCAGGGCATTGAAGTCTGGCAGCGCGCGCGTTTTGTCGGCAACCTGCCGAGGATGCCGGAGCCGCCATCCCCACCGGGGACGGCAAAGCGCTGAAACATGGGCCGGATTCTGGCATTGGGGCAGGCGCCCGAGGCGCCGGCAAGATCCATGTCGAAAACTTCATGACGCAGGCGTAACGATATATTAATTTCTTTGCGACAGGCTGTTAAAATTGCTCACGCATATTCCCCCGTGGGCAGTTGGTCCTCCTCCCCGCCACTCCTCCCCTGGTGGCGGGGATTTCTTTTCGGGCGCGCGTAGTGCGGGCAGACTGATCCGCTGCGACTGCTCCCCCCTCCGGTTTGCTCCGCTTCGCTTCGCAAACCCCCACTCCCCACGCTGGGGAGGAAAACCGGGTGCGGCCTTGTCTTTCCTCCCCAGCGTGGGGAGTTGGCGCGGAGCGCCGGAGGGGGGAAGCTCGCGCTCGCAGTCACCGGTTTCACTTTTGTCGCCGCCGCCGCTGGCGATCGTCCCGATGCAACGGCATCCTTTTCCTTCGGCAGAACTCAGTTCCGGCTTTGCGAACGCGCGCAGGCGGGCGGCGGGGCAGGAGGAAGGACCGCGATCACCGCGCGGATGAAACGGTTGTTGCCGCGGATGTCGTAGTCGGTGCAATTCGAGATCGAGGCGCGTGTCATCTTTGGTAAGCCGCAGGCGGAGTCAAATATCCACTCCCTCGCGACGGATCTCGTGCATCAAGGGCGTTGCGTTGTCGCAAGCTGTGGCGGAATAGGGTTTCGCGTCGAAGAATGCGCCCGTTTCGTCGAGGAACTTCACCCGCAGGTCGGCCATTCGCTTGAGTTCGGGCCAACGGTCCGGCAGTGCCTTCAGGAAGACGGCCACGTCGTAATCGGAGTCGAAACGCGCTTCGCCGCGGGTGCGCGAGCCGAACAGGACGACGCGCGACAGCCGCGCGCCGTACAGCTCTTCGAGCGCCGCGCGGAAGCGCGTCAGAATCGGATCGTGGGCAACGGCAATGTTCATGGCATGGCCGGTCTCGGTTACGTGCACATCCTATCACAAAACCGGGCCGCGCCAGTGGACGCCCCTACTTCAGCCTGATCCCCGGATACCAGCCGCTTCTGGCGAGGAAGGCTTTGGCGTCGGTCATTTGCAGGATGTCGCGCAGGGCGCCGCGCTTGTCGGGCGCGTGCTGGTACCAGGATTTGACGATGCGGTAGCCAACCCAGTAGCCGAGGTCGCCCGGCTTCGTCATCGTGCCGTTGTAGAACCATTTGGAGAGGTCGGTCTTGTCTTCGTCGCGGACGAAGGCGGTCTCGATTTCGTTTTCGTGCTCCTTTGTCCGGGCGCTGAAAGCGGAGCCGGACACTTCGCCCGTCTCGCCGGAGGTCAGTTCGGCGGTAAATTCGGCCGCGCCTTCGACGAGCGCCACTTCGAGCACCGTGGGATTGGGCTTGTCGTAAAGGGCCGGGGCAAGCAGCGCTTGTTGCACATGGGTATATTCATGCGCGATCACATGGACGAACCGGTCCTCGACGTCCGGGTTCATCCAGGTCACGGCGCAGAGCGCCTCCAGCCCGATCATGACGCCGCTGGCGTCCGCCACCGCCACGGGCTTTCCGCGGCTGACGGCGACCGTCACCGGCGGGAACCGGGCTTCGGGATCGAGGGCCGCCAGCTTGCGGAACACAAGCTTCAGCCGCTCGCGCACGCGCGGCAGAACGGCCATGCAGCGCCGCGCATTCGTATAATATTCCGGATGTTTGGCGATCTCGTCGGCGATCCTGGCGCCGGTGACGTCTCGCAATTTGGCGAGGCGGTGCAGCCCTGGCGAACCGGGATCGAGATAATCCCGCTGCAGCGCCTCGGCGCTCGGATGCCCGCGGGCCGCGTCAAAGACTTTGTAGAAACGGGCCACGTCCTCGATATGGATCACCGGCCCGGCCACCGGAGCCACATCGCCGGCGGTCTTCGCGATGGCACCGGAGACGGGAATGGCCGCAAGAGCCAATCCTGCGACAAGGATGGCGATGATGCCGATTTGTTTCATGGTCCGCTCCGCGTGGCGGCCCTCACGCTAGCAAAAAACATGCGCGTCGCAACGTTTCCCGAATGACATTGCTGTAATCACGCGCGCTGCGTAGCCCGTGAAAATTACACGGGCCATTCTGTCCCGCCCGGCGCGAGACTTGGAACACGATCCGGTTGAATTGAATTCGTTTGAGCGGACTCCCCCCTCCCCGGCCTTCGGCCGGACCTCCCCCACGCTGGGGGAGGAAAGTATAAGTCGAACGAACCTCCTTCGGATACGAATGGATCAAGCGTGATCGAAGCGGTCCGCGTTCATCACCTTGTTCCAGGCCGCCACGAAGTCGTGCACGAACTTCTCCCTGGCGTCGGCACTGGCATAGACTTCGGCGAAGGCGCGCAGCTGCGAATGCGAACCGAAGATCAGATCGACCCGCGTGCCGGTCCACTTCTTCGCTTTCGTCTTGCGGTCGATGCATTCGTAGGCGTTATCGCCGGTTTTCTCCCACGCGTTGCGCATGTCGAGCAGATTGAGGAAGAAATCGTTGGTCAAAGTGCCCGGCCTGTCGGTAAAGACGCCGTTTTTTGAGCCGCCCGCATTCGCCCCCAGCACGCGCAGGCCGCCGACCAGCACCGTCATTTCAGGTCCCGTGAGCCGCAGCAATTGCGCCTTGTCGACCAGCGCTTCTTCCGGCGCCATCAGGTCGGCGCTGCGGTAGTAGTTGCGGAAGCCGTCGGCCAGCGGCTCGAGCGGCGCAAAGGATGCCGCGTCGGTCTGTGCCTGCGACGCATCCATGCGGCCGGGCCGGAAGGGAACCTTCACGACCGTGCCCGCGTCTTTTGCCGCCTTCTCGATCGCCGCCGCGCCGCCGAGCACGATGAGATCGGCGAGCGAGACCTTCTTGCTGCTCGCTGCAGACCCGTTGAACTCCCGCTGGATGGTTTCGAGCTTGTGGAGCACCGCTGCGAGTTGTTTGGGCTGATTGATCTCCCAGTCCTTCTGCGGCGCCAGGCGGATGCGCGCGCCATTCGCGCCGCCGCGCTTGTCGGAACCGCGGAAGGTCGAGGCGCTCGCCCAGGCGGTCGAAACGAGTTCGGACACCGACAGGCCGGACCCGAGGATTTTCGCCTTCAGCGACTCGACATCCTTCTCATCGACCGGCTGATGGTCAACAGCCGGAATCGGATCCTGCCAGATCAACGTCTCCTTCGGCGCCAGCGGGCCGAGATAACGCTGGATCGGTCCCATGTCGCGATGGGTGAGCTTGAACCACGCGCGCGCGAAGGCGTCGGCGAGCTGCTCCGGATGTTCGTAGAAGCGGCGGGAGATTTTCTCGTACGCCGGATCGAGGCGCAGCGCGAGGTCGGTGGTGAGCATGGTCGGCACATGTTTGCTCGCCCCCCCATGTGCGTCGGGAATGTCGGCCGCAGCACCTTTGGCCTTCCACTGCTTCGCACCGGCCGGGCTCTTGTCGAGCTCCCATTCATATTTGAACAGATTGTCGAAGAAGTGATTGCTCCACTTCGTGGGCGTTTGCGACCAAGTCACTTCGGGTCCGCCGGTGATGGCGTCGCGTCCGACGCCGGTGCCGTGCCTGCTCTTCCAGCCGAGGCCCTGATCCTCGAGCTGGGCCGCTTCCGGTTCCGGTCCCACAAAGGACGGATCGCCCGCGCCATGCGTCTTGCCGAAGCTGTGTCCGCCGGCGATCAGCGCCACGGTCTCTTCGTCATTCATCGCCATGCGCGCGAAGGTCTCGCGGATATCGTGCGCGGCGGCGAGCGGGTCCGGATTGCCGTTCGGGCCTTCGGGATTGACATAGATCAGGCCCATCTGCACCGCGCCGAGCGGATTCTGAAGCTCGCGTTCGCCGCTGTAGCGTTCGTCGCCGAGCCACGTGCCCTCGGGGCCCCAGTAGAGTTCCTCCGGCTCCCAGCTATCGGCGCGGCCACCGCCGAAGCCGAAGGTCTTGAAGCCCATCGATTCCAGCGCGACGTTGCCGACGAGCACGAAGAGATCGGCCCACGAAATCCTGCGCCCATATTTCTGCTTGATCGGCCACAACAGGCGACGACCCTTGTCCAGGTTCGCATTGTCCGGCCAGGAATTGAGCGGCGCGAAACGCTGCTGGCCCGCACCGGCACCGCCGCGGCCATCGGCGATGCGATAGGTGCCCGCACTGTGCCACGCGAGGCGGATGAACAGGCCGCCGTAATGGCCGAAATCCGCCGGCCACCAATCCTGCGAGTCCGTCATCAGCGCATGCAGGTCCTTGACGACCGCGTTGAGATCGAGCGATTTGAATTCCTTGGCGTAGTCGAACGATTCGCCCATCGGGTCGGATTTTTTGGAATTGTGATGGAGAACCTGAATGTCCAACTGATTGGGCCACCAGTCGCGATTGGACCGGGTTTTGGCGCCGTGCGTCACCGGGCATTTGCTGTCGTTGTCCATGTCTGGCTCCGAAGGTATTTTTCCGCTGTGTTCGCGAGGGCAATCTTCCTCCCTTCGCGATTGGGGCGGAAATTATCGCCGGCGAATGGCCTCGTCAATACATTTTAGAATAATTCTAAATCATAGGCGCGCGCCCCTGCGTGCCCGGGCGGCTGATGCGGAAATCGGCACTCCGCTTTTCGTCTGCTGCCCGACGCCTGGTGCCTGATCGTCCCGCGAACCACCTTCCCGCGGCGTCATTCCCAAAGAAATTCTCGCCGCCTGCATCCGCACGGGCCCGGCGCTGCATCTGACAGGTATCGGATCATCGCATCTGCAAAGGAGGCAGACATGAATTTCGACCATTTCGGCACGGCGGCGATCTTCTGGGGTGCCGTTCTGCTCATGTGCTTCTTCGTCTCGTTCTTTCGCTATCTCGAAGGCAGAAGCCGCTATCGCGCCATCGAGAAGATGGCCGAAAAGGGCCAGACCGTGCCGCCGGAAATGTTCAGCCGCTCCGCGTTGCCCTATGATCGGCGCGCCTGGCACTATCAGCATCCCGCGGCATCCGGAATTTTTCTGATGTGCGTCGGGGTGGCGATCGCGGTCTTCTTCTGGGCGATGCAGGGCGGAGGCAATCTGATCATCGACGGCCGCATGAACAACTGGCTTCCCGTGATCGGGATTTTCCCGTTCATGATCGGCCTCGCGCGGCTTCTGAGCGCCGGGTTCGAACGGCGGCCGCCCAATCCCGGATCATGACGCCCGCGCATGAACGACGAGGGGCTTGTAAGGCGGGCGGCGCAGGGCGATGCGGCCGCCTTCGCCCAGCTGGTGCGGCAGCATCAATCCCGGCTGCGTGGTTTCCTGCGCCGCCTCGCGAAAGGCGATGCGAGCCTCGCCGACGATCTGGCGCAGGAAAGTTTTCTCGAGGCTTGGCGCAAGCTCGGGCAGTTTCGCGGGGAGGGTGCGTTTGCCGGCTGGCTGATGCGCATCGCCTGGACGCGCTATCTGATGGAGGCGCGCCGCAGGAAGCTGGAACCGCTGGAGGAGATGGATGAGCCGCGTGATGCGCCGGAGGGTCTGAATGTGGAAGCACGCCTCGACCTCGAAAGCGCCATGCGCAAGCTTTCCCCCGGCGAGCGCGCGGGGCTCACGCTTTGCTACGCGCAAGGGTTTTCGAACGAAGAAGCGTCATCCATTCTCGACATGCCGCCCGGCACCCTGAAATCGCACATCGCCCGCGGCCGCGCCAAACTGAAGGCGCTGCTCGGAGACGCGCAATGAACGACGAAAGGCTTGATGATCTCCTGAGGACGCCGCTGGCGCCGATCGAGGATGCCGGCTTTTCGGCGGCCGTCATGACGCGCGTGGAGCGGATGCGCCCTTCCCTCGCATGGTTGGAAATCGCTGTCCTCGCGGTTTCCGCGCTGCTCGCGCTTTTCTTTCTTCCCGTGCGCGCCATGACCGATGTGGCGCTGCAGCTGTCGGCCGAGCTTGCAAACTCCACCGCGGCCGCCATGGCCTGCCTCGCGATCGTTGTTTCCGTGTACCTTCTGCGAAAGTTCGAAACGGATTGAGCAACAACCGTATCGTGTCCCGCGCATCGCCGCGAACCATGATTGGACGTGAGGGCTGCTTCGTCGTTTTGGAAAGCTGCCACGGTTTGAAATCGAACGCGCGGCATCCGGCAAACGCTGACGAGCCAAACGCCTCGTCAGCGGCGTTGGTCACATGATGCCATGCGCCGACCGATTCAGATGCGCTCCCCCGTGCCCGACTTCCTTCTCGGGCTCTCGGGCAGCACGCCAAAATCCTGGGACCTGGAACCGTTGCCGGCGACCTCGATACCCTCCGCCGCGAGGCCCCGCTTCAACAGTTCCCTTATCGCGGCGGCCCGGCTCGGCATGCGGCGGCCAAAGCGCCAGTCATCGAGCGCGTGCAACTCCTGCGGGGTCAGCATGATCTGGAGCCGTTCGCCTCGCGTCAGTTCGCCCATAACACCCATCCTCTCGTCGTACGAACGCATACAAGCCGCAACTTACTCATTCGCCGCTAAGTTAGGCTAACCAGCAACCCAGTCAAGAGCATAGAATGTCGCAAATTCACTCTGGCCGCAGATGACGGATGGTGCGCCAAATGCGCAGTTAACCCATTGAATTTATGTGGGATACTTGTCCCGGTCGATGGCATGGTGAGCCTGGCTTTCACGAGGACATCGGCCATGCCCATGGTCCGGCTTGCATTGCGGAAATTCGTCAAGAGCGACCAGAGGGACATTGCCGCAGAGTCCCATCACCGGATTGCAAACCACCTTGCGATCCTCGCAAGCGTGGTCAGGATGCAGATTCGGGCCGTCTCCCAGGGATCCGAAGCGCTCAGCCGCGCGGACGTGCGCCTTCTGCTGAACGACATTCTCGACAAGATCATCAGCGTTGGCGAACTACAGCGCATGCTTTCAGGCAGCCAGCATGACGAGGAGGTCGACCTTCAAAAATACGTCCGGGACAGCTGCGCCGCCGTTGTGTCTGCCATGGGGCTGAACGCGCAGGCGAAGATAATCACCGAATTTAGCGCGGATTGTCATGCGACGCCGGAGCAAGCGCAGTCGATGGCGATGATTGCCAACGAGATCGTCGTCAATGCGATCAAGCATGCGCATCCAACCGGTATTCCCGTGCTGATAAGGCTTCAATGCAAGCGCACGGGCGACGGGAAGCTGATGTTCGAAATCGAAGACGACGGGATCGGGCTGGCCGGAAGGCTTCGATCCCTCGGCCGACGGAGGACTCGGTTTCACCCTGATCCGCTCGCTTGCCGATTCTCTGGGCGCCACCATGTCCGTCGAGTCCGACAGCCTCGGCACATCCTTCCGCTTTCATTTCGATTGCGTCGACATCGCATCCGACAACACGCCGGGGTTGTCGCCGGCGTTACAGAGCGCCAACTGACGTGAGAGCGCGTTTCTCCAGTTGGCGCATCATTGGGCCGACCATCTGAAGGGAGAGCATGGCGGCGGTGTCCCCCCTGCGGCGCAGGCGCGGCAGAATCGGCAAGCATGGCGTGACTCTCCCGAACGAATGGTCGCGTGCTGTTGTAAGTTCCTCCCGCCGTGCAAGTGGGGAATCCATTTGGTGTCCCGGAATTCTCGTTCGACAATTCCTTCCCGCGAAGTTTACCCATGCGCGTGATCGCTCATTGGGGCGCATGGAACGCCGATGGAGCGCGGACCGCTCGAATTGAGTCACAATCCATCCATCTTTGTCACTCCCGCGAAAGCGGGAACCCAGCCGCCGCGTGTCCACGCGGCGAAATGACTCTTTGCGCGCGTACCCGCGCTTGCTGGGTTCCCGCTCCCGCTTTCGCGGGGGGACAAGCTTCGCGGGCGCAGCGGCGGCCGGAGTCGCGCCGATGCACCGACTCGGGCTTACTGCGGGGGCGAGTCGGAAAACGGAGGCGGGATGTCCTATTCGGCGGCCATTCTTATCGTCATATTTGCCGGGGCGGCGTCGGCGCTGGGCGCGTCGATTCTGGACCGGATACTGACCCGCGAATCGCGCAGGCGCCACCATGAGGTCGGCAGTCAGATTTTCCAGCTCATCGGCATCATGTTTTCGGTGCTGCTGGCTTTCGTCTTCAGCGAAGTCTGGTCCGAGTACAACACCGCGGCACAGGCCATCGACACGGAATGCGACGCGCTGCACAGCGCGGCCGTGCTGGCCGATACGCTGCCCCGTTCCGACGCCAGACGCATCAACACCGCCATTCTGGGCTATACGCGCTTCGTTCGGCAGCAGGAGTGGCCGGCGATGCGCGGGGGCCTCATCGGCATTCGGTCGATCGAGGAAATGCGTTTCCCGCTGAATGTCGCGGCATTGGCCGGCAGTGGCGACGTCAAGGCCCAGATTCTCGGATTGATGGCCCAGGCCCAGGCGGCACGCGAGACGCGCCTGTTTCAGGCGGGGCTCGGGATGCCGCCTGCGATGTGGGTGATGGTCATCGCGATCGGGGGAATTCTGATCCTGTTCGTGCTGGTCTCCGGCACGCAGCCGCCGGGCACCGTCATTCTCGCCGCTTCGTTTGCAGCCTCCATCGCAATGGTGCTGGTGCTCGTGCGCATGCTCGACTATCCGTTTCAGGGGGCTCTTGCCCTCGACGACGGCCGCTTCCGGCTCGTCGCCCATCAGACCGAAATATTGTTGCAGGGCGAGCAGCAGAATTGATGTTTCAACCAGCGGACTGGGGACGGCCCGGTCAGGATTTCTATGAAATCCACTGCGCCATGTGGGCCGGCTGGAGTATGGCGTCTACACATGACGCCGCTTCCGCCTGGTGCCGGCGCAACTCGTTGTATGGCGGCTCGATGAGGCGATCCACGCGGCCACCTGGAATAGCGGGGAGGGCAGCTGCCGCTATGGCGGCCGCTGCAGCCCGATCGGAATGCGCGTTGTCTATGCCGCGCTCGATCCCGCAACCGCAATCTTCGAAGTCACCGTCCACAAGACCTTTCGCGCGCTCGATACCACGCCCCACGTCCCTGACCTGGGCGCGCATGACGGACCCGAGGCAGGCGCACGTGGTCGAACGCTCAAGCGTCCCGAACCCGAACTGGCTGAGACCCGGCACGCCCGGCGCAGGCCAGCAGAACTTTGGAGGAGAACTCGTCAGGGCGCATGCTTTTGTGCTCCTTCCAAGTGTCGTCTCGACCCACAGCTGAAACGTGATTTTCGACCCGGCCAGAGCCCGAGGGCTTTATGACCGGCTGAGGCATGAACGGTTTGCACTGGACACGCGCCTGCATCCGCCGGGTGGGTGATACGGAAATTCGCGCGAGCCCCCTTTCTTCCGGTGCCCGATTCCTCATCGCCGCACGGATCGCCTTTGAGCAAGGCATTTGTAATGGACCCGGTTTTTGCTGAATTCGGTGGCGTCTTCGCTGTGCCCCGGCGGCATCGCTTTCCAGGTGAGGATATGAAACAATTCGTGGGCGAGATCGAAATGGCGCCGACCAGGCGATTCGTACCGGTTCACCAGCACGGCGTCGAGGTCGGGGAGCCGGCACGCCGCTCCCGATACGCCTCCAAGCGCGTCCACCATCAGCACCAGAATGCCGAGCTTCTGTTCCATTGCGTCTGCAAGGCGGAGAGCGGGCACATCACCCAGTTCGAATTCGATTGCGAAGCGCTCGCCGGCCGACATGGCATCTTCGAAACTGTGCTGCTTCGTCAGTCCGAGCGTGTGGCGCAGAAGCGGCATTTCGTGGCCTGCGGCGCGAGCCTGCGGAACGCGGCGACCCAGCGCCCGGCGCTGCGCTCATAGGCCGAAAGGCGCAGTTGGCTCACATGCGTCTGCCGCCAGGAGAAGTGACCCTCGTCCGCGAGCACGAAGGGATCGGTGAAATATTCGAGCGGCGCGCCAAGCTTCTCGACAGCCAGCAGCAGCTCGTCCGCGGAAAGACGCCGTTCGCCCGTTTCGATCGCCGAAACGGTCTGTCGGTCCTTGAAGCCGAACAGCTGCGCAAGCTGCTCCTGTGAGAGCCCACGCTCTTCGCGCAGCGCCTTCAAACGTGTGCCAATGAGGCTATAGCCCACGGTGAACCTCCGTGGCCTCCATACATTCTTGCAATTCCATGTTTGCAAGAAAATCTTGCAATTTGCCGAATCGCCGCCGACGACGAGCTAACCTACCGTTTTATTGGGGTTACTGTGCGCCGATTTCGGGCAGCGCATTTCCTGAGGCTGCCCTTAAGCGCACGTACAGATCCTTCGCATGATCCAGCCTGCCGTCAGCCGCCTTATCCGGTTTGAGCCGCTCGGTTTGCGTCCATGGACGTGCCCAACCCTCCTTCTGGGAGATACGCGGCAGTGGCCGCGAGCTCCAGAAGAACAGCGTCGGCTCTCGCCGCTTCTGTGGCCAACTGCACGCGACAACGACCTCCCGACACCTGCCCCCCTTGCGCCCGATAGATGGAATACGTGCCGCCCCACGAAGCCGCCTGCTGCGTTTCCGAAATTCTGTCGAATGCTGCGGCGAATTCCGCCGCCTCCGCGAGCGATTCGCTGAACGGGCCGTAATATTTATACCCGAAGCGAAACGCGTCTTCGAAGCCGGCAACACTCAGCAGATATGCAGTCTTCTGCAATCTCGTGCGGCCGACGATTTCGCCGCCGGCATCGCGTATGATTTTCGCCACGCGGTCGAAACGCTCGCGCCGTCGGGAATTGCTCGTATTCATGAGATACCGTCAACCCGGAATTCCGGACCGTGTGTCGGCTCCGGTGCCATCAGATTTCCCGCCATATTTTTTCCGCCAGCGCCCTGTCGTCCTCGTTCCGGAAATAGAACCGGCACCTCGGACGCAACGTGGTGACGACCGAATGATCGACGTCGCCGACGGGTCGAGTCTGCCGATCGTCAACCTTGATCATGATATTGCGGAGAAATTGCTCATCCAGGGCGTCGTAGCTTTTGAATCCCTTTGCCTTGCTGATGTCGAGGTGAAACCAGATTTTCATCTCCGCCAGGCGCGCGCGCAGGGCCTTCGAGCGATTGAGGTTGAGCGCTTGATTCGGATCGTTGGGCTCACAGCACCGCAACGGCTGGCGAGTCAGAAAGCGAACCGCGAAATGTGATGCGTCTCCCAGATCGCGGGCGGCGAGTTGCTTCATCAGGGTCATAACGTCGAAATCGTCGAGCGAAAGGTAGTGCGACAGACGCTCCTCCGGCTTGCGAAAAAAATATTCGAGGAGAGGACTCGAGATGCCGCTGTCCCGCACCGCTGTCATGTCGTCCAGGGCGGCCTTGACGGCTTCCTCGACGAGAAACTGGATTCCGCGGGTCGTCTTGTGCAGGTAGACGGATTCGTAAAGCTTCAGATAGGCGGAAATGTAGTCCTCGACCGCGCGCAGTCCCTTCTGCAGGACCACGAAGGTCATTCGCGAATCACCTTCCTCAACCCCATACGCAACGTCTTCGATGCGAAGGCTGTCGAACAGCCACTCGTGATCGATCTGGCCGACCCTGATACCCGTCGAATAGCGGTCGCGGGTCAGAAAATCGAGGCGATCGGCATCGAGCTGGCTGGAGACGATCGCGCTGTAGGGATTGTCGCGCACGTCCTTCTCGAAAAATTGCAGCACGGGCTCGAGGAGATCGTATTCGGTCAAGATGCCAGCGATTTCGGTTTCCGCGATGATCGCCCTCGTATAGGCCTCATGCGGCATCTCCAGTTCCATGTGCTGCGAAACTTCCTCGAAGACATGCGAGTATGGGCCATGTCCGACGTCATGGAGCAGAACAGCCGCCAGCGTGGCGGCGCGTTTTTCCCGATGCGTTTCGTCGCGCTTGAAAACGTCGTTGCGCTCGAAGACTTCGAACATTCGGCGTGCCATCTGGAGCGCCCCCAGCGAATGCGAAAACCTGCTGTGCGTCGCGCCGGGATAGACAAACTCCGAAAATCCGAGCTGCTTGACGCGGCGCAACCGCTGCATGGGCCGGCTCTGCACGATCGACCACAGCAGATGATCGTACCTGTCGTTCTGGGAGAATTTGATCAGATCGTGGACTGGATCACGGATGCGCTGGTCTTTGTCCATGCGGTGTCGCGCGCAGTCCCGCGATCTCCTTCAAGAGTGTTCTCGTCGCATCGAACCGCTCCGGTGTGGAAATGGCCGGCTTGATCCGTGCGGTCTCGGCTACCGCGCGCGCTTCCGGCCATCCCTGCTTCATGAAGTAGGCAACGGTGGACGCCACTTCGAGCGACGGAGTCGAATAGCGGGCCAGATGTCTGGCGACGCGCGAAATGGCGGGAATCGCTTCGTGCGCCGCGCCTTTGCCAAGCGAATAGACGGTCGTGAAATACTGGTTCGGTCCGACCTGCTCGTCCTGCGTCTCCAAATCTCCAAAGAAGCTGAGGACATCGAGCGCATCGGCGATCTCGGTGCTGAAGACGCCGAAATGGCGAATGGCGAAATGGGCGCCGATCGGCGCGTCGCACCAGGCGCAGAGAAACGCCGTCTTGTGAATCCGCTTCTTGCCCTGCACCCGATGGCCGGGACTTGCGGCGACGATCGCGAGCACCGCGCTTTCCGGACTGATCGGCGTCATGGCGCGCTCGCGCGAATCAAGTGGCATCAACGCATCCTAGCATTGCAATCGGAACGAATCAAGAACTTTTCTACACTCGGTCACCATTTTCTCGCTCGGTCCACACCCCCATTCCGCAGCTGCCGACCCTTTTGCCTCCGGCTGATGCTCGGAAAAGGCCACTTTGCGAGCCTGACCCCGATAGGCTGTGGCGAGGCGCTCCTCCCTTGTTGCGAAGAGATCGGCTTCGGTGCCGCCCGCCATCTCGAGAAGTCGTTCTTCGATTTCGGCTTGGGTCGCAACGACGCCATCGGACAGAATGTGCTTCACCGTCACACCGGAGCGCTTGGCGAGTTCCCGGCCGACCAGCATACAGCGATGGCAATCCAGCGGGTCGCGCTCCGCGCACATCAGCGCGATGCGGAACTTCTTCGCGCCCTCGATGACGCGCTCGAGCCCCGCCGCGAACGAATTTTCCGTCGCCATCTTCTCGTAGTCCGCAACGCCGTCACGAAATAGCCTCTTGTCGCGCGGACGGCCACCAAGCTCCTTCCCAAGATAATCAGCCGGCGACGATTCCAATGATCGCCCTCGAGCAAATTGGTCCTGATCCACGCCACCAACCAATGCACGCGCGCATCTGCATGGCCGGCGTAGCGCTCTGCCAGCGCAAGCATGTCATCGACGTGGTTCAGCTCCCCACCAATATCGGCGCGGGATGCACTGCCAATGCCGGCTGAGGATGCGGCTTCCGCGATGGCGCTGTCATCCTTGTCGATGGCGCGCTCGGCACTCGCATCTTCCAGATCGAGCTCGGCAATATCCTCGTTGATTGGTCCCGCCACGAAGGCATGCACCGCCACGGGACTGGCGACTGCAGATTTTTCTCCCTCGGCAGCTTTCTGCAGCGTGGCGCGATGGACTTTCAACGTCTTGGCAAAGGCGGCAATCGATGAGAGGAGACGCTGCTGCAAGCCTACAAAAGAGAGCTTCGCCATCGCAGCCTGGCGGCTCGGCAGATTTGCGATACGTGTGTCGCGTAGTTCGCCATACTCAGCAAGCATGCGCGCGAGAGCGAGTTCGGGAGCGTCTTCAAGCAGGCCCGATATCGGAATCGCTTCGATCACCCGTTCTGGAAAATTCTCGCCGAGGCGCCTCAGATCCGATTTGAGCCTGCGCACCATCACAGGTTCCAGATCCCTGGGGCGGACTTCCACGCCGCGCGTGAAACGCTGCGGATCAAGCATCTCGAGCAAGGCCGAAAAGCTGTTGGAATGTCCGTTGTGCGGCGTTGCCGTGAGGAACAGCCGGTGCTCGAAACGCTCCGCAAGCTCCCGCACATATCGCGTCAGCTGGCTGGAAATGGCGTAGCGCAGCCCGCCTGAGGGCGCGGCATGATGAGCTTCGTCCAGAATGAACAGTCCTCGCGCACGGAATTCGCCGAGCGCATCGCGCAAGCCGGTGGTGTAGGTCTCGTCAGTCAAGAGACGGTGCGAGATGATGAACCGCGAGCCGGTGCGCCACGGGTTGACGGAAAAGCCGCGCAGGCGCCGCATTTCAGCCAGGTATTCGCGGTCGACGATCTCGAATGAAAGACCGAATTTGGCCTCGAGTTCATCCTTCCATTGATTGGTCATGGATGGCGGACTGGAGATCAAAATGAAATCGATGCGGCGCCGCAGCAGCAATTCGCGGGCGATGAGACCGGCCTCGATGGTCTTGCCGAGGCCCACATCATCCGCAATCAGGAGATTCACACGCGGAAGGCGAAGCGCCTTGTGCAGCGGCAGAAGCTGGTAGGCATCGAGTCGGATGCCGGCACGAAACGGTGCCTGAAGCAGATCGCGTTCGGCCGCGGTCGCGGACCGCCAGCGGATTGTCCGCAGATAGGCCGCGAGGACTTCCGCGCTGTCGGGCAAACCGTGCCCGACATTCTGCCAGCCGTCTTCGCCAAGGACGCGTGCGCCGATCTCGGCATCCCAGAGGACTTCGAGCATCTCGCCTTGGGCATCGTCGGAAATGCAGGAGAGGTTCAGGGTTTCGAGGCCGTCAGCCGCGTTCCGGACAGAATCGACCAGCCACGGGCGCCCGCGGACTTCGACGAAACTGCCTTCGATAATTCGCGAAATCTGCTGAGTCAGTACAAGCCCCCACTGATCGCCCTTCGCGGAAGATACTATCGTGGCCGCGCACTCAAACGAAACCTCTTCGCTTTGTTCTCCACAAGCCAATCGGAGATTCGCCATACCGTCGAGGTCCCGTCCACGGTGCACGGCTCGCAAATGCGGGCCGCCCAGGTGAAAACGCTCAGTCCTGCAATGGGAAGGTCTTTACCGGCCAGCTGCCGGTGTAGCTGCCGCTCTGGGATGCTGCGGCGGTGACGCAGATGAGGATACGTTCAGGCGGTCGCGAAGGCTCATGCCGCGCGCCTGAAATCCACCGGGTGAAGACATTCGCGGTTTGGCACCGGCCGGCGGCCGAAGCCTACGCTGCCGCCAAGTCCGGTCCGGCCGTGGACGTTGAGAGATAGCACCGATACAGTTGACATGCATTCCAATGCGGTATACACAGGCCGCTCAAACTCGGGTGACGCCACATGACCACCACCACCTACACCGTCGGCCGCGAAAAGCCGCCCGTGCATACGCTGTTTCAGAGGGACCAGTCGGACAATTCCGCCTATGCCGAGGCTTCGGCCGACAAGGAGTTTCACCGGACCCGCCGAAACTTCAGCGCAGGCGGGCCGTACGGCAAGGCGGGGCCGGCGAAGCTGCTGAAGGCGCAATTCCAGCGGGCGCTTTACGAGGCGCTGGAGACGCAGGTGCCCGACCTCGCGCTGACGCGGCCGGAGAGCGCGATCGCGGCCATGGCCAGGCAGCTGACATTGGACGCAGCGGCCGGGCGTACGGCCTCGCAGCGGCTGCTGCTGTCGCTGCTCGACGCAGAAATCGCGCGGACGGAATCGGGCGAAGACGAGACTGCCGAGACGCCGCCCATGCGCGAGGAGCCGGAGCGAAACGAAATGTCGCTTTTTTCCCTGCTGCAGGGAAAAAAGCAGGGAAGAGTAAAAAAACGCAGGCAGCAGATCAGCGAAATGCCGGACACGGAAGAGAGGGTGCGGGAGGCGCGGCGCGAGGCGGACAAACGGCCGCGGGAGATTGGGGAGAAGGCAGCGGCGCGCGCCGTAGAGCCCAAGCCGCCACCCGCGCGAATCCCCATCCGAGCCGCATCGCCGTTGGCCGAGAAGTTATTACAGGGGACGAGTTGTCTGCCAGGGTTATGGCCGGGTGCATTCCGGCCCGCTTGCCCTCAGGGGCCATGACGCATTTCACGCGGGAGCCGCGCGGCTGCGCTGCCCCCTCACCCGCACCAACGCGGAATGGGGCGGTCGTAGCTGCGTCCTTCTCCCCCTTTAAGGGGGCGAGGGGAATTTTGGGCATGGCAATGTGGCAGAAGTGACATTCGAATGAGGAGATCAAAGCGCACCCGGAGCGTGACGTGCGCCAATCTCAGGGAAAAAATGGTCAGGCGCCGCCTTCGAAAGGCCGTCGACGAGTCACTTTCCGATCCACTACCGAACATTCCGCCACAGGATTTGTTCAGGCGATTGCGACGGTATCACGCCAGGCGCCTCAAATCTGCGAGGTGAAAACATTTACGGTTTCGTTCCGGCCGGCGGCCGAAGCCGATCTGCGCGCGCTCTACGCTGCCGCCGCGCCGGAGCGAAACGAAATGTCACTGTTTTCCCTGATGCAGGGAAAAACGCAGGGAAGAGCGAAAAAAGTGCGGGCCGCAGATTTGCGAAATGCTGGAAGCGGAAGTGATGATGCGGGAGGCGCGCCAATCTCAGGGAAAATATCGATAAGCGCAGGCTTCGAAGGGTCTGCGCGGCCGCCAAGACCGGCGCGAGGATATGTACGGCCAAAGAATCAGGCCTGGAGCTCCATCCTGCGTGCTTCGATCCGCCTTCGCCAAGGCTACGGCGGACAAAACAGTTCATCGACCCGCCGGAGCTTCAGCGTACTCGGGAAGGCTCAGCATGAAGGGATTGTTTGCGCCATGACTGATAGTGCCGCGCCGCGGCGGCCCGTGCACGCCGTCAGCTCATCGGGCCCATGGGGTGGCCGGCGGCCATCAGGTTGATGTTGAGGTGCCACATGATCCAGACGGAGCCGAAGACGATCAGGCCGACGATGAGGATGCCGAAGGCGAGCGCCAGAGCGTTGTTGGTGTTGTCGGGCGCGGTGGTGAGGTGGAGGAAAAAGACCAGATGGATGCCCATCTGCGCCACGGCGAGCGTGGCCAGCGCCACGGGAATGCCCGGGCCGTAAATGAGGTTCGTGTTGACGGCCCAGAAGGACGCGGCGGTCAGGAGCACCGCGAGACCGAGGCCGATCAGATAGGTGGAGAGGTGCGCGACATGTTCGTCGCCGGCGCCGCCGAGGTCGTCCTCTTCGCCGTTTTCGACTTCGTGCGCGGTGCTCATAGTTTCGTCCCCACAAGGTAGACGAGCGAAAAAATCGCCACCCAGATGATGTCGAGGAAATGCCAGAACATGGTGAAACAGAGAAAGCGCCGGCGGATGTCGGCGCGGAAGCCCTTGGCGTATAGCTGCGCCATCATGGTGCCGAGCCACAGAAGCCCCACCGAGACGTGCAGCCCGTGACAGCCGACGAGGGTGAAGAATCCGGTGAGAAAGGCGCTGCGCGTCGGGCCGTCGCCCTTCGCGAACAGACTGGCGAATTCCGTTATTTCGAGAGACAGGAAGGCAAGCCCGAGCAGGCCGGTGACAACCAGCGCGGCCTGTGTCCACAGCCGGCTGCGCCGCGCCACCGCGATGCTGGCCGTGCCGCAGAAGAAGCTCGAAAGAAGCAGACAGCCGGTTTCGAGCGCGACGCGGTGGAGATCGAATATCTGCCTCGACGACGGACCGCCCGCCGTGGCGCCCGCCAGCACCGCGTAGGAGGCGAACAGGCAGGAAAACAGCACGATGTCGGAAAGAAGAAATAGCCAGAAGCCGTAGCCGACGACGATGCGTTTGGAAGCGGGGCCGCCGGCGCCATAGCCCCGCGCGCGGCTCTCTCCGGCATGGCCGATGTGATAGGGATCGCGCGCGGCGAGCGTGGCTTCCGCGGAACTCATGGCGGCGCTGCGCTGGCAAGCGCCCCCTGTCGCGCGGCGCGGGCCGCGCGATCGATCCGCGCCACCTCTTCGGCCGGAATGACATAGTCGGGAACGTCACGCCAGGCGAAGACGACGAAAGTCGCATAGGCGCCGACGAGGCCTGCGATCATCAGCCACCAGATATGCCAGATGAGCGCAAAGCCGACGAAGGTGGCAAAGAAGGCACAGACAAATCCCGTGGGGCTGTTGCGCGGCATTTCCACGGGTTCGTAGTGCGGCTCGCGGGCGAACTCCGCCAGCGCGCGCTGTTTCACGTCCACATAGACTTCGGTGTTTTCCACATCCGGCAGCACGGCGAAATTGAAGACAGGCGGCGGCGACGGCGTCGTCCATTCGAGCGAACGGCCGACCCAGGGATCGCCTGTTTCGTCCCGCAGTTCGTTTCTGTGTTTGATACTGACCACGAGCTGCATCACCTGGCACAGGATGCTCACGATCAGGATGAGGATGCCGAACGCCGAAATCAGTATCCAAGGACGCCATTCCGGCACGGTGTAATGCTGGAGGCGGCGCGTCATGCCGAGCAGACCCAGCACGTAGAAGGGCACGAAGGTGACGTAGAAGCCGGCCAGCGCAAACCAGAATGTCGCCTTGCCCCAGCCTTCGTGCAGGCGGAATCCGAACGCCTTGGGAAACCAGTAGACGATGCCGGCGAACACGCCGAACACGACGCCGCTGACGATCACATGGTGGAAATGCGCCACCAGGAACATGCTGTTATGCAGGAGGAAATCCGCCGGCGGCACGGCCAGCAGCACGCCCGTCATGCCGCCGGTGATGAAGGTGATCAGGAAGCCCATCGACCACAGCATCGGCGTGGCAAAGCGGATGCGGCCGCCGTACATCGTGAACATCCAGTTGTACATCTTGACGCCGGTGCCCACCGCGATGATGGAGGTGGCGATGCCGAAGGCGGCGTTGACATCGCCGCCCGCGCCCATGGTGAAGAAATGATGCAGCCAGACGCAGAAGGACACAAGGCAGATGAACAGCGTCGCGATCACCATCGAGCGGTAGCCGAACAGGGGCTTGGCGGAAAAGGTCGAAATCACTTCCGAGAAAATGCCGAAGCACGGCAGGATGAGAATGTAGACCTCCGGATGGCCCCACGCCCAGATGAGATTGGTAAACATCATGGCGTTGCCGCCGGCCTCGTTGGTGAAGAAATGAAAGCCGAGATAGCGGTCGAGCGTCAGCATCGCGAGCGTGGCGGTCAGCACGGGGAAGGCCGCGATGATGAGCAGGCAGGAGGCGAGCGCCGTCCAGCAGAAGATGGGCATGCGCAAGTACGTCATGCCCGGCGCGCGCGTCTTCAGGATGGTGGTGACGAAATTGATGCCCGTCAGCAGCGTGCCGACGCCGGAAATCTGCACCGCCCACAGATAGTAATCGACGCCCACGCCGGGCGAGTAGCGAAGCTCGCTCAGCGGCGGGAACGGCAGCCAGCCGGTGCGCGCGAACTCGCCGATCACCAGCGACAGGTTGACCAGCAGCGCCCCGGTGGCAGTGAGCCAGAAGCTGACCGAGTTGAGCGTGGGGAAGGCCACGTCGCGCACGCCGAGCTGCAGCGGAACGACAAAGTTCATCAGTCCGATGACCAGCGGCATGGCGCCGAACAGGATCATGATGGTGCCGTGCGCCGAGAAAATCTGGTCGTAATGCTCGGGCGGCAGATAGCCAGGCGCGTCGAAGGCGAGCGCCTGCTGCGAGCGCATCATGATCGCATCGACGAATCCGCGCAGCAGCATCAGGAGACCGAGCGCGCAATACATGACTCCGATGCGCTTGTGATCGACGCTGGTGATCCACTCTTTCCACAGATAGGGCACATAGCCCTTGACCACGATCCAGACGAGCACCGCGGCGACGCAGACGATGACCAGCAAACCCGCCGCCAGCGGGATCGGCTGGTCGAAGGGAATCGCGTCCCATGAGAGTTTTCCGAGAAGGCTCATGTGCCACCGCGCGGCACGACCGCGACGCCGCCCCTGCCGGTTTGCGGCCCCTCTCCCGGAGGCAGGTCTCGCGCGGCCACCGCATCGAAGAGCCCGCTTGCGACGGCGCGATAGGTGTAAGGTGCGGCGGGCCGGCTCTGCGCGAGCAGCCCACGATAGGCGGCGCGATCAAGCACGGGGCCTTTCGCGCGCGCCTGCGCCACCCATTGCGCGAATTGCGCCTGCGGTTCGGCGACCGCATCGAAATGCATGTCGGAGAATCCGTCGCCGCTGAAATGGGCGGACAGGCCGAAGTAGGTTCCCGGCCGGTCGGCCAGAAGGTTCAGTTGGCTGGTCATTCCGTTCATCGCATAGATCTGGCTGCCGAGGCGCGGAATGAAGAAGTCGTTGAAGACGGTCGCCGAAGTGATGCGCAAATGCAGCGGCGTGCCCGCTGGAACAACGAGGCGGTTGATGCTGGCGACGCCCTGCTGCGGGTAGATGAACAGCCATTTCCAGTCGAGCGCGATGACCTCCACTTCGAGCGGCTTCACCTTCGAGGACAGCGGCGCGAAAGGATCCAGCTGGTGCGAGCCGATCCAGATCACGCCGCCCAGGAAGAAGATCACAAGCGTCGGAATCGACCAGACGAGCAGCTCGAGCTGCCCCGAAAAGGTCCAGTTCGGACGGTACGTGGCGCGGGTGTTGGAAGCTCGGAACCACCAGGCGAAGCCGAGAGTCGCCAGCATGGTGGGCACGACGATGGCAAGCATGATGGCCGTGGCGTCGAACAGGATGATGCGATCGCCGGCGCCGACCGGACCGGCCGGCGAAAGAACCGAGGGAGCGGTCTCGGCGAAACCGGCTGCCGATCCCACGACCAGGGCTGCCGGACAGACCGCCGCCCACCACGCCACACGCCACCGTAAAGCCACGCGGACGCCTCCGGGGCTGAAAGCTGCGGTTGCAACCTGTAACCTATGATGTTCGTTCCGGCCGTGCGACGAATCGAAGCCCGGCAGCCGGACCGACCTGTATCGATTCCTCTCAAAGTGGCCTCTCGCAGACATGTCGACACGGACGGAACGAAACCACGACAAGGCAGTCTGTTTAGGATCGGTCCGGCGCGCCCGGAAGCACCATATGGTCGAAACGACAAAGACGGATTGAAGTCTTGATCACACGATCGGCAGAGGATCAGGCGGAGCTCGAAGCTCGCGCAAAGCGCCGCGGCGGGCTCCGGCCCGGAACCGCGATTCCGCTACGCCGCGGCGCCAATCTGCGCCTCATGGCGATCCTGCTCGTGGCCCTGCTGATCATCGGGTTTCTGATCTGGCACTTCCTTTTCGGGAGCCCAAAAGAGAAGACCCATGTGCAGCTCGTGCCGGTCGGGGTCTCGCGAATCGCGACCGGCGACATGCCGGTCCAACTGATGGGGCTCGGTACCGTCACGCCCATGGCAACGGTCACAGTCCAGACCCAGATCAACGGCCAATTGACCGCGGTCGGCTACAAGGAAGGCCAGATCGTGCAGAAGGGCCAGTTCCTGGCCCAGATCGATCCCAGGCCCTATCAGATCGCACTCGCCCAGGCGCAAGGCGCGCTCGCCCACGACACCGGGCTTCTCAACCAAGCCAAATCCGATCTCGCGCGCTATCTCGCGCTCGACCGGGCGAATGCCATCGCCAAGCAGACGGTCACCGATCAGCAGTTCCTCGTCCAGCAGGACAGCGGCACGGTCATGGAAGACCAGGCGTCGGTGAACAACGCCAAGCTCAACATCGCCTATTGCCACATCGTCGCGCCGGTGACCGGCCGCGCCGGTCTCAGACTGGTCGATTCCGGCAATTATGTTCAGACCGCCTCGGCGACGGGACTGGTGGTGCTCACAGAGCTGCAGCCGATCACCGTGATCTTCGTTCTGCCGGAAGACCAGATACAGTCAGTGACGCAGCAGATGCAGACGGGCGCGCAGCTGGCCGTGACCGCCTACGACCGCAACGAGGAGAAGGCGATCGCGGAAGGCGTTCTCACCACGGTCGACAACACGGTGGACACGACCACGGGCACGGTGAAACTCCGCGCCACTTTCCCGAACACCAATCTCGCGCTGTTCCCCAACGAGTTCGTCAATGCGCAGCTGCTGCTGGAAACGTTGAAAAACGTGCCGGAGGTTCCGGTGCGCGCGGTCCAGACCGGCGCGCCGGGCACTTTTGTCTACCTGATCAGGCCCAACCACACCGCCCATGTGCAAGTGATAAAGCCCGGGGTGACAGACGGGGATGTCACGCAGGTCATCTCCGGGCTGAAGCCCGGCGATACGGTGGTGACGGACGGCGCGGGGCTGCTTCGCGAGGGTGCGAAGGTCCGGGTGATTCCAAACGGCAACGCGACGCCCGTGCAGGTCAACAACGGCCCCGGCGCGCCTCCCGGCGCACAGCCGCAGAACGCGCAACCCATGCCGAAGCACAAACATCGCAAGCCGGCCAATAAGGCCGAATGAGCCCCTCGCGCGTCTTCGTTCTTCGCCCGGCGGGCACGACGCTCCTGATGGTCGCGCTTCTGCTCGTCGGGATCGTCGCCTATCAGTTCCTGCCGGTCTCCACGCTCCCCGAAGTCGATTACCCCACGATCCAGGTTTCGACCTTCTATCCGGGCGCCAGCCCCGAAGTGATGACGACGGCAGTCACCGCGCCGCTCGAACGCCAGTTCGGCGAAATGCCGGGACTCGACCAGATGAGTTCGATCAGCTCCGGGGGGGCGTCCGTCATCACGCTCCAGTTCACGCTGGACCTGTCGCTCGACGTGGCCGAGCAGGAGGTGCAGGCGGCGATCAATGCGGCCAACGGATTGCTGCCGACCGACCTGCCGGCGCCGCCGGTCTACGCCAAGATCAATCCCGCCAACGCACCGGTGGTGACGCTGGCGGTGTCCTCGAAGACCCTCGCGCTGACCGACGTCGAAGATTTGACCGACATCCGTATCGCCCAGAAACTGTCGCAGCTTCCCGGCGTCGGACTCGTCAGCCTGGCCGGCGGAATGCGCCCGGCAGTGCGCATCGAGGTCAACCCGCGCGCGCTCGCCTCCTACGGGATCGCCATCGACGACATCCGTACCGACATCACAAACGAGAACACCGACACGCCGAAAGGCAATTTCGACGGCCCGGCCATCAACACGACGATCAACGACAACGACCAGCTGCAAAGCGCGGAGCAATACGCCAACCTCATCCTCGGCTATCGCAACGGCAATGCGATCCGCCTTTCGCAGGTGGCGCGCATCGTCAACGGCGCGCAGAACAGCGAGCTGGCGGCGTGGGCGAACAAGACGCCCGCCGTGATCGTCAATGTGCAGCGGCAACCGGGGTCCAATGTTCTTGCGGTGGCGGACTCTGTCACCAGGCTGCTGCCCACGCTCAAAAAGACGCTGCCGGCCGCGCTCGACGTGAAGATCCTGTCCGACCAGACGACGACCATCCGCGCCTCCATTTCCGACGTGGAATTCGAACTCGGTCTCGCCGTGGTGCTGGTGGTGCTTGTCATCTTCCTGTTCCTGCGCACCTGGCAGGCGACCGTCATTCCGAGCCTCTCCGTTCCGCTGTCGCTCGTCGGCACGCTCGCCGGGATGTATCTGTTCGGCTTCTCCCTCGACACGCTGTCGCTGATGTCGCTCACCATCGCGAGCGGCTTCGTCGTCGATGATGCCATCGTGATGATCGAGAACATCACGCGCTACATCGAAATGGGCGAAAGTCCCATCGAAGCGGCGTTGAAAGGTTCCGGCGAGATCGGCTTCACCATCATCTCGCTGACCGTCTCGCTGATCGCCGTGCTGATCCCGCTGCTGTTCATGGGCGGGGTCATCGGACGGCTGTTCTACGAATTCTCGGTGACGCTCGGTACCACCATCGTGTTGTCGGCAATCGTCTCGCTGACGCTGGTGCCGATGCTGTGCGCGAAGATTCTCCGGCGCCGCACCGACGAAAAGCGCGGCCGGTTCGATCTGGCGGCCGAACGCGTTTTCGAGCGGACGATCGGCGCCTACGACCGCGGCCTGATCTGGGTCCTCGATCACCAGGGGCTGACGCTCGCCGTCGCGCTGGCGACGCTGGTCGTCACGGCGTTTCAGTTCATCGAGATTCCGAAGGGGTTCTTCCCTGTCCAGGATACGGGCCAGATACAGGCCATCTCCTATGCCGCGCCGGACGTTTCTTTCGCGGAGATGCAGAAGAAGCAGCAGGACATGGCCAATGTCATCCTTGCCGATCCTTCCGTCGCGAGCCTGTCCTCGACCATCGGCGTCGACGGCACCAACACCACGCTGAACAGCGGCCGCTTCCTGATCACGCTCAAGCCGCTCGACGGCCGGGCGGGCGTTTCGGACGTGATCCGGCGTATCAGCCGCGAAGCCGCGAATGTCACCGGCATTTCGCTCGCGATGCAGCCGGTGCAGGATCTCACGATCGACAGCACCGTGGGACGCGCCCAATATCTGTTCTTCCTCGCCAATCCCGACCAGACCCAGAATGATATCTGGGCGCCGAAGCTGGTCGCACGCATGAAACAGATGCCGGAGTTCCAGGACGTCGAAACCGATCTCGGGACCGGCGCCCGCGAACTGCAGCTCGCGATCGACCGGCCGACCGCGGCCCGCTTCGGCATCACGCCCGCCACCATCGACAACGTGCTCTATGACGCGTTCGGGCAGCGCATCGCCTCCACCCTGTTCACGCAGTCCAATCAGTACCGGGTGATCCTCAATGCCGATCTGCACGGACTGCCCAGCCTCGACCGTGCGCTGGACGGGCTATACGTTCCATCGTCCACGGCCACGGCAGGCGAAGTGCCGCTTGCGGCGATCGTGCACATGAGCCAGCAGAGCGGGCCGCTGGAGCTCGAACATCTGGGGCAGACACCCTCCACGACCATCTCTTTCAACCTGGCGCCGGGCGCCTCGCTCGGATCGGCGGCGTCCGAGATTCGAACAGCCGAACGCGACATCGGCCTGCCGGACACGTTTGTTACCTCTTTCCAGGGCGCGCTGTCTGCCCTCCAGCAATCGCTCAACAATGAATTTTTCCTGATCCTCGCCGCGATCGTCGCGGTGTACATCGTGCTGGGCGTGCTCTACGAGAGCTTCATTCATCCCATCACGATTCTGTCCACCCTGCCCTCGGCCGGGGTCGGAGCGCTGCTGGCCCTGCGCATCGCGGGCGCCGGTCTCGACATCATCGGCATCATCGGCATCATTCTTCTGATCGGCATCGTGAAGAAGAACGCGATCATGATGATCGATTTCGCACTGCGTGCGGAACGGCTGGAACAGAAGCCGCCGCGCGAGGCGATCCACCAGGCGGCACTTCTGCGCTTCCGTCCGATCCTGATGACGACGATGGCGGCGCTGTTCGCCGCACTTCCGCTGATGCTGGGCTTCGGCGTCGGATCCGAATTGCGTCGCCCGCTCGGCATCGCGATTGTCGGCGGGCTCATCGTGAGCCAGATGCTCACGCTCTTCACCACGCCCGTGATCTATCTTTATTTCGATCGCGGCGCGATCTGGTTCCGGCGCCGCTTCGGGGCACCGCCGCAGGAGGCGCCCGCGGGATGAACATTTCCGCGCCCTTCATCGCGAGGCCGGTCGCCACCATCCTCTTGACGATCGCCATCGCCCTGGCGGGCATTCTCGGTTATCTGGAACTGCCGGTCGCGCCTCTGCCGCAGGTCGACTTCCCTACCATCTCCGTGAACGCGCAGCTGCCGGGTGCGAGCCCCGACACGGTCGCGACCAGCCTGACCGCGCCGCTGGAACGGCATCTTGGCGAGATTGCCGATGTGACGGAGATGACATCGCAGAGCCAGGTCGGACAGGCCCGCATCATCCTTCAGTTCGACCTCAGCCGGGACATCAACGGCGCCGCCAGCGATGTCCAGGCGGCCATCAACGCGGCGCAGGCCGACCTTCCAAGCAATCTCATCACTCAGCCGACCTATCACAAGGTCAATCCCGCGGATGCGCCGGTTGTCATTCTCGCTCTCACGTCGAAAACGCTGACGCGCGGCCAGATGTACGATTCCGCCAGTACCGTGATGCAGCAGCAGCTGTCGCAGCTCGCCGGAGTGGGACAGGTGATCATCAGCGGTTCCGCGCTGCCCGCCGTGCGCGTCGAACTCAATCCGCAGCAGCTTTTCCACTACGGGATCGGTCTCGAGGACGTGCGTTCGGCGCTCGGCAATACAAACGCCAATGCGCCAAAGGGAGCGATCGATGTCGGCGCAGAAAGATGGCAGGTCTATACCAACGACCAGGCCAATCACGCGGAGGATTACCGGCCCGTCGTCGTGGCATACCGCAACGGCGACGCGGTGCGCCTGCGCGATGTCGCCGATGTGCAAGATTCGGTGCAGGACCTGCGCAATCTCGGGCTGGCGAACGGCAGGCCTGCCGTGCTTGTCATCGTTTTCCGGCAACCCGGCGCGAACATCGTCTCGACCGTGGACGGCGTGCGCGCCGCCATTCCGAAATTGAGGGCCGCGCTTCCCAGCGACATTAATATTTCCGTCGCTTCGGATCAATCCATCACCATCCGTTCCTCGCTCGCCACCACGCGGATGACGCTTCTCATTGCCATGCTGCTCGTCGTGGCCGTGGTCTATGTGTATCTCCGAAACTGGCGGGTGACCTTCGTTCCCGCCGTCGCAGTGCCCGTCTCCATCATCGGCACCTTCGGCGCGATGTATCTGCTCGGCTATTCACTGGATAATCTTTCGCTGATGGCGCTCACGATCTCCACCGGCTTCGTGGTGGACGACGCCATCGTCGTGGTCGAAAACATTTCACGCCATCTGGAAGAGGGCATGTCTCCGGTCGAAGCCGCCTTGCGCGGCGCCGGGGAAGTGGGCTTCACGGTGGTATCCATCACCGCCTCCCTGATCGCGGTGTTCCTGCCGCTCCTGCTGATGGGCGGCATCATCGGACGCCTCTTCCAGGAGTTTGCGATGACGCTATCGCTGGCGATCTGCATCTCCATGGCAATCTCGCTGACCACCACGCCGATGCTGAGCGCTCTCCTTCTGCGCCGTCTTCCCGCGCGCGGGAGAGGACGTCCGTCGTTCTTCATGTGGATGCAAAACACGTATCAGCGCACGCTCGCCGTCGCCCTCGACCATAGCGTGCTGGTGCTTCTGATTCTTGTGGCCGTGATTGCGATCAATTTCTGGCTGATCGTCACCATCCCGAAGGGCTTCTTTCCCCAGGAAGACACGGGACGGATGGGCGGCACGCTGCAGGCCGACCAGGACATTTCCTTCCAGCTCATGAGCAAAAAATTCACGCAGATGATGTCCATCGTCCAGCACGATCCGGCGGTGCAAAGCGTCGTCGGCTACACGGGCTCTGGAAGCGGCGGCGGCGGCGGCCAGACAAACACCGCCTTCGTATACGTGTCGCTGAAGCCGCTTGACGAGCGCGATTCGATAACGACCGTGATGAACCGGCTGCGGCGGAGCCTTTCGCACATACCGGGCGGCGTGCTCCGTTTCCGGGCATTCCAGGACATTCGCGTCGGCGGACGCTCGAGCAGCGCCGAATACCAGTATACGCTGCTCGGCGACACCACGGCGGAAGTCTATCAATGGGCGCCGAAGCTGACGGCGGCGATGCAGAAGGATCCGACGTTCCTCGACGTCAATTCCGATCAGCAGCAGGGCGGCGCCCAGACGGGGCTCACCGTGAACCGTGACGCGGCTTCGCGTCTCGGATTGACACTTTATCAGATTGACAACACGCTCTACGACGCTTTCGGCCAGCGCTCCGTTTCCACCATATACAACGCGCTCAACCAGTATCATGTGGTGATGGAGGTTGCGCCCAAATACTGGCAGCGGCCCTCGACACTCGATCAAATCTGGGTTAGCACTTCGGGCGCGCAGCCCGGCGGCTCCGCCTCGACGCAGCTCAGCGCCGGGACCGTGACCGCGCCCGTCGCGAAGACGGGACCTGCCGCGATCACGCCTCCGGTCAGGCCGAGCCTCTCGTCGCTTGCAGCTTCGCAGACAAACAGCCCCACGGTTCCGACCGCGAACGCAACCGTGCTCGCGACCAATCCCCTCATCACCAGTTCGAACATCACCGTTCTCGGGCAGGGCGGAGGCGTAGCCTCCACGGCCGTCTCGTCGGCGTCTTCCGCGACTTCGTCCGCCGCCAATAATGCGGTGCGCACGGCCGCGCAGGCCTCCCTTGGCGCGACCGGGAAGAGTGTCTCCTCGACTGGAGCGGCCGTCGCGACCTCCGTCGAGAGCATGGTTCCGCTTTCCGCCGTCGCCAGCTGGGCGCAAGGGAACATGCCCCTGGCCGTCAACCACCAGAGCGAATATGTCGCCACGACGATCTCGTTCAATCTGCCGGCGAACAAGTCCCTGAGCCAGGCACAGACGGCGATCGAAAACGACTCGCGCGCCGTCCACATGCCGTCGGACCTCATCGGCGGGTTTGCGGGCACCGCGCTTGTTTATGAGCAATCGCTAAGCGGCGAGACCTTCCTCGTGATCGCGGCGCTCGCGGCGATCTACATCGTGCTGGGCGTTCTCTATGAAAGCTTCATGCACCCGCTGACGATCATGTCGACGCTGCCTTCGGCGAGCCTCGGCGCCTTTCTGGCGCTGGAGATTTTCGGCATCCAGTTCACGATCATGGCGCTGATCGGCGTCATCCTGCTGCTGGGGATCGTGAAGAAGAACGCGATTCTCATGGTCGATTTCGCGCTGAAGGCGGAGCGGGACGAAAACATGGACAGCCGCGAGGCCATTTTCACCGCCGCCGTGCTCCGCTTCCGGCCGATCATGATGACGACTACCGCCGCACTTCTTGGCGCAGTCCCGCTGTGCCTGCCCCTCGGGTTCGGCAGCGAATTGCGCCAGCCGCTCGGCATTTCCATCGTGGGCGGGCTCATCGTGAGTCAGGTGCTTACGCTCTACACGACGCCGATCGTCTATCTGTGGCTCGATCGCCTGCGCCTGCGCGCCACGCAGATGCTGCGAGGCAGAAGCTTTCACCCCCGGCCGCAAACGCCCACCGCAAACGTCTGAACGGTCGCCTCAAGTCCGGCCGCGCCGGCCGCGCGGATTCTGCGGGCGATCGCCTTTCGAGCCTTTTGAAGCGGAGTGGAATTATTCCGCGCACCTTCGTTGTCATTCCCGCGAAAGCGGGAACCCGGAGCACCGCCCTATCCTGGGAATCCAGGCACCTGTTGGGTCCCCGCTTTCGCGGGGATGACACGCTTGTAAGTACTAAAAATCGCAAGAATGCCAGTTCCGTCTGAGCGATGTTCTGTCGCGTTCTGCAGGTCGTTTTGCCTTCAAAGACAACGCGGAATGCTGCGCGGCGGCGCTGTCAGCCGGTGATCAGGACAGCTCGCAATTGCTCGAGTGTGAAAGGCTTTTGCAGATAGGCGACGTCCTTCAGCGCCCCACCCGCGATGCTCTCCTCGGAATAGCCGCTGGCCGCGACCACCATGATTTCCGGTTTCAGCTTGCGCGCTTCACCGATCAATTGGGCGCCGCTCATGCCGGAAAGTCCCAGATCCGTAAGCAGGATCCCGATCTGCGGGTCATCCTTCAGGATCGCGACCGCTTCCGGCCCGCTGGCCGCCTCCGCGCAGGACAAGCCGAGTTCCATCACCATGTCCACGGTGGTCATTCTGATCACTGCCGAATCTTCCACGATCAGCACTTTCGGCCCATGGACCGGCTCGAGACCGGAATCCGCGGGTGTGGAATACTGCGCAGGCGCGGCGCCGGGAGTTGAAGTTGCCGCCTTTTCCTTTGTTTCACCCAGCATGTCTCGAAGTTTCCGGGCAAGATCATCCTTGCGGTAAGGTTTGCTCAGCAGTTCGATCCCCTCGTCAAGCCGGCCGTTGTGAACAATGGCATTCTGCGTGTAACCCGATGTAAACAGCACCTTGACCTCGGGCAGGAGTTCCCGGGCAGTTCTGGCCAGATCCCGCGTAGTTTTCCGTCCCGGCATCACCACGTCGGTGAAGAGCACATCCACATGGTGCCCTTCCTTCAGCAGCGCCACAGCCTGTTCCGCATTTTCGGCGCGCAGCACGGAATAACCAAGATCGGTGAGCATGTCGGTCACGGCCGCGCGTACGCCTTCGTCATCTTCGACCACGAGGACGGTTTCGTTGCCGCCCTGCGCCGGTTCGACCAGGGCAGCCGAGGCCCATTGCGGCGCCGTCGCTTTCGAGCGCGGCAGATAAAGCTTGACCGTCGTTCCGTTGTCGATCTCCGAATAGATTTTCACATGTCCGCCGGACTGTTTGACGAATCCGTACACCTGGCTGAGGCCGAGCCCGGTACCCTGTCCCTCCGGCTTTGTCGTGTAGAATGGTTCAAAGGCTCGCGCCATGACCTCTTGCGGCATGCCATGTCCCGTGTCGCTGATCGCGACCATCACATACTGGCCCGCGGCGACTTCGGCATGTTCCTTCGCATAAGCTTCATCAAGGAAGGCGTTGGCCAGTTCGATCGTGAGCTTACCGCCTTCCGGCATGGCGTCGCGCGCGTTGATTGCGAGATTGAGGATGGCGTTCTCGAGCTGACCCGGATCGACGAGCGTATTCCATAATCCTCCGGCAATGACGGATTCGAGTTCGACGCGCTCGCCAAGTGTCCGGGCCAGCAGGTCCGTCATCTCCCGAAGCAGACCCGCAAGGCTGGTTACGCGTGGCGCGAGCGCCTGCCGCCGCGCGAACGCCAGCAATTGCGCGGTCAGCCGCGCGCCGCGCTCCACCGCCGACATCGCGTTCTGCAACCGGTCCGCAGCCCGCGTAGCGGGCTCCATGTCCCGCGCCATGAGATCGAGATTGGCGCCGATGATCTGGAGGAGATTGTTGAAGTCATGCGCGACGCCACCGGTGAGATGTCCGATGGTTTCCATCTTCTGCGCCTGGCGCAACGCCGTTTCCGACTGGACGCGTTGGGTGACGTCCAGACAGGCGACAAGAAAACCGCCGTCCTGCACATGGCTGCGGTAGATTTCGATATGCCGGTTGTCGAAGGTTATATCCCGGTATCCGGCGCCATATCCGCCGGTGACAAACGGAAGATCCGCAAAAGCCGGCTGCTTCCTCTCGCTCGCCAGAATACTGAACCGCTCGATCGGCGTGCCCCGCACTGCCAGTTCGGACGGATAACCCATGCAGCCGAAGAAGTTACTGTTGAAAGCGACGAGCTTTCCTTCGGCGTCGAACACGGCCACCCCGTCGCGTATGCTGTCGAGTGTCGTCTGCAGCAGCCTGGCGCGGCGTTCGCGATCGGCTTCGGTCCTGGCGAGACGAACATTGCTGAGGACGAGGAGGATCGCAGCGGCGAGCAGCACAAGAAACGCGATCGCCGCTGCAACCAGCGCGGCGGCAATTTCGCGGCTCTCTGCGGCGTGACGGTCCGAAAGCCGCTGGTGCAACAGCCGTTTTTCCTCGCTCAACGCGGTGCCTACCGCGTGACGGAACGCCTCCATCCTGGACTGGCCCACATGCATCTCGTCCAGAAGCTGCGGTGACGGTGAGGGTCCCGCACCGAGCACGAGAGCGCGGCCGCGGTCGAGTGCGGTGAGGCGGTTTTCCATCAGCCGGCGCAACTGGTCGGCGCGGCGCTGCTGGGCAGGATTGTCGCCTGTCAATTGCCTGAAGGCGGCGATGTCGTTGCCGACTGCAGCAACCGCGTGCCGGTAGGGCTGAAGGAAGCTGTCCTGTCTGGTGAGGAGATAACCGCGCTCGCCTGTTTCGGCGTCCTGGACGTCGGAGAAAATCTTCCGGATCTGGTCCATCACCTGATAGGTGTGCAGTACCCAGCCCTGTTCGCTCCTCTCGTCTGCCGCGAACCGCCAGGCCAGGAAGGCAACGATGAGAAGAATGAAAAGGACTGGAACTGCCGCCAGAAACGCCAGCCGGTTGGTACGCAAGAAAGGTCCTGTTGCGCTGGGTTTCGTCGACCGGCGCTTCGGCCGTAACCGAAGGTAGGCGAAGTTCGCCAGCCCCTCAAGCGCATTACCCGGTCCGGGCGCGAACAAATGACCGCACGAAGAGAATTGTCGAAAGCGCCGGACCCGGCAGGCCGATGGCCAAGTCAGCGTGGGGGCCAAATCATTGGCCGCCAGCCTGCCAATCCAATCGTGTATCATGGCCGCCCTCGTAGGACAATACCCTACGACCAGTGTGCGCGTTCACAAGGCTGGAGCGTGATCTTGGCGGGAATCGATCGAGGATAGAATGCGGATCGGAATTGTCGGCGCCGGAGCCATCGGCGGCTGGATCGGCGTTTTGCTCGCGCAGCAGAGCCATGAACTCAGCGTGCTGGCACGGGGCAACGCGCTTGAATCGCTGCGCGCAGCCCCGTGGCGGCTCACCTTCCAAGGCGCAAGTCTCGAGGCAAAAGTCGCCGCCAGCGACAGCCCGGCGCTGCTCGGCACGCAGGACATTCTCGTCATCGCCGTGAAGGGGCCGGCCCTTGCGGGGGTGGCGCAGATCATCCGCCCGATGATCGGTGCGGACACCATAGTCATTCCGGCCATGAACGGCGTCCCGTGGTGGTTCCTGCTGGCCGGCGCCGGATCGCTGGCGCCGACCGGGCTGGAATCGGTCGATCCGGATGGCACGATCGCGCGCGCAATCCCGCTTGCGTCGGTGATCGGTTGCGTGGTTCACGCCTCGGCCCATGTGTCGGCTCCAGGAGCGGTGATCCATCACGGCGGCAACAAGCTCATCCTCGGAGCGCCTGGAGGAGGAACCTCGCAACGGCTGCAATCGCTCTGCGAACTCTTCTCGCAGGCCGGTTTCGGGATCGTGCAAAGCCCAAGCATCCGGCATGACATCTGGTACAAACTCTGGGGCAACATGACGATGAACCCCATCTCCGCATTCACCGGCGCGACCTGCGACCGCATTCTCGATGATGAACTCGTGCGCGACTTCGTGCTGCGCGTGATGGCCGAAGCGGCGGAGATCGGCAAGCGCGTCGGCTGCGAAATCCACGAACGGGGCGAGAATCGCATCGCCGTCACGCGCCAGCTCGGTGCGTTCAAAACGTCGATGCTACTCGACGCCGAACAAGGCCGCCCGCTCGAGATCGACGGGATCGTTGCTGCCCCGCAGGAGATCGGCCGGCTCGTCGGCGTGCCGACGCCCTGTCTCGACACGGTGCTCGGACTCACGCGCCTTTACGCACGCAATCGCGGCCTGTACTGAGGATCGCGGGAGCAAAGAATAACGCGCTCAGCCGGGCCGGCAGGAAGGCGTCGGAGATGTTTGCCAGCGAAACCTACAAAGCACGTCGCGCGGAGCTTGCGCGGGCAATCAACGGTATCGCGCTCTTTCCGGCCAATCCGCCGAGTCCGATGAACTATGCCCATAATCCGCACCCTTACGTGCAGGATGGCTGCTTCGCCTATTATTTCGGAATCCCGCGACCACACCTCATGGGTGCGATCGATTGCGATTCCGGCGAGAGTTTTCTCTTTGGCGACGATCCCTCTCTCGACGACCTGATCTGGCTCGGATCAAGTACGCCCGTGCACGAATGGGCGAAGCGCTCGGGTGCGGACCACGCGCGCGCACTGCCGGCATTGAGCGGCTGGCTCGAAACTCATCGGCGCAACCGTGCGGTTCATTTCACCCCGCCCTATCGCGGCACGGTGAGTATGGAACTCGCCGCATGGCTCGACCTGCCCTTGCCCGCGGTCACAAGCCGCGCCTCTGCACCCCTCCTCCGCGCCATCATTGCCCAGCGCGAGATCAAATCACCACAAGAGATCGCCGAAATGGAATCGGCGCTCGCGGTGACTGCGCAGATGCACGCGGCAGCCATGCAACTCTCGCGCCCGGGTGTGATGGAATATGAGGTTTCGGGTGCCGTGGAGGGCGTCGCGCGCGCCGCCGATCTGAACCTCGCCTACCCGGTGATTTTTTCGGCACGCGGCGAGATTTTGCACAATGACCGCCACGACCGGCGGCTCAAAGCCGGCGATGTCGTGGTGCACGACAGCGGCGCGGCGAGCCGGCGCGGCTACGCGAGCGACATCACCCGCACCCTGCCGATCGGCGGATGTTTCGAGCCCCGGCAGCGGATTTGTTACGAGCTGGTGCTCGCGGCCCAGCTCGCGGCGATCGCCGCCTGCCGTGCGGACACACCCTATCTGTCGGTGCACAAGCTTGCCGCGCGCGTGCTCGTGGAAGGTCTGGTTGCCGAAGGCGTGTTCCGCGGCGAGCCTGGCGAAATCGTCGAAAGCGGCGCCTATGCGCTGTGTTTCCAGACGGGTGTCGGCCACCAGATCGGCCTCGATGTGCATGACATGGAGGCGCTCGGGGAAGATCTGGTCGGCTATGACGAAACCGTCGCGCGCAGCAAATTATTTGGCCTGCGCAATCTGCGCATGGCGAAGGTGTTGCGCCCCGGCATGGTGGTGACCGTCGAACCAGGTCTTTATTTCATCCCCGCCCTCATCGACCGCTGGGAGGGCGAAGGGCGGCACCGACATCTTATCGATTACATGCGCGTGCGCGAGTTCCTCGCCGTCCACGGCATCCGCATCGAAGATGATGTGATGATAACCGAGAACGGCCCGCGCCTGCTGGGTCCGGGAATTCCCAAAGAGACGCGCCAGATTGAGGACGCTCTGGCAGAGGGGTGATCATCCATCCGCGAATCGTCTGATCCCGATCACAAACAAATTTTTCATCCCCGCGAAAGCGGTGACCCAGGCGCCTGCCGCATTACGAACATCCGTCGCGTTGCCTCCTCATCGTCCTTGTCAAGCAGATGTTCGTAAGCGTCCCTGGCATCATCGGGCAGATGGTCGAGGATCATGGCATTCACTTCCTCGTCGATCTCGTCGATGAGGTCGCTCTTCGCCTGCTCCAATTCGCTATTCGTCAGCAGCGTTGCGCCCTTGGCACGCAGCAATTCCTCGGCGTAGCTATCGAGGTCGGCCATCCTGATTCCTTCCTTTGGCTCATCTGAACCTTTCGCGAGCCTGGCCGTGGAGACGCTGAAGAACCGTTAACCGAGGGATAGTTCTCCCCCGCCCCGCCAAGCCCCCCTCTTCGCTCTCACCTGGGCATCGCGTCTTGGTCGTGTTCGCGCTTGGTGATTTCGTCGTCGATGATGAAAGCCCTGATGGCTGCCACATCGGATGAACTGAGCGTATCGGAGAAATTTCCCATTCCCGCATAGCTGAGCGCGCCGGCATGCACGATCGCGTCGAAGCTCTCGACCACCGATGGCGGCATGTTCCAAAGATCGGGATAGGCGCCGAAGACATCACCTTCCAGGTGGCAGCGCGCGCATTGCTGAAGATAGAGCTGCTGGCCGCGCGCAAGCGTTGCGCCATCCGCATCGATACGTTTCGGCGTCGGTTCGCGTGCAGGTGGGACGACGTGGGGCGGCAGGGGCGCGGGCCCGCCGTCAAGCTTGAAGACCAAAAGCCGCTCGAAATTCTCGTAATGCGCGGCAGCGACGTTCGGCGCCCAGTCCGGATTCTGCGGTCCGCCAGCTCCCGCCATGACAGCCACATACTGTACGCCACCGACCATGTAGGAGATCGGCGCGGGCATGATGGCCGTCCCCGTGAACACCCTCTTGAGCAGCTCGCCGTCTTTGGCCTCGTATACGGAGAAATTTCCGTCCGCCGTGCCTTGAAACACGAGGCCTCCGGCGGTCGACAGCGTTCCGCCGTTGATGAAGGTGAGCGGCGGCGATTCCCACATGGGCTTCCCGCGTTCCGGATCCCACGCCTTTAGGTGCCCTTCCATCTTCGGCTTGGGCTGGCCTTTCAGATCTTTTTTGTCCTGCGCGGAGTCGTAAGGCGGAAAAATGCCGACCGACCCCTGGTTGATATCTCCCGGAATGAACCTCGGAACCGGCACGGTTTCGTACTTCATCGGCGCGTCATAGACGGGCACATAGACAAGTCCGGTCTGCGGATCGAAGGACATGGGCTGCCAGCCATGCCCGCCCGCCGCACTCGGCCAGATGATCTGCGGCCGTTTCGAATAATCCGCGTGCGCCGTCAGATGCGGACGGCCCGTCTTCATATCGACTCCGTCGGTCCAGTTGACCGTCGTGAAGGGAACGGCGCTCAGAAGCTCGCCCGTCTCCCGGTCGAGCACATAGAAGATGCCGTTCTTCGGCGCCTGCATGATCACGTGGCGAAGACGTCCGTGCCACGGAATATCCGCCAGCACCATCGGCGCGGTCGCCGTATAGTCCCAGCTGTCGCCGGGCGTCTCCTGATAGTACCATTTCATCCGTCCGGTCTTCGCATCGACCGCCACGATCGAAGAGACGAAGAGATTGTCGCCGCCGCCCGGGCTCCTGAGCCAGCGCGGATGCGGTCCGCCATTGCCGAGCCCGAGATAGGCGAGGCCGAGCTTCGGGTCGTAAACCATCGAGTCCCACGGATTGCCGCCGCCGCCCAGATCCCAGCGCGTGCCCTTTGCCCAGGTCTTGCGCGCGAATGTCACTTCGGGCGTTTCGTCGGGTCCTTTGGCGGGATCGCCCGGCACCGCCCAGAATCGCCAGCTGAGCTTGCCGGTCTCGGCGTTGTAGGCGCTCACATAGCCGCGCGAGCCCATGTCGGCGCCGGCATTGCCGATCAGAATATTGTCGCCCGCGACATGCGGCGCGCCGTCCACGGTGGTGTTGAATTTGCGATCGACAATCGTGTCGATGCGCCAGACCGGTTTTCCGGTCTTCGCGTCGAGCGCGGCGAGAAAACCGTCGAGCGAGGCGACGTAAACTCTGCCTTTCCAGACTGCGACGCCACGGTTGACCACGTCGCAGCACGCGCTCCGGCCGGATTGCCCGTCGGCGCCGCTGTCATAGGTCCACAACAGCTTGCCGCTGCGCGCGTCCACGGCATAGGCATTGCCCCACGGACCCGAAAAATAGAGCACGCCGTCCACGAAGATCGGATTGGATTCCATCCCGCGATGGATACCGCCGCGCACAAGGAAGTTGCGGAACTCCCACGCGAAGCCGAGCCGCGCGACGTTTGAGACGCTGATCTGCGTCAACGGCGAGAAGCGCTGCTCGTCGAAACTGCGCCCGTTGAGCGGCCAGTCACCAGAGCCGGCACGGGCGAGACGCGCGTAGTCCACCATTCCGGGCTGCGGCGGCGCGACCGCGCAAAGCAGCAGCCACGCGGCGGCGGTGAGCCAAACGCTGGCTGCGCATTGTGTGGGTTTCATGCCTGGGCGGTGCCGGACGGCACGGAATCGGTGCTGCATTCCTTCAAGGGCGGCAGCGACTGCGACGGACCTGACGGCAGTTTGATCTTGGACAGGACGGGGAATCGCCAAGGCACGACCTTGTTTGGCGACAGTTCCCGCCGCCAACATGATGGCTGCGGTACGGTGTTCAAGGTGGCACCCGATGGGACGGAGACCCGCATTATGCGTTCGCGCACGGCAAAAATCCCAACGCAGGATTGCTCATCGGCAACCACCGTGTCCTTCATGGTATGGCGGAACGAGGCGGCAAAAACGCCGGCGGCGTCGTGCTCAGGATCAGGGGCTGAAGCGGCTCTCGTAGGTCTGAGCGGTTCACCTGAACGGCTCGCACTTGGCGTAACACATTGATTTCGCTGGTGGGCTCAGCAGGACTCGAACCTGCGACCCGCTGATTAAGAGTCAGCTGCTCTACCGCCTGAGCTATGAGCCCGCCCGGAGCGGCGCCCCGGAAGGTGGCGGCCTATAGCAGAGCCCCCCGGCCCTGTCCATGCGCCTGTCCGAGGTTCATATTTTTCGCGCGAGTTCGACCTGAACCTGTTTGAGATTGGCTTCCGGCAGCCGCACCCGCACGTTCAGCATTTCGATGCCGACCACCCTGCCTCTGGCGTCGTGGTCGAGCACCGCCCCGGGGGCTGACTTCCTCGGATTCCACGATCGGCGTCTCTTCGAAACGGATGTAGAGCGCATTGTCAGCCTCGTCGATGCGCACTCTCATGACGTCGATCTCCTCCTGGTCCAGCCTCTATCGAAGAATACCATAATCACACCTGATTCCCCGTTCGGCCACCATCCGTGCAGCATGCACGGTAAAATGAATCGGTTTCGTGTCCATTCCGCCCGTGCCTCCCGCGTGTCGCTCAGACAATCCCGCCCGAACTGCGCGGCAGCTCGACCTGGCGGTGGACATGGACGCTCATGAGGAGGCCGAAGCCGAACATCACCGTGAGCATCGCGGTGCCGCCGTAGGAGATGAGCGGCATGGGAATGCCGACGACCGGAATCATGCCCATGACCATCGCGGCGTTGATCATGATGTAGAAGAAAAAATTGAGCGTGACGCCGATCGCGACCAGCCGGCCGAACTGGTTGCGCGACGACGTGGCGATGCGCACGCCATAGCTGATGACGATCGCGAACAGCAGAAGCAGCACCACGCAGCCGACGAAGCCGAACTCCTCGCCCAGCGCCGAGATGGCAAAATCGGTGTTCTTCTCGGGCAGGAAGTTCAGCCGGCTCTGCGTCCCCTGCACGAAGCCTTTGCCGGTCAGGCCTCCCGATCCGATGGCGATCTTGGCCTGGGTGATGTTCCAGCCCGCGCCCAGCGCATCCGACTGGGGATTGAGAAAGGTCATCACGCGGCGCTTCTGATAGTCGTGCAGGAAATGCCAAGCGATGGGCACGGCGCCCAGGATGCCTGCCACGGACGGCAGGATCCACCACCAGGAAAGCCCCGCCAGGAACAGAAGCGAAAAACCGTCGGCGAACAGGATCATCGCCGTACCCAGATTGGGTTCCTTGAGCACGAGCACGGCAGGTGCTGCGATCATGACGAGCGCAACGAGCAGTTTCTGGGGTTTGGAGACATCCTCGAGCGCGAGTCCGTGCAGAAAGCGCGCCAGCGCCAGCACGAGCGCGATCTTCATCAATTCCGAAGGCTGGATCTGGATCGGACCGATCTCGATCCAGCGCTGCGCGCCCAGGCCCACATGCCCGACGATCTCCACCCCGATCAGCAGCAGGAAGGAGACAAGGTAAGCCGGGTAGGCCAGCGCCATCCAGATCCGGATGTCGACGAGCGCCACCGCCGTCAGAATGACAAGACCGATCGCGAAGCGCGCCATCTGGGGCGCGGCCCAGGGCATGAAATGCCCGCCCGCCATGGAATATTGCATGGCAAAGCCGATCGAAGCGATGATCGTGATGACGAACACGAGTGCCCAGTTGATCTGCTGCAATTTCTCGGGCCAGGTGAGATTGCGCCGCGCGGCGACGTAGGACGTCGCGGTCATGCGCGCCGCGCGGCTTGCGGCAGTGAAGCCGCGCTTACGGGCCAGGCAGTCGGAAGTTTCAACGGGTCGCGCTGCTGGGCGTGAATCAGGATATCGCGCACCATCTCGACATGGGGATGGCCGATCGAGCCGTGTTCCAGCACGATGGAACAGGCATAGCGGGGCGCCTCGATCGGCGCGTAGGAGATGAACAGAAACTGGTCGCGCAGCTTCCAGGGCAGATCCTGATTCTTGGTCACGCCCCGCAGATGTTCGGCCTCGCTTATCTTGCGAACCTGCGCGGTTCCCGTCTTGCCGGCCATCTCCAGGCCCGGATTGGGAATACGGAACCGGAAGGCCGTGCCATCGGGCTCGTTGGTGACGGCATTCATCCCCGCGCGCACCGCCGCGAGCGCATCCTGGGAAAACGGCAGGCGTGCGGGTTCCGGCCGCGGCTGAGCCTCTCTGCCCGTCACACGCACAATGCGCGGGCTCACCGCATTGCCGCTCGCAATGCGCGCCGCCATGGTACAGAGCTGAAGCGGCGTGACCAGCACGTAGCCTTGGCCGATGCCGGCATTAAGCGTCTCGCCTTCGAGCCAAGGCGCGTGGAAGGTCTTTTCTTTCCAGGCGCGGCCCGGAACCACGCCGGCGCGCTCGCCGGGAATCTCGATATGCGTCAGATTTCCGAGCCCGAGCTTGTGGGCGCCTGCTTCGATGCCGTCGATCCCCAGCCGGCGCGCGACATTGTAGAAATACACGTCGCACGACTCGGCGATGCCGCGGTGCAGACTGATCCGGCCATGCCCGTGCTTGCGCCAGCAATGGAACACGTAGTTGCCGAGCGCAAGCGAACCTGTGCAATCGACGGTGAAGTCTGGCGTGATTGCCCCGGCGTCGAGCGCCGAAAGCGCGACGGCCGGCTTGAAAGTGGAGCCCGGCGGATAGAGCCCCGAAAGCGCCTTGTCGCTGAGCGGGCGATGATCGTTGTCCAGCAGATCGCGCCACTGCTGCGGCGTGATGCCGACATTGAACAGGTTGGGATCGTAACCGGGCGTGGAGGCAAGCGCGAGCACGTCACCTGTGACCACGTCCATGACTACGCAGGCGACGCTCTCCATCCCCAATCGCTGCACGACGAAATTTTGCAGATCCTGGTCGAGCGTGAGCCACACATCATCGCCCGGCGTGCCCGGGTCGCGGCTCAGTTCCCGAATCACGCGTCCATAGGCATTCACTTCCACACGGCTGACACCCGCCATGCCGCGCAGCTTGGAGTCAAAGGATTTTTCGATGCCGCGCTTGCCGATCCGGAATCCGGGGAGCTCGAGCACGGGATCATTGTCCGCCACCTCTTCTTTGGCCGAGACGGTGGCCACATAACCCAATACGTGGGACAGTTCGTCGCCAAAGGGATAGTCTCGGGTCTCGCCCACGTCCGGCTGGATGCCCGAGAGATAAGGCAGATGAAGATTGACGCGCGCGAACTCCTCCCAGGTCAGATTTTCGGCCACGATCGAGGGCACGAATTTCTTGTTGTTCGCGATGTCGCGGCGGATGCGTGCCTGGTCGCGATCGGTCAGCAGAATGATACGGCCGACCGTCTCCAGTGCCGCCTCGACGCCTTCGAGCGCCTGCTCGGGGACGATCAGGACACGATAGTTGCGGCGATTGTTGGCGAGTTCGACCCCGAACCGGTCGAGGATCCGGCCGCGCAGCGGCACAACGAGCCGCGCGCTGACGCTGTTCTCCTCCGCCTTGGCGCGGAACTGATCGCCCTCGAGAATCTGCAACTGATAAAGCCGGACCCCCAGCGCGCCCAGCACCGCGCCGATTGCGCCGCCCGTCATCAGCGTCCGGCGCGTGAAGGCCGCGTAGCGGCTCTTGTCCTTGCGATCGAACAGCGGCATCAGAAATCGCTCCTGAGCGGGCCGACCAGGTGGTGCTGCGCCTTGTTCATGAGCCAGACGGCGGGAATATACCACACGACATTGACCGCGACGGCGCCCATCACGGGTCCGATCGGCGGCAGCCGCCAGTAATACACCGCAACAATTGCGAATGCCGTTCCCGCCGCCACCAGGACGGCGGCGGCAAAGCCGAGGATCGCTCCATGGCTTGCAAGGCCGGCGAGTGAATCGCGCAGACGATCGACAAAGATGTAGCTGGCCACAAAAGACGTGGCCCAGATGCCCGGCGGGCCGCCCGACAGGAGGTCCTCCGCCAGCCCGACAAGAAGTGCTGCCCAGGGCGGCATCAGATCGGGCCGCACCAAACCCCAGAAATAGACCGCCATCAGCCCGAACAGCGGCACCGGCAGCACCCCGCCGGTGAGGGAGATCGGGAAGTTTGCGACCAGCGTTCCGAGCAGCGCCAGCACGAAAGGCAGCAGACCCGCGAGCGTGCGAAAACCGGGCAAGGAGAACAACTCCTGCATGGCGGCTACCCGCCTGGCCAATGGTTTTCGTTGCCCCATGTGGAAGAGCTGGCGAGCATCAGCGCGCCTGTCGCGCGCCTGGTTTTCCTCCCCCAGCGTGGGGGAGGTGGTTTGCGAAGCGAAGCGGAGCAAACCGGAGGGGGGAGTCCGCGCGCGACGCGCCACGCCCCCCTCCGCCTCGCGGAGCCTGTCCTGCGGCCGCGCTTCGCGCGGACCGGGGGGCTCGGCACCTTCCCCACGCTGGGGGAGGAAAACTTGGCGCGGGCCTCGGCAACCATGAAAGAATGCGTGCCCACGTTAGCCATGCCTGTAGCGGCTAAGTGCCCGTTCGGCTGCTAGCCCCGCGGACACTACTGATCGTCCTGGGCGGATTGATCGGCAGTGGATCGTGCCGGCTGCGAGGGCGGCCGAGCAGGATGTGCGGAGCCTCCGGTATGGGAGGTGGGTGCTGACACCCTCGCCCCAAGTGCCACGGCCTTCGGCGCCACACGGCGTGACGAGGCATTGTCTGCGGGCGCCGGGGCGAATGTCGCCAGCGGCGCAACCGGTTTCGGCGGGGGCGGCGACAGCGGGGGTAACCCGGCCGCGACCACGGGAAGATCGCCGGTGGTCGGAACCGGCGGCTTTTCCACAGGCATTTTCAGGTCAAGCACGCGCACGTCGTCGCTGTGTCCTGCATCGGCGTAGAGCCCGACGCGAAAATCGTTGCCGTCCCAATACACCTTGCCGATCGACAGTCCCGCGGGCAGCAGCGCGCCGTCACCCGACGTGACAACCTGCTGACCGTCTCTGAGATGGACCTCTTGCGCCGACACTTCGAGCGTCGGAGCGTTGGAATTGTCGCCGGCCATGATCGCCTGCACGTTGCCAGGTTCTATCGAAACGGGAATCCGGCTGTTGAGGTCCGTGAGCAGGATGACCCAGGACGTATGGTCACCCGCCAGGAAAATACGGCCAATCATGCCGCGGTCGTCCACGATCGCCTCGCCCGGCTTGATCTGTTGCCGCCGTCCCGCATCGAGAATCATCGTGTCGAGAAAAGGCCGGCGCGCGCGGCCGATGACATGGGCTGTCACGCTGCCAAGCTCGGGATCCGGAACAGCCTTGAGCAACAGCTGATAGCGCCTCAACCGCTGATCGAGGGCAAGTGCCGCATTCTGCCATTGCCGAAGCCGCGCGTTCTGCTCCTTGAGGCGCAGATTCTCCTGGTACACGTCGAAGATATTCGTGAGGTTCCCCCCCCATTGCGTAGCCGTACGCAAGGGGGTGCGAAGGACTTCGAGCACGGGTGCCGCCCGATCCGAAGCATAGGCGCGTACCCTGTCGAACAGCGTGGGCTGAACGCGTCCGAGGAAGACAAGTATAAGAGCCAGCACCGCGCAGACAGCGAGTGACACCGGGGCGCCACCACCCCGGCTGCGCGCGAGTCTCAGGGTCCCATTCGCCATACCTTCACCAATCCGTTCCGCCTACGCCAAGGCCGCGGCGGACAAGGGATTCTCTCGACCCGCCGTAGCTTCAGCGAAGGCGGGCAGTCTTATTCCCCCGATCAGAATGCCGTCGTCAAAACATGGCGCATCACTTTCGCATTTTCGAGGACGCGCCCCGTCCCGAGTGCCACACAGGAGAGCGGGTCGTCCGCGATGCTGACCGGGAGCCCCGTCTCCTCGCGCAGCACCTGGTCCAGATTTGCGAGCAGCGAGCCGCCTCCTGTCAGAACGATGCCCTTGTCGACGATATCGGCCGCAAGTTCCGGCGGCGTGGCTTCAAGGGCGACCTTGACGGCTTCCACGATCTGGCTCGTGGGCTCCGCCAGCGCTTCGGCAATATGTTTCTGGCTGATCGTGATCTCCTTGGGCACGCCGTTAAGCAGATCCCGACCCTTGATCTCGATCGTGATGCCGCCGTCTTCGCCCGGCGGCGCGGCCGTGCCGATCTGTTTTTTGATGCGTTCGGCGCTCGCCTCACCGATCAGCAGGTTCTGGTGGCGCCGGATATAGGCGATGATCGCCTCATCCATCTTGTCGCCGCCCACGCGCACCGACCTCGAATAGACGATCCCGCCCAGCGACAGCACCGCCACTTCGGTGGTTCCCCCGCCGATATCCACGACCATCGACCCGGTGGGATCCGAGACCGGCAGACCCGCGCCGATCGCCGCCGCCATCGGCTCCTCGATCAGAAACACGCGGCGCGCACCCGCCGACAGCGCGGATTCCTGGATGGCCCGGCGTTCCACCGCCGTCGAACCCGAAGGCACGCAAACGATGATCATAGGATTGGCGAAGGAGCGGCGATTGTGAACCTTGCGGATGAAATGTTTGATCATCTCTTCCGCGATCTCGAAATCAGCGATCACGCCATCGCGCATGGGCCGGATCGCCTCGATGTTCCCGGGCGTCCTGCCCAGCATCATCTTTGCGTCGTTGCCGACGGCCCGCACGTGCTTTTTGCCGCCCCGGTTCGTCATGGTGGCCACGACCGACGGCTCGTTGAGGACGATCCCGCGTCCCTTGACGTAAACCAGGGTGTTGGCCGTACCCAGATCGATGGCCATGTCGCTCGACAGGATGCCGAGAAGGCTGCCGAACATGCTTTTTGTGCCCGTTCCTTTCCAACTGGCGCGCCCCTTTAAGCTTCGCGCGCCCGCTTAGGCGTTTCGTTTCTGCCCGATTTTATTCGAGCCGTTCGACGTTACCCTTCCGTCCGCCCGGATTGTGCTGAATTGCCGCAAACTCGTCGCGGCATCCTGTTCCTTTCTGGCCTGCCGGCGGCGTCGAAGTTACGATTTTCTGACCTGACGAGTCGCCCTCTGGCGCGCGCACTTGCGCGTCTAACACGTCGCGAAGCTTTTACGCCGAAGGCCGCGCCCGGCGCAATAGTTCAATGCCGCGTCCCACAACGCATTTTCCCTAATTTACGTGCATTTGCTGTGAATGCTTCTCCGGGAACTCCCGATTGCATCAGGTGCCATTTTCCGGCACGACAAAGGCCGTTTCCGGTCCGGCTGCGTGGGTTGCGCGGTCCGATTTTCCAGCACTCGCATCAGGAAGAGCGCGAAGGTCGCAGATGAAGATCCTGCCGCCCGTCTCGATCGGCGCCCGCAAGCTGCTGCCGGGCCGGTGGGACCTGCTGGCGGCCATTCTCGTCTTCGGCGTGATCGTCATCTTGGCCGACGAAAGCCGCAGCGTCGTGGCCCCGCTAGCCACACTGAACGCCAATTCCCTGTCCCTCAGCCCCTGGGCGCTGCCGGAATACGCACTGCGCACCACCCTGCGGATGCTGGCCGCGCTCGTCGTCTCACTTCTCTTCACGTTCACCTACGCGACCTGGGCGGCCAAGAGTCCGCGTGCGGGCACCGTTCTCATCCCGCTGCTCGACATTCTCCAATCAATTCCGATTCTCGGTTACCTTTCGGTGACCTGTCTCTTCTTTCTTTCACTCGCTCCCGGCCGCGTCCTGGGCGCGGAATTCGCCGCTATTTTCACGATTTTCACAAGCCAGGCCTGGAACATGGCGTTCAGCTTCTATCAGTCGCTCCGCACCGTGCCGCCGGAGCTCGAAGAAGCGGGCCGCGTGTTCGGCCTCAGCGGCTGGGCGCGCTTCTGGCGGATTGAAACGCCCTTCGCGATGCCGTCGCTCGTCTGGAACATGATGATGTCGATGTCCGGAAGCTGGTTCTTCGTCGTATGGTCCGAAGCGATTACCGTCGGGCACACGACGATCACACTCCCCGGAATCGGCTCCTATATCGCGCTCGCCATCGCGCACCGGCAGCTCGGCGCCATTTTCTGGGCCGTCGCAGCCATGCTGATCGTGATCCTGATCTACGATCAGCTGCTCTTCCGGCCGCTCATTACCTGGGCCGACCGCTTCCGGTTCGAGCAGGAACAAAGCGAAGAGCCGCCACAGTCCTGGGTTCTGACCATGTTCCGCCGTTCGCGATTGATCGATGCGGCGGCCGCACCGTTCAAGCAGGCGCTGCGCTGGTCCTACCAGCTGGCGCCTCCGCCCGAGGTGCGCCTGCCCATTCCACAGAGCCCCGCGTGGACGCGCGCTGGTGACGCTCTCTGGTACGGGCTCCTGGGGGCGCTGATCCTCTACGCGGCCTGGCGCATACTTGCCTTCGTGTCGGCGGGTGTTTCGTGGTCGGACGTGGCCGAGGCGAGCCTGCTCGGGCTCGCAACCATGATCCGTGTGTTCGTTCTCATCGCTGTCGCGAGCGCGGTGTGGACGCCGATCGGCATCTATGTCGGCCTCCGCCCCAAGCTTGCGCGGAAGGTCCAGCCCATAGCCCAGTTCCTGGCGGCCTTTCCGGCAAATCTTCTGTTTCCATTTGCGGTTTCGGCCATCGTCACCTATCAACTCAATCCCGACATCTGGCTCTCGCCGCTGATGGTGCTCGGCACGCAGTGGTACATCCTGTTCAATGTCATCGCGGGCGCGTCCGGCCTGCCCTCAGAACTGCGCGACGCCGGAGCAAATTTGCAGGTGCGGGGCTGGCTATGGTGGCGGAAGATCGCGCTGCCTGGAGTTTTCCCTTTCTATGTGACGGGTGCGATCACGGCGTCGGGCGGATCATGGAACGCTGCCATCGCAGCCGAATGGGTCAACTGGGGCTCGCACACAGTGCGCGCCCACGGGCTCGGCGCCTATATCGAGGACGCCACCAACGCCGGGGATTTCCACCGCATCGTTCTTGGAATCGCGGTGATGAGCGTGTTGGTCGCGGTCGTCAACCGCATTTTCTGGCGGCCGCTCTACTGGTATGCCGAACGCAAGTTCCGGCTCACGTAAGGAGACGAATTTGGAAGCTCCGGCCCTGCTCGACGTCCATGACGTGTACCGTGCCTTTCCCAAGCCCGGCGGCGGCGAGCTTTCCGTGCTCGAAGGGGTCGATCTCACGCTCAAGGAAGGCGAGATCGTCGGACTGCTCGGGCGTTCGGGCTCGGGCAAATCCACACTGCTGCGACTGATTTCCGGATTGGCCCAGCCCAATGGCGGCACGATCACCTATCTGGGGCAACCCGTCGACGGACCCGCGCGCGGCATCGCGATGGTGTTCCAGAGCTTTGCGCTGTTTCCCTGGCTGACCGTATTCGAGAATGTGGAGCTGGGTCTGGAGGCGCTGCGCCTGCCCAAGGATGAAATACGCAGCCGCGCGCTGAAGGCGATCGATCTCATCGGTCTTGACGGCTACGAATCCGCCTACCCGCGCGAGCTGTCCGGCGGCATGCGCCAGCGTGTCGGTTTCGCGCGCGCTCTCGTGGTGCATCCCAACGTGCTTCTCATGGACGAACCCTTCTCCGCGCTCGACGTGCTGACCGCGGAAAACCTGCGCACCGACTTTCTCGAATTGTGGTCGGAGGGCCAGCTTCCCATCAAGGGAGTCATTCTTGTCACGCATAACATCGAAGAGGCGGTGCTCATGTGCGACCGTGTGCTGCTCTTCTCCACCAATCCCGGACGCATCATCACCGAAATCAAGGTTCCGCTGCGCCAGCCGCGGGACCGCCAGAACCCCGATTTCGCTTCGATCGTCGAATGCATCTACGTCGAGATGACGGCCCGGCGCGGCGTTGCGCCCAAACTCGATCGAATCCCCGGCACCGGCTTTGCCATGATCCTGCCGGACGTTCCGATGGGATTGATCTCCGGTCTTCTCGAAGCGGTGTCCGCCCCGCCCTACGGCGGCAAGGCCGACCTGCCGGAAATCGCCTCGGATCTGCAGATGGAAGTCGACGAGCTGTTTCCTGTCGTGGAAACCCTGCAACTGCTCCGCATGGCGGAAGTGGAAGGCGGCGACATCCAGCTCACCGAAACCGGCAAGCGTTTCGCCAATGAGGAGACAGACGAACGCAAGCGCATCTTCGCCCGCCTTCTCATCCGCTATGTGCCCTTTGCCGCGCATATCCGCCGGGTGCTCGACGAGCGCGACAGCCACACCGCGCCCAAGTCGCGCTTCATCGACGAACTCGAAGACCATATGACGCCCGACATGGCGGAGCAGACCCTGAACGCGGTCATCGGCTGGGCGCGCTTCGCCGAACTCTTCGCCTATGACGACGATACCGGCATGTTCGACATGGAAAACCCGGCATAGGGAAGGCCGGATCGGGCTTGAACCCGCATCCTGAATGACCGACAGATCGGGGCAATGGATGCTTTTATTGCGGCGACTGCCATCGTTCACAACCTCGCGCTCGTAACGCGCAACGTCGATGATTTTCGGCCGTCGCTTGACGCAATCGTCAATCCCTGGTCATCGTGACTCGCTGTCCAGGCTCGATTTCTCTCACTATTCGTAGCGGAGCGCATGGATGGGATTGGCGCGGGCGATGGTAAGGCTGTGGCCGATGACGGTGAGCCACGCGATTACGAGCGCGGCGGCGCCGGCAGCGAGGAAATAGAGCGGGCTGAGCGCGATACGATAGGCATAGCTCTCCAGCCAATTGTGCAGCCAGTACCACGCCACGGGCCAGGCGATGGCGTTGGCGATCAGTACGGGAATCGAAAACTGCCAGACGAGCAGCCCCACGAGATCGCGCGTGCGTGCGCCGAACACCTTGCGCACGCCAATCTCCCTCGTGCGGCGCTCGGCGGTGAAGGCCGCGAGACCAAACAGCCCCAGACAGGCGATGAAGATGGCGATGCCGACGAAGACTCCGAACATCGCGCCCTGCCGCACGTCGGTGGCGAACAGCCGATCAAAAAACTGATTCAGGAAATGACGGCTGATGGCGACAGTCGGGGCGAACTGGTGCCATGTCCTGTCGATCGCCGCGAGCGCGGCTTGCGTCTGGCCGGCCTTGATGCGGATTGAAAACGAATCGATGTGGACGGGATTGTTGTAGAAGATGAGTGGCTCCGACACCGCCAGGGCGCCTTCCATCTTGGCGTCGCCCAGAACGCCCACGATCGTCATGTGCGCGTGGTCGACGTCGATGGTCTTGCCTGGTGCTTCACCGATCCCATAGCCGAAGCGGCGCGCGGCGGCCGCGCTGATGAGAACATTCCGGTCGTTCTCGAATCCATCGTTGGCATCGCCCCTGTTTGTGTCGTCGCCGCGCGATGCCGAAAGCTGCCGCCCCGCAAGAAGACGCATGCGATAAACCGTGGGGAAATCGAATCCCATGTCGATCGTGCGGATGGAGAGCGTTTCTGGCCGCCCCGGCACATCCACATTCTCGATCTGGATATCCCGCACGAAGGGCACCGGCCCCGATTGCGCCACGCCGTCGATGGCGGGGTCGGCGGCCAGCGCGTGCGCAAAATCCTCGCGCGCACTCGGAGTCAAATCGTTGGCGCCGCTGACGATGACCACGTTGTCACGGTCGAAGCCGAGATCGATCTGCCGCGCATGGCGGATTTGCGCAAAGACGACGAGAGCGGCAGTGCCCAGAGCGATGGATATTGCAAATTGGAGCACGACAAGCGCGGTGCGCAGCAGGCCCGAGCCGGATAGGCTGCCGGCGGCGGGCTTCAGGACCGCGGCGGGGCGATAGCCGGACAACACCAGCGCCGGATAAAAGCCGCCCAGCAGTCCAGCCGCAACTGCGATTCCGAGGACAGATAAGCTCAGAGGCCAGTCGGCCAGATAGTTCGGCACGATCGGACGATCGAGAAAACCGTCGTAGAGCGGCAGCAACACTTCCACGACGGCAAAAGCAAGAAACAGCGCGATTAGCGCCGTCAGCACGGATTCGCCCAGGAACTGCACAATGAGTTGCACGCGCTTCGCGCCCACGACCTTGCGCAGCGACACCTCGCGGGCGCGCATCATCGCGCGCGCGGTGGCGAGGTTCATGAAATTGAAGCAGGCAATGGCAAGGATCAGCGCGGCGATGGCGGCAAAGCCGTAGATCGTCGTCCAGCTTCCCGCCGCTTTCATCCCGCCGTACTTGTCGGAGGTGAGATGCACGTCGCGGAAGGGGGTCATATGAACCTGCAGCAGCTGGCTGCCGGGAATATGCAGACCCTCTTCCTTTCCCGCATCGACGTTGCGATCCAGAATGGGTTTGAGCTTCCCGAGCACGGTGTTCGGGTTCGCGCCGGGCGCGAGGCGCACATAACCGAAGCCATCGATGTTCAGCCACTCCCGCTTTTCCGAGAGCGGAAGCGGGTCGGCGCCCGATGTGTTCGGCACAACCATGTCGGCATAAAGCTGCGTGTTGTGGGGCAGATCGCGCAGCACGCCTGTGACCGTGAGCGGATGCTTTGCGTCCACGACGATGGTTTTTCCGACCGGATCGGCGCCGCCGAAATATTTCTGCGCCAACGTCTGCGACAACACGACGGATTCGGGCTGTGCGAAGACACGGGCCGGATCGCCGGCGATCAGCGGCAGGCGGATAATCCGAAAGAAACCCGGATCGACGAAATCGACGGATTCGGAAAACTGCCGATTCCCCACATTCACCGTCGTCTTCTTGTTGATGAGATGAGTCTGCGCCTCGACCTCGGGAATCTGCGCCAGCATGGCAGGCGTCACGGGGAACGGAATCGCCCCCGCCGGCTCGATGCCACGTCCGGGAAAATAGAACCAGCCTTCGACGCGGTAGACATTCTTTGTGCCCGGAATCCAGCTGTCGTAAGATAGCTCGTCGCGCAAAAACAGGATGATGAAGATCGCGCAGGCGAGCCCCACCGCCATGCCTGCGATGTTGATGAAGCTGTACAACCTGTGCCGCGCGAAGTTGCGCAGCGCCGTGACGAGCCAGTTATGAAGCATCGGGGACTCTCCACATCAATGCGCGATTTCCCTCTCCCCCACTTCTGGGGGAGAGGGTTGGGGTGAGGGGGCGCCGCCACGAAACGGGTGTTCGCATGTGATTGCTGCGCCTGAAGGCGTTGTGTGGATGAGCAACGCGCGCTCGCGCGTATATTTCAGCGCCCGAGCGGCGGAGAGCCCCCCTCACCCTGCCCTCTCCCCCAGAAGTGGGGGAGAGGGGTGTGGGCGGCGGGCCTTCGGCACACATGCTGATGCTCTCCTCATTCATATCTCAGCGCATGAACCGGGTTGGCGCGGGCGACGGCGAGGCTGTGGCCGATGACGGTGGCCCAGGCGATCACGAGCGCGGCGGCGCCAGCGGCGAAGAAATAGAGCGGGCTGAGCGCGATGCGATAGGCGTAGCTCTCCAGCCAATTGTGCAAGTAATACCATGCTATTGGCCACGCGATCGCGTTCGCGATCAGCACCGGAATCGAGAACTGCCAGAGCAGCAACCGCACGACGTCGCGCGTCCGCGCGCCGAAGACTTTCCGCATGCCGATCTCTTTCGTCCGCCGTTCGGCGTTGAAGGCCGCTAGGCCGAACAGGCCGAGGCAGGCAATGAAGATCGCAATGCCGACAAAGATGCCGAACATCTCGCCCTGCCGCTCGTCCGCCGCGAAGAGCTTGTCGAAACTGTCGTCCAGAAAATGCCGGCGGATGGCGACGCTGGGTGCGAAGCGCCGCCACGTGCCGTCGATGAAGGCGAGAGCTTCCGGGATATGGCCGCCTTTCACGCGCACGGAAAAGCCGCCGAGATGGCTGGGGTTGAAGTAGTAGAGGGTGGAAATCGGCTCGGCGCGCGCGGCATGGAACAGCGCGTTCCGCACGACGCCCACGATGGTCACGCGGTGATCGCCGATCTTGATCGCCTTGCCGACGGCACCGGCCGGCGTGAAGCCGAACATGCGCGCGGCCATCGCATCGACGAGCACGTTCGTGCCGGCGGCGACATCGTTCTGCCGGTTGGGCGTGGCGCTGACGTCGCTACCGCGGTCGCGCGACAGGAACCGGCCCGCGAGGAGCTTCATGCCATAGACGGCCGGGAATTCCGGCGAGATGTCGATGGTGCGCACGTCGAGTAGCGCCGGATTTCCCGGCACGCTCGCATTGCTGCGGCTCTCGTTAGTCTCGAACGGCACGTCGCTGGATTGCGCAGCGGCGACGATGCCGGGACCGGCATCGAGCGTGTGCAGAAAGCTCAGGGCGGCGGATGGCGTCATTACCGGATCGCTCTGGCCGCCGATGACGACGATGTTGTCGCGTTCGAAGCCGAGATCGAGATCGCGGGCGTAACGGATTTGCGCGAACACCACCAGCGCCGCGACACCGAGCCCAATCGAGATCGCAAATTGCAGCACCACCAGGATCGCGCGCAGCAGGCCCGATCCGCCTTGGCCGGACGCGTTGGTCGTGAGCGCGGCGGCGGGACGGAAACCGGACAGCACCAGCGCGGGATAAAATCCCCCGACCATTCCGGCGAGCACGGCGACCGCGACGATGCCGAGCGTCAGCGGCCAGCCGGACATGTAATCCAGAGAGATGGGCCGGCCGAGAAAGCGGTCGAAAGCAGGCAGCAGGATTTCGACGGCGGCGAGCGCCAGCACCAGCGCGAGAAGCGCCGTCAGCACGGATTCGCCCAGGAACTGCGCGACAAGCTGGAGGCGCCTGGCGCCCACCACCTTGCGCAGGCTCACTTCGCGCGCCCGCATCATCGCGCGCGCCGTGGCGAGATTCATGAAATTGAAGCAGGCGATGGCGAGGATCAGCGCGGCGATGGCCGCGAAGCCGTAGATCGTCGTCCAGCTGCCGGCCGGTTTCATGCCGCCCTTGTTGTCCGACGTCAGATGCACGTCGCCGAACGGCGCCAGATTTGCCCGCACCAGCTGATCGGCGCGCAGATGCAGAGAAGAAATCTGGTCAGGACGGATATGACGGGCAAATATCTGACGCGTCTTTTGCTGCACGCGCGCCGCGTCAGAGCCCGGCGCGAGCTTGACGTAGGTGTATCCCTCGAATGAGAACCAGTCGGCCCGCGCCGGCTGGTCGAGCTGATCGGCCTTCGAAGTGTTCGGAATGAAGACATCGCCGATGAGATGGGTGTTGTGCGGCAGATCGCACATTACCCCGGTCACCGTCAGCGGATGCTTCGCATCCATGGTCACGGTCCTGCCGAGCGGATTCGCATCGCCGAAATATTTGTGTGCCGTGGTTTGCGACAGCACCACCGATTCCGGCTGCGCGAAGACCTCCGCCGCATTTCCTTCGCTCAGCGGCAACCGGATAATGCGGAAGAAATCCGGATCGACGGCATTGACGCGCTCCGGGAACTGGCGATCGCCCACTTTCATGGTGCTGTTCTGCGGCACGATATGCGTTTCGGCCGCCACCTCGGGCAGTTCTGCCTTCATCGTCGGTCCCAGCGGAAACGGGCTTGACGACGTGATGATCGCCGGCTCGCCGGGGAAGTAGAGCGAGATTTCCGCGCGATAGACGTTCGCGCTGTCCGGTACCCATTTGTCGTACGAAAGCTCGTCGCGCAGGAACAGAGCAATGAAGATCACGCTGGCCAGGCCAACCGCCAGCCCCGCGATGTTGATGAAGCTGTAGAGCCTGTGCCGGGCGAAGTTGCGCAGCGCCGTGACGAGCCAGTTATGCAGCATCACGCCACCTGTTTCAGATCCTCGGAGAGGACGGCGCCGTCGAAGAGGTTGACGATGCGGTGGGCGTATTCGGCGTGGGAATGGGAGTGCGTCACCATCACCACCGTCGTGCCCTCCTCGTTCAGCTCGGTCAGAAGCTGCATCACCTCTTCCCCGTTCGCGGAATCGAGATTGCCGGTCGGCTCGTCGGCGAGGATCAGCTTGGGCCGCGAGAGCACGGCGCGCGCGATCGCCACGCGCTGCTGCTGCCCGCCCGACAATTGCTGCGGCATGTGACGCGCGCGATGGGCGATCTTCATCCGCTCCAGCGCCTCGCGCACGCGCGTCCGGCGCTCGCCTGAAGAAACATCCTCGTGATAGAGCAGCGCCAGCTCGACATTCTCCTGCACGTTCAATTCGTCGATGAGATTGAAGCTCTGGAACACGAAGCCGATCGAATTCTTGCGCAGCTGAGAGAGCCGCCCGTCCGAATAACCGGCGATGTTCTGGTTGCCGAACCAGTATTCGCCCGACGACGGGCTGTCGAGCATGCCGACGATGTTGAGGAAAGTGGATTTGCCGCAGCCCGACGGCCCCATTACGGCCACGAACTCGCCCGGCAGGATTTCGAGATTGATGCCGCGCAGGGCCGTCGTCTCCACTTCCGTGGTGCGATAGACCTTGCTGAGATTTTTGAGCCTGATCATCAAATCCTCCAAACCATCAGGAATCGCCGCTGCCGGGTTTTTCGAATTCGACGCGGTCCATTTTCGCGAAAGCCTCATAGCTCGAGACGATCACGCGCTCGCCCGGCGAAAGCCCGCCCAGCACTTCGACGAATTGCGGATTGCGCCGGCCGAGCCGCACGTTGCGGCGCGTGGCGGTGCGTCCGTCCGGCGCCACCACGAAGACCCAGTTGCCGCCCGTGTCCTGATAGAAGGGCCCGTCGGGCAGCATCACGGCGCGCGCGGCGCCGCCGAGCTCGATCTTCATATCGACGGCCTCGCCGTCATGGATGCCGGCCGGCTCCGTGCCGGCAAAATGGAAATCCACCTTGAAGGTGCCGTTCGTCACCTGCGGATAGACCTTCGCGACACGCGCGCGCCAGTCGCGGCCGTCGATCGTGAACAGCGCATCCTGCCCGAGCACGATCTTGCCGAGATAGAACTCGTCCACATCCGCGGTGAGCTTGTAGCGGTCGAGCGAGTCGACCTGCCCCAGCACGGCACCCGCTGCTTTCGCCTGCCCGATCTCCGCGTCGAACGCGGTCAGCCGCCCGGCCATCGGCGCGCGGATGGTGAGCGAATCGAGGCTCGCTTCGGCGGCCGCGGCATTCGCTTTCAGTTGCGCGAGCGCGTCGCGCAACTGCGCAAGCTGCGCCTCGCGCACCTTCTGCTCGGTATCGCGCGAGGCGATCGTCGCCGCCTGCAGCCTGAGCTGATAGGCATAGTCCTCCTTGTCGGCCAGATAGGTCGCTTCGGGCAGCGCATCGCCTTTGCGCAGGATCTCGTCGCGCGCCAGCGTGTCCTTCAGCTTACGCACCTGGTGCTGGACGTCCAGAAGATCGCGCTCATAGGAGAATTTCGCCTGCTCCACCTGCAGCTCGGTGTTCTCCAGGCTGCTGATCTGCTCCGCCGTATCGGCCTCGCGCGCGGCGACCTGCAGCTCGAGCGCCGTGTTGGCAAGAACGACAAGCGGCTGGCCCGTCGCGACCACCGCGCCATCCTCCACCAGTTTCCTGCGCACGCTGCCGCCATCGGCGGTGGTCAGATAGTCGGTGACGAGCGGCGCCACGTTGCCGCGCACCGCGATGAAATCCTCGAACGGACCCGCGGTCACGGTCGCGATGGTGAGCCGGTCGACCGGCACGCGATAGACGCTGCCGCCCGTGCCGGCGAGAAACCATGCGCCGATGCCGAGAATGACCACCGCCGCCGCCGCATGGGGCGCATAGCGCCGCCAGCGGGGAACCTGCGCCAGCCTGCGGTCCATCCCACCGCCGCCATCGGAGGGCCTCTCCGGGCCGCCAGCCTGTTCGGGGCGATCCGGGCGGATCATCCGGACAAGACGTTCGCGACGGGCAGACATTGCTCTGAGTGTAGCCATCTCCATGGCATCAGCATTAACCGTGCCATCCTGGGACGGCGGACGTCCCGCCCGCATGCTTCGACAGGCTCGGCATGAGGAATTCTTGCCCAGCACGAGGAATTCTTGCCCAGCACGAGGAATTCATCTTCCTCTGAGCCTTGTCGGGGGGACGGGCAAGAGGCCCACGCTCCCAGGGAGACTTGCTTTGCCTGTCCGTCTCCGTACAGTCCGGACAGTTACTGTCCGGAATCGTACATTGTGATCTCCCCTTCCCGCATCCTCGTCATCGACGACGAAGCCGACGTGCTGATGGCGGCGCGGCTGCTCCTGAAGCGCCACTTTTCATCGGTGCGCACGGAGCGCGATCCGTCGCTGCTGCCGGAACTCGTGCGCGGCAATGCGTTCGACGTCCTTCTCCTCGACATGAACTTCGCGGTCGGCGCGGGCTCCGGCGCGGAAGGGCTGAAATGGCTGACCGAGATCATCGCGCTCGATCCCGATGCGGTGGTCGTGCTCATCACCGCGCATGGCGAAGTCGAGCTCGCCGTGCAGGCAATGAAGCAGGGCGCGGCCGATTTCATCGTCAAGCCGTGGGAGAACAGCCGGCTTGTCGCGACGCTCTCCGCCGCGGCCAATCTCAGGCGCTCGCGCCTCGAAGCGAAGGATCTGCGCCAGCGCCACCGCGCACTTGCGGCAACGCTGGCGGGGCCCCGCATGGGCTCGGAACTGATCGGCGCTTCCCCCGCGATGCTCAACCTTTTCGAGCTGATCCGCCGCGCCGCGCCGACCGAAGCGAACATCCTGATCCTGGGCGAAAACGGCGCCGGCAAGGAGCTGGCGGCGCGCGAAATCCATCGCCAGTCCGCGCGCGCAAGCGAGGCGTTCGTGCATGTCGATCTGGGCGCGATTCCCGCGGCGCTGTTCGAGAGCGAGCTGTTCGGCCATCGCCGCGGCGCGTTCACCGACGCCAGGGAAGACCGCATCGGCCGCTTCCGCGCGGCCGCCGGCGGCACGCTGTTCCTGGACGAGATCGGCAACGTGCCGCTGCATCTTCAGGCGAAGCTGCTCGCGGCGCTCGAGCGGCGCGAGATCGTGCCGGTCGGCGGCGACCGCGCGGTGCCGATCGATGTGCGTTTGATCGCAGCCACCAATCTGACGCGCGAACAGCTTTCGGACGGGACAATATTCCGTCAGGATTTGTTCTACCGGATCAACACGGTGGAGATCACGCTGCCGGCGCTGCGCGAACGCGCCGAGGACATTCCGCTGCTCGTCGGGCACTTCGTCGGCGTCTATGCGCGCAAGTACAACACGCCCACGAAACGCGTGACGGCAGCGGCGCTCGAGGCGCTGGCTTTCTCCGATTGGCCCGGGAACGTGCGCGCGCTCCGTCACGCCGTCGAGCGGGCGATGATTCTCGGCGCCGGAACTGTTCTCGATGCCGGCGATTTCGGGCTCCTGCCGAAGGAGCGCCACGGCGACGGGCCGCAAACGCTCGATTCCGTTGAACGCGACACGATCCGCCGTGCGCTGGAAAAACACGGCGGCAACATCAGCCATGCCGCCCGCACGCTCGGCCTCACCCGCCCCGCGCTGTACCGGCGGATGGAGAAATATGGACTGTAGGATATCAGCAGGCTTTCGATGAGGCTTGCATCGGCACCGTGCGTGCTTCGACAAGCCCAGCATGAGGAAATTCTTGCTTGCACGAACACGAATGCCGGCAAGATTCTCCCATGGCAGTAAGATTCCCCCCGTGCCGAGCTTGTCGAAGCACGCAAAACGGTAGTCCAATGCGATCCAGACGCGTCCCGCCGTGAGCCGAACCTTCAACTCCTTCTCGTTTGGAATTAGCTGGCGCGTGGCGGCGCTCTTTGTCACGCTGGCCGCGCTCGCCTGGGTGCTGACGCACGCGCAATGGTACGTCACCACCGCGCTTCTCTGTCTCGCGGCGATTGCGCAATGCCTCCTGCTCGCGCATTACGCAACGACAACCAATCGCGAGATCGCCCGGTTTCTGGATGCGGTCGCGTATGACGACGCGGCGCGCACCTTCTCGAAATTCCGCAGCGATGCGGGTTTCGCCGAACTCGGCGCCGCGATGGGCCGGCTGATGGAGCGCCTGCGCGCCGCGCGCGGCGAACGCGAAGAGCAGGCGCGTTATCTGCAGGCTGTCGTTTCCCACGTGCCGGTGGCGCTGGTGTCGATTGCGGCGGACAACCGCGCGCAGCTGCTCAATGTGGCCGCGCGCCGGCTGTTCGGCGTCCGCAGCGGCGAGCTGTCCGATTTTGCGCGGTTCGGCGGGGCTTTCGCGGAAACGCTCGCGCATCTCGCGCCCGAGCAGACCCGGCTTGTCGTCATGGAGCGCGGGTCACAGTCGCTGCATCTGAAAGCTTCCGCCGCCAGGATCGTGAGCGGCGGCTCGACCATCCGTCTCGTCTCGCTCGCGAACATCGAAACGGAACTGAGCGCCCAGGAGCTTGCGGCGTGGCAATCGGTCATCCGCGTTCTGGCGCACGAGATCATGAATTCGCTCACGCCGATCTCCTCGCTCTCGGCAACGGCGCGCGAGCTGGTCGGCCAGTCGCACGGCGCCCTGCCGCCGGGCGATCCGCTTGCAGGGCCGCTTGAGGACGCCTGCACGGCGCTCGAGACCGTTGTCCGGCGCAGCGAAGGACTGCTGCACTTCGTCGAAACCTATCGTCATCTGAGCCGCCGGCTCGTGGCGAAAATCGAGCCGCTGCGGCTGCGCCGCGTCTTTGCGCGCATCGAGCGCCTGCTTGCCACCGAACTGGCGGCGCGCGGCATTGCGCTTTCAATCGGCGTCGAGCCGGAGACGCTGGAAATCGCCGCAGACGCAGAACTACTGGCTCAGGCGCTGATCAATCTCCTGCGCAACGCAATGGAAGCGCTGAAGGAAAAAGCCGGCGCGCGCATTGCGCTCAGGGCGTTCCGGGACGCCGAGAACCGCATCGTCGTGTCGGTAAGCGACAACGGTCCGGGCATCGCGCCGGAGTTGCGCGAAACGGTGTTCGTGCCCTTCTTCACCACCAGGCGCGACGGTACCGGCATCGGCCTCACGCTCACCCGCCAGATCGCCGCCGTCCACGCCGCCTCGCTCAACCTCTCCGACACCGAAGGCGGCGGCGCGACGTTCCAGCTGCGGTTTGGATAACTGGAATTATTAATTCGACGTCGATCCCCGGACGGCGCCAAAATTTCAACCGCGCGCACGCCGTCTTGGTCTCAAGGTGCTGGCGAGCGCGCGCTCGGCCGCATCAGCCAGAAATCGCGAACGATTCCTGGCTGTGGCGTCGATCCGGCGCACCAGGTCTTCCGGCAGAGTGACGTCAAGATGCACTGCCTTCGTGGCCGGGATATCGGCCCGCACCAATATCCGTGCAACTTCCTTTACCGCAGGATTGGAGGTGATACTGTCCAGATTGCCGGGTGATGGCAACGCTTCGCCGTCCTCCAGAATTCCGTCGAGATGAAGCTTCAGTGCCTCCTCCGATCGAAGCGCAGCTTCCTGAATCGTATCGCCGGCACTTGCCAGACCGGGAAGATCCGGAAAGTAAACGCTAAATCCCCGTTTCCGGCCGCCTTCTACAATCGCGGGAAAATATATCGCCGCCATTCCTACCTCCTGCGCAACTTCACACCGGATTGGCGCTCTATGCTCTTGAGCGTTCCGATCTTTATGTCGTTCACCGGGTGCGGAACAGTAACACGCCCCGGCTTCGTAGAATGTTTAAATTGATGGTGACTGCCGCTTACCGCAACAAGACGCCAGCCGCCACATTCCAAAATCCTGATGACCTCACGGCTGTGCATGCCTTCGATTCGCCCCTGTCCTCTTGCCGGCCTTGCCGACGCCGTTTCGTTATTTTTGGTCCTCCCGCCTGCTTTCCGAAAGCCATGGCATCATCGCGCGGAGGCGTTCGCCCACTTCCTCGATCGGATGGGCGGCGGCGCGGGCGCGCATCGCCTTGAAGGAGGGCTGGCCGGCCATGTTCTCGAGCACCCAGTCGCGCGCGAAGCGGCCGGACTGGATGTCGGCCAGAATACGCTTCATTTCCGCCCGCGTCTCTTCGGTAACGATGCGCGGACCGGTGACGTATTCGCCATACTCCGCCGTGTTGGAAATGGCGGTGTTCATGCGCGCGATGCCGCCCTCATAGATGCGGTCGACGATCAGCTTCACCTCGTGCAGGCATTCGAAATAGGCCATCTCCGGCGCGTAGCCCCCCTCGACGAGCGTGTCGAATCCGGCGCGGATGAGTTCCACAAGTCCGCCGCATAGCACCGCCTGTTCGCTGAAGAGGTCCGTCTCGCATTCCTCGCGGAACGTCGTTTCCATGATGCCCGCGCGCCCGTTGCCGATCGCGCTCGCATAGGCGAGCGCGAGATCGCGCGCCTTGCCGCTCGCATCCTGATGGACGGCGATGAGGCCGGGAACGCCGCCGCCGCGCAGATATTCGCGGCGCATGGCATGGCCCTGCCCCTTGGGCGCGACCATCGCGATGTCGAGATCCGCCCTGGGCTCTATCAGATGAAAATGAATGGCGAACCCGTGCGCGAAGAACAGCGTCGCGCCCTGTTTCATGTGGGGCGCCAGATCGCATTTGTAGATCCCCGGCTGGGATTCGTCCGGGGCGCCCATCATGATGACGTCCGCCCACGCCGCGGCTTCCGCATTCGAAACCACATTGAAGCCCGCTTCGCGGGCTCTTTCCGACGACTTTCCCTCGCGTCCGCCGACGGCGATTTCTTTGACTCCGGAATCGCGCAGATTGAGCGCATGGGCATGACCCTGGCTGCCGAAACCCAGCACGGCGACGCGCTTCGTCCTGATCAAGTCGGGATTCGTATCCCGATCGTAATAGACTTGCATGACAGATGCCCCTTGACTGCTCGTGCCCGAACTCAAGCCGCTTTGCGCTGATAACGTTTCACCTTGATGTCCTTCGCGCGAGCGCGAATTTCAGCAAGATCGAACTGATTTTGCATCCGCAACAACAGATCGGCTTCGACACCGAACGCCTTATGCAGGCGGAACGCCATCTCGGCACTCATCGACGCCTTGCCGTTGACGACATCGGAAAGGGTGGCGCGCCGCACCCCGAGCAGCGCCGCAGCCCGCGTCACGGAAACACCCAGCGGCTCCAGAATTCCGTACCATACAAGATCGCCTGGGTGCGACGGATTCGTCATCGGCGTCAAGGGCTCAGTGGTAGTCTTCAAGGTCGATGTCATGGATGGATTCCTTCTCCAGCCGGAATGTCAGCCGCCAGTTTCCACTGATGCTCATGCTCCATGCACCGGCGCGCGCACCCTTCAGTTCATGAAGCCGCCAACCCGGAACGCTGGGCAACATCCTGATGTTCCGCGCGGCCGCAAGTGCGGCGAGCGCCAACTGCACACGTTTTACCTGATCCGGCGGCAGGCCGCGCGGATCATTTCTTGACCAAAGCCGCTGCGGCGCCTTGTGGCGGATGGAAACGACGCGCATCGCCAACCGTACGGTATAACCGTACGGGCGTCAACGGCCGTCCTAATGCGGCCCTGTGGCGCCACTTACACGTTCTGCACCAATCGTGAAACAATCTCGCCGAAATCATTTCCCTCGATCCAGGACCAATCCGCCATACGGTGACGGAACCAGGTGAGCTGTCGTTTGGCATATTGGCGCGTGGCAGCCTGTGCCGCGACCATCGCTTCGGCAAGGGTGGACGCGCCGTCCAGCACGCCCCAAAGCTCGCGCAGCCCGAGAAGCCTGGCCGCAGGCAAACCCCGGTCGAGCCGCTTCAGCTGTTCGGCCTCTTCGAGCGCGCCCGCTGCAAGCATGTCCTCGAATCTCGCATCGATGCGCCGATGAAGTTCCGCGCGCGGCGGCGAAAGAACGAACCGCGCGAGATTCAGGCCCGCGAGCGGCGCTGCGCCACCGTTTCTTTGCCACTCCGATATCGACCGGCCGCTGGCCTCTAGCACTTCGCTGGCGCGCAGGACACGCTGCGTGTCGGAGGCCCGCAGGCGTGCGGCCGTTTCCGGATCGCGGGACGCGAACTCCGCGAAAAAGACGTCCACGCCAAGTTCCGCATGACGCGCTCTGACATGCGCGCGGACGGCTTGCGGCACCGGCGGCATCTCCGCCAGGCCTTCCGTCAGAGCGCCGAAATAAAGGCCGGTGCCGCCGACGAAAATCGCTGTGCGGCCGAGCGCGCGCGCGTGCGCCAGCGCCCGCAGCGCATCAAGCTGATAACGCGCCGCCGAATAGGCTTCGCGTACGCCGACATGGCCGTAAAGAAAATGCGGCGCGCGCGAAAGTGCTGCATCATCGGGACGGGCGGTCAGGATTCGCGCCTCGCGATAGACCTGCATCGAATCCGTGTTGATGAGCGCGCCGCCGATGCGCTCCGCAAGCGCGAGCGCCGCCCCCGACTTGCCGCTTGCCGTCGGCCCTGCAATAAGCACCGCATCGGCACTCATGGAAAGCGCGGCTTCTGGACGAACGATTTCCGCATGTCCTGAATGTCATCTCGCACGAGGCGCCGTCACTCGCGAAAGCCTTGCGCCCCTGCGGACCTGTCGACTGGCTCTGCCCGGATTATGCGTTCGACATTCCGGTCGCCGCAAATCCCGGCGGCGCGCTCGCCCGCGCCCGTGACGCCGCACGCGGCACGGACGCCGATATCAACATCCTGCCGGCCGCAGACCGCCGCAAGACGCTGCTGGCCGCCGACATGGAATCGACGATCATCTCCTGCGAATGCGTGGACGAGCTGGCGGAAATCGCCGGAATAAGGCCGCAGATTGCGAGGATCACGGAGCGCGTCATGCGCGGCGAGATCGAGTTTGCCGGCGCGCTCCGCGAACGCGTGGCGCTCCTGAAGGGATTGCCGCTGTCGGCGCTCGACCGCGTCTATTCCGAACGCGTGCGGTTCAATGCCGGCGCGAAGGAACTCGTCGCCACAATGCGCGCGAACGGCGCGCTGACGATGGTTCTGTCGGGCGGATTTACGTATTTCACGCAGCGCGTCGCACGCGCGGCGGGATTCGATCTGGACCGGGCGAATACGCTGCTCGATGACGGCGCCAGGTTGCTCGGAACGGTGGGAGAACCGATTCTCGGGCGTGAGGCAAAATTGCAGGCCATCCACGAGATAATGACCTCGCGCGCAATCAAAATGGCCCAGACGCTGGCCGTGGGCGACGGCGCCAACGACGTCGATATGGTTTCGCATGCGGGACTCGGCGTGGCGTGGCACGCAAAACCCGTTCTTTCCGCCGTCGCCCCGGTTCGCATCGCGCATGCGGACCTTACGGCGCTTCTCTATCTGCAGGGTTATCGCGAATCCGAGATTGTGCGGCCGTCCGCGAACTGAATCGGCAGCGACGAAATCCTACCCGGCATCGCTCAATCGAATCGCCACATAAGCCAGCTGGCCGTCGCGATTGACGAGAAGCAGAACCGCCTTGCGTCCGGCCTTCACATCCGCCTCGATGTGCCGGCTCACCTCGTCGGGCGTACTCACCGCGTCGTTCTGCACCTGCACGATCACATCGCCCGCACGGATGTCCTTTTCCCCCGCCGGACTGTCGGGGTCGACGTCGGTGATCACCACGCCGTCCACGCTCTCCCCGAGCTTGTATTTCGCGCGCGTCCGCCGGTCGAGCGGAGCGAGCGCAAAGCCCAGCCGGGAGAATTTCGACGCGGCTTTCGGCGTAGCCGGAATTGACGCGTTTTCGGCGGCTTGTCCTTCGGAGCTATCGTCGAGCTTTGCCACGGTCATCTGCAGGTCTTGGCGGCGGCCGTTGCGCAGAACCTCGATACTCACCGTCTTTCCGGCCGGCGTTTCGGCAACCATGCGTGGCAAGGTGCGCGAATCCGGCACCGGCTTGCCGTCGAACCCGGTGATCACATCGCCGTTCTGCACGCCTGCCTTCGCGGCAGGTCCGTTCACGGTTACTTCATACACCAGCGCGCCTTCATGGGAAGCGATGCCAAGACTGTCGGCAATATCGCCCGTCAGCGGCTGGATACGGACGCCCATCCACCCGCGCCGGGTCTGACCGTATTGGCGCAGCTGCGAGATAACCTCCTGTGCCATGTTGGAGGGAATGGCGAAGCCCACACCCACGGATCCGCCGCTCGGCGAAAAGATCGCCGACGCGATGCCGATGACCTTGCCGTCCATATCGAAAAGCGGGCCCCCGGAATTGCCGCGATTGATCGGTGCATCCGTCTGGATGAAATCGTCATAAGGGCCCGCGGCGATGTCGCGGTTTCGCGCCGACACGATTCCCGCCGTCACCGAACTGCCCAGGCCGAACGGATCGCCGATCGCAATCACCCAGTCGCCCACCCGGGCATGATCGGAATCGCCGAAATGCGCCGCGGGCAACGGCGTTTTGGGGCGTACGCGAACGAGCGCCAGATCGGTCTTGTCGTCACGCGCCACCAGCGTCGCGGGCAATGTCGTGCCGTCGTTCAAAGTCACGGTAATCGTGTCCGCGTCCTCGATGACGTGATTGTTGGTTACGATCAGTCCCGAAGGATCGATGACGAAGCCGGATCCCAGTGCGGCGACATGCTGCGGCTTGCCTTTGTTCTTTTCGAGAAAGTCCTTGAAAAGGTCCTGCAGCGGCGATCCCGGCGGCAAATCGGGCAGCGTGGCCTCCGCCGAGCCAGGCTTGAGCGTCTCCGTGGTCGCGATGTTGACGACGGTCGGCAGAAGCTGGTCGGCCAGGTCCGCAAAGGAATCGGGCGTCGGCCGCGCGATCGCTACAGGCACTGCCCCGGCCACAAGCAGAGCAAGCGCCGCCACCAACACGGGCGCGAAACGGCGCGCGAGGCTGTCAGTCACGAATCCCATTTCGATTGTCCTCAAGCCAGATCTTGCGCGCCCACAATCCCGGCCTGCAATTCTGACGCCGCCTACTTTCTCCCAAGCGCTCGGCCCTTGCAATCTATTGCCGATACGGTTATATACTACCCAAATCGGTATTCAAGAAGGAGGATTCATATGCTTTCGAGCGACATGCCGGGTCCCGCTGCGGACTCGCGTCCCGCTGTCCGACAGCTCCTGCGCCTGAGCGCGCATGCCGAGGCAGCGTTCGAAGCCTTCCGCGAGACCTTGCCGGACTATGGTCTCAAGCTCGTGATGCCTCCGCCGGACGGCGCCGGGCCGCGGGCATTCGCGTCCGTCTGGCTGCGTGGACAGGCCCAGGCGATATCGCATCGGGCGCCAACTCCATCGCGTGCGGTCCTGCGTGCGGTCGAAGTGGAATACGTGAAGCGGCGCCAGGACGATGTGTTGCTCCGGTGCGATCACTGTCGCGGCCTCGACTGGTTCATTACGCCTGCCGGCACGGTCGAGATGTGCCATCTCCACGATTGAAACGGGCTCTGCCGGGGAGGGCGGCGGGCTCGATCATTACGATTTCAGGCTGGTGGGAAAGGAGGAGCTTTACGTCCCTTACAACAACAACCGGCTTTACACGCGGCCGACGCCCGAGATTCTCGGGCCGCACTACGCCAACCCCGACGATCTGCGCCATGAATTGCATCGCGTGTGGGTCGTCGAAGGGACGCCAAACCGGGGCCGCATGATATCGTGGCGCTGCGGCGGCTCTATCTCGACGAGGACATCTGGCTCGCCGTCTACGGCGATTCCTGGGAGGAGAGCGGCAGACTGTGGAAATTTGGAGAGGCCGCCAGTGTATCTCATGCCCGAGATACCGGCCGTGATTCTCGGCAGTCAGTTCATTTACGATCTGTCGCTTGGCGGATATGTCTATGGCTTTGCGTTCAACGACCAGGCTCAGTCCTACAAAGTCACCGCGCCCCATCCGGCGAGCCTGTTCACGCCTCAGTCGATGGCGGCCCTCGCCGTCCGGTGAGCGCCCCGGCGTTCGGGTACCAAACGCATTCGGCTCGCCTTCGCAGGCGCGCGGCTCAGCCACGCAGGCGGAACTGGCCGAACCGCCCACACGTTGACGGGGCATGGGGAACCGATACTCCTCGATTGTACTCGGGCGCAGGTTTTGGACAAGGCCGCAAGCGCAGGCGCTGCCCGAACGCGGCACGCCTCAACCGACGACGAGATATCTCCAGGCCGGCGACCACTGGCTCGCGCGTGCCGTAGGCGCCGCCGACGTTGTCCTGCAGCGGTGCCATGGCGTGCGCGAGTTTACAAACAAGCGAACCTGCCTGTTCCGGATCGCCGTGCGGCAGGCCAGCCATGCTGCGATGCTGGGCTGTGGGCGCGTGATTCGACCCGGCGAGGTGATCGTGGAGCTTCATTTGTGGAACGAGCACTTTCTGCGCATCCCGCATAATGGACCCGATCTTGTCTGGGCAAAGCTGATGCGCCGGCGATTCAACGACTCCCTGGGGGATCTGGCGATCCACATGGACGAGAATCCGGACCTGTCCAAAGCCGTTGCGGTGTGCGGTTGCGGAGGGATCGCTTATGAAGGCAATGGCGGCAAGGTCGCCCGCCTGATGCAGAAGTTCGGCTTTGATGTGTTCCCCTGCCCCGACCGGGAACCCGCCGCACGTTTGATCGACTTCTTTTGCGATTTCTGGAGCTTGCTGCTGGTCTTTGCCTATAACCCGCGCAGTGCACGGGCCGACCTTTTGTTCCGTCGGCGCTGCGAATTGTGGATGTCGCGCGAGGTCCTCAGGCAGAGGTTCGGACGCCTCGCCAACCCCACCGACTGATCACCCCGCCACGGCGCTCCTTCTTTTTCCGGTTTCGATCGGTTTCTCGTAAAGCACGCCCACCACGACCTTGATCGTGAGCGCCACCGGGACGGCAAGAATCACGCCCGGGACGCCGAAGAGCATGGCGCCGGCCAGAAAACAGAAAATCACGATGGTCGGCTGAATCCGCGCCGCGCGGCCGAGCACGATGGGCCCGACGAACTGGTCGATGGAGATGCGCAGCGCGGTCGCATACGCGATATAGCCAAGTATCGCACCGACCCCTTTGCTCGCGTGCAGCGTGAATATTCCCGCTACCACCGCCGATGCGGCCGGCCCGGCAATCGGTACCAGTTCCAGAAATCCCGTGAGCACGGCAAGCATCGCGGCATGCGGCGCGTGGAGGATCAGTCCAAGCCCGACGTAGGCTGCCGTCGCGGCATACGCCACCACGATGGCCAGCCCCACGAAATACCGTCGCAGGATGGGGTCGAGGCGCCGCCAGATACGCTCCACCATAGGGCGGTCGAGCGGCGGTATCAGCCAGACCATCCCGCGCCCGACCGCTTTTCCGCCGATCAGGAAATAAAAGAGGAGCACCCACGTCAGAATCACGCCGAAAACGCCGGTAAATCCCCCGGCAGCCAAGGTGGCGAAACCGCCGGCCCGATTGATCCAGCTTTGCGCCGCGCCAGAGATCGCCGCAGCGATCTCGGCATCGGTCATCTGCTTTCCGAGCAGCGAAATCGAGTCGGCACCGATCCATTGATGCACGAAGCCCTTGAGGTCTCCCAGTTCGCGCACCGCCCGGCGGACCTCGCGCAGAAAAAGCGGCGCGGTGAAGTAACCGATGACCGCGGCAATCGCCGCAACGAAGAGCCCGGTCGTGAATGCGACTGCGGCCCGCGGAAGATGCCGCCGGATGGCGATGCGATCGATCAGCGGCGAGCAGATATAAGCAACGATGCCGGAGACGACGAAGGGGAGCAGAATCGCCTGGACCAGGTAGAGAAGGAGCGTTACCGCGGCGAGCACCGCAATCGTTGCATTGGTCGAGACGTTATTGACCGGTCTTTCGAGCGCCGCATTGGATTCGTCGGACTTGGACGCGCTGGTCACAGCCGGCCCGGGCGCGCGCGGGGACGCAGGTACTGACGCCCTTTCCAGTTCACCCGGCCGCGCAGACGCCAGCGGACGCTGTCCAAAGCCATGACCGAACCAATGGTGTAGGCAAATGGAAACAGGCACCCGTACCAGAACGGAATGCCGAGATGGACCGCACAGGCGATGTGCAGCGCGAGCATGGCGGCGCTCGCCATCAGCGCCGGAACAAGGGCGACGCAGGCGGAGGTGCTTCCGGCGCGGCAGGCTGCCCCGTCCAGGACCGGCAGAAACACGGCTGCCCAGGCCAGTACCACACTCGCAAGCGCCGCGCCGATCGCTTGCCCCGGTCCTCCCAGGAGCTCCGTCAGGTTCTTCGCAAAGCCCGGCCAGAGCGTGCTCCAGCCTGTGTACATGCGGGTCGAAAGCAGGTCGCTCGCATCCTTCAGGCACACGCGCGCTCCGCGGGATTTGAACAGCCTTGCAAGCTCGAGATCTTCGCAGATCTCCGAGCAGACGGCCGCGTGTCCGCCAAGCGCTTCATAGGCATCGCGCCGCGCAAGAAAGAATTGCCCGGTGGCGATTACGCCGTCCCCGTATTCCGGCAGGGCGCCGCGGAGGTCCTGGCGGAAGCCGAGAAAACACAGACCGCAGGGAATCATCAGCCGTTCGGCGAAGGTCTTCAATTCGTGACGTGGAGCAAGGGAAAGAAGCGAAAGATTATCCCGGATGGCGCAGCTTACGGCCGTGGCCAGCAGCCGGGGTTCGGTCCGCATGTCCGCATCGATAAAACAAAGCCATTGCACATCGCCGGGCACGCTGCGCGCTGCAAGCCAGCAGGCGTGAGATTTTCCCGTCCAGCCCTGCGGCAGGGTCGGGCTCTTCATCAGCTCCAGCCGCTTCCCGGTCCGCGCCATCCGCTGCACGATATCGGGCGTGCCATCGCGCGAACCGTCATCGACGACCCACACGGTCACTCGATCCGGCGGGTAATGCTGTGCGAGCAGACTGCGCAGACAGGAACCGATGTTGGCCGCCTCGTCGCGCGCGGGCACGATCACGGCGAGGGGGGGCGCCGATGCCGGGTCGATGCGGTCAGAGACGTCCAACCTGCCCAGATGGTTCCGCTGGAGCACTGCCCGAAGGATCAGCAGTGCCACGCCTGCAAGCCAGCCCACCGAAAGTGCAAGCAACCAAGGCATCCCCCGCTCCTTATACACCGCGCCAAAAGGACGGATGGACCGCGCAGCATCCTTGCAATGCCTCGGGAATGGCTTGCGTTCCGGAGCCGCCGATCAAGCTGGCCGGCGATCCTTCGGGCGCTGTTTTCCGGCGGCCGTTTCCGAAGGGTGTTTGACCGGACCTCTTTCCGCCAGACGCGCGGCGACCACGCGCAGGGCCTCCGGATTGGCATCGATCGTCATATGCGCGGTCGCTATGAGAACGGTGTCCACCTGCGGCGCCGGTCGCGGAAGACAGGCCCGCCAGTCCAGCACCCCATCAATCGGGCTGACGATCGCCGTCAGCGGAACGGGGGGCGGTTCCGGCACCCGTTCTAACGCCCCACGCGCGCTCGCGTCCCACAAGGTCGCAGCCAATCGCGCCAGAGGTGCGAGAGGCGTGGAGACGGGCATGTTGATGGGGCTGACGAGAGTAACAACCCGCGCGACGCAATCGGGGCAGCGCTTGGCGGCCTCCCGCGCCAGCGTGCCGCCCAGGCTGACACCCACGAGCGATATCTTGCGGCCGTGCCTTGCAGCAGAGTCGCGCAGACGCCGGTCGAGCAGCTCAATCGCATTTCGCGCGGGTCCGAGATTGATCCCGCAGCCCCAGCATTCGGCTTTGAAGCTCTGCCGGGCGAGAAATCTGCGCAGGAACGCCGTCGACCGACCCCGGGAAAAAATGCCGGGATGACGATGACCGGCTCACCGTGACCTCGCATGGCATTCTCGGGAAGCCGCGTCCCTCTTGCCCTGGCTCTGGCAAAGCCGACGACCTCGTGCCACCAGGTCGACAGCGAAACCGGGCTTTCCGGCCCCGGCCAGTTCACGAACGGCGCCGGCCATGCTGCATCCATAAAGCTCTCCATTGCATCCCTGCCGGAAACAACGAGCATGCCCCCGGTTCGATGCACGGACGGGGGGAAGTGCCGCATGTTTCATCCCCGGCACGCGAAGCAGATCCCGTTCCCGCGCTGCTGTCGCGACTCGCCAAGGATGCCAGGTCGTACACCGCCATGGATCAGCTCCGGGCGACGACCCGCACGTTCAGCCGGTCCCGAACGCCTCCTTGGCCGGCGCTCTATTCTCGTTGCGGGTACCGAGGAACAGCGGGCGCCTGAACGGATCGGCGATCATGCCCGAGCGGTCGCCGTCATCGAGGAAGCCGCGCGGAGCGTCAGCGGAGAGCGGAAGTAATTATTGCCCAACTTGTCATCCCCGGCGGGCGAAGCGAGGGAAGGGGACTCAGGTGCAACCAAATTACGAATGTTCGTCGCGTTGCTCTACCTGTTGGGGTGGACCGCCCCCGACGGCATCGAATGTGCCAGAGCGAGGTCGTTGAAGATCTCAAACGGAGGAGCCGTCCGTGGAGAAGCTTATTCGAATTGGGGCGGACACGTCCAAGAGCGTTTTTCAGCTGCATGGGGTGAGAGATGTTTGAGTTGCGGGCTGCGGAATACGCCCATCTCGGGGCCAGTTGTGCCAGGCGGAGAAAACACTCCTCGCCCTTCATCGAACCGATGAATTCGGGCGAAGACTGGCCGGGGTGCCCGGCAATCGGCCCGATCGGCGCCACGATGCTCATCGATCAGGTGCTGCGGGGCAGTCCCCGGCATGCCTCGCCATGGCGATCCGACCGCACACGCATCACACCTTGCAAGCAGGGGGCCGTCCACATATGGGTCCCCTTCCCTCGCGGCTGCGCCGCTCGCCGGGGATGACAGAGACCCGGCAATCCCCGGTGCGTTGGCAGGATAGCCCGCAACCCGGCTTGGTTTCGTGCCATGCGCCAGCGTCAAAGCCGCCCCCATCCTGTCCGGGGTACTTGCGATGCGCGCCCGGCCGGGGTTTGCTGGCGTCCTTCCTTTGCCTGCGAACCGCGCCGGCAAGAACCTGCACGAGGACAACCCCATGAAACTTGAGGTCTGGCGCCGGGCGGCGCTTGCGGCGGCGGCGACGGCGGCTCTGGCGCAGACGGGACCGGCCGGCGCGCACGACTGGACCTTCATGCGTTTTCCCACGCTGCATGGCAGCGCCATCGTTTTCGAGGCGCATGGCAATCTCTGGCGGGTCGGCCGCTGGGGCGGGGCCGCGAGCCGACTGACCTCCGATCCGGGCTACGACCTGATGCCGCGCTTCTCGCCCGACGGCAGCTCCATCGCCTTCACCGGATTCTATCAAGGCAACCAGGACGTCTATGTCATGCCTGCCGGCGGCGGCGCGGCGCGGCGGCTGACCTTCCATTCCGACGTGGTGGCGAGCGCGCCCACGCGCTGGGGCCCGGACAACATGGTCGTCACCTGGACACCCGATTCGAAGAATGTCGTCTTTCTTTCAAGACGCATGGCCTGGAACAGCTGGTTCGGGCGGCTGTTCGCGGTGCCGGCGGGCGGCGGCCTCGCACAGCCGCTGCCGCTCGACCGCGGCGGACTGATGACCTACGGTCCGGACGGTCACTCCATCGCCTACAACCGCATCTTCCGCAATTTCCGCACCTGGAAGCGCTACGACGGTGGTCTGGCGCAGGACGTCTACACCTACGACTTCCAGGCGAAGAAGCTCACGCGCATCACCAACTGGAAAGGCACCGATACCGCGCCCATGTGGTATGGGCAGCACATCTATTTCCTGTCGGACCGCGACGCGAAGCGCAGCGAGAACATCTGGGCCTATGATTTCGCGACGAAGCAGTTCCGCGAGATCACGCATTTCACCAACTACGACATCGACTTTCCGAGCCTGGGCGTGGGCGGCCGGGGCGGCGACGGCATCGTGTTCGCCCGGGCAGGTGCGCTGTGGGTGATCGATCTGCCGTCGGAAAAGCTGCACCGGCTCAATGTGAGCGTTCCCGATGACGGCACGCGCACCGGCCCCCGCTACGCCGATGCGAGCAAATCGATCCGCGACGTGGACACCGCGGACGACAATGACTACACGCTGTCGCCCAACGGCAAGCGCGCACTGTTCTCGGCGCGCGGCGACCTGTTCACCGTTCCCGCGGAACATGGCGCCACGCGCGACATAACAAACACCAGCAATGCCGACGAAGATCATCCGACGTGGTCGCCGGACGGCAAGACGGTCGCCTACACGACCGACATCGACGGCGAGCAGCAGATCGCGGTGCGGCCGGCCGCGGGCGGCGCGGAGAAGATTCTCACCCATTTCAAGAACGGCTTCTACTATCAGCCGATCTGGTCGCCCGACAGCAGGCGCCTCGCCATCTCCGACGGCAATCACCGCCTGTGGCTGCTTGATATCGCGAGCGGCGCCGCCACCCAGGTGGCCCAGGATCCCTTCAATGAAATCCACGACGAGGGCTTTGCACCCGACGGGCGCTGGCTCGCCTACAGCGTCACCGCGCCCAACGAGCAGCGGGGCATCTGGATCGACAATATCGCCGCCGGCAAGTCGGTTCGCGTTTCCGAGCCGCTCGCCAACGACACCAATCCGGTGTTCTCGCCCGACGGCAAATACCTCTATTTCATCTCGACGCGGCACGAAAACCCGACGTTCAGCGAAAGCGAATTCAACGTCGCCACGATCGAGATGGACGGAATCTATATCGCGACGCTGAGAAAAAACGAACCCTCGCCTTTCGCGCCGCGCTCCGACGAAGGCGCCGTCGGCTCGAAGGACAAGGATTCCGACGACGACGATTCCAAGTCCAAATGGAAGCCTGGCGCGTCCCCGCCGGTCAGCATCGATTTCGACGGGCTGATGGCGCGCGCCGTACCGCTGCCCATTCCGGGCTCCGACATCACCCAGCTCGATGCCCATGACGGCAATATCTTCTACCGCATCCAGCCGCCGCAGATGATCGACGGCCCGCTGCCGCGCATGAAGTCCTCCCTGCACGTCTACAATCTCGGCAAGCGCAAGGATTCGACGCTGGCCGAGAATCTCGACAGCTACAGCCTCTCCTACGACGGTACCAAGATTCTCTACCGCAAGACCAGCAGCAGCGGCGACGATGCGGACAGCGACGACGACAGCGGCGGCGATTACAACATCATCGACGCCAAGATGTCGGACGACAACAAGAAACCCGAGCCCAAGGCGCTCGACCTGTCGCATATGCGCACCCGCATCGAGCCTACCCAGGAATGGGCGGAAATGTTCAACAACGCCTGGCGGCTGCAGCGCGATCTGTTCATCAATCCGAAGATGAACGGCGCGAACTGGCAGGCGGTGCATGACGCCTATGCGAAGCTCTTGCCGCTCGTCGGTTCGCGCGAGGATCTGAATTATCTCATTGGCGAAATACAGGGAGAAATCGGAAACTCGCACACCTATGTGGGCGGCGGCGACGACGACAATCCGGCGGATACGGTGTCCACCGCGCTCCTGGGCGTGGACTTCGCGCTCACGCCGTCCGGGCGCTACAGCTTCGCGAAAATCTATTCCGGCGACAATTCGCGCAAGGATTATCGCAGTCCGCTCACCGAGCCCGGCGTGAACGTGCACGAGGGCGACGTCCTGCTCGCGGTGAACGGCCACGATCTGAAGGCGCTGACGGACCCCTACAGCCTGTTCGTCGGCATCGACAACCAGCCGGTGACGCTGACCATTGCCGGCGCCGGCGGCGGCAATCCGCACGACGTCACCGTCAAGCCGATCAAGAACGAGGTTTCGGTGCGCGAGAAGAACTGGATCGACCACAATCGCGCGATCGTCGACAAGCTCTCCGGCGGGAAGATCGCTTACATTTACATGTCCGACATGGAAGCGCTGGGCATGGAGCAGTTCATCCGCCAGTTCTATCCGCAGATGAACAAACAGGCGCTGATCATGGACGATCGGTGGAACGGCGGCGGCAACATCGACCAGATCGCGCTCGAGCGGCTGCGCCGCGTCCTCGTCGGACTTGCAACCAATCGCGAATGGGCCGCGACACCCATTCCGCAGCAGCTGATCCTCGGACCCAAGGCCTGCCTCATCAACAACTACTCCGCCTCCGACGGCGACATTTTCCCGTATTACTTCAAGAAATACGGGCTCGGCCCGCTGATCGGCACGCGCACCTGGGGCGGCGTGCGCGGCATCCGCGGCGATTGGGGTCTGCTCGACGGCGGCTACATCACCGTGCCGGAGGACAGCCTCTACGGGCTCCACTCGGAATGGGTGATCGAGAACCACGGCGTCGATCCCGACATGAATGTGGACACCGATCCGGGACAGCTGATGGCGGACCACGACGCGCAGCTCGAGGCCGCGGTGAACTACCTGATGGCGCAGTTGAAGAAGCACCCGGTCGGACTTCCTCCACCGCCCGCGCCGCTTCCCGCCTATCCGCCGCAGGGCCAGGTGCCGCCGCCGAGCCTGTGAGGTTGCACTGAGGCGCGGAGACGGGAATTGGAGCGCTCGCGCGCAAGAATTGCTCCGTGTTCTCCGTGCCTCCGTGGTGCTTCCTGTGCGCCTGGCGTCACTGGTGACTTGTCCGGTAATCCAGCCCCGTCATCCCCGGCGAGCGGCGTAGCCGCGAGGGTAGGGGAGCCAGGTGCCTGCCAAGTCACGAACATGCGTCGCGTTGCGCCACCTGGTTCCCCTTCCCTCGCTGCGCTCGCCGGGGATGTCAGTTGCGGTTGGAACGGGGCATGACGAAAAATTGAAACAACAGCACCATCTTTGGCTACGCAGGCCCTTTTCAGCGCGAGGCGGGCACGTCGATCGGGGCGCAGTCGCGGCGGCCGGTCATCACGCATTCCTGCAGTTTTTCGTTCTGCCACATCTTCCAGACCAGCAGAAATCCGACGGCCACGATCACGACGACGACGGCGAGCGTCAGAAGAAAGGACCATCGCCGATCGTCTTCGTCGCCGTCGTCCGGAGGCTGCAGATTCGTGTTCACGCGGTACCTCAAACCCGGGTTCGGGAGATTCTATCACTCTGGCGCCCTCCGGTCAGATCACCGCCTGGCCGCAAGCCGCCCCCATGAGAAAATGTGGAAATGATCGGCGCATTGGCTACCGCCCGATGTTCCAAGCGTTATAGGGGCGAAGCCTTCCTTCGGGGGGACGACATGAACAGGACGAAGCGGGCGTCTTGCCGATTTGTGGCGTTGGCGACACCTGTTGCCGCGTGGCTGATCGCGTCCCCGCCCGTTCTTGCGCAAGAGAAAAACACGCTTCTGTCCCGACAACCGCCCCGCGCCGCAATGGCTACGCAGTTCGAGGCGCAGACGAGCACGATCGCGCCCACCGTGGAGGTGCCTTACGGGGTCGTGGAAGAGGCGGCCAACGCCGCGGCGGATCGCTTTGCGGGGCCGCGCACCGGGAAGACACGGATCGGCTGCCAGAACATCGGTTTCGGCGGGAACAGCCCTGTCAAGGTGACGCTGTTCCGGGGCTGTGCCGATTACGACTGGACCGTGAATGCATCGCGCAACGGCAGCATCACCGTCAAACGCGCCGGCGACGGACTCGCCATGGACGTGCCGGTGAAGTTCACCGGAACCGGCAACCTGGTGGGCGAGCTGGCAAAAGCGGTCCGCAGCGGAACGCAGAACTTCAGCGGCACCTTCGTGGTTTCGATCTCCGGAAAACTCGCGATCGACAAATCCTTCTGTCCGAAGCTCGACGGCGCAAGCGCGCATTTCGCCTGGGGCACCCCACCCGATATCGACATCATCGGTCGTTCCTGCCTGGAAGTGGGACACGGCCTCCATGCCTGTATCGGTCCGTGGAAATTTCCGGCGGGGGCCATGTTGACGGAGCAGATCAACCACTCGCTCGCAGACCAGGTGGCGGAGATCAACAAGAAGATTCCGTGCAATGCGGTTCGCGGGCCCCTGCAGCAGGTGTGGAAGAACTGGTCGATCCCGGTGCCGATGATGAACCCGCCCGTATGGATCAGCATCCAGCCGAAAGACCTTTCGGTTTCCGGTGTCACGGCGACAGACGACGGAATCAAGATGTCGGCGCGGCTCGACGCCACGACAGGCGTATCATCGACTCAGCCCCCCGCTTCCCAGCCACTGCCCCTGCCCGACAACACGCCGGTGACGGCACAGGCGAGCCGGTTTTCGGTCGCCTTGCCGATTCCGGTGCCGTATCCGCTCCTTGCCGCGGCGGGCGCTGGCGGCATCGTCGGCAAATCGGTGAAAGCCGGCGCCGCCTCGGTCACGCCGACGGAAATTGAGATATTTCCAAGCCGCGAACAGCTGGCGGTCGGCGTAACGCTGCGCGATGATTCGCGCGGGCGGCTGCGCGGCAGGACGGGAACGGTGTGGTTCACGGCCACGCCCACGGTGGACGACAACGGGCACGCGATCCGGCTCGCCCATGTCGCGATGACGGAGGCGATCCAATCGCCCTTCTGGCATGACGTCTCCGCAGCCATGAACCCGAAGCTCGGGCAGCTTGTCGCCCGGAGCTATTCCTACGATTTCTCGGGTCTTTTGCAGCAGGCGCGCTCGACCCTGAACCACGCGCTCGCCAATACGAAGAATACGGCGGGACTCTCGATCCGCGTTGCCGACGACGATCTCAAGCTCGGGCGCACCGCCAATCTGCCAGGCAATTTCGTGATCGAGGGCCTCTTCTCTGCCGATCTCAGCGTGGCGCTTCCCGGTCAACCGCAGCCCAACAAGTCCTGACCCGTGCAACGCATCGGGATAGGGGAGCGCCCATCCGGCGCTCCCTTGAACACATCGGTCGACCGTCTAAGGGCCAGGCGGCGATGAGGTCGGCGACGTCGACCGTTCCGATCCCGGTCGCAAAGTTCCTTTAGGTTTGCCGGCGTTCGTCTATGCGGTAAGGGTGTCGCGTCGAAGGGAACGGAATGACAAAAACTGCCAAGGCGGTCCGGCGCCGCACGGAAAAAGTTCCGCCGCCTCCGCATCCCCTGCTCCGCCGCAAACCGCTTCCCTCGCAGCGTCCCAAACCTGCCCGGGAGGACGCGGCAGCGCCGGCGGCTCTCAAAGCCATCCTTGAAAGCCCGAGCTACCGCCAGGCGGACCAGGACTGCGACTTTCTCGCCCGCAACGACACGCGCGACATGCGGCTCGCGCTCGATTACGAGAAGGCGGAGGTGCTCCTCACGGAGCGCGGAATCGCGCACACCATCGTGGTGTTCGGGAGCACGCGCATCTGCGAACCGGCGGCCGCCCGCAGGCACGTTGCCGAACTTTCCCGCGCGCTCGCCACGGCGCCCGATGACAGAGAGACTGCGCAGCGGCACGAAATCGCCAAACGCCTTCTTGCAAAGAGCCGCTATTACGAGATCGCGCGCGAATTCGGGCGCATCGTGAGCGAGGCGGGCGCGAAACGCCGGCGCGATCGTCTTCTCATCGTAACCGGCGGCGGACCCGGCATCATGGAGGCCGCCAACCGCGGCGCCCGCGATGCGGGCGCGCCATCGGTGGGGCTCAACATCACCCTGCCCCATGAGCAATATCCCAACCCCTATGTCACGCCGGAACTGTGCTTCCGCTTCCATTACTTCGCCATCCGCAAGCTGCATTTCCTGTTGCGCGCGCGGGCACTGGTCGCCTTTCCCGGCGGCTATGGAACGCTCGACGAATTGTTCGAGGTGCTGACGCTCGGCCAGACGCGCAAACAGAGCCCGGTGCCCGTGATCCTCGTCGGCGAATCATATTGGCGAAAGGTGTTCGATCCGGATTTCCTGGTCGAGGAGGGCACCATCGACCCGGAGGATCGCGAACTGTTCTGGTATGCCGAAACGGCGGAAGACATCTGGCAAGGCATTCTCGACTGGTATGAGGCGGCCGGGAAACCGCTTCTCCGCGCTCAGGATGTAACAGATTGATAATATATTATTACTTACCTGTCATCCCCGGCGAGCGAAGCGAGGAAAGGGGACCCAGGTGCCTGTCACATCACAAGCGTCCGTGGGATGGCAGGCACCTGGGTCCCCTTCCCTCGCCGCTACGCGGCTCGCCGGGGATGACAGCAAAGGTTTCCCCATCAACACAAGTGAGAAACTACGATGAAACTCTCCTTTCACGGCGCCGACCATGACGTCACGGGCTCCTGCCATCTCGTCGAAACCGGCGGCCACCGCATCCTGATCGATTGCGGCCTCTTCCAGGGCGGCAGGGAACTGAACGAGGAAAATGCAGGTCCGTTCGGTTTCGATGCCGCCGCCATCGACCACCTGTTGCTGACCCATGCGCATCTCGACCATTGCGGCCGCATTCCGCTGCTCGCGAAACGCGGCTTCAAGGGCGAGATCGTCACCACCACGGCGTCGCGGGAACTCGCCCGGCTCGTCATGCTCGATTCCGCGCATCTGCAGGAAGAGGATTCGCGGCTGCAGGCCACGAGGCATGCGCGGCGCGGCGGCGACCGGCGCCCCGCACCTCTCTACACGACGCTCGATGCCATGGAGAGTCTCAGTCAATTCGGGCGCTCCGCGGAATACGGAAAGCCGCTGGAAATCAGTTCCGGCGTGCGCGCCACCTGGTTCGACGCGGGTCACATATTGGGTTCGGCGAGCATCCTGCTGGAGGTGAACGAAGCAGCCGCAACGAAACGGATCCTGTTTTCGGGCGACATTGGCAATGCGGGCGGCCCGCTCCTGCGCGCGCCCGTCACGCCCGCGTCCGCCGATGCCGTCGTCATGGAAACGACCTATGGCGACCGCCTGCACAAGCCCCACGATGCGTCGATCGAAGAACTTTATTCGGCGATCCTCGACACCTTCGCGCGCGGCGGCAACGTCGTCATTCCGACCTTCGCGCTCGAGCGCGCCCAGGAAATCCTGTTCTTCCTCAATCGCGGCGTCGCGGCCAACCGCCTGCCGCCGTCCATGCAGGTCTATCTCGATTCGCCGATGGCCATCTCGGCCACGGATATTTTCGCGCGTCATCCCGAATGCCTGAAGCCGGAAGCCACGGCGCTGTTTCATGACGGTCGGGATCCGTTTCATGTTCCGGGACTTCATTTCACGCGCGAGACTGCCGACTCGATTGCCATCAACAAGATGCGCAGCGGCGCGGTGATCATGGCGGGCTCCGGCATGTGCACGGGCGGGCGCGTCCGCCACCACCTGAAACACAATCTGTGGCGGCCGGAATGCTGCGTTCTGTTCGTCGGCTATGCGGCGCAGGGCACACCCGCCAGGCACATCATCGGCGGCGCGAAATCCGTGCGGCTCTTCGGCGCCGACATCGCCGTCAAGGCGCGCATTCACACCATCGGGGGCTTTTCCGCCCATGCGGACCAGCAGGGCCTGCTCGCCTGGCGCAACGCGATCGCGGGCGTGGAGACGACCTTTCTCGTCCACGGGGAACAGGCGGTGATGCAGACCTTCGCCAAGCTCGTAACAGCCTCGCGCGTCGAAATGCCCGCGCCGAACGCGGAATACGTGCTTTAGAGCCGATCCCGTTCAAGTTGAACTGCACGTCCCCCTCCGCCTCGCCGCGCTTGGCACCCCCGCGACGGGGGGGAGGAAAACAAAGCTGTGCGCCGTTACTTTCCTCCCCCACCACGGGGGAGCTGGCCCGAAGGGCCGGAGGGGGAAGCCTCTCAATTTGATCCATCGGGTCGGAAAGTGCCCTAGAGCCGATCTGCCGGACCGCCGTTCTCCTGTTTTATCAGGAAAATACAGGCGACTTTCCGAAAAGCCCCGAACCACGTTGCCGGACGCGCAATAATTCCTTGTGTGTCAGGCACTTGCGCCGGAAGCTGATATTTCGGGAACAGGCGCGCTGCCGCTGCATAACAGGAGAAATACAGGAATAACGGGACCAAACCGCGACCGATTGTTTCATGTGAAACAACCGGGCCGCCATCGGGCCGGCGCAAGGATTGGCGTTCATCGTCACAGCAATTGCGTTAAGCGGTCTGCGATTTCGCGGATCGGGGTTTGTTTGGCGCCGTCGAGCCCGACCATGCGGCAGTTTCCCGATACCTGGGCAATCATGCGGGCGTGAGTGTCGCGCAACCCGAGCGCTAAAACCTGGCGCGGCCGGAAGACGCATCCCGGGAGGATTTCGAGTCGCTGCTCCCTGGTCAGCTCGAAGGTTCCCGGTCCGGGTGCTATTCGCAATACGGCAACAACGTTCAGTTCGGCCGGCGTCGTGGCGGGCGCAAGCGGGACGTAATACCTCTCCAGCCCGGCGCGCACGCGCTTGAGTTCGGGCACGAAGAACCCGGCTGCTTCGCACGCGTCGCGCCACAGGGTGACGGCATCGTCGCTAGGCCACGCGAGCGCCTTCGAGCCGCTCCAGCTGACCCGGATCACATCTTCCGCCAACAGCAACCAGCCGCGGCGGCTCAATTCGTAAGCCAGCGTCGACTTGCCGGCGCCCGACAACCCGCAGATCGCGACACACGTTCCACCCGGCGCAGCCATTGCGGCGCCCTGAAGCGGCAGTTCGCCGCGCTGATGGATGAGCGTCCCCCGCGCACTCGTGTGCAGAAACAGCCTTGCCGCATCGCGATCGCCATCCGGGACCGGCGCGACTTCGATGGATTGCCCGTCGCGGATCAGGTAACGGGCGATGCCCGGAACGCCGAAAAGCAGCGCGCCCGGCGCAACCTCGGTTGCCGGTCCGATGATCCTGGCATTCGGCAGATGCTCGGGCAGCCCGGCCACTTCGCGGACGATGGCGCCCGGAATGCCCCGAACCGGTCCGTCGAATCCCTGTCCCTCAGATGAATCGTCCGTCATTGCAGGACGCATGCTCCGGCTTCAAACTATGATCGCAAAGCGGGCAAATTTCAAATGAGCGGGAACCTGATACTGATCGCCGGTTACCCAAAATCGGGCAACACCCGGGGCCGCCTGTTCTTCGAGGCTCTGACGCGGCCTTTGGGGAGCCGTCCGGCGGCCAACGAACTCGGCAACGCTTTCAATGGCGGTTGGCGCCGGATGATGTTCGACACCTGCGCGCCGGTAAGCTCCGCCTATCTCAAGCCCGAAGAGATCGACGAGCTGCTGCCGGACATCTATCGCAGAGTTGCCTTGGAAGCTGCGGGACCGAGCCTGGTAAAAGTTCATGACGCGGCCTTTCGGACCCGGTCCGGCCACTGGCTGTATCCGCCGGAACATGTGAGCGCCGTCATTTACATCGTGCGTCATCCGTTCGACGTCGCCGCGTCCTTCGCGCATCACATGAGCTTCGACATGGAGACGGCGGTTTGCGTCATGGGCAGCAATTATGTCATCGCCCCCACTGAAACGCGCATGATCATGCCGCTCCACGAACGCATCGGTTCCTGGAGTACCAATGTTGCATCATGGCTCGACGAAACGCCCTATCCGCTGACCCTTGTCCGCTATGAAGATTTGCACGCCGATCCCCTCGGGCAGTTCCCGCGGCTGGCAGGGGCTGTTGGCTACAAGGTGAAGGAAATCATCAGCCGCGCCATCGAAACGGCTCGCTTCGAGCGCCTGGAGGCCGAAGAACGGGCGCAGGGGTTTAATGAGCGGCCGCAGAGCTCGCCGAAATTCTTCCGCGCCGGCAAACCACGCTCATGGGAAGGAAAGCTTGACGCCCGATTGCGCCGCCGGATCGTTCGCGATCACGGCGCCATCATGAAACGGCTCGGCTATACTCCGGACGGCAATGTACTACCCTTCTTACCAAAGCCGTTGTAGCGCCGTTGTTTTCCTCCCTCGCAAAGACCCTTCTTCCTCGCAAACCCTTTCCTCCCCCGCGCGAAGCGTGGGGGAGGTGCCCCGCAGGGGCGGAGGGGGCCCCTCGCCGCGCCAAATGGCCCCCTCCACCGCTTCGCGGTCCCCTTCCCCCGGCTCTGCCGGGGGAGGAAACGGTCGGCCTCAGGTGGCAAAGAAAATCAGCTTCCGAAATACTCCGCATGCGGCAGGCTGAACTGTTCGGTCAAAGCGCCGTGACCGCCGTCGAACCACAGCGCATCGAGCTGGCTGTGATAGAAGGCGTCGCTGTGCCCGAACGCATGGAGGTCGTCGGCTGCGTGATGACCACCGGCAAAACCAGTCTGATGTTCGGCCCCGGCAACAAACGGATTGGCGATATGCGGCCGCGCGCTCTGATGTCCGGAATTTGCAAAGATCGCATCCCAGTCGAAGCTCTCCGGAAGATTTGTTCCGTGCGCATGGCCGGCTGTATGCGAGCCGTGCGTATGATTTTCCGTTTCCGGGGCGCCGGGCGCATAGTCGAGCAGGAAGTCGGAGGTTGACAGCGTGCCGCTGAACCTCGGCACTTCGATGACGAGATCCTGCCCCGCCTGATAGCCCGCCACGCCGTTCTGGTCGATCACGAGGAATTCCGTGCCCGCATAGGAGCCGCTCTTCGCCTCGTAAAGAATCGCACCACCGGCCGTGAGCCTGCCGGCGAGATCGGACGTGAGATCGGCGTCGAAGTTGCTGGCGTCCAGGGTTCCGCCGTGATACTTCGCATCGATGTTCGTGACCTGGCTGAAGACCGAGAACTGGTCCGTCGCGGCCTTGAAGGACGACACCGTGTCGAAGCCCGTGCTCGTGGAGTCCGATGCCTGGTTGTAAACGACGATATCGGTTCCCTTTTTGCAGCTGATGCTGTCCTCGCCTCCATCGCCCACAAAGACATTGCCGCCTTTGCCGAACAGGATCGTATCGTGGCCCCCGGAAGCACCGTAGACGACCAGATTGCCGGGCGCCTTGGTGCCGGTGAAGGTCAGCGTGTCGCCGGCGCCCAGCGAGGAAGCGTCCACGGTGAGCGTCTGGCCCGTCGCAACCGTGGCCTTGTTGAGCGTGAGATCGTAACTGTACCCATTGTCGAGGGTGATGTTCTCCACATTGACCATCGTCGTCTTGCCGAAGGTCAGACCGTCCGAATAGTCGCCGTCGAGGATCAGCGTGTTGTCGCCGCCATTGCCGTTGATGACGTCGCTCGCCTGGAAGTTGCCGCCGAACTGGAACATGTCGTTGCCGGAACCGCCGGTCAGATCCACAAGGCCCGTGCCTGCCGCGATGTCGACATAGTTGGCCGCGGTCGTCGCGGACGCATTCAGCTGGAAAGTTGTTCCACTGTCGACCGTGACAGTGCCCGTCCCGGTCATGCCGCCGTTCACGTCCAGCTGGCCGCTTTGGACGACAACGCCGCCATTGTTGGTGAAAAGCCCAACGACTTGGCTCGTGCCCGCGCCGAATTCCAGGACTCCGCCGGTGACATTCAGCGCGCCGCCGAAGGTCGTAGCCCCCGTTATATCGAGCGTGCCGCTGTCGAGTTCGACCGCCGTGCCGGTGCCGCCGAGCGTTCCTCCTCCGCTCAGCATGAACGTGCCGCCGCCGAAATCGAGCGTTGTGCCTGAAGCGAGCGAGAAGCCGCTTACAGCCGAGGAACCGCCACCATCGAGGGACAGCTCGCCCGCATTCAGCGAGACTGCGCCGCCGCTGTTGTCGAACGCGCCGTCCACGACAACAGTGCCCCCGACCAACTGCAGGCTGCCGCCATCGACATTCACCGCGCCGCCAAACGCCGTTGCACCGGTCAGGCTGAGCGTGCCGCTGTCCACCTCGACCGTGCCCGTCCCGCCGATCGTGCCGCCGCTGAGGGCGAAGGTGCCGCCGTGGAAATCCAGCGTTGCGCCGGACGCGATGGCGATCGCGCTCGCCGAAGACGAGCCGCCATCATCGAGCGACAGCTCCGCGCCGCTGCTCAACGCCAGCGAACCGCCGGCCACATCCAGCGCGCCGCCAAGGGCCGCGTCGCCCGTCACATCCAGCGTGCCGCCGCTCACGTCGATCGTCACACCGGAGTTTCCAAGCGTGCCTGTGCCGCTCAGCGTGAAGGTGCCCCCATTGAAGTCCAACGTCGTGCCAGTCGTCAGGCTGAAGCCGCCAACCGACGACGAACCGCCGCCGTCGAGAACCAGCTCACCCGCATTCAAGGCAATCGTGCCGCCGCTGTCCGTCAGCGCGCCGTCAACGATATCCGTGCCGCCGTTGAGTGCCAGCGTCCCGCCGGTCACATTCACCGCGCCTCCGAATGTTGTCGCACCCGTGACGTTCAGTGTGCCGCCGGCCAGTTCGACCGTCGCGCCGTTGCCGCCGAGCGTTCCGCCGCCGCTGAGCGAGAAGGTGCCGCCGTCGAAGTCGAGCGTTGTGCCCGACGCCAGCGTGATGCCGCTGACCGATGACGAGCCGCCGCCCTGGAGGATCAGCTCGCCCGCATTCAGCGCGACCGTACCGCCGCTGTTGTGGAGCGCGCCGGCAATGGTGTCCGTGCCGCCGTTGAGGGAAAGCGTGCCGCCATCGACATTCACCGCGCCGCCGAACGTCGTCGAACTCGTGACGCTCAGCGCGCCGCTGTCCAGTTCGACCGCACCCGTCCCGCCGATCGTGCCGCCGCTCAGCGTGAAGGTGCCACCGTCGAAGTCCAGGATGGCGTCCGATCCGACCGTGATCGCGCTGGCAGCCGAAGAGCCGCCATCGGCCAGAGAAAGCTCCGCACCGCTGCCCAAGGCCAGCGATCCGCCTGAAACGGTCAGCGTACTGTCGAACGTGGCCTCGCCTGTCACATCCAGAATGCCGCCGGCCAGCTCAATGGCTGCGCCCGAGCTTCCGAGGGTGCCGTTTCCCGTCAAGGTGAAGGTCGTGGAACCAGAAGCGTCGAAATCGAGCGTGGTCCCAGAAGCCAGCGTGAAGCCGCTCACCGCCGAAGAGCCGCCGCCGTCGAGGTCCAGCTGTCCCGCGTTCAGCGCGATGGCACCGCCGCTGTTGTTCAGCGCGCCATCGACAATGTCCGTGCCGCTGTTGAGCGAAAGCGTACCGCCGTCAATGTTCAACTGGCCGCCAAAGGTCGTTCCCGCGGTCACGTCGAGCGTGCCACTGTTGATCTGGACACTGCCTGCCCCCCCGATCGTGCCGCCGCTCAGCGTGAAAGTGCCGCCGGCGACGTCGAGCGTGGTGCCCGAAGCGATCGTGATCGCGCTCGCCGAGGACGAACCGCCGCCCTGGAGGATCAGCTCGCCTGCATCCACGGCTATCGTGCCGGTGTTGGTGAAGGCGGCATCGATCACCGCCGCCGCATTGCCGGTGGTCTCCAGCAGACCCGCATTGGTGAAAGACGTCGTGCCCGTATTGGCGTAAACGCCGCCCGCATAGACCGTGAAGTCGAAGTCGAGTGTGGCACCGGAAAGATTCTCCAGCGTGCCGCCACCCAGCGATGTGCCGAACGGGTTCTCGCCCAGCACGATCCCGGAATCGTCGCCCAGCGTCAGCGTGCCTTGATTCTCCAATACCCGTCCGCCATCCAGATAGAGCCTGTCGTCTGCGGAAATGCCGGACGTGCTGTCGAGCAGCGTCGTCCCGCTGCCCGTCATCAGCTCCGCCGTGCCGCCGAAGGATGCTCCGCCGGACGCCGTGAGCGTCCCCGTGCCGGAGATCGTGCCGCCGGTCTCGTCCAACTGCCCGGTCACGCCCGCATTGTTCGCACCCAGCGACAACGTTCCGCCGGTCACTGTCAGACCGCCGCCAAACGTCGTCGCCGAAGTCACGCTCAACGTGCCGCCATCGACTTCAACGGCCGAACCGCTGCTGCCGATCGTTCCTCCACCACTCAGCGTGAAGGTGGTCGACCCGGACGCATCGAAATCCAGAATGGCGCCCGATGAAATCGCGATCGCACTCGCCGCGGACGAGCCGCCGCCGTCGAAGGCGAGTTCACCCGCCGTAATCGACACGGTGCCCGTGTTGGTGAAGGATGCGGAGATCGCCGTCTCGCCCGTGCCGGTGTTCTCTACCAAGCCCGCATTGGTGAACGACGTGGTGCCGGTGTTCACCTGCACCGCATTGTCGAAGCTGGTGTTGTCGAAGTTGATCGTGGCGCCGGAAATGTTGTCCAGCGTGCCGCCGCCCGCGGACGTCCCGAATGGATTCTTGCCCAGGACGATCCCCGAACCGCCGGTCTCCGTCAGCGTCCCGTTGTTCTCCAGGGTCCATCCGCCGTCAAGACAGAGCACGTCTCCGCTCGAAAGCGAAGTCGTGCTTTTGAGAACAGTCGTGCCGGTGCCCGACATCAGCTCCGTCGAACCGGTGAAGGATGCGCTACCATTGGCCGTGAGCGTGCCCGTTCCGCTGACGGTGTTGTTGCCGTCATCGGTGAATATGCCGGTAATCTTATCGCTATGGTTCCCGATAGCGAGCGTGCCGCCGTCGAGCGTCAGCGCGCCGCCGAAGGTGGTCGCGGCACTGACACTCAGCGTTCCGCCGTCAAGTTGAACGGTCGTGCCGCTCGCGCCGATCGTACCTCCGCCGCTCAAAGTGAAGTTCGCGGAACTCGAACTGTCGAAATCCAGGGTCGAACCGGATGCCAACGTAAAACTGCTGGTACTGGCCGAACCGCCGCCATCGGCGGAGAAGCTTGTATTGGCAGCTACGGCAAGCGTGCCGCTGGTGATGGTCAGCGTGCCGTCCACGGTCGTCGCGCCGCCTGCGTTGTAGGTGCCGCCGTCGATCGTCAGATTTTGTCCGATGGTCAGCGCAGCGGTATTCAGAACTCCGCCGTCCAGCTCCACGGAACCGGAGAAGGTTTGAGCGTTGCTGATGGCGAACGCCGTCGAACCACTCGCATCGAAATCGAGAAGCGCGCCCGACGCAACGGTAATGGTCCCCGATGAAGAGCCGCCATCATCGAGGGCAAATTCTCCCGCGTTCACCGCCACCGTGCCGGTGTTGGTGAACGCCGCTTCGATGGACGTTGTGTGGTTACCGGTGCCGTTGCCGGTATTCTCTACTAGACCCGCATTCGTAAATGAGGTGGCGCCGGCGTTGGCGTAGACGGAGACACCATAGTATTCATCGCTGTTCGTATTATCGAAGTCGACCGTGGCGCCGGCGTCGTTCTGCAGCGTGCCGCCGCCGAGGCTGGATCCGAACGGATTGTAGCCTAAGAGAATTTCCCCTCCCTGAGTTTCCGTTACCGTGCCCTGATTCTCCAGTGTCCTTCCACCGTCGAGACAAATGTATGTGTCGTTGGATAAGGTCGAGTTTCCCTGCAGAATAGTCTTCCCGCTGCCGGTCATCAGATCGTAGCCGTCGGAGCTAAACGTCGCGCCGCCGGCGAGAGTAAGCGTGCCGGTGCCAGATATGGTGGCGTCGCCACTACTGTTGCTGAACAGTCCAGACACCGTCACATTGTCGCCGCCCAGCGACAACGTCGTGGTGCTGCTTCCGTCTATCGTCAGCGCGCCCCCGAGTGAGAACGTCCCCCCCGCATTCAACGTGCCGTCGCTGATCGAAAGGTTTTGTCCAATCGATAATGCCCCGTTGGCGTTGTAGGTGCCTCCGTCGATCGTGAGATTCTGCCCGATCGCGAGCGCGCCCGTATTCAGGACGCCGCCGTCCAGCTCCACTGAACCGGAGAAGGTTTGAGCGTTGCTGATGGTGAAAGCTGTCGTCCCGCTCGCATGGAAATCCAGAAGCGCACCAGACGCGACGGTGATGGTACCCGACGAAGAGCCGCCGTCATTGAGAGCCAGTTCGCCTGAATTGATGGCCAAAGTGCCGGTATTGGTGAAGGCAACGTCGATCTGGGTTTCGTAGCTGCCGGTTGCGCTTCCGGTGTTCTCCACCAGTCCCGCGTTGGTGAATGCGAGAGTTCCGGTGCCGGCAAAAACACCATTTTCGGTGTACGCAGCATTCGTGTAATCGAAATCGATCGTGGCGCCGGCATCGTTCTGCAGCGTCGCTCCGCCGACCGTGGTCCCGAACGGGTTGTGACCGAGTTCGATGTAGGTGGAGTCATCTTCCCCCGTGGCCGTGAGCGTCAGCGTGCCCTGGTTCTCCAGCGTGCGTCCGCCATCCAGGTAAAAATAATTATATCCAGACATCGTCGACGTGCCTTGCAGCACCGTCTTGCCGCTGCCTGTCATCAGTTCGTCGCCGCCACTGGTGCTGAATGCCGCGCCGCCTGCGAGCGTCAGCGTCCCTGCGCCGGAGACCGTGCCGGCGGTCTGGGTGAAAAGACCTGAGACCGTCACATTGTTGCCGCCGAGCGACAACGTCGTGGTGCTGCTTCCGTCTATCGTCAGCGCCGTCCCGATGGTCATGGGGGCAGTCACGCGGAGCGTGCCACTGTCCAGTTCGATCATACCGGCGCCGGAAATCGTGCCGCCACTGAGCGTGAAGGTTGAGGATGAGCTGCCATCGATGTCCAGCAACCCGCCGGAAGCAACGGTAATTGTTCCGGACGAAGAGCCGCCTGCATTGAGGGCAAGTTCCCCGGCATCGATGGCGAGAGTGCCCGTGTTGGTGAAGGTAGCCAGTATCTGGGTTTCTTGACTGCCCGCTCCGTTGCCGGTGTTCTCCACCAGTCCCGCATTGGTAAAGGTATCCGTACCCGCGAGGCCAACGAAAATACCATTGTAGGTGCCCGCGGTATTCGTGAAATCGAAATTGAGCGTGGCACCGGCATCGTTTTGCAGAGTTGCACCGCCAATTGTCCCGCCGAACGGGTTCTGGCCGAGAGCGATGGCTGCCGACTCGCCCGCGGTTCCCGACATCGTCAGCGTGCCCTGGTTCTCCAGCGTGCGTCCGCCATCCAGATAGAGGTAGTCGTACACGGACGTCGATGTGCCCTGTAGAATGGTCTTGCCGCTGCCCGTCATCAGTTCAGCAGAGCCGCCGCTGCTGGTGAGGTCCGCCCCGCCGGCCAGCGTCAGCGTCCCCGTCCCCGATACCGTGCCGCCAGTCTGCGTGAACAGCCCCGACACCGTCGCGTTGTTGCTGCCCAAGGCGAGAATCGTGGTGCTGCCTCCATCCAGTGTCACTTCCCCGGCCGAGAGCGTCCCGCCAATATTGAGCGTGCCGCCTGTTTGGGTGAGTTGATCGATGGAGACGCTGCCGTCGAGAGTCAGAGTTCCGGCAGAAACCGTCAAACTATTGGCAAAACTCGCGCCGCTGGAAACTGTGAGAGAGCCGCCGGACACGACCAGATCGTCGTTGCCCACGGTCAGCGAATTCACCGTCGAGGTACCGCTGCTGAACGTGACGGTGTGAAGGTCGGTGGTGTTTATCCCCACATTGTCGCTCGAACCGGGAAGGCGGTCGCCGCTCCAGTCGGCTTTGGTGCTCCAGCTCCCGTCCTTGTCCACCGCCCAATAAATCGAATAGCCGGGCGGCAGTGATGGCGCTTCGAGCGGCTGTGAGAGGGTAGCGGCGCCGGCCATGGCGGAATGGGAAACATCCGAATCGAGAGGGACCAGCCAGGGGGCTGTCCAGTCCACGGAAGCCTGGATCGAAAACCCTTCCGTGAGGTCGCCTGCGCCGGCTGTCGATTGCAGGTTCAGACCGACCCCGGATTCCAGCAAGGCGAAATCCAGAACATTCCAACCGTCGCGGCCTTGTTCTGCAGACATGGCGCCGTCCCCTTAAACTGTTTCACCGCACACAGCTTTTCAGCAGCGATGGGTTCACGCATCACCCTTTAGGGGGATGATCGGAAAAATTTGCGTGGGTCGTCGCGCCGATCAAGGTGGCCGCACGGCAGCGCCGCAACCCCCAGTGGACAACCAGGCGCAAACCTGTAACATAATAAGCAGAGCCGCTGTTTTGGCGCAAGGAATCGGGGGGATGCGGTAGTGGAGTGGGGCGAATCGACCATAAATCATGCAGGGCGGCAGCCTGACCTGCTGTGCAAGGGTAATAGTGTCAACGGTTCACTGGCCGTTGTCCCCCGCCTGCTTGCTGCCGCTTTCGGTGCGCTTTCCATCGCCTGCTTCGTTCTGAATGCTCTGTGCGTGGTGGTGGCGGCCAGTCCGGCCGGCGAGCAGCTGTTGCTGCGGGGAAATCTCGTGCGGCTCTCACGAGGCCGGCTCGCGGCCGCCAATGCCGCCGACACCGAAGAATTCGATCGCCTGCTGGGTCTGGCCGCGGACAAGGCGCGATGCGGAGATCGATGGCCGGGCAAGAACCCGCTGCTGCGCTACATCGACAGCGAGGGTTGTTCCGTCGTTCAGATCGTCCTGCTGGGGGAAGCGTTTGCCCCGTCGAACCCCGCGTTCCTGGTTCTCGTGGATGCGCTGCCCTCGGTGGCAGCCGGCAATCTCGCCCGCGGCTGGAATCTCACCACTGCCGAAGCAGCGGTCGCAGCCGAGCTTCTGAGAGGCACCGGGTCCCAGCAGATTTCCAGAAACCGCGGTGTGTCGCACGAAACCGTGCGCACGCAGATCAAGAACATCTATGCAAAACTGGGAATACGCAAACGCTCCGAACTGCTGGCGCTCGCCAACGGATTCAGGGGCGCCTGCCCTTCGGACGCGCTGCGCATTCCGGTTCCCACGGGGTTGCTCAACGGACGGGGAAGAAACACCGACCTGCAGCCAGCATCGTGGCCGGACGAGAACCGGAGCGGGTGAAGGCCGTCACCCTGCTATTATTTTGCCAATTGCCGCGCTCAAATGATCGGCAAGCTCCTCGATCGGCCGCTCCCTGGCACCCTCCAGCACGACGATACGACAGCCATGCGAGACCTGGGCGAGGATGCGCGCATGCGCGGCGCGCCGGCCGAGCGCGGCGACCAGACGCGGCCGGAACGTGCATTCCGACAGATATTCGGAGCTCTGCGTCTGCGGAATTTCGATGACCGCGCAATCCGGGCCGATGCGCAGGGCCACCACCGCGCGCAACGGGACCGCCTCCGCCGTCGACGGAATTGGGACATAATACTTTTCCAACCCGGCGCGCACCGGCCTCAGCTGGTCCGAGTACAGCCGTGTCATGTCACAGGCGTCTCGCCAAAGCTTGACGCTGACATCGCTGGGCGATGCGATCGGTACCGACCCGTTCCAGCTGACGCGCGTAATTTCGTCTGCAACCAGGAACCAGCCGCGGTGGGCCAATGCCGCGGCAAGAGTCGATTTGCCGGCGCCTGATACACCGCAAATCGCGACACCCACTCCATCGGGCGAAAGCACGGCCGTGGCATTGAGCGGCAGTTCTCCGCGCTGGTGGATGAGCGCGCCGCGCGCGCTGGTATCCAGAAACAGCTTTGCGGCCATGCGATCCGCACCGGGCGCGACGGCCACATCGACCGTTGAGCCTCCCCGGACCAGATAACGCGCAATACCCGGCATTGTGAAAAGCAACGCGCCGGGCGCAGCTTCCGTGTACGGGCCGATCACTATCGAGTCGGGCAGGTGTTCGGGCAGCACCGATACTTCACGAATGGTCGCGCCCGGAATACCGGGTACAGGACCGTCGAGCAGCGCGTCCGGAGATAGGTTGGATTGCATGGGTCAGGCATACCGTTGAACCTGGCTTGCCGTCCACTCAAAACGATGGAAGTTTGGGTTCGCCGCGTTCGCCGATCCGGAGGAAAGCACATGAGCGGAAGTCTGCTACTGATTGCCGGTTATCCAAAGTCCGGCAGCACGTGGATCAGGCTTCTGTTCGAGGCTCTGACGCGCCCGCTGGACAGCAGCGTCGCAATCAATGAGTTGGGTAATGGATTTTATGGCGGATGGCGCAGAACATTGTTCGACACGATTGCGCCCATAACTTCCGCAAACCTCCTTCCCGACGAGATCGACCTGCTGCTCCCGGACATCTTTCGTCAGCTTGCGTCAGAATCCGCAGGATTGATTCTGGTCAAAGTGCACGATCTCGCGTTTCGCACGCGCGCGGGCGAGTGGCTCTATCCCCCCGATCACGTCAGTTCGGTCATCTATCTGGTGCGGCATCCGTTCGACGTGGCGGCCTCTTTTGCTCACCACCTCGGGATCGATATACAGACCGCGGTTGCCATCATGAACCGCGACCATGTCATGGCGCCGGCCGGGCCGCGAATGATCATGCCGATCCACGAGCGCATAGGATCGTGGAGCGCCAACATCGCGTCCTGGCTCGACGAAACACCCTATCCGATCACCCTGACCCGCTACGAAGATTTGCGCGGCGATCCCGTCGGCAGTTTCGCGCGCGTGGCGGCGGCAGCCGGTTTCCGCAAGGATCCGGAATTCATCCACCGTGCAGCTCAGGCCGTGAATTTCAACCGCCTCCAGGCAGAAGAACAGACGCACGGATTCGGCGAGCGGCCGCGCAGCTCGCCCAAATTCTTCCGTGCCGGCAAACCCCGCTCCTGGGAAGGAATACTCGACCCTCACTTGCGCGACCAGATCGTACGGGACCACGGCGCCGTGATGGAGCGGTTGGGCTACGCGTCGGATGGCGAAACCCGTCCGATGCCCGGGAGACGCAACTGACGTTTGAAAAGAATTACTCCCTCTCCCCCCGTTCAGGGGCTGGCGTGAGCACACATCTTTTCATGAACCTGGGAGGTACGTTCACCAAGACTGTCGCGCCATCGTGTTCCCACCCACCGTGGGGGAGGCGGTTTGCGAAGCGAAGCGGAGCAAACCGGAGGGGGACGACACCTTTCATTGCATCGGCGGGAGGTTTGACGTCCCGTGGGGCGACGGCTTTATCGGCATACATCGCGACCGGCGCGCCGACCCGTTCGAGCCGGACGATCTCGACCGTCTGCTTCCGCACACCGCGACCATCGCCAGGGTTCTGAAGCTCAAGGGCGAACTGACCGCCGCACGCCGCGGCGAAAACCGCGCGAAGGATGCGCTCGACACGCTGGCGCTGGCGATCTGCACGGTCGATCGGCGCGGTCGCCTTCTCGCCGCGAATGGCGCGGCGGAGACCGTGCTCGCGCGGGGTGACGGCTTCGGGCTCCGCAACGGCAAGGTGACCACGCGTTCGCAGGCCGACGCAACGGCATTGGCACAGGCCATTGCACTGGCATCGGCTCCCGCCTCGCCGCGCGCCGGCTCCGTGGCCGTTCGGCGCGAAGCCGGCAAGGCGCCCTGCCTGATCAGCGTCACACCCTTGATCGGACGCGCCGGAAGCGCGGGAGTGATGCTGGTTTTTCGCGACCCGGACGCGGAAGATATCTCCCTCGTATGCCACCTGCGGGCGCTGTTCGCATTGAGCAAGGCGGAAGCCGAGATCGCCGTCGAACTCGGCACGGGCCGCTCAACCGCGGAGATCCTCGCGGAGCGCTGCGTCAGCGCCAACACGCTCAACGCCCAGCTGAAATCCATCATGGCGAAGATGGACTGCCACCGGCAGGCGGAAATCGCCGCACTCGCCGCCGCCCTGCCGCGGCTGCGGAGCGGCTGAACGCGATGGACATCGATCCGAAACGACTCTCGACCGCCCTTCGGGACATCTATGCGGCCACGCCGGATCCGGTTGACCGGCCCTTGCTGCCGCACAAAATGGCCGCCGCATTCGATGCGAATACCGTGCACACCCAGTTGCGGGCACAGGTTTCCCTGCCTTTTTTGCCTGCACCAGGGAACAATCTGTTCGCCCGTCTCCCATCCGCATTCCCGGCGCACATCGCTGTCAACTCGAACGATCTCGGGCTGTCCCCGGCGCGCCATCCACGTCCCCATGAGGCCGGGAGCACCGTTGATCGCTCTCCCATCGTTGCCTAGAAATGGCCCGCCATTCCCGTGACTTCGCCTGGGGGCCTGCCGAGATCGAAACGCTGGAAGTGTTCTGGAAAGGCAAGCCCTATCCCGATTCCCGCACGCTTCTCTGGGACTGCTGCCGCATCCGGAAGAATCCGGACGTCGCCCAGCCGAACAGGTCCGTCTTTCTGAGCGGCGGCCTGGCCACCAGCGGGAGCGCGGGAATCGTGGTGCGTCCGGATAAGGTCATATCGATTGTCCGGTATCCGCTCGCCCCCGACAACGCCAGGAGCTGGTACGCGCTCAAAACGGCGGGCGAAAGTTTCCGGTATCGCGTCTGCTACTGTTCGGTGTTCGACCAATGCTGGTTGAGCGACGGCCGGAACCTCAATCCGCCGCGCGCGACGCACTGCCCGCAGCCGAAGGTTTCCTATTCGGAGTGATCACACTTGTGACGGCAGCTGAAAAACCATCACCTCGAACTGGGGCCCGCAGGCCGCCATGTATCGCCGGCGCGGCGAAGCCATCGCGCGAGCCACCAATAAATCCCCATGGGAACGAGCGTCGCCGCCATGCGAAACATCCCAGGCGGGGCGACGTCGTTGGAGCCATCGCCGACGCAGGACGGCGGCGGGAAGAGAGGGCCGGACAGAGATGAAAAATATTCCATTGCGACCTGCGCGTTCGATTCTTCGAACGAGTCTTCGATCCGGGCGGCCAGCTCCCGCGGGATCGCAAATCTCGTTCCGCCGCGCCGCTTGCCAAGCACGGCCGCAATCGCGTAGCGAACCGGCGCTATTTGCTCGGCCAGCGCCGTTGGAACGCGAGCGTTGAACGCGCGCAGGAAAGCGATACTCTCCGTATCGAGCGATCTGTTCAGGTCCCGGGTGACCATAAGCCTGCTCGCATCGAGCCCGAGCTGCTGCGCAAAATCGCTGCGTACGTCGCCGCCCTGAAGGCAGCTTTTGTCGTAGCGGCGCACGATGATGTTCTCGCGTCCGAATACCGCCGACCATCGTGCCAGCATCGCGGCATAATCCGCGATTCGCATCCAGGCCAGTTCGAAGTCCTTGGCGTTGCCGCCCGTCACGGAGGTTGTGTAGATGCCGACCATGAAGTCAACCTGGTTGCGGAGATATACGATCACTTTTGTGCTCGCAGCGATTCGATCGCAGAGGCTCTTGATGCGTTCGACCTCCGCCGGCGTCCGCAGGCGTACGCTCAAGACCTCATTCGACAAGATCAGATTCGAGGCGGCGCTCCGGGCGGCCTCGACTTGCAGCGCGTCTGGAAAATCGCGCCGGAATGCGGCCAGCCGCCCGGGATCGACAAGACCGAGACGTTTGCGGGTTTCATCGACTTTCCTGTCCTCGAGCGCATACGCCGTAAGGGCGTGGTGATTGCCGCGGCCGGGCGCCACCGGATAAAGATAGCCTTGCGCGAGAAGCGCATTCCGATTGCGCGCAAGATAGTGCTGGATGGTCGTAATGCCGGTCTTTCCGGTCCCGATATGCAGCCAGCAGCGCGCGATCATGAGTGCAAGCCACCCGGACGCTTCGTAGCGCCATGCGCCCAAGGGCCGGGCGACCCGGCAACGAGCGCGGAGAGGCGTATAACGAACCGGGAGGGCGCGCAATGCCGCTCCGGATCCTCTCCACGCCGGCCGGGGAAGACGCTGCGGCAGCATTTCCGTGACCAGCCCGAAGGGGGAGAGGGTTGGGGCGAGGGGGCGCCTGCCACAGATGAGATGTCTGAAGCTCCGCTGTTTGGTCCGGGTTTCATTCTGGCCGCGTTGCGAAGCGGCCAGCCCCCCTCACCCCAGCCCTCTCCCCCGCTTCGCGGGGGCGAGGGAGAATGGCGGGAAACCGGATCGAAAAGACGGCGCCGCCGGAGGGGCGATTGGAAACATCGATTTCGCCTGAATGCGCTTCGACGATGCGCGAGACGATGGCGAGGCCGAGGCCGGCGCCGTCAGCGCGGGTGCGGTCGCGGCGCCAGAAGCGGCGGAAGATGAGTTCGCGCTCCGTCGCGGAAATGCCCGGGCCTTCGTCTGAGACGCTGACCGCGCCGTCCCGGGCGACGCCGATTTCGACGCTTGTGCCTTCCGGCGTGTGACGCAGCGCGTTCTCCGCGAGATTCCGGATGGCGCGATGCAGCATCGGCGCGTTGCCGCGGATCAGCGCGGGCGCGCCCGCTCCGGTGAGCGCGATGTCCTTGTTCTGCGCGATCGCGATGGGCGCGAGCCCCGCGGCGACGTCGCCGCAAACGCCGTGCAGATCGACCGATTCCATCGTGCTTTCCGTGTTTGCTTCGAGCTCCGCCACGGCGAGAAGCTGATCGAGGACATGCGCCATGTTCTCGAGGTCGCAGCGCAATGACGCCGCGGCGTCCGCGTCGGAGAGCGTATCGATGCGCGCGCGCAGCACGGCGAGGGGCGTGCGCAGCTCGTGGGCGGCGTCGGCCGTGAACTCGCGCTGCACGCGGAAGCCCTGCTCCAGACGGTCGAGCGCCTGATTCACCGCAAGTACAAGTGGTCGTACTTCGGTGGGAACGCCGGCTTCCGGCAGGCGCAGATCGATGCGGCCGGGATCGATGGCGCGCGCCATGTCGGAAGCCCTGGTCAGGGGACGAAGCGCGCGGCGCACGATCAGTATGTCGGCGACGAGAAGCAGAAGCATGATGGGAATCGTGAACCACGCCACATGGGCGAGATAGCCCGCGACGATGTCGTCGATGATGACATCGGGATGTTCGAGATCCTGCCCGACCTGGATGCGCAGCGTCCTGCCGTCCCTGGTGACGGGAAAACTGGCGCCGTAATAGATCGACTTCCCGGACCGGTGCTGGAAATAGGAGGGCGAATGGCCGACGTCCTTTCCGCCGGGCAACTCGCGGCCGTCGCGGAGCGACGAGAAAAGAACCCGGTTGGAATTATCGACGATCGAATAGGCGAAGCCGTCGAAGCCGTGCAGATAGAAGGTCCTGAGGTCTGGCGGCAGATCGAGGCGCCAGCGCCCGCCCGCTCCCGGCCTCAGATAGGAGGCGAGGCTTTCGGCATGAGCACGCAAGGTCTGGTTCTCGAAGCCGTTGGCGGTGGTATCGAGGAGAAAGTAGGTCGCAAGCGGCATCGCGATCGCGGCGGCGGCAAGCGCCAGCACATGCAGCCAGAGAATGCGGGACAATATTGAGCCCACGCGCGGCATTAGAGCGGAGTCCGTTCTCGTTGAGCCAATACTTCCCCCTCCGCCTCGCTGCGCTCGGCACCTCCCCCACGCTGGGGGAGGAAACATGAGACGCGCAATATGTTTTCCTCCCCCAGCGTGGGGGAGGTCCGGCCGAAGGCCGGGGAGGGGGACGTGCCGAGGACGCGATTCAACTTGATGGTTTCCGCTCTAGGATCGCGCTTCCGTCAACAGATAGCCGACGCCGCGGACGGTGTGGATTTCCACCGTGGCCCCGAAATCGGCCAGCTGCTTGCGCAGCCGGTGGACATACACCTCGATCGCGTTCGAGCGGATTTCTTCCGACTGCCCGAACAGATTAGCTTCCGCATAGGATTTGGTGACCACCCTTCCTGCCCGCCCGATCAGAAGCTCCAGCAGAGCCGTTTCGCGCGCCGACAGAATCTGCGGCTGCTCGTCGACATAGGCCTGGCGGGCGACCGCATCGAAGGCGACATTGCCTGCGCGGCGCAACCGCCCCAGAAAATCGCCCGGCCGGCGGAGCAGCGCGTGGATGCGCGCCACAAGCTCTTCAAGCGCGAACGGCTTGACCAGATAATCGTCGGCGCCCTGGTGAAGCCCCGTCACCCGGTCCTGGAGCGTGCCACGCGCGGTCAGCACCAAAACCGGCGTCGAATCGCCGCGTTCGCGCAAGCGGCGCAAGACCGCGCCGCCGTCGCCGTCGGGCAATCCGAGGTCGAGCACGATCGCCGCGTAACTGCCGCCTGCCAGCGCATCGAAGGATTCCGCAAGCGACCCCGCACTGTCGACCTCAAAGCCGGCATTCCCGAGACCCTTCGAAACGAGCTGGATCAGGCTGACATTATCCTCGACGAGCAGAAGCCGCATTTTGCCGGGTGAACTTCCTTTAACAGAGGACGCGAAATTATCACGCGAGCGGAGCGCCTGTCAGCTTCCTGTAAGCATCGTCCGCTATTGCTGCGGCGCGGCGAGGCGGCCCTTGGACTCAAGACGGCCGCCCGGTGTCCCCGCCCAGGAGAACCGTCTTGCAGGAAGAAGGCTGGCGCCTGCCCGACAACATGCGGCTGTCGCAGCGCGAACAAATCCGTGTACTGACTCTTGCCGCGGCCGCGGCCCTGCTGATTTTCGTCGTCGGTCCGTGGCTGTGGAACACGCTGTTCAGCGCAGCGCCTCCGCTGCCGCCGCCCTCCATACCAGGCACCTTCCGGCCCACGCCCGAGCAATGGGCAGACCTGAAATTTGCGCAGGTGCATCCATTGCTGTTCGAGGGCCTGGTGGTCACCGAAGGTGCGCTCGCGCCCAACGACACTACGACGACGGCTGTTTACTCCCCCTATTCCGGCCGCGTGACGCGGCTCTTCGCCAATCTCGGCGATCGCGTGGCAAAGGGCGCACCGCTGATGAGCGTGGAAGCGACGGAAGCGGTTCAGGCGCGCAACGATCTCGTCGCGGCCACGGATGCACTGAACGCGGCCCAGGCGCAGGACAAGGTGGCCGTCGAAAACGAAGCGCGCCAGCACCAGCTTTACCTGGGCCAGAGCGCCGCGCTGAAAGACTGGCAGCAGGCACAATCCGATCTTGCGACGGCCAACGCGGCGCTGCGAACCGCCGAGACCGCGCTCGAGGCGCAGCGCAACCGCATGCGCATCCTGGGGCTCGGCGATGCGGCAATCGCGACCATCGAAAAGAATCAACCCGTGCAGGGACCATCGTCCGAAGCCACGGTTGTGGCGCCGATCGCCGGCACCGTGATCCAGAGGCAGGTCGGACTTGGGCAATTTATCCAGGCGGGCGCGGCCAATCCGGTGTTCTCGATCGGCGATCTTTCGACACTTTGGGTGCTGGGCAACGTGCGCGAAACCGATGCACCGCTGATGCGCGTGGGAGAACTCGCCGACATCCGCGTCATCGCCCTGCCCAACCAGATTTTTACCGCCCGACTGGCCTGGATCGCCCCCTCGATCGATCCCACAACCCACCGGCTCGCCGTGCGGGCCGAACTGAAAAATCCCGGCGGCGTGCTCAAGCCCCTCATGTTCGCAACTGTCGGGATTCACACGGCCGCCGACCGCACCTCGCTCGCGGTGCCGGCGAATGCCGTGATCTATGAAGACGATCAGGTCCATGTCTGGCTCGCCCACAAGGATCGCAGCCTCGGTCTGCGGAGCATCCGGGTGGGCCGCACGCAGACCGGCGAGGTGGAAGTGCTTTCCGGACTCGGGAACGGCGATACGGTCGTGACGAGCGGCGCCCTCTTCATCGACCGCGCCTCGCAGCCGGATTAGAGCGGATCGCCGTCATCTTGATGCAACATTTCCCCCTCCGCCTCGCTGCGCTCGGCACCTCCCCCACGCTGGGGGAGGAAAGAAATGGCCTGCACCTTTTCTTTCCTCCCCCAACGTGGGGGAGGCGGTTTGCGAAGCGAAGCGGAGCAAACCGGAGGGGGGAGTCCTCTCCAACAATTCAATACGACCCTATTGTACTCTAAGGCGGCGGAACAATCATGAGTTCCATCGTCGCCTTCGCGCTCAAGCAACGCGTCCTGGTCGTGGTGCTGCTTTTGCTGTTCTTCGGTGCGGGCATCATGTGCTTTCGCCTTTTGAACATCGAAGCCTATCCCGATCCCGTTCCGCCGCTCGTGGAAGTCGTGACGCAAAGTCCCGGCCAGTCGGCGGAGGAGATGGAACGCTACGTTACGGTGCCGATCGAAATCCAGATGGCCGGCATCCCCCATGTCACGGCCATCCGCACGATCTCCCTGTTCGGGCTTTCCGACGTCAAGCTGCAGTTCACCTACGACTTCACCTATGACGAAGCGCAGCAATGGGTCGCCAACCGGCTGACCCAATTGTCACCCCTTCCAAACAATGCCCAGCCGCAGCTGTCGCCGGAGAGTCCCATCGGCGAAATCTACCGCTATCGCGTCGTAGGACCGCCGGGCTACTCCGTCGAGGATCTGAAGACGATCCAGGACTGGATCCTGGAACGCAGGTTCAAGGCGGTGCCGGGCGTAATCGACGTCACCGGCTGGGGCGGCAAGACCAAGACCTACGACGTCGTTGTCGACCAGCACAGACTGATGAGTTACGGCCTGACGCTTCCCCAGGTGCTGCAGGCGATCGACAACAGCAACGTCAACGTGGGCGGACAGACCGTGAATATCGGTCCGCAGTCGGCGATCGTCCGGGGCGTGGGGCTCATCCAGTCGATGGACGCGTTGCGCGACACGGTGCTCGCTTCGAACAACGGTTCGCCGGTCCTGTTGCGCGACGTGGCGCGGGTGATCGTCGGGCATGAACCAAGGCTCGGCATCGCAGGCCAGGACAACGACGACGACATCGTGCAGGGCACCGTGCTGATGCACCGCGGCGAAAAAAGCATGCCGACGCTGCGTGCCGTCGAAGCCGAGGTCGCAAAAATAAACAGCACCGGCGTGCTGCCGCCGGGCGTTTTCATCCGGCCGATCTACGACCGCACCAAACTGATCGATGTCACCACCCATACCGTGCTCGAGAACATGGCCATGGGAATTATCCTGATTTTCCTCGTTCAATGGATATTCCTTGGAAACCTCCGCAGCGCGCTGATCGTCGCGACGACCATTCCTTTCGCGCTTCTGTTCGCGGTGACGGCGCTCGTTCTGCGCGGCCAATCGGCCAATCTCCTCTCCGTCGGCGCGATCGACTTCGGACTCGTGGTCGACGCAACCGTCATCATGATGGAGAACGTCTTCCGGCATCTTTCGGGCTTTGTCGCCGACCGGCCCGAACGAAGAGACCGGCACGCGCGCGCCGCAATGGCGGGCCTGTCGGGGAAGCTCGGCTCCATTTTCGTGGCCGGTCAGGAGGTCAGCAAGGCCATCTTCTTCTCGGCGGCGATCATCATCGCCGCCTTTGTTCCGCTGTTCACGCTGTCCGGTGTCGAGGGGCATATTTTCGGGCCGATGGCGCAGACCTACGGCTACGCCATCGCGGGCGGACTCATCGCAACCTTCACGATCACGCCCGCGCTGAGCGCGCTGTTCCTGCCGGACAGGATCGAGGAGACGGAAACGCGGCTTGTGCTGCTGTTGCGCCGGCTGAGCGGGCCGATCGTGGAGTTTGCGCTCGCCAACCGCACGATTTCGCTGGGCGGCATCGTGCTCCTGTTCGCAATTGCCGTCCTGATCGTGCGTTCCCTCGGGATGGAATTTCTTCCGCATCTGGAAGAAGGGAACTTCTGGATCCGCGCGACCATGCCGACGTCGATCTCGCTGGAAGAGGCCAATCATTACGTCAACGAGATGCGCAGGCTCATGAGAACCTATCCGGAGACCGTCACCGTGGTGTCGCAAAACGGGCGCCCGGACGACGGAACCGATGCAACCGGATTCTTCAACGCGGAATTTTTCGTACCGCTCAAGCCTTTCGATCAATGGCCGGCAGGAATCGACAAGGAAAAGCTGACCGACCAGATGAGCCAGGCGCTCCAGAACCGCTTCCCGGGCGTTGAATTCAATTTCTCGCAGAACATCGAGGACAATGTCGAAGAGGCGGCGTCGGGCGTGAAAGGCGAAAACTCGGTCAAGCTGTTCGGCAATGATCTGCAGACGCTCGAGCAGACGGCGGCGAAGATCAAGGCGGTGATGGCAACCGTTCCGGGAGTCACCGATCTTGCCATCTTCAGCTCGCTCGGCCAGCCGACGGTCAGGATCGACATCAATCGCCTCGCGGCCGCGCGATACGGCCTGATGCCCGGCGACATCAACAACACCGTCACGGCGGCGATCGGCGGGGAAGCAGCCGGCAATCTCTACGAAACAGGAAGCGATCGCAATTTTCCGATCATCGTGCGGCTGGCGCCGCAATACCGCAACAGCCTCGATTCGATTCGCCACATCGTCATCGGCGCACCCAATCCGTCGGGCGGCGCCGCCATCCCGATACCGCTCGAGAACGTCGCGAGCGTCAAACTCGTCTCCGGAGCCTCCTTCATCTATCGCGAGAACCAGGAGCGCTACATCCCCATCAAATTCAGCGTCCGCGGACGGGATCTGGGCAGCGCCGTCCTGGAGGCACAGCAGAAGATCCAGGATCAGGTGCGGATACCGGGCGGTTATCGTCTGGAATGGGTCGGCGAATTCGGCGAGCTTCAGGAGGCGCTTACCCGTCTCACCTTCGTGGTGCCGCTGAGCCTCGTTCTGATCGGCATCCTGCTCTACGTCAATTTTTCCTCGCTGACCGATACGCTTCTCGCTGCGAGCGTCATGCCGATGGCGATGATCGGCGGCATATTTGCTCTCTGGGCGGCCGGCACGCCGTTCAGCGTATCGGCCGCGATCGGGTTCGTCGCCCTGTTCGGCATCTCGGTGATGGACGGCATCATCGTGCTTTCCTATTACAACCGGCTGCTGTCACTCGGCATCGATCGCGCGACCGCTTTGGTGCGCACGGTCCAGATTCAGTTCCGTCCGGTATTCATGACCTGCGTGGCCGCCGGCGTGGGATTGCTTCCAGCCGCGCTGTCTACGGGCATCGGCTCGCAGGTCCAAAGGCCGCTCGCCATCGTGGTCGTCGGCGGGATGATCCTGGCGCCGGCTCTTATCCTCATTGTCCTGCCGGTTCTGATCGAGACGTTTTCGAGACGGCAACCCACGACGTCTGCAGCGAATGTGGGAGCGGAAACATGACTGGAGCACTCTCCACTCCAATTGACTCGTTCGAAAGACTTCCCCCTCCCCGGCCTTCGGCCGGACCTCCCCCACGTTGGGGGAGGAAAACAATGGGGCGACCGTCGTTTTCCTCCCCCAACGTGGGGGAGGTGCCGAGCGCAGCGAGGCGGAGGGGGAAGTGGTATCTCAAAGCGCGAACGACAGTCCCGGCCTGCGCCGCATTCGGGTTTGCGCTGCTCTCTGCCGCTTCGTGTACGGTGGGCCCCGACTTCAAGCGGCCCGCGCCGCCCCCCGAAAAACAGCTGACGGCCACGCCGCTTCCCACTGCAACATCGTCCGCGCAGAGCAAAGACGGCGAAGCGCAGCGCTTCGTCGCAGGCGAAGACATTCCGGCGCAGTGGTGGTCGCTGTTTCATTCGCCCGCGCTCGCTGTGCTGATCGCGCAGGCGCTGAAATCGAACCCGGATCTGCAATCCGCGAAGGCCGCTCTGCGCGTCGCCAGGGAGGATGTGTACGCGCAGCAGGCGGTGTACTTCCCGACGATCGGCGCAAACCTCAATGCCAGCCGCAATCTCAATTCGACCGTGCTCTCTCCGACGCTATTCAGCTACCAACCTTATTTCAACCTGTACTCCGCCGAACTCTCGGCGAACTGGACTCTCGATGTGTGGGGCGGCAACCGGCGCGCCGTCGAATCGCTGAAGGCAAGCCAGGACGCGCAGCACTATCAGGTCGTGGCCGCCCGGCTCACCTTGACGTCGGCCCTTGCCGCCGCCGCGATCCAGGAGGCCTCGCTGCGCGGCCAGATGGACGCGACGGAAATTATCGTCAAAGATGAGAGTCAATCTCTCGACATACTGAATCGGCAACTCTCGCTCGGTCAGGAATCGGGCGCCGATGTGGCGCTTCAAGAGACGGCGCTGGCGCAGGCGCGGCAGTCACTCCCTCCCTTGCAGAAACAGCTTGCGCAGGAGCGCGATCTCATTGCTGCGCTTGCGGGGCGCTTTCCGGCTGATCAGCTCCCGCAGACTTTTCAGCTGGACGCGCTTGAGCTGCCGCGCGAGCTGCCCCTCAGCATTCCCGCAAAGCTTGTCGATCAGCGGCCGGACGTGCGCACGGCGGAAGCAAATCTCCATGCCGCGAGCGCCGGGGTCGGCGTGTCGATCGCCAACGAGCTTCCAAACATTTCGCTGAGCGCCTCCGACGGCACCATCGCGACCGGGGTTTCCAGCCTGTTCACGCCGGGCAGTGCCTATTGGAGCGTCGCCGGCGGCCTGACGCAGACACTCTTCGATGGCGGCGCGCTCCTGCACAAGACGCGGGCCGCCGGCGCCGCCTATGATCAGGCCCTCGCGCAATATCGCAGCACGGTGCTTTCGGCATTCCGCAACGTCGCCGACACGCTCGAGGCAATCCGGTCGGACGCCGACAGCCTCGGGGCCGCTGCCGCCGCGCAGGACGCCGCCGCACGGAGTCTCAAATCCCGGCAGCTGCGATTGAAGCTCGGGGACGTGAGCGTCCTTGCGGTCCTGGCCGCCGAGCAGGCGTATGAGCAGGCGGAAATCGCGCTCGTACAGGCGCGTGCAAGCCGGTTGGCCGATTCGGTGGCACTGTTCGAGGCGCTGGGCGGCGGCTGGTGGAATCAGCAGGCGCCGGCCCGCAAATTGTCAGCCACCGGCGACGGCACGAAGGCGGGCCCGACGGCGGATGGGCAGGCCCCAACGCAACAAGCACTTCCTTGAAACAACAGTTTCGGAGCGGTGGCCGCCATGAATGCGGGCTGGGAAAGACAGGAAGCGGACCTCGCCGCGCTCAAGCTATCGGTCGCCGCGATGCGCGAAAATTACGCCAGGCTGGGTGAAACCGGGATCGAGAGGCTGCTCGCGCCGCTACGGGGCTGCACGGTGGAGCTGATTGCCCTGCGCTCGTCGCTGGAGAAAATCCGGTAGGAGCGCACCGGCGGCAAGGCTTGATCCGCCGCGGCGCCGCCCCAGGCGAGTCCGTCTTTCCGGCCGGCGCGAGAGGCTGTAGCGTCCGGAGACGCTTCGTCAGCTTCGAGGGGATTTCCCGATGTCACTCCGCCTTCCCGCGGCACTCTTCGCGATGTGCCTGGCGCTGTTTCCCAAGCTCTCCAGTGCCCAGAAAATGGTGAAACTCACACACCAGCCGCCGAACGGTGCGCTCGTCGAGTTCCTGCTCACGGATGGCACACTCATGGTGCAATCCTATAGCGAGAGCACCTGGTACAAGCTCACGCCGGATAATACCGGAAGCTATGTGAACGGAACCTGGAGCCAGCTTGCGAGCCTGCCCGCGGGCTATCAGCCGCTCTACTTCGCCTCCGCCGTGCTGGCTGACGGACGGCTGGTGATTGCCGGCGGCGAATACAATTTCGACCAGTTCGCCTTCACCAACCAGGGCGCGGTTTACAATCCGGCCGGGAACTACTGGACCACGCTGATACCGCCGAAGGGATGGAAATGGATCGGGGATTCGCCATCCGCCGTGCTGCCGAACGGCGAGTTCGCAGTCGGACAGAAGTTCTTCAAGCGCGTCGCGGCGCTCGATCCCTCGACCCTGAAATGGACCGAGCTTCAATCGAAGCACAAGAACGACTGGAACGCCGAGGAAGGCTGGACGCTGCTGCCCACCGGCCACATCCTCACCTGGGACGTCAAGGACAATCCGCAGTCCGAGGAATACGATCCGTCATCCGGCAAATGGAAGAGCCTGGGCAGCACCGGCGTGAATCTGCAGGGCCCCTGCACGGTGTGCGATTGCATCCAGGTTCCGCCGAAGAACTGGTGCTATTATTCGCCCGGCGAAACCGGCCCCGGCATCCTCAGGCCCGACGGCACGGTCTACGCAACGGGCGCCCTGCATTCGGGGCAATCGGCGGCGCATACAGCGATCTACACCCCCGGCAGCGGCTGGACGGCGGGTCCGGATTTTCCCAATGGCGACCAGGCGGCGGACACGGCGGCCGCGTTGCTGCCGGACGGCAACGTGCTGGTGGAAGGCTCCGGCGGCTCGTTCTACGAGTTCGACGGCACCAATCTGACGAGCGAGAACGTCGGACAGGTGGGGCCGTATACGCCGCTCATGACGCTGCCGACCGGTGAAGTTCTCGTCGGCGGCACGGAAGTGTATCAGTCCTCCGGCACCTACCAGGCGGCCTGGCAGCCGACGATTTCGTCCTTCCTGTCAACGGTGACCCGCGGCGCGACCTATAAAATCTCCGGCACACAGTTTAACGGCCTGTCGCAGGCCGCCGCCTTCGGAGACGAGGTCGAAACCGCGACCAACTATCCGCTGGTGCGCATCACCAACATTTCGACCGGCCACGTCTTCTACGCGCGCACCCACCATCACAGCACCATGGCCGTGGCGACCGGGGCCGCAACCGTGTCCACGCATTTCGACGTGCCGGCAGGCATGGAAACCGGCGCCAGCACGCTCGAAGTCGTCGCGAACGGGATTCCCTCGAACCCGGTGTCGGTTACGGTGCAGTAGGATAGCCGGCCGGCGACGAACGGCCGCGGATTTCGAACGTAGAATCCGAAGAATGTTTGGACGTGTGGAAACGCGGGCAACGGCCTGCCCTGCATTGTTGCCAAGCCGCCGCGCCAAAGCGGAATCCGTTCACGTCAAGTTAATACTTCCCCCTCCGCCTCGCTGCGCTCGGCACCTCCCCCACGTTGGGGGAGGAAAGACAAGGCGCGCACCATTGCTTTCCTCCCCCAGCGTGGGGGAGGTCCGGCCGAAGGCCGGGGAGGGGGAAGTCCTCTCCAACGATTCAATTCGACCGGACCGTGCCCTACCGGTCCGAGGGCCACAGGGCGGAATGATCTTTCGCGTGCAGGATCGCCTCGGCCTGCAGCACGCCGGACCTGTCGAAGGTTCCCTGTGCGATCAGTGCGTGACCGAGCGCGGGCGCTGCAAAATGCGAGCTGCGGCGGGCGAGGGTCGCGTCGATGCGGACCAGTTCGCCGCTGCGTTTCGTCGCGGTGATGTCCGCGCCCTTGATGCCGCGCATGATGGCGTAGATTTCGTGCTCGCCCGGCGCCAGGGCCTTGCGCGCGTCCACATGCCGGATGTTCGGCAGATGGACCTTTGCGCTGCCGCCGGGACCGAAGATCGTAAGCATCTGGTCCGTTGCCACATAGACGAGCCCGTTGTCCACCACGGGAACAAGATTGGCATTCCCGTTTACGTTCGGCCACGCCCCCGCCGTTTCGCTGAACAGCTGCTTGCCGGTGTCCGGATTGATGGCGTAGAGGTCGACATCAGCCGGATCATCGTTGGTGGGACGTCCGACCGCCCAGACGATGGCCGTTCCGGCATTCGTGCCGTTTGACGAAACGCTGGTCAGGAAGCCCGGGTCCTGACCGTCCGTGATGCCGTTGAACTGCGTCTTTCGCACCAGACTGGGCGTGTGCTTGCCCTCCACGGCCCAGACGATGACCGAGGTATTGCCGCTGGTGACAACGCGGCCCAGCCCGTCGCTGTCCTGATAGTAGGACGGACCGCACCAGCACCCGCCGATCTGGTATTCCCCAATCTGCTTGTGGAGCTTATCGGCGTCGAGAAGATAGAGGTTCCCGTCCTTTCCAGCCGCGGCGGCAAGGTCCGGAAATTTTCCGGGCTGCGGCGGCAACAGCATCAGACCACCGGAGCCGAAATCGCCATCCTCCTCGTCAAGCTGGCTGTGATCGGGAGCGGTGAACAGCCCGAGCTTCGTGGAGAGGTCGGAGCTCATCTCGGCGGCGCTCTCGGCGATGTTCGTCTTCTTGTTGTAGGTCGTGCCGCTGTAGTCGGAATTGCCGGTCACGAAATAGACCGACCCCGAACTGTTCGCGGCCAGGCCGTAGCCGGACATCCATACCGAGCTGAGGAAGAAATCATCGGGCGAACTCGCCAGCGTGTTGTTCAGCTTGTTGCTGGCCAGAGGGGCAAGCGTACTTTCCTGCCAGCCCAGCACCCAGCCGCGCGACAAATTGGCCGAAATGTCGCAGAAGCTTGCAAACCCGGCATAGAGCGTGCCGTTCGAAAGCAGCAGCCCGGCCCGCTGACGGCTCACGCCGGCGTCGAAATCATAGGTCGCGCCATTGCTCAGCCTGCCCGACGCCGTGATCTGGACCGGCGTCACCGTGTCGGCGAGCGTGGTCAACGAAAGGGCATGCAGAAAGTAGACGATCTTGCCCTTGCTCTGGAGATTCAATGCGATCACGTAGAGCGTACCCGTGGAGGTGTCGATGACCGGCGTGGAATTGATGCCGACTTCCGGTCCGTTGTTGTTGCAGCCGCCCGGAAGGTCGGAATAGGGCACCGAGGTGCCGAGATTCGTCTGCAGCAGCACCTGCCCGCTCTGCGCGTCGATGGCATAGACGGAATTGTTCTCGGTCGCGACATAGACGACGTTGTGCTGGCCGCCGTTGATCGTTTCGTTGTTGACGATCAGCGGCTGCGCGTCGACCTGGTCGTCGAGCGACACGGTCTCAAGCACCCCGAAGGTCGAATTGGAAACGTTGCCCTGCGTCAGAGTCGTTTCGTTCGGGTTCCAGCCTGTGCGGAGGTTGTCGTAGTGATAGGTCGTTATGTTCATCTGCGCCTGCGCGGCCCCGCCCGCAGCAAGGCAGAAGAGCGCCGCGAAACATCCCGCCGCCGCGGTGCGTCCAAGCCGTGATCTGGTCATGATTGCCCCTTAAAAGCGATCTCGGTCGAGGGGCACCCGGAGCATCATCGCCCCGGTCAGGATCGCTGTTGCAGCCAGCCCCTGTTCGACAATAGGCTGCGAACGGCGTAGAGGCAATTGCGCTCGCCGGCCGGCGGCAGAAAAGGATAGCCGATGATTGATCTGGTCCGGTCAATTTGCCTTTGCCTGTTCACTGCTGCGTCCATCGCCCTTGGACCCGCGGTTGCAGCACCCGTGCAGGAGCCCGCGCCCGTTGTCGCCGCCATCAAGGCGCGCCCGGCGATGTGGACCGTCCGGTCGCCTGCCGCCACGGCCTATCTGTTCGGTTCGATCCACATCCTGCCGCTGAACATCGACTGGCATTCGCCCGCCATCGACGCGGCGTTGGCCGCTTCGGACATTTTCGTGTTCGAGGCGCCCATCGGCGCGCAGGGCCAGCAGCAATCCCTCGCGTTTGTGCGCGAGAACGGGACGCTGCCCGCGGAGACGTCGTTGCCATCCCTCCTGGACGCAAACTCGCGGGAGGACTATCGCGCGGCAGTTCTCGCCGCCCATGTCCCGCCCGAATTGCTGGTGCATATGAGGCCCTGGCTTGCCGCGCTGGTGCTGCAGACGCGCTTGCTGGAAAATATCCACTACTCTCCGGCCGGCGGCGTGGATCACCAAGTGTGGGCCTATGCCGAGGCGCAAAAGAAGCAGATCCAGACCTTCGAAACCATACCCGAGCAGCTGCAGATGCTGATGCCCAAGGACCGAAGGCTGGAAATGGAAGAATTCGATGCCTCGCTCAAAGACCTCAAGACCGACAGGAACGAGGTCGGGGCGCTCGTCGACGCCTGGAGCGAAGGGCGCATGGACGAGGTCGCGAAGCTGATGAACGCGGGGCTTTCGAGCACGCCGGGCGCGAAGAAACTCCTGATCGACGACCGCAACGCCCGCTGGATGAACCACCTGGCCGCGATGCTGTCGAAGCATCACACCTATTTCATCACCGTGGGCGCCGGACATCTCGCGGGGCCGCATGGGCTGCCGGCCCTTCTCGCCGCCCGCGGCTATCAGGTGAAGCTTTCAACGCCTGAACACTGAGCGCATCGGGACCGTCGCGGCGGGCCCGGGAACAAAGCCTGTGGGCGAAGCGTTCCCCCCCAACGGAGCAATTGGCTGGTGTCCCGCATGCTGCAACTCGCGCTTCTGTCCCTGATTCTTGGTCTTGTCATTCTCGGGTTTGGCGGCATCGCCGGCGCTTCCTTTGCCATCGCCAAATTTCTGTTCGCGGTCTTTCTTGCGCTGTGTCTGGTCTTCCTGTTCCTGGGTTTCAGAGCGGCGCGCGGCCTGACCGGGCGATGAACGTCCGGCGCGCTCTTTCGCGCGCCTACCGCATGCGATTGCGCCTGCGGCCTTCGGATCCGGTCGAAGGGGCGACGGACGCACGGCTGTGGGCGGATGTGGGCGCCGACCCGCGCGCGCATCTGCGATGCGGTCAGCTCGCCGCGTCGGACGGCGCCGAAATCCCCTACCGTCTGTGGCGCGCCCGGGAGGCCCGGGCCGCCGTGCTGCTGCTGCACGGGGCTTTCGACTATTCGGCGGCGTTCGACGAAATCGGCCCCAGACTTGCCCGCCGTGGCTTTACCGCGCTCGCATTCGATCAACGCGGGTTCGGCGCGACCGCATCGCGCGGCACCTGGTCAGGCGCGTCTCGCATGACGCAAGATGCGTGCGAAGCCGCCGGCTTCCTGCTCGGCCGCATGCAGGCGGGCGGGCCTCTCTTTCTGCTCGGCGAGAGCATGGGCGGGGCCGTGGCGATGCACGCCGCGGCAAGCGGTGATGTTCCGCAGCTCAAAGGTCTCGTGCTCGCCGCGCCCGGAGCGCTCGCCTCGGCATTTCGCCAGCGCGTGCTCGCGTTGCTCGCGGCGGCGGCGCGTGGGCTGGCGGGCGATGCCGAACTGGTGTTCGAGCGGCTGAGCGGTTGGGAACTGACTCCCGCCGCGGCAATCCGCCTGATCGGAGATCCCCTCGTCATGCGGCGCATCCGGCCCGACATGTTGTGCGGTATGGCGGACCTCGCCTTCTCTTCGATCGCGGAAGCCGCAAATGTCCGCGTTCCCGCGCTTACCATGGTCGGCGACCGCGACGAGATCATCCGCCGCAGCTGCATACGCCGCCTGTTCGACACCCTTGGCGGAGAGAAAACCTGGCGCGTGGTTCCGGAGGCGCCGCATCTCCTGCTCCATTGGCGCCGCAGCAACGAGGTCCTGCGCGAAGTCGCACTCTGGATGTCGGCGCGGCTTGCCGAGGAAAAACCGGCGAGGGAACGCGAGCAAATCAAAGTCGCGACCTCGGGAAACATCGCGGCCGCGCCCTGCCGCGCGTGACATCCGCCAAAAGCTGCAGCGCAGTCCAGAAAAAGGTTCGCACGCGGAGGCGCGGAGACACGGAGGAAAATTTCGCCGCGAAGGCGCCAAGAGATTTTTGCGCGCTTTCGCGTGCCATCTTTTCCTTGGCGCATTTGACGCCTTGGCGGTAAATTCTCTGCGGCTCCGCGACTCCGCGTGAACCTGTTTCCCCAACAGCGCTTCAGAGCCGGGGGCAATTGCAGGGCAATAATTTCGATTGTGCTGCATGAAGGAGCGGTCAGCGGCAGAACGTGATTCACCGAAACCGATGAACAGCAGGAACAGCACGCCCCTCTCTCCGGAAACCCTGGCGGCGCAGGCGCTCGGATGGGTGGACGAGAGCACGCGGGCCATCGTCCCGCCGCTCCACGTCTCCTCGACCTTCGAACGCAACGCCGACAATTCCTATCCACACGGCCGCAGCTACGCCCGCGCCAACAATCCCGCCTACGACCAGCCGGAAAAACTTCTTGCCGAACTCGAAGGCGGCACGGAGGCGATGCTGTTCGGATCGGGCATGGCCGCGGCAACCTGCATATTTCAGTCTCTCGCACCGGGCGATCACGTCGTCGCGCCGCGCGTGATGTATTGGGGATTGCGCGAGTGGCTCGCGCATGAATCGCGACTCGATGTCGAATTCATCGACATGGCGGATATGGATGTGCTCGCCGGCGCCGTCCGGCCCGCGGCGACGAAACTCGTCTGGATCGAAACACCCGCCAATCCGCTCTGGGACATCGTCGACATCGAAGCTGCCGCCGCAATCGCTCATCGCGCCGGCGCGCGGCTCGCCGTGGATTCGACCGTCGCCACGCCGGTCTTCACGCGCCCGCTCGCGCTCGGCGCGGACCTCGTGATGCATTCCGCCACCAAATATCTGAATGGTCATTCCGACGTGATCGCGGGCGCTCTTGTTACACGCGAGAACGACTCACAGTGGCGGAAGCTGAAGCAGCTGCGCGGTCAGCTGGGCGCCATCCCCGGCTCGTTCGAAGCTTTCCTGCTCCTGCGCGGCATGCGCACGCTTTATCCCCGCGTGCGGCTCGCCGCAGCAAATGCCTTCGAACTGGCGCGCCGCCTCGCTGCGCATCCGCAACTCTCGCATGTCCTCTATCCCGGCCTGCCGGAATGTCCCGGTCACGCGATCGCCGCGCGCCAGATGCGGGGCGGGTTCGGCGCGATGCTGTCGATACGGATTGCGGCGGGGGAAGAAGCCGCCATTGCCGCGGCGGGAAGGCTGCGCGTGTGGAAGCGCGCGACCTCGCTCGGCGGCGTGGAAAGCCTTGTGGAGCACCGCGCCTCGGTCGAAGGCCCCGACACCCCCTGCCCCCGCGATCTCCTGCGTCTCTCCGTCGGCATCGAGAATGTGGAAGACCTCTATCAGGACCTCGCGCAGGCGCTTGGTTGAGGTGCGGGGCATCTGAGTGGAATTTTGAATCTGAATCGCGTCCGCGGCACGTCCCCCTCCCCGGCCTTCGGCCGGACCTCCCCCACGCCGGGGGAGGAAAATGTGCGCGCCTGATATGTTTCCTCCCCCATCGTGGGGAGGTGCCGAGCCCCCCGGTCCGCGCACAGCGCGGCCGGAGGACAGGCTCCGCAAGGCGGAGGGGGAAGTAATCGCTCGGCGTGAACCCTAAGTGGAAATCCTGTACCTCTCCAGATAATTATAATGCGGTCGCGCGGAATCGGCGATGCGGAGAAGTTCGCCGGTCAGTGGCGGATAGCCGCGGGGCCGGGCAAATCCGGTCGAGCGTTCGACGGAGTCATACCAGGCCGGCGCCCAGGCGCCGTCGGTTGGACGGCGTCCCGGCGGCCAGCGCAGCATGCGTTCGGAAAACGAAATGCCCAGCGCCCCGCATAATGCGCCAAGCGTCCCGCGCGGATCGCGAAGGACGTCTTCGGCATCGATGACGGGCGGCGGGGCACCGAGCCTATCGGCTTCGGCCTCGAACATCTCGCGCTGGGAGGCAAAGCCGATGTCCTCGGACAGGAATTCGGGACGTTTCGCGCTGTAGGACGCGAGCACGGCTTCCGGCGCGCGAATGAGAAACATGTTGCGGCAGGCCGCCATCCAGTCGCGACTGATCTCCGGGAGCATGTGGTGCGTCATGTGTTTCTGATAGAAGACCCTGCGGCCATCCGGCACCGGACCGGTGAGCACCTCCGCCACCTTGCGCCAATCGCTCTCATGCGCCGCGAGGGTTTCCGCGCGTAGCGGATGGTCCATACCCGAGAGTTTCAGATAGGCGGCATAGAACGGTTCGTCGATGACGGAAGTATCGGGGCGATTTTCGAAGGCGCGCATCATCGCCGTCGAAATATTGCGCGGACCCGACCACATGACGATGCGGAGCGCCTCCGCGCTCATGGCGATGCCGCGCGTACCACATCCGCCGCTGCGTCCTCGTCCTTCAGTTGGCGGTAGAGCGCATCGAGACGGCGGGTCAATCCGTGCTGCGGCGCCACGGCAAGCGAACGCCCGTCGACCGTACGAACCGGCACGATCCCGCCGAACGTGCCGGTCACGAAGGCTTCGTCGGCATTGTAGACGTCGTGAAGCGTGAAATTGCCGAGGCGCACAGCAATGGCGTGGCTCCGGCAAAGCGCGACCACATTTTCGCGCGTGATGCCGTTGAAACAGTAATCGCCGCTGGACGTACACAGCTCGCCGCCGGCCACGAAAAAGAAATTCGTCGCATTGCAGCTCGAGACGAATCCGTGCGGATCGAGCATCAGCGCCTCGTCCGCGCCCGCGGCGATCGCCTGGGTCAGCGCGATGACGAGATTGAGGCGGCTGTGCGAATTCAGGCGCATGTCGAACATGTCGGCCGGTGTGCAGCGGATCGTCGAGGTAAAGAGATCGAGTCCGTTCGCGCGGACGGCCGGGCTTGGCTCCTTGTACTCGGCGACGATGGCAATGGTGGGCCGCCCGAGCGCGTTTCGCGGATCCTGGTTGGGCGTCTTCTTTTCCCCGCGCGTGACCATCAGCCGGATGTGCACGCCGTCCTGCATTCCGTTCGCGGCGAGCGTGGCGCGAAGCGCGGCGACAATTTCATCGCGCTCAAGTCCCAGGTTGAGCGTTATGGCGCGCGCGCCGGCGAAGAGCCGATCGAGATGCGCATCGAGAAAGAGCAGGCCGCCTTTGTGAAGGCGCACGCCTTCCCAGATACCGTCGCCCAGCACGAATCCCGCATCGAAGAGCGACACCCTTGCTTCGCTGCGCGGCACCAGCGCGCCATTGAGATACACGCGGACGTCTTCGTTGCGGGGGTCCGCGGCGTAGTCCTGGCTGCCCGGCATTGCTCGAATGCTCCGTCGATTGTGCCGGAGTTTGCCTCAATTCGGTGTTCGGGAAAAAGAAGCCCGCGACGTCCGATTGGCGAAAAAAGCGGAAGCCCGCACCGGACTGGCCGATGCGGGCTTCCACCGATTCGAGGCCCGGCCTGCGGGGAGGGGCTTGCAGCAGGCCGAACCAGTGACGCGAGAATGCAGGCGCGGTTCTGAACGGACCATGGCAGCGCCGTTCATCTCCCATTCATCGAAACGGCGTGCCGCACCTACCTGCGTACGTTGTCGGTCTGGTTGATGAAGCCCGCAACATCATCGTGCAGCAGTTTCAGCGACGGCAGATGCGCATACACCATGTGCCCCGACGTGTAGTAGCGATAGTTGATGTTGGCTTGCAGCTTCGGCGGGATCTGCAGGTGGTGCATCTCATACCAGCCTTCATAATAGGGCGTGGCGAGGTCGAAATAGCCGCCGAGCAGCAGGATTTTGAGATTCGGGTTGTACTTCATGGCATTGGCGAGATCGGGCATTACGTTGGCGGCTCCCCGCAGCGCGAACTGCACGCCGGGCGGCTTGTGGGAAAAATCCCAGGAGCGGTAGACCTGGATCTCCGGCAGGTATTGCTTGTCCTGGCCGTAGTTCAACGCCTTGCGCACGTAATCGTTGAAGGCCGAGACATAGGCCGAGCTGATCGAGGCGGACTGCGGATCGTAATCGGAGCGCTGACTCAGCGGATCCAACGTCGGCCCGGTAAAGCGTGTGTCGAGACGTCCGATCGTAATATCGTTCGCGCCCTCAAGGCTCTTTTCGAACTCGCCGCCGTCGATGCGCAGATTGGCCTTGTCGATGTAGTCGGGCGGCAGGCCGGTGTACATGTGCAGCTTGGCAATGATGTCCTTGCGCCAGCCGGGTCCGATCAGGGCGCCGCGCTCCAGCCCCATGGCATACTCGCCCATGGCAAAACCTTCGACTTTCCGGATCAGTGTCACCAGATCCTGGGGCGCGTTCGGTGGCAGTTTGTGATGATACCAGGCCGTTGCCGCATAGGTCGGCAGCGCCAGTTCATAAGGCAGATCGATGCCGGGCTCGAATTCGGGACGGTCGGGGCTGAGCGCGAAATTCAGGATCTGCGAGAGCAGGACCACGCCGTTGAAATCGATGTCTCTCTCGGTCTCCAGTTCGTTGACCAGAACCGCGGAACGGGGCGTGCCGTAGCTTTCGCCGAACAGATATTTCGGTGAGTTCCAGCGGCCGTATCTGGCCAGAAACTGGTTGATGAAGTCGGCGAAGGCGTGGGCGTCGGGATCGATCCCGTAGAACGCCTTCTCCTTGTCCTTGCCCGCGATCCGGCTGAACCCGGTGCCCGGCGCATCGATGAAAACAAGATCGCTCGCGTCGAGCAGGCTCTCGTCATTGTTGACGATCTGATACGGCGCGGCGGGCGAGTGAGAATCATCGGCCGTCATCACGCGCCGCGGACCGAACGCGCCCATATGGAGCCAGACCGTGGAGGACCCGGGACCGCCATTGTAGAGAAAGGTGATCGGGCGTTCCCGCGGATCGACGCCGTTCTTGAAGTAGGCGACGTAGAACATCGAGGCCTGCGCCTGCTTGTCCTTGTCGGCGCCCTGCGGAAGCGTGGCGTCATCCCAGTCCTTCGGATGGACGATCAGCGTTCCGGCATGGGCGGAATAATCGATCCGGTTTCCGTCAACCGTCACCGAGCCCGGGGTGACGGTTTCCTGCGCCTTGAAGAAGGTGGGGTTCGGGGCCGGCGTCGGCGACGGCTTGCTGCTATTGCTGTCATCCTGGGCGAAAGCGGACGACGACAGACCGAGCGAAAGCGTCAGGGCGGCAAGGATGGCGAGTTTCATGGCATGTTCCCTCCAAACGGCGAAATGCGACTTCGCTCCAGCGAAGGACACTAGGCGAGGATGCCATGGCCGCGCAATTCGGACAGGCGCGGCACGGGGTATCGTTTCCGGCAGTAAGCCGCCGTCCTGCGGTCTGCCACGCGCTGCGCTTGTAGGGATGCCGATCCCGGCCTAGCATTCGCGGCCGGGAGGAGGGGCCGTCCTGACTTCCGGAGCCTCGGGGACTTTCATGGACAGGACTGCACTATTGAATTTCGCGGCTGTCATCGCTTTGGCTTGGGGGTAGCGCTTCTGCGGGGACGCACCCGGCTCTTGGAACCCACGGCCCTCGCGCCAATCCGGCGATCCGCGTCGCCAAAGGTACGTCATTCTTCCGAAAGGTCTCAAGCTCAACTCTGGCCATTACTGGGTTTCCGTCGTGGCCAACTGCAGCTTTAATGGCGGCTGCGGCGAGTGGGGCTGGGACGAAACCGGCACAATTCACGGCGACCCCGCGATGTGGCGGAATCCGGGCGATGCGCGCGCGACACGGTTTCCCGCTCAGTTTGCCTGGCTATCGCGATTGAGGCCCTGGCATTGCTCGCGGAGGCGGTCCGCTGGCCTCGGCAGAGCGGCGCGGCCCGGATTCGGATCGATGACCCGGAAGGACGGATCGCGTGAAGCTCCCTCGCGGCTTGCGGGGGGCTGGAAACTTAAGTATCTGGGTCGGACCTCGCGGACAGGTGGCTGAGCGGTTGAAAGCACCGCACTCGAAATGCGGCATACTCGCAAGGGTATCGAGAGTTCGAATCTCTCCCTGTCCGCCAATTTCGCCACGTTCTGCACAGAATTGGGGTGTCTCCCGGATGCCAAGGCTTCCCGGGCCGGGAACCGGTTGGTAGGGTTTCGGGGATTGGGACGCCCTCGGGGGCGGGGGCGAAAAAATGTCCAAAGTCGGCGATACCTTGGCGCGCAACGGCGTTTTTGCGGTTCTTTCGCCCGCGCGCCGCAGGCTCCTGGCGGACAGCGGCACCCCCATCCAGTTCAGCAAGGATGACGTCGTCTTCAAGCGCGGCGATCCGTCGGACGCCGCCTACGCCATCATCAGCGGCGAGGTGGAGGTCACGGTGGAGGGCCTCGACAGCCGATCCGTCTTCCTGGCCAAGCTGGGCGCCGGGACCGTTCTCGGCGAAATGGGGGTTCTGGACGGGGCGTCGCGCTCCGCCGACGCCAAGGCCACCCGGCGTACGGAGCTTTGGCGGATCGACCGCAGGATGGTCATGGAAGCCTTGCTGGCCGAGCCTGGTGCCGCGCTGGCGCTCCTGGCGCTCATGGCACGGCGGCTGCGGGACACCGACGCGCTTGTGGAGCGGAATTCCTCGATGGACCTCGGCAAGCGGCTGGCGCGGCTGCTGCTGGACGAGAGCATGACCGGGCGCATCATCTACAGCCAGTCGGACATGGCGCACCTGATCGGGGCA
>DATAWY010000037.1:0-63672 GCA_036266955.1 Rhizomicrobium sp.
GATCCCGAGCCTGAAGACCAAGGCACAGGATGTAATGGATTTTGCGGACTTCAGCACACTCCACGGGCAGTCCAGCGGCGCGCCCAACGTCAACGTAGAGCAATACGCGATTGCAAATGGCATCACCTCGGGCGGCGGTCAGTTCGTGATCGGGCAAGGCACTACCGGCACTCGGCCCCTCCACGGATGCACGCCGGACGGTGGCGTTATTTTCACCGATGGCGCGAGCAACTGCTACTACCGCCAATTCTCCGGTGGCGTGCATCGGAGCTGGTACGGTCCTTCGAACGCTGCCACCAATTCAGCGTGCATCCCGCCGACCGGAACGCGCGCGTCGTGCGACGAATCCAGCGCTCTGACGAATGCGCTCAACACCGCGCTCACCTATGAAAACGGGCGCGTCACGACGGATGGCATTCCAACAGTCGTCAACGAGAGTCTGGTAATTCCAGCCGGCGCGGCGCTCGATTGCGGCGGCGTACCGAACGGCTATCTGAACCAGAATCAATCCGGGTCTATCTATTACTGGACGCTTCCAAACGGGCTCGTGCTCAATCCTTCCGAGACAATTACGGCGGCGCCGCGTGGTCGGCCGATTCGCAGGTGGTGTTGACCTACGACCCGACCAATATCGAGCCGGGACAGTTTCTCTGCGCGTCGGGTTCGACATGGCCGTGTACGGGCGTGCGTGGATCGGCGCCCGCAGGTTGGACGGCGAGTAGCTCGAGTTCGAATAATATCGGTGATAAATTTGGCAGCGGCAGCGGCACCGCTTGCGGTCCACAAGGACACGGAACGGCCTATGACATCACCGTGACATCGGTGACGAATTGGCCTCTCGTCGGATATTTTCAGGATACAACTCATGGTAGTGAGCGGTTTGCGTACACGATCAGGAGCCAGACAGGCAGTAACAATATCGCCGTCACTGCCCGTTGCGTCTTCAGCACATTGCACGACCGGCGCGCACCCTACGATCACGCTGACCGGCGAGGACGCCGGGAACTGGTACAGGCTGTTTCAAGGCATGAGTGTGAGCGATCTGACCAACCCGGGCAACGTAGCACAGCCCTGTTTCATCTCGGCCACCCCGACGACAGGATGCCCTGCAGTCCCGGCCTACTCCGCCGCCGCGATGGCCTGCCCGGCTTCGGCGAGGGTGACGGAGACGAGCTGGCTGACGCCGCGTTCGGCCATGGTGACGCCGAACAGGCGATGCATGCGCGACATGGACAGCGCATGGTGGGTGATGACGATGAAGCGCGTTTCGGTCAGTCGCGTCATCTCGTCGAGCAGATTGCAGAAACGCTCCACATTGGCGTCGTCGAGCGGTGCGTCCACCTCGTCGAGCACGCAGACGGGAGCGGGATTGACCAGGAACACCGCGAAAATCAGCGCCAGCGCCGTCAGCGCCTGTTCGCCGCCGGATAGAAGCGACAGCGACTGCAGCCGCTTGCCGGGCGGGCGGGCATAGATTTCCAGGCCTGCTTCGAGCGGGTCCTCCGATTCGGTCAGCGCGAGCTTTGCTTCGCCGCCTTCGAACAGCTTGGTGAAGAGCAGCTGGAAATTGGCGTTCACCTTCTCGAAGGATTCGATCAGGCGCTCGCGGCCCTCGCGGTTGAGGCTCTGGATGCCGCGCCGCAGGCGCTGGATGGCGCCATCGAGATCGGCCCGGTCGCTGGCAAGCGCATCGAGCCTGAGACCGTGTTCAGCGGCTTCTTCCTCGGCGCGCAGATTGACGCCGCCCAGCTGTTCGCGCTCGGCCTTGAGCTTTTCCACCCGTTTTTCGGCATGATCGAGCGGGGGCAGCTCTTCCTTCTCCTCAAGCCCGGCAAAGGCGGCGAGCGCTGCTGATTCCATGTCCAGCTCATCGCGGATGCGGGTTTGCAATTCGGCGAGACGCTCCTGCGCGGACATGGTCATCGCCTCGGCGCGCGCCCGTTGTTCGCGTGCGGTCGTGAGCGCGGCTTCGGCGGCTCTGGACGCTTTGTCGGCGGCCGTGAGAGTCGCTTCCGCCGTGGCGCGCGCATCGGCGGCGGCGGCGCGGGCCGCTTCGGCCTGTCCGATCGCATCGAGCAGTGCCTCGCGTTTGGCCGCCAATGCGCCAGGGACCGCGTCGAACGTCTCGAGTTCCGCGCGCAGTTCGTCGAGGCGCCGCAGCAGCTCATCGATCTGCCGCAGCGCGGCATCGCGCCTGTTCTGCCAGCGCGTCCGCTCCTCCGCCAGCACGGCGAGACGGCGCGTCCTGAGTTCGCTTTCGCGGCGCAGGCCCTCCAGCGCGGCGCGTGCTTCAAGGTGCGTGGTGCGCGCGTCCGAAGTCGCCTGGCGCGCCGTGGTGGCCGCTTCGGAGAGCGCCACCCCGTCGCCGAGCTCGGCGAGCGCTTCGTCCGCGTGTCGCGCAGCCTCGCGCGCGGCATCCCGCGACCCCAGAAGGCGACGAATTTCCGCCTCGAATCCCGCCAGCCTCGAACTGCGCTCGGCCGCCAGTCGCGCTGCATTCGCGGCTGTCTGCTGGGCTGCTGCCAGAGCCTGCGCCGCCCGACGTTCGTCCTGCTCCGCTGCGCGCTCCGCTTCGCGCGCAAGATCCGCCTGGCTGCTGGCAGAAGAGAACCGCGCAAAGGCTTTAGCGCGAATGTCTTTTGCCTGTGAGATTTCCACGGCCAGCGCCGCGAGGCGATTGCGTTGGGCGAGGCGCAGCGCAGCAGGCGAGGGCACATCGGCCGACATCGCATAGCCGTCCCAGCGCCAGAGATCGCCGCGCTCGCTGACGAGACGCTGCCCCGCGACAAGCGCCGCCTGTGCCGTGGCGCCGGTTTCATGCGGCACGATGCCGGTCATCGACAGCCGTCGGGCGAGCGCCGGCGGCGCCGTCACGAACTCAGACAGCGGCCGTGTGCCCGGCGGAAGCGCGGGCGGTGCTTCGAACGGTCCGAGGTCGCACCAGTGATTTGGGGCAGCCTCGTCGAGCGGCGCCTCGAGCTCGTCGCCCAGTGCGGCCGCGAAGGCTGCTTCGTGTCCGGCGGCGACGGTCACTGCGTCGATCAGGGGCGGCCAGAGATCGGCACCCTGCGGCCGCAGGAGGTCGGACAACGCTTTTTCTTCGGCCGCGAGGCGCTGGGTTTCGCGCTCCGCAGATTCCAGCGGTCCGCGCATATCGGCTTCAGCCGTTTTGGCCAGCTGCAGCTGTTCGCGAGCCTGTTCGAGCGCCGCGCGCGCTTCGTTTGCCGTCTCGCGTGCGGTGGCGGTGGCGGCCTCGCAAAGGCGCACGTCGGGCGCATCCGCCGTGGCGGCCATCGCATCGTCGCGGCGGCGTTCCGCGTCCGTCAGTTGCGTGGCGCTGGTTTCGGCAAGTGCGAGGGCGATTTCCCGCGCCCTGGCGTGGCTCTGCCGTGTGGCATTCCAGTCCGCCAGAGATGCCGTCAGCTGCTCGAGCGAGCGTTCCGCGGAGGCGAGCGTGTCTGCCCGCTCGATCGCGCGCGACTGGGCCGCGGCGAGATCGTCCACTGCGGTCGCCGCTTCTGTTTCGAGCGCATCCGCCTCGAGCGCGAGGGTGGTGAGCGATTGTCCGGCGTCCGCGTCGAGCGCCTTTTCGCGCGCGAGATCCTGCTCGGCCTGGGCGATGCGCTGGCGCTGCCGCTGCGCCGCTTCGCGCACGCGGGCTTCCTCCTGATCGAGCGCCTCGCGTTCGAGCGCGAGCCGGTGCAGCGCCGCTCCGCGCTCGGCTTCCGCCACACGCAGAGGTTCGAGATCGCTCGCCGCCGCCGCGCGGACCGTGGCTGCCTCGGCCGCTTGGGCCGTACGCTCGGCAACCTCTGCGCCCGCGCTCTCCAGAGCCGTGCGCGCGGCTCGCAATTGCGAGTCGGCTGCCGTCCAGCGCAGATGATGCGCCAGCGCCTCCGCCTTCCGGATCAGTCCGGAAAGATTGCGGTAGCGTGCCGCCTGGCGCGCCTGGCGCTTCAGGTTCTGCAGCTGGCCCTCGAGTTCGCGAATCACATCGTCGAGACGCGCCATGTTCGTTTCGGCCGCGCGCAATCTCAGCTCCGCTTCATGGCGGCGCTGGTGCAGACCGCCGATGCCGGCGGCCTCCTCGAGAATGGCGCGGCGGGCGAGGGGCTTCTGGCTGATCAGCAGCCCGATCTGACCTTGGCGCACAAAGGCGGTGGAGGCGGAGCCCGAGGACGCGTCGGCAAAGAACAGCTGGATGTCGCGCTGTCGCAGATCGCGCCCGTTGATGCGATAGACCGAACCGGCCTCGCGCTCGATCCGCCGCGACACCTCGATCGCGTCGTACTCATTGTAGGCGCCTGTCGCGCTGCGGTCGGCGTTGTCGACGTAGAGAATGACTTCCGCGACATTGCGCGCCGGGCGCGCCGCGCTTCCGGCGAAGATCACATCGTCCATCTCGGTTCCGCGCAGCGAGGTGGGACGCGTTTCGCCCATGACCCAGCGCAACGCATCGAACAGATTGGATTTCCCGCAGCCGTTCGGGCCGACGATGGCGGTGAGGCCCGGCTCGATCAGCAGTTCCGTCGGCTCGACGAAAGATTTGAAACCGGAAAGCCTGAGCTTGGTGAACTTCAATGCCGCCACCCCCCATCGATTGCCGACAGAGCCGCACTGTGGACAGTTTTTTTCAGCGCGGTGTACGCGCAGGACTGGCGGTGGACGCGGAACAGATATCGCGCGCGTAGCGCGCAAGAATTCCACTGCGCCCCCTGCAAAACCCCCGCGTCTTCTGCGCTAAAATCTTTCGCCAACAACAGACTCCGGACTCACTTCTTCTTCTTCAGGAGCCCGTTCAGATAGGCCTGCATGTCGTCCCAGCCGCTCATGAACTGGCGCACCTCGCCGTTGACCACGAACGTCGGAACGCTGTTGATTCCGTATTTGGTCGTGGCGTCCTCGCCGACGGCCGTGATCTTCTGGGATACAGCCTGATTCGCTATGCAGCTGTCCACCTTTTGCTCGCTCATGCCGGCGATGCGGCCGACTTCGACGAGACCCTCATGCACGTCGGCGACGCGGTATTCCGGGTCCCATTTCGGCTGGTTCCGCCACAGCAGATCGAGGAACTGGAAGTAGCTGTCGGGCGGCAGGCAGCGCGCAATGGCGCCGGCGGCCACGTCCGCCGGGCTCAGGGGAAAGACGCGCAGTACGTAGAAAACCTTTCCGGTGTCGATGAATTTCTGCTTGAGCAGCGGAAACTCCTCCATGTCGAAATGTGCGCAATGCGGGCAGCTGGGCGCTGCGTACTCGACCACCTGGATGGGCGCCTTGGGCGATCCCATCGTGCGGTCGAAGGAAGTGATGGTGACCGGCTGGGCATGGCTCGCATCCGGAATGGCGCTCTCCGACGAGCCGCCAAAAAACACGTACCACGCGGCGCCGCCGAGCGCGGCCAACGCCACCACGACCAACCCGACAAGGAGATATTTGCGCGACATGACCGCCTCTTCCAAACGCCTCGCCAGCGTTTTGGCAGAGCCGGCGCCGGCGTTCAATCGGCGCGTCCGTAACCTGTGACTTCTCCATGGCCGGCCTTGAGCCGGCCACCCGGCGGGCGAGCCGAATTGCACCCACTTTGCCAACCCATGTTGGGTATCTGCGCCGCGCAGACACGCGGCTGCCGGGTGGAAGGGGCGGCCCAGTGCTTATTCTGGCGCGGGGGAGCGTGCGCGGGCGAGGCAGAGCAGCGCCTCCCTCAATGGGTCGGGTCCGGCAAAACGGCGCGCGGGATCTTTGGACTCAGGATCCTGTGGACAAAACCGAACGGACTGCGCGGGTTCCGGAGCGAGTTCACCGGGCACGAAGCGCAGGCGTTGCACCACGGCGCGACCCAGATAGGCGTTGATCCGGGCGCACAGGGCGCGGCTTTCATGCTGAAGGAAAAGAGCCGCGGCGGGCTCGGCCTTCAGGGTCAGCACGCCGCCCGACACACCGCTTGACAGGCGCAGTGGCCGCGCGATGCGCGCAATGTCCGGACCGACGATCTCGCGCCAGCGCAAAACCAGACTCGCTTCCGCAAATCCGGCGCGCTCGAACGCTGTACGGCCGAGCTGGACGGCGTCGATCCCGATGGCTGCGGCGCGCGCGCGCCGTGGCGGCGGCCCACTGTCCGGCGGCTGCTGCGATTGTTTCTGTGGACGTGTCATGCTGAGTCCTGGCCCGGACTATGCCGCACCGCCCGCGATCGAAGCAAAATTCCGGCCGCGCCGCAGCCCGGCTGCTTGGCTGGTACGACGCGAACCGGCGCGCGTTGCCTTGGCGGGCACGTCCGGGCGAAACACCCGATCCCTATCGCGTCTGGTTGAGCGAGATCATGCTGCAGCAGACGACCGTCGCTGCGGTGGGACGTTATTACCGCGAATTCCTGGAGCGCTGGCCGGACGTGCAGGCGCTCGCCACCGCTTCGCTCGACGAGGTGCGCGCCGCCTGGGCCGGGCTCGGCTATTACAGCCGCGCGCGCAATCTGCATCGCGCCGCGCAGATCGTGGCGCGGGATCATGGCGGCGGGTTCCCGGCCGATGCCGCGGGCTTGCGCACGCTGCCGGGGATCGGCCCCTACACGGCAGGCGCCATCGCCGCGATTGCGTTCGATGTGGCTGAAGCGGCCGTCGATGCCAATGCCGAGCGGGTGCTTGCGCGCTGTTTCGCGGTCGAGGAGCCGCTGCCGAAGAGCAAGCCGGAACTGCGCCGCCTCGCGCAAGCGCTCGTACCGGCGAAGCGCGCCGGAGACTTTGCGCAGGCGCTGATGGATCTGGGCGCGCTCGTCTGCACGCCGAAGCGCCCGGCCTGCACGAAATGTCCGTGGACGCAGGATTGCCGCGGACGGGCAAAGGGAATTGCGGAAACCCTGCCGCGCAAGGCGACGAAACCCGTTCGCCCGCTCAAGCGCGGCGCCGCTTTCGTCGCTCGTAACCGCGACGGCGCGGTTCTTCTCGTAAAGCGGCCCGAAAGCGGATTGCTGGGAGGCATGTTGCAGCCGCCGCTTGGATCATGGACGGCGAATTTTCCTACGCGCAGCGCAGCGCTTGCGCAGGCGCCATTCGAAGCGAAATGGCAACTCCGCCCCAGCGTCGTGCGCCACGGCTTCACGCATTTCGAGTTGGAGATTCAGGTCTGGCGCGTCGAGGTCGTCAAGCGTGGCGGGGGCCTCTGGCTGGCGCCCGACGAACTCGCGCGCGCCGCGCTACCCACCGTCATGCGCAAGATCATCGCCCATGCGTTCACCGACTCGCTGCCGGCAAAAAGGTTTGCACGCGGAGGCGCGGAGACGCGGAGTACGAAACCGCCAAGACGCCAAGATCGTCAAGAATGAATCGCGCGCGAAGGCGCGCAAAAAGATTGCCGCCTTGGCGGTTCAAATGTCTTTCCTCGTCTCCGTGTCTCCGCGTCTCCGCGCCTCCGCGTGCAATTCTTTCTTACGCCAGTTCGGCGCGGAGGCGCTGGCGGAGATAATCGATCGATATCTGTTCGCCGTTCGATTCATAATGCCAGAAAGTCCAGCCGTTGCAGGCGTCGAGGCCCTGCACATGAGCGGCGATGCGATGGATGGAGCCGGTTGCGTCGGCGCAGACCAGCGTGCCGTCGGCGCGCACTTTCGCGCGATGGCGTTTCGCGGGGCCCTGCAGCACCGTGCCCGGTGAAAGCAGGCCGCGTTCGACCACCCAGCCGAAGGGGATGCGGGCTTCGGCGCGTTTGGAGCGGGTGACTTCCACCGCCTCGTCCGGTGCCGGCTCGATGGCGGCGATGCGCAGGCGGGCGAGCCGCGCGTAAGCCGCATCGCGCTCGATGCCGATGAAGCGGCGGCCGAGCCGGCGCGCCACCGCGCCGGTCGTTCCCGAGCCGAAGAAGGGATCGAGCACCACATCGCCCGGTCTCGTCGAACTCACGATCACGCGGTGCAGCAGCGATTCCGGTTTCTGGGTGGAATGCGCCTTTGCGCCGGAATCGTTCTTGAGGCGCTCGCCGCCCGAGCAGATGGGCAGCGTCCAGTCGGAGCGCATCTGCAATTCGTCGTTCAGCGCCTTCATCGCTTCGTAGTTGAAGGTGTAGCCCTTCTGGTCGCGCGATTTCGCGCACCAGATCAGCGTCTCATGCGCATTGGTGAAGCGCCGCCCGCGGAAGTTGGGCATGGGGTTGGTTTTGCGCCAGACGACATCGTTCAGGATCCAGAACCCGAGGTCCTGCAGGATCGCGCCCACGCGGAAGATGTTGTGATAGGATCCGATCACCCAGAGCCCGCCGGAATCCTTGAGCGCGCGGCGCGCGGCCTTCAGCCACGCGCGGGTGAAGCGGTCATATTCTTCGAAGCTCGCGAACCGATCCCAATGATCGTCCACCGCATCGACCCGCGAATTGTCGGGCCGGCGCAATTCGCTTTCGAGCTGCAGATTGTAGGGCGGGTCGGCGAAGACGAGGTCGCAGCAGCCTTCCGGCAGGCCGTGCATGACATCGACGCAGTCGCCCTCGATCACACGGTCGATGACGTCTTTGCGTGCAGTTGAGTCCGGCATCCCCGCTCCCCGCGCTTCTGGCGGGGCGGACAGTGATTCGCCGGAGTCCACAGGTCAAGAGTCTTTGGAATCAAAGCGTTACGATTGAGTCTTCAATCCGCTCACCATACAAGATGTTGTGCACAGGGGCGAAGCTGCGCCGGTGGTGGACGCAGGGGCCAAGGCGGGTCAACGCATTTAGGTGCTCTTCGGTGCAGTAACCCTTGTTGGTGAACCAGCCGTACCCCGGAAAATCCTCGTGCAGCGATCGCATCATGCGGTCGCGGGTGACCTTGGCGATGATCGAAGCGGCGGCGATGGAAACCGAGCGCGCATCGCCGTCGACGAGCGTGTCGCAGGGGCAGGGGAGCGCCGGCGCATCGTTGCCGTCGACCAGCGCGAAGGCGGGCTGAAGCGCGAGCGCGCGGACCGCACGTGCCATAGCAAGATGAGTCGCCTGGCGGATGTTGACGAGATCGATTTCGTCCACGCTGGCTTCGCCCGTGCCCACTGCGAGTGCGCAGGCAAGAATGCGCGTGTACGCTTCCTCGCGCGCCTCGGCCTGCATCTGCTTGGAATCGTCGATGCCCTTGGGGATGCGCTTGCGGTCGAGGATCACCGCGGCCGCGACCACCGGACCCGCAAGCGGCCCGCGCCCGGCCTCGTCGATCCCGGCGATCGGCCCCGGCCGCGCCTTCAGCACCCGCGCTTCGAAAATGTAATGCGGCATCGGGCAAGCGTAGGAAAGCCCGGCCGCCTGCGGAAGATCTCGAACACCGGGGCGCGCTTAATTCACAAGATTTAATGCGGAGGACGCGCAGGACATGCAGCGGGCGCGGGGGACAGACTTGTGCATTTTTTTTGATTTCACCATGGCCGGGCTTGACCCGGCCATGGAGAGGATGGGTGAGGGAGTGTGGCAGCCGCCATTCCAGAATTGGAGCAGGTCATCCCACTCCGGATTCATTTTCTCGATCAGCACCAGCTTCCACGCGCGCTTCCATCGCTTGATGCTCGTTTCCCGCCGGATCGCAGCCGCATATAACGGATGCTCCTCATACCAGACGAGCCGCGTCACGTTATATTTCTTCACGAATTCGGAACCGCGTCCTTCGCGATGTTCCCAAACGCGCTTTGGAATATCGGCCGTGACACCGACGTAAAGCGTGCCGTTGCGCTTGCTCGCGAGGATTTAGAGCAAACATAACTGGTCGCCTGGCCGGGGTGGGCGGCGGAATTTCTCGGTGGAGAGGGGCGCGCGCTCCTGGTTGAGGCCGAGCCGCCGCACGGCCATGTGGAAGCGCTTGGCGATCATCTCGGCATAAGGCCCGGTGCCTTTCATGCGGGTGTGCCACTGGCTGTCGTAATCCTTGCCGCCGCGCATCTGGCGGATCAGCGACATCACATGCTTCGCCCGACCCGGCACCTTGTCCTCCAGCCATTCGCGGAACAGATCCTTGATCTCGAGCGGCAGCCTGAGCAGCACATAGCCCGCGCCGGATGCGCCCGCTTCCGCCGCCGTGGCCAGAACGGTTTCGAGCTCCTCGTCGTTCAAAGCCGGGATCACTGGCGCGAACATCACGCTCGCAGGAACGCCCGCGCCGGTCAGTTCGCGGATGGCATCGATGCGCCGCTCGGGTGTCGCCGCGCGAGGCTCCATCGTACGGGCCAGCTTGCGGTCGAGCGTGGTGACAGAAAGCGCCGCGCGGGCCAGGCCCTCTTCCGCCATGGGTGCCAGGATATCGAGGTCGCGCAGGATGAGCGGCGATTTGGTCACGATGCCCACGGGATGGCGATGGTCGCGCAACACTTCGAGAATGGCGCGCGTGATCTTCAACTGGCGCTCGATCGGCTGGTAGGGATCGGTGTTGGTGCCCATCGCGATGACCTTGGGCACATAGCCGGGCGCCGAAAGTTCGCGCGCGAGAAGCTCCGCCGCATTGGGCTTGGCAAACAGCCGCGATTCGAAATCCGCGCCCGGCGAGAGGCCAAGATAGGCATGGGTCGGCCGCGCGAAACAGTAGACGCAGCCGTGCTCGCAGCCCTTGTAGGGATTGATCGACTGCTCGAAGGAAATGTCGGGCGATTTGTTGCGGGTGATGATGGTGCGCGAGGAATCCCGCAGCACCTCCGTCTTCAGCGCCGGCGGCTCCTCGTCCTCCCGCGTCCAGCCATCGTCGACGAGCACACGCGTCTCGCGCTCATACCGCCCCGACGCATTCGACCGCGCCCCGCGGCCGCGCAGTGCCCTGGTGTCGGCAGTGATGTCGAGGACCGTGTCCATGGAGGCAACATAGCATCGGGTAAGAACAGATCAAGAACAAAATCGCAGAAAAGCGGTGAACCCGGAGCTCGATCCGCTCCAACAAAAACGCGGGCGAGGCGCGAATTCGCCTTATCGTGGTTCTTTCGCGCGCGTGGCGATTTCGGGCCGGAGCAGCTGAAAAAGCCTGGTGTTCCAGGTGTAGATCGTCCGCGCGCCGGCTTTCAGCGCACATTCTCCGATGAGCGCGTCGTAAATCGCGCCCCCGGAGATTCCCATGGCGGCGTTTTCGACCGCTTGCCAGTATTCGCGATCATCCGGCGTCACGATTTGCAGCCTGTCGCGGACGTCGTGGAGGAAGGGCAATACCTCTCCCGGACTCGCCCGGTTTTTTCCCGGCATACCCGTTGCCACCGAATAAAGCTCGGCAAGACAATGCGCGGCCGTGCAGCCTGTGGTTCGGTTCTGCCGCGCGTAAAGGGCGATGCTGGGCGGATGATGCTGGTGATCGCCGTAGAATGTTGCGACCAGGACCGACGAATCAAGAAACGCCTTCACATGCCGGAACCGCGGAAAGCACGGTCGCGGCCACGTCGTATCTCGCGGAGCACATCATCCGTTTCCGCAGCAGAAACGGGTTGGCCGCTCCGGAAGACCCATACGCCATTTTCCTTCCGCACGGCACCGCCTGTGCGCACGCGCTCCACGATCAGCCGCTGGCCATCGGATTCCACCGACAGCCGGTCGCCGGGAGAAAGGCCGAGCTCATCCCGGACAGGCTTGGGAATGACAAAACGGCCGGCATCATCAAGGGTAGCGGTAGCCATAACGGGAAATTGGGATCGGAAATCCCATTAGTCAATCCCATCACGCTCGCCTGTCCCGGAGTGAACAGCACCTGATAGAGGCCGAACGTATCGCCCCGCGGATCGACGAAATCGCAGATTGCGACGAGGACCTTCGAAACGCGTGATGGGCGGGCTTCGGCCGGCGGCGCCTCGCGCAGAATCCGTTCCCGCCCCGCTCGATATGTTGATAGGCAAAAGGAAAAGCGATATCGTGGTTCTCGGCGCTTCTTCAAGTCGTGCGAGGTGACCGTGAGCCGCAAACGCCAGAACGGCAACGAAATTCGGGAGGCGCTGCGCGCGTTGATATCCGACATTGAGGGCATGTATAAGGGCGCAGAATATCTCGCCTCATGTGGTCAGCCTGAGGAATTTTTCGGACCTTTTTCGGTCGGCAAACTGGGCGATGCGGAGATTGAGGCAGATGTAAGCGTTAGTTGGCCGAATTTGGCAATTAGTATGCGCAATGCCAAGAATGCGCTGAACAATGCGGATGTAGGCGACGACTCATAATTTGTTACCATGATTTAATCGCTACTTATCGAAAGACGCGCGGTAGTTCGCCGCGCGAAGATAAACCGCTTCCCTCAGCGGAGGGACGATTTCGAACGCTTTCGGCTCGCGCGCGAAGTCGTAAAGCCGGAAAATGCGAAAGTTTTTCGGCTGCTCTTCCGACAGCGCGCATTCGTTGGCCGAGAGGAAGAAGGGTGTCAGCGCGTATCCTATGGTTGTTTTGACTTCGAGGAACCGTTCCTCTCCGTGCTCGGTGAAGGAGAGGATGTCATAGCCCGCGCCGTCACCCATGGATTCCGAGATCCAGTCTACTTTGCGTGCGAGGTCGCTGCGCCCTGCGTCGCGCAATCGAGCCTGCTCATAGCTAAGCGCGAGTTCTTCGCCGCGTCTGCCCAACGCCCTATTGCGCGCATCTCGCGCTGCAGGATCAAACTTCGAAACGAGTCGCCGCAATGCTGAGGTTTCCGCGTCCTCTGCGTGGCTCAAGGTCGGCGTCGGTCCCAGAAAGAGTTGCTTCGGTTCGGCAGCTTCGCGGGATGGGAGTTTGGAAACGAGCGAAGGAACGCCCGTTGAAGACAGATAGCGTTCTATGCCGGCAATCAGCGAATTTTGATAGTTTGGTAGCGGCTTGTAACCGAATATCCAGGGAAAGCCGAGTTTCCGCAGAACGGCGCTGATGTTCTGATGCTTGCGCTCGATCGAGCCGCGACTTCTGCGCGTGAGCCTTTGAAGTTCTGCGTTCTGCTGCGCCTTGATGTAAGGCTCGCCTGCAAGCTCTTTTCTAAGCATGTCGAAATGGCTGGCGACGATTAGGTCGTTTTCGTCGTCGGTCCAGTCCGTGCCTTTGGGATCGCTCGCAGCCATGCTCCAGTTTCAGGCGCGTTGGGCGGGTGTGTCAAACGAAATGAAGCCCTCGCGCAAGCGACGATCTTGCGGATGGATGCCAGTGTGATAGCTGCTCGTTTCCACCAAGATGCCGAGTCGGGCCGGCGCATCGATTACGCGGATTGCGGTCAGCCTGCTCGTGTCGAGAAGCTTTATTGGACCGAAACCGATGCTGCTTCGACACGGGGCAGCCGCGTGCGGTCCGTGCCGATGATGTTGAACAATTCGCGGGTCGAGGCGTCCTTCACCCGAGCGGCTTCACCGCAATTCCCATGACTTCGTAGCGGGCGCCGAAGAGGAGGTTCGATGCGCCGATGAAGGCCCGTGCGGGATATTTTCCGTGGAAATAGGTTGCGTAGACGCGATTGAAGGTGTCGTAATTCTTGAGGTCCGTGCAGAACACCTGCATCGAGGCGCTCTGATCGGTGAAGGGGAATGGAACCAGCACAACATCCCCGAATTCAAAGGGCATTGTAGACGTCGTCTTCGGGATTGTTCCAGATTGCGGCGAAGGATGGAGTGCTGGCCTGCGCGGCGGCACGGACCAGCGCGCGGTCCCGCGTGCGCGTGGCGAGAAAGTCGACAAAATCCTCCACTTCGTCGATGCGCTCGGCCGGAAGTGCCCTGATTTTTTCGAAAAGCGATTGTGCGGCGGACATGGTGGCCACTCTCAAAGTCACCAGTTCAGACTAGTCGAATCGCAGCACGATTCGAGCAACGGGCCTATCCCCCCAGCGACGCCAGATACGCCACGATCGCGATCCGGTCGTCGGGCGTCATATTCGCGACTTCGGGGAGCATCGGCGCCACGGCCGGGCCTTGGCGCGTGCCGTGCCGGATGTCGTAGAGCTGGCGGGCGAGGTAGCTGGGCGAGCGGCCGGCGAGCGGCGGAACATTGCCCGTGCCTTTCAAATCCGGTCCGTGGCAGGAGCGGCAGGGTGCGGCGCCGTCGCCGGAGGCGACGAGGACGGCGCCGCGGCGCATGCTGCCTTTCGGCACATAGGCGGTGAATTCCGTGTGCGGATTGCCGAACTCCCACTGCTTCGCGTCATCGGGCACTTCAATGATGCGTTGTCCGAGGGGTTCGCTCCCCGGAATCTTCACATGCAGGCACACCAGCCCGATGCGCGTCCGGGGCGCGGTGTCCGTCTCCACGACATGAAAATGCGAGGTGAATTTGAGCCCGGAAAAATAGCGGGCCGCCGCGGCGAGATCTGAGTCGGTGACGGCCTTCGCCACCTTTTCCATCTCACGGGCGGATCGCATTTTCAGCTCCGCCACCGTGCGCCGGCCTGCCCGGAATTCATTGATCTGCTCGAGGATGTAGCTCGCGGGCAATCCCGGCAGCGCCGCTTCCGCAGGTCCTCCATTGCCGGTCGGCAAATGGCAAACGGCGCATGGCATGACGGCGGGCTTTCGGCCGGTTGTTACGGCCGCGGGCATCGGCCCGTGCTCGCTTGGAAACCAGTCGGCCACGAAGAACTCATCGTTCAACTGCCTGTCGGTGAAGGCGAGTTTCGAGCCCGCGACATGCTCGATCCTGTCGGGAGCCGGCGCGGAGGATGTCTTGGACGGCGGGTTGACGGGGAAGGCCCAGGCGGGTGGGGGATCAGGGACATCCACGGCGAGGCTCGCGCCGACGAAGCAAAGCAACGCGGCGGCGCCCAGGCCCGCGCAAAGTCTGTGATGCACGCCCACGTTTTTCCCCTCGATGCAATGTGCGATCCTATGTGCGCCGACACGGAGATGGCAACCGGACGGGCGCGGAAGCGGAAAATTCCTGGCGCGGGCGTCGAGAGGGCCAGGTTGAACCGCTTAGGCCCCCGGCTTTATCTCGCTTCCTTGTTCTCACCATGGCCGGTCTTGAGCCGGCCAACCAGTCGGCGGGCGTTTGCGGGGCGGGTTGACTCAACTCATCCTTCGACTGCCCCCAGTGACTTGCCCGCGCAGACGCGCGGGCGCTGGGTGGCCTGGTCAAGCCCGGCCATGGTGAGGGAGAGCGGTGTCTCCCAGGATAGTCTCTGTGGGCCCCGGCCTTGTGGCGGCGCGTTGTGCCAGGCCGGGGCGCTCGAAACCGGCGATCGGGATGAAATTATATGGACCAGATTCGATGCAATGCCGGCAACCGCAACGGAATTTCCGTCGTCATTCTTTCTTGCGCCTTGCCGTGCCGCGCAGGTCGAACATCAAGTCGCCGCTGGTGCTGAAGCACTCCTCGAGAGTCCCCCAGTTCGGGCAGAGCCTGCCCCCCGGTTGCCGCCACATGGCCTGGTTTCCGCGCTGCACGCCGTTCACGTCCCAGGCCCACTCGTCGCATTGCAGGAAGGTGCAATTGGCGACGACGGAAACCCAATAGGCACCGGCTTCGAGCGCGAGTCCCTTGCCAGGGAGTTTGATGGCGAAGCTGCCGCCGTCGTCCGTGCCTTTCAGGCTGTCGAAGGTGCCATGCTTCACCGTCTCGCCCGTCTCGCCCTTGCGGTCCTTGTAGAAAATGACATCCTCCGATGCGGCCGGCCCCGAGCCGTTGTAATAAATACCGGAGACGTCGACTTCGGTGATGGTCCAGGTCTTGCCCTTGGGAACCACGAAATCGTCCGCGCCCTGATCATAGCCGGGCGAGAACGTACCAACGGAGGTGAAGTTCTGGGAATTGATCGCCTCGTCCGTGCCGTTGCTGTTCTGATTGTAAAGGAGTCCGGCGCCCTTCGGGATCCGGAACTGATGAAAACTCCCCACAAAGCTGCGGGCCGGCGGTTGCGTGGCCGATGCGGCGCCGGCCGCGAGTGAGAATACCGAAGCGGCTGCCAGCAGCAAAACCTTGCTCATGGATTCCTCCTTGAATTGCTAACGGGACGCGCCGTGAGGGTAGTGCGGGATCGCCGCTCCTGCAATTGTGGCGAAGGCTGACGGTCGCGGTTTTCATTCTGTTCCACCGCAAGGCGGCGAGACTCCCTCGCCCTGACCCTCTCCCCCGCCTTGCGGGGAATAGGGAGCCCTTTTATGCTCCTGCAGCCGGGGCATGATTTCGACGAAGTTGCAGGGGCGGTTGCGGGAGTCGAGCTGGTATCTGAGGATGTTGTCCCAGCCGTCCTTCACCGCGCCGGTCGAGCCGGGCAGGGCGAACAGATAGGTGCCCAGCGCCACGCCCGCGCAGGCGCGGGATTGGATGGTGGAGGTTCCGACCGTTCCGAAGCTCACCTGATGAAAGAGAACGGAGAAGCCGTCGATCTCCTTTTCGAACACCGAGCGGAAGGCTTCGACGGTGACATCGCGCCCCGTCAGCCCCGTGCCGCCGGTGGAAATAATGACATCGATCTGCGGGTCTTCGATCCAGCGGCGGAGCTGGGCTGTGATCCGGGCCTCGTCGTCCTTCAGCAGCGTGCGCGCGGCGAGCACGTGGCCGGCTTCGGCAATGCGCGACGCCAGCGTGTCGCCCGACGTGTCGTTGGAAGCGTCGCGCGTATCGGAAACCGTCAGCAGCGCGATGCGGACGGGAACGAAAGCGACGGATTCGTCAATGCGGTGCGGAGGCATCGCTGATCAGCAGGGTGCCGGCCGGTTTCTGCGGAGCGGCTGGCTTCGCGGACACCGCCGCGGTCGCCTGATAGGTCGGCCATTGGCCTGCGGCCGTCTCATCGAGCGTGGGCGCGCTCTCGTTGGTGCGCTTTGCGTACATCCAGTAATACGTCATGACATATTTTATGTAGCTGCGCGTCTCGGGATAGGGAATGCTTTCGATGAAGAGGAGTGGGTCGCTGGTGATTTCAGGCCGCGTTGCCAGCCAGCGCGTGAGCGCGGCGGGACCGGCGTTGTAGGCGGCGGCCAGCTGCAGCAGGTTGCCGTTGGTCTGTTCGATGAGGCTCTGAAGATAGCGCTCGCCGAGGCCGAGATTGTACGAAGGATCGTTGAGCAGCGCTTTCCCCGGCTTCGTTCCGTCGACCAGCTGGGCGGTGCCGGGCATCAGCTGCATCACGCCGCGGGCGCCGGCGGTCGACACGGCTTTGGGCTGAAACCGGCTCTCGACGCGCGCAAAGGCGAGCACCAGACAGGGATCGATGTGGTAGCCGCCGGGCGGGGTGTATTGCGGCACCGGAAACAACCCCGTCAGCAATTCACCCTGGCCCACCTGGGCTTCGCTGGCGCGCAGTTCGAGATCGGGCAGGTCGAGCCGGTGCGACAGCGCGGCAAAGGCGGCGGCGTCGCGCGTGTCCATTTCGGCGAAGGCGCGGCGCATCTCCGGCTCGATGCCGTCGGTATGCCCGACTTGCCAGAGCGCCACGGCGCGGTGCGCGGCAGGGATGCGCATCAGTTCGTCGAAGCTCGCGGCATCGAGCACGGGATCGCTGAACTGGTCGGGAGATGTCAGGCCGAGCACATGTTGCGCGAGAAGGCCGTAAAAGGTCGGCTGCTCGCGGGCCGCAGCGGTGAGGAGGCTCACCACAGGCAGGGGATCGCCCGCAGCCAGATGGGCGCGCGCGGCCCAGAAGGCGGCGGCGCTGCGCGTCCAGCCCGGCACCGTGCCATTCTGCGCCAGATGCTCGAACGACGGTGCTGCGTCGGCGAATTTCCCGAGCCGGTAAGCGGCCAGGCCACTCACCCAGTCGAGCAGCGGCGCCGTATCGCGCTCGATGCCGGTGATGCTGCCGGCCATGCGCAGCGCATCGTCATCCTGGCCTTCCGCAAGATAGGAGGCGGCGACGTGGTGAGTCAGCCGCGCGATGTCGGAGGGGGGAGCCATGTTCAGGCTCGCAAGCTGCTGCAAGACCGCTTCGGCGGCGGCAGGCTGATCGAGCTTCACATCGCCGTCGATCTGGAGCTGGGCCGTGCGTGCGGCCTCGGTCGCGAGTGGCGGGTCGGCGATGCTGTCGGTCGTTTCGTAGCTGCTGGTCACGGCACGCACGGGTATGGCGGGGATGCCGGGCAGGGCGACTCTGTGACGGCGCCGACGGGGCTCGCGTTCCTCCGCCAGCGCACGGATGCGTTCGGCGACGGGGAGCTCGGCATATTCGTCGAGCCATTTCGCGAGATCGGCGACGGCGGGGCGGCGCTCATGCGGCGAGAGGTAGTGCTCGGCCTCGACATAGCCCATCAGCGAGCGGTCGGAGAGATCGGCGATCAGCGCGCGGCCCTCGTCGAACCGGCCCTCGGCCTCGTCGGCAAAGATTTCGCGATACCGGCGCACGTCCTCGGCGGAAAGGACCTGGGGCGTGGCCCCGGCGACGGGTTCCAGACCGGACAGGTCCGGATCGGCGCGGACCGCTGCCGGCGCCAGAAGCGCCGCGACGGCCGCCACGAGGACGATGGTTCGTTTCATGGCCCAGTCCCTTTGCCTGCGATGCGTCGGAAGGGGCCAGTCTTAGCGGGGGGCGGCGGCCGGCTCAAGCAACCGAAGCTCGTTAACCTTTCCAGAGATTGACTGAAGGTCGCGCCAGGCGAGCCTCTTCTCGAGCGGCCGGCGCAGCAGATAGGCGGGGTGGAGGGTCGGCATGACCGGTACCATCCGGCCGGCCGCGAAATATTCGAGCCAGTTTCCGCGCAGGCGCATGATCCCTTCGTTCCGGCCCATCACGTGCCGCACGGCGACCGCGCCCAGAAGGACCATGACCTCCGGCGCCACCAGTTCGATGTGGCGGCGCAGGAAGGGCAGGCAGGCCGCGGCTTCTTCCGGCGAGGGATCGCGGTTGCCGGGCGGGCGCCAATTGATGACGTTGGCGATATAGACGTTGGTCTTCCGGTCGAGGCCAATGGCGGCAAGCATCCGGTCGAGCAGCTTGCCGGCGCGGCCCACGAAGGGCAGGCCGGCAGCGTCCTCGTCCTTTCCCGGCGCCTCGCCAATGACAAGGATCCGGTGCGCGGGTGTGCCGTCCGCGAAGACGGTTCGCGTCGCATGCCGTTTCAGCGCGCAGCCTTCGAATGCCTCGAGGGCGGATTTCAGCTCCGCGAGGCTGGTGCAGGCAGCTGCAAGTTCCAGTGCGTGGCCAATATGGTCCTGGGATGCGGCGGGGGCAGGTCCCCGGCTCGTGACCGGCGGGGTGACGGGCATCGAACGCCGGAGAGGCTGTGGGGCTGCCGCCAGTGTTTGCGCAGGCGGCCGCTCCGGCGCTAGCCTGAAACGGTTCACCGGTGTTTCGCCGATGGCTTCGTCCGCTCCGGCCTCCACCAGCCAGCGCAAGGCCGCAACAGTCCCCAGATCGGAACGGGCCATGGATTGAGTCATGCCCGGATGATAGGGGAAAGCCAAGCCGGCTTCCAATGAGGGCAAGCTCGGCCACGACCCGGGCTGGTGCGGCGCAGCCTGGCGATGCACCACGGAGGCACGGAGCACACGGAGAAGGATACTCCACCACAAAGCGCACGAAGAACACCAAGGGCGATTGCGCGCGGAACGCGCGCGTTATTCCTTCGCGCAGCTTTGTGCTCTTCGTGTTCCTTGTGGTTCAATCCTCCGTGATCTCCGTGTCTCCGTGGTGAATTGGATGTGATCGCAAAGGCGCGTGAATGTCGGAAACTATCGAACGCGAGAGCATGGAGTATGATGTCGTCATCGTCGGCGGCGGTCCGGCGGGGCTTGCGGCGGCGATACGGATGAAGCAGCTCGCGGCGCAGCAAGGGCGCGACACCAGCGTTTGCGTGCTCGAGAAGGGCTCCGAAATCGGCGCGCATATTCTTTCTGGCGCGGTGATCGACCCCATCGCCCTCGACGAGCTGATCCCTGGCTGGCGCGAACGCGACGCGCCGCTCGACACACCCGTCAGCGAAGACCGCTTCTACTACCTCGGGCCGGCCGGCAGCGTGCGCATTCCGAATTTCATCATGCCGCCGCTGATGAGCAATCATGGAAATTACATCGGCAGCCTCGGAAACCTCTGCCGCTGGCTCGCGCGCGAGGCCGAGGCGCTGGGCGTGGAAATCTATCCTGGCTTTCCGGCGGCGGACATCCTTTATGGCGACACTGGCGAAGTGAAAGGCGTGATCACGGGCGACATGGGCGTCGCGCGCGATGGTCATCACAAGCCGTCCTACACGCCGGGCATGGCGCTGCTCGGCAAATATACGCTCTTCGCGGAGGGCGCGCGCGGCTCGCTGACGAAGCGGCTGCTTGCCAAATATGGGCTCTGCGCAGGCCGCGAGCCGCAGAAATTCGGCATCGGGCTGAAGGAGCTATGGGAGATCGCGGCCGAAAAGCATCGCGCCGGTCTTGTGATGCACACCATGGGATGGCCGCTCGACGACCGCACGGGCGGCGGATCGTTTCTTTATCATTTCGGCAAGAATCTCTGTGCCGTCGGCTTCGTGCTGCATCTGAACTATTCCAACCCCTATCTGTCGCCATTCGAGGAATTCCAGCGCGCCAAGACCCATCCGCGCATTCGCGACTTCCTGGAGGGCGGCAAGCGCCTCTGCTATGGCTCGCGCGCGATCACCGAAGGCGGATTGCAATCGGTTCCGAAGCTCGTGTTCCCGGGCGGCGCATTGATCGGCTGTGCGGCCGGCTTCGTGAACGTGCCCAGAATCAAGGGCACGCATAATGCAATGAAGACCGGGATGCTCGCGGCCGAGGCCGTGTTCGACGCGATCGGCGCGGGACGGGAGGGGGACGCGCTCGAATCCTATGAGGCGGCTTGGCGGCAGAGCTTTGTTTACCGGGATTTAAGGCAGGTCCGCAATGTAAAGCCGCTATGGTCGCGACTCGGCACGCGCCTGGCGCTTGGCATCGGCGGCTTCGACATGTGGACCAATGAGCTGTTCGGCTTCAGCCTGATGGGCACGCTTGGCCATGGCAAAGGCGATTGGGCGACGCTCAAGCCCGCGGAGAAGTACCGGCCGATAGCCTATGCGAAGCCGGATGGGCGCATCGGTTTCGACCGGTTGTCATCGGTCTTCCTTTCGAATACCAGTCACGAAGAGGACCAGCCCGTTCATCTGGTGCTGAAGGATCCCTTGATCCCGATCCGCGTCAATCTGCCGGAGTATGACGAGCCTGCCCAGCGCTATTGTCCTGCGGGTGTCTACGAAATCGTCGCCGAGGCGGGCGGTCCGCGATTCCAGATCAACGCGCAGAACTGCGTTCATTGCAAGACCTGCGACATCAAGGATCCGGCGCAGAACATCACCTGGATTCCGCCGGAAGGCGGCGGCGGCCCCAATTACCCCGATATGTGAGAGGCAGAATGCCGGTATATAAAATTTCATCGATCTGTCTTTTGACAGCCATGGCTCTGACGGGTTGCGCGAGTCTCGTCGGCAATTCTTCGCCGCCACCGCCGCCGCAGGCGGCCGAGGCGCAGAGTTTCGGCGATTATCTGGCCGCCCGGCTCGCGGCGAGCGACCATAACATGAGCGACGCTGCAAAGCTCTACAACGCCAGTCTGGCCGCAGACCCGGACAACCCCGACATCCTCAGCCACGCATTTCTTTACACCGCGGCCTCGGGCGACGTGGATTCGGCAGCAGAACTCGCGAGCCGTCTGGTCAAGACCGATCCCGACAACCGTGCGGCGCGTCTGGCTTTGGCCGTCGCGGCACTGAAGAGGGGCGACTACGCCGACGCCCGCCAGGACGTCTCGCCATCGGCCAAGGATTCGTTCACCGCCTTGACGCTGGTGCTTCTCGACGCCTGGGCAGCCGAAGGTGCGGGTGACCTCAAATCGGCTGACGCCGACCTCGCGCAAATTGTTGCGAAGGGCGGAACGCAGACGCTGGCCGATTTCCATCGTGCGCTCATCGACGATCTTGCGGGCCGGACCGACGACGCCGGCACCGCGTACAGGAGCGCCGTCGCGGCTGGCGGGGAAAGCCCAAGAATCGCAGAGGCTTACGGGCGGTTTCTCGAGCGCGGAAACAACGAGGCGGAGGCCCGCAGCTACTACGCCAAATTGCAATCCGACCCGGCGTTGTCCCCGATCGCCGCACAAGGTCTCGCCCGGATTGCGGCCGGCCAGAAGCCCGACCGGCTCGTATCGACGCCGGCCGCCGGTGCCGCCGAAGCGCTGTTCGGCATCGCGGCTTCGCTCAACGACCAGAACAGCGCCGATGTCGCGGTGCTCTACCTGCGTCTGGCGCTGTTTCTGGCGCCAGATCTCGATCTCGCCAAGATCGTGCTGGCCGACCGCTTCGAAGATCTGAACAAATATGATGATGCGATCGCCGTCTATCGCACGCTCGGCAAGGACTCGCCCTATCAGTCGGCGGCCGCCGTTCAGATCGCGCTGGACGAAAGCCGGCTCGGGCATGACGATCAGGCGATCGCCGATCTGCAGGCGCTGGCGCACAGCACGCCGGGCGACGTGACGGTCTGGACCGCGCTCGGAGACGCATATCGGGACCAGGAGAAATATCCCGCCGCCGCCGAGGCCTATGATCATGCCGTCGCTCTGACCGCTCCGAACGGGGCGAGTTCGTGGCCCCTCTACTATGCGCGCGGCATCTCCGAGGAACGCTCGCATCATTGGGATGCGGCGGAGGGCGATCTCAAACACGCGCTCCAGCTGAGCCCGCAACAGCCGCAAGTCCTCAACTATCTGGGCTACAGCTGGGTCGATCAGGGCCGCAATCTGCCGGAAGCCCTGGCGATGCTGGAAAAGGCGCGCTCACTGAGCCCTTATGACGGCTATATCGTCGACAGCGTAGGGTGGGCCTATTACAGGCTTGGCCGCTATGAGGACGCGGTGAAGACGCTCGAGGACGCCATTCAGCTCGTACCGGGCGATTCGACCGTCAACGCGCATCTGGGCGACGCCTACTGGAAGATCGGCCGCAAGCTCGATGCGCGCTTCCAATGGAGCCACGCGCTCGCCTTCGGCCCAGATCCGGCTGCGAAGGCCGAGATCGAAAGGAAACTCGCGTCCGACACCGCCCCGCAGTGAACGCTCCCGGGCGCGTCGTCGTATCCGCGCCGGCCAAGGTCAATCTCTGTCTGCATGTCGGCGGGCGGCGGCCTGACGGTTACCACAATCTCGAAAGTCTCGTCGCCTTTGTCTCGGCCGGCGACGAAATCCGCCTGGAACATGACAGGGCGTTTTCTCTTTCCGTGAGCGGTCCATTCGGCGCCGAGCTGCCGGTCGGCGAAGACAATCTCGTGTTTCGGGCCGCGCGCCTTCTTGCCGGGAAGACAGTCACAGGCAAGGGCGCGCGGATCCATCTGGAAAAAAATCTTCCTCTCGCCTCCGGACTTGGTGGCGGATCGGCGGATGCAGCAGCCGTGCTGCGCGGTCTGGTTCAATTGTGGAATCTCGATGTCGGGCAAGACGTGTTGCGCGGGATCGCTTCGTCGCTGGGAGCCGACATCCCCGTCTGTCTTGCGAGCACGCCCGCATGGATGGAAGGAAAGGGCGAAATCATCACGCTGCTTCCACCATTGCCCGGACCGTGGCTGCTGCTCGTCAACCCGCGCGTGCCTGTTCCGACGGCGGCGGTGTTTGCAGGTCTTCGTCAGCGGCGGGGGCAGGGCACGCGCTGCCCGTCGGCACCGTTCGCGGATACTTCCGCGCTGGTGCACTTCCTGCGGACTACGACAAACGATCTCGAAGCGCCCGCACGCGCGATCGCGCCGGTGATCGACGATGTTCTCGACGAGATAGGCCGCTTGCCCGACGTCCTGCTCGTGCGCATGTCGGGCAGCGGGGCGACGTGCTTTGGAATGTTTGAGAGCGAGTGTGTAGATCGAGCGATGAGGTTTCTTATAGCGAAACGCCCGGACTGGTGGATTCAGGCCGCCACTCTTGCATCTGCGGTGACCGGGGCACCGCGCATTTCTTAATCCTGGATACCCCAAGCTCGGGAGGAATCAGTGAGCGGAATTCCATGCCAGAAGATCGTATTCAATGGGACAAAATCGGGGTGCCAAAAACCGTTTGTATCTTGTTCTGAATTTTTGTGCAGGTTATTTTATTCTTTTACTTTGGGCCGGTTCACTTTGAGAGCTGCAATCAGCTCTTTCCTGTCGCTAAACACTTTCGGCATCTGCACGGTTCCCTCCATGGATTTGTTGCCCTCCTGAGCCGGCTAGCCGCAGCATCACTCGGCGGCCATCTGTCCGCCGCGCTGGAGTATCTGCAACGCTTCGGCGATCACGTCGGGATGCTTGCTGGCGAACTGGATCTCGTAACCCAAGGGCTCACCGTCCTCGCCGATATCGACGGCGAAGTTGCGTTCATCATGGGCGACGGTGTGGGCTACTCGACCCTCGCGGAAGGTGACGTACATCGTATCGGTCAATCGATCATAGGAGACAGGTGGATTTGGTGTCATGGCAGCCTTCTCAATACCCCCGCTGGACGCAGAACTCGGCGACGGCGATCAGCGCGTCGCGTAGCGGGCTTGCCGGGAGGGCGTGGAGCGCGCGGCATGCCTGGCGGGCGTAGCGGTTGGCCCGGTCGCGTGCCTCGACGATGGCTCCCGTCTGCTCGATGTAGCGGATGGCGCGCTGGAGATCGCCGTCGCGCTGCTGGCCCAATTGTATGGTCCGCTGCCAGAACCGTTTTGCGTTGTCGTCGCCCCGGTTGTAGGCCGATATCACGGGCAGCGTGACTTTGGCTTCGCGGAAATCGTCGCCCACGGATTTTCCCATCTGCGCCTGGCGCCCGGAATAGTCGAGCGCATCATCGACCAGCTGAAAGGCGACGCCGAGGTTGTGACCGAAGGCTCGGAAAGCGGCGACATGGGCCGGGTCGGCGTTGGCAATCGTGGCGCCCGCCTCGGCGGAGGCGGCGAACAGCGCCGCCGTCTTGGCACCCACGATGACGAGATAATCGTCTTCGGTCGTGGCCAGATTGTTGGCCGAGCGCAGCTGCAGGACTTCGCCCTCGGCAATGACCGCCGATGCGCCGGCGAGAATGTTGAGCACGCGCAGATCGCCCGTCTCGACCATCAGCTGAAAGGCGCGGCTAAGCAGGAAATCGCCGACCAGGATGCTGGGCTTGTTTCCCCACACGACATTGGCGGCCAGCTTTCCGCGGCGCAGGGAGCTCGCATCGACCACGTCGTCGTGGAGCAGCGTGGCCGTGTGAATGAATTCCACCGCGGCAGCAAGCCGGGCGTGCAAGCCGCGTTCATGGCCGCAGACGCGGGCAGCGGCCAGCGTCAGCAGAGGGCGCAGGCGCTTGCCTCCCGAGTCCACAAGATGGCGCGTCAGGTCGGGGATCAGCTCCACCGTGCTGCGCATCCGTTCATGGATAAGCCGGTCCGTCGCCGACATGTCGGCCTCGACGAGGGCGTGGAGGTGGTCTATCGGGGAGGGGCCAATCTCCCGCGTGCTTTCCGTCGCCTCGGCGATGATCATTTGCTGCCTTGCCGCTGGCCCGTGACCCTGGCGGCATTTAGGAAGGGCGACCTAGTGCGGTCAAGGAGAGCCGGGGCAGGCTGGCCAAGCCCGCTTCCTGCCTGTACACGTGCCGGCCCATGCGCGACATCCTCAAGACCAACGATCCCGTGACGCTCAATTTCGCCGAAGCGCTGCTCGCGGATGCGGGAATTCACGCCGTCGTTTTCGATAGCCACATGAGCATCATGGACGGCAGTCTCGGGATTTTGCCGCGCCGGCTCATGGTTGGCGACGGCGATTACCGGCGGGCCCGGGCACTGCTTGCCGCCGCCATGCCGGACTCTTTCACGGACCGGTGAATGGAGTGCTCGCAGGATCGATTCCTCGATGGACGCATCGTCGCGCACCAGCCCCTGAATGGGTTCCGGGCGGGAATTGACGCCGTCATGCTCGCCGCCGCAGTGCCGGCGTGCGGTCACGATGAGCTGCTCGAGCTTGGCTCCGGCACAGGCATTGCGAGCCTGTGCCTCGCCGCGCGCGTGCCGGAGTGCGTCACACTGGGCGTGGAGATTGCGCCAGAGCTCGTTAAGCTGGCGCGGACGAACGCGCGCGCCAATGGCTTGGAGTCCCGTCTCTCGTTCGAATGTGCCGACGCCTTGGACCTGGCGCAGCACGTGCGGCGAAGTTTCGACCATGTATTCTGCAACCCGCCTTTCCATCAGGCGAACGGCAATGTTTCGCCCAGCCGGGAACGTGCCCGCGCGCGGCAGGATGCGGGCCGCCTCGCGGAATGGCTAGCCGCGGGGTTAAGGCGGGTCAGAGCAGGGGGGACTTTTTCCACGGTGGTCCGGGCGGACCGATTGGGCGAAGCCCTGCAGGCTCTGCCCCAGCGCGGCGCCGTGATTTTTCCGCTATGGCCGCGCGAGGGAGCGCCAGCGAAACGCGCCATCGTGCAGGTGCGCAAAAATTCGCGCAGCCCGCTCGTTCTTCTGGCGGGCCTTATCCTGCATGAAAAAGACGGCAGTTACACGCAGAATGCGGAGTTGGTGCTGCGGCAGGCGGGCTCGCTTGCCCTCGCGAGTCCGCGTCTGTAGGTTCTGCGCCCGCCGCCAAGACCGGGGTTTCATGCCGGGCGCCAGGACTTTCCAGGATCTCATATTCACGTTGCAGTCCTACTGGGCCGCACAGGGCTGCGTCATTCTGCAGCCCTATGACGTCGAAATGGGAGCGGGCACCTTTCATCCGGCGACGGCTTTGCGCGCGCTCGGGCCGCGTCCCTGGCGGGCGGCCTATGTGCAGCCGTCACGCCGCCCCAAGGACGGGCGTTACGGCGAGAATCCCAACCGCCTTCAGCATTACTATCAGTTCCAGGTGATCCTGAAACCCGCGCCCGCGCAGGTGCAGGACATCTATCTCGACAGCATCCGCGCCATCGGCCTCGATCCGTTGCGCCACGACATCCGGTTCGTCGAAGATGATTGGGAGAGTCCCACCTTGGGCGCCTGGGGACTTGGCTGGGAAGTCTGGTGCGACGGAATGGAAATTACACAGTTCACCTATTTCCAGCAGGTCGGCGGATTCGACTGCGATCCGGTTTCCGCGGAACTGACCTACGGGCTGGAACGGCTGGCCATGTATGTGCAAGGGGTCGAGTTCGTATACGACCTCGCCTATAATGATCGCTTTCGCTATGGCGAAGTCTTCCATCAGTCCGAGCGGGAATTCTCCGCATATGATTTCGAGCGTGCGGACACTTCCATCCTGTCCCGGCATTTCGCCGACGCGGAAAAGGAATGCAATTCGCTGGTTGATGCGGGGCTTGCGCTGCCTGCCTACGATCAGTGCATCAAGGCCAGCCACTGCTTCAATCTGCTCGATGCGCGCGGCGTGATCAGCGTCACCGAGCGCGCGGGGTACATTGCCCGCGTCCGTGCCCTTGCCAAGGCTTGCTGCGAGGCCTGGCTCTCGAGCCCGCAGGGCGCCTATGCACCGAGACACGGATAAATGCCGGATCTTTTGCTCGAGCTTTTTTCGGAAGAGATACCCTCGCGCATGCAGTCCGGCGCCGCACGGGAACTCGAGCGGCTGGTCGTGGGCGCATTGTCGGATCGCGGACTTTTGTTCGAAGGCGTGCGATCCTTCGCGGGACCGCGGCGGTTGACGCTGGCGGTGTCCGGTCTTCCGGCAAGGCAGCCGGACGTTTCGGAGGAACGCAAAGGCCCGCGCGTCGGCGCTCCGGAGAAAGCGATCGAAGGTTTTCTCCGTTCCACGGGCGTCACGCCCGATCAGTGCATCAAACAACCGGATGCCAAAGGCGAATTTTACGTGGCCGTCATCCGGCGTGCCGGTCGTGCCACGGAAGAGCTTCTGGCGGAGGTGCTTCCGGAGACGCTCGAGCAACTGATCTGGCCCAAATCTATGCGTTGGAACAGCGGGTCTGCGAGATGGGTCCGGCCACTCCACTCCATCCTGTGTACCTGCGACGGCGAGGTGGTGCCGTTCGAGTTCGCGGGCGTAACAAGCAGCAACAGGACGCGCGGACACCGTTTCCTGTCGGCCGGCGAGATCGAGGTACGCAGGTTCGAGGATTACGAGGAGAAACTCGCGACCGCGAGTGTCGTGCTGGATCCGATGCAGCGCAGGGAGAGCATTCTCCACGAATCGAAGCAGAAGGCGTTTGCGCTCGGCTTGCGAGTGATTGAGGACGAGGCTCTACTCGATGAAGTCGTCGGGCTTGTGGAATGGCCGGTGGCGCTGATCGGGCGCATCGACCACGAGTTCATGGATTTGCCCCCGGAGGTGCTGCAGACGTCGATGCGTCTGCATCAGAAGTTCTTTGCGCTGGGTGAGGCCGAAGGTGGGCCCATCTGCAGCCGCTTTCTGGTAGTCGCGAACATTGCAGCGGAGGACGGGGGCCGCGAAATCGTCGCCGGCAACGAACGCGTGCTTCGTGCGAGGCTTTCCGACGCGAAATTCTTCTGGGACCAGGATCGCAGACATCGCCTCGATACGCGCGTGCCGGAGCTTCGAAAAATCGTGTTCCATGCACGGGCCGGCACGATGCTCGATCGCGTTCACCGTTTGCAGTCCGTCGCCATCGTTCTTTCCCGGATCCTGGATTTCGACATGGAAAAGGCGGGGCGTGCCGCCCTGTTGTCCAAGGCGGATCTGCTGAGCGGCATGGTCGGCGAGTTTCCGGAACTGCAAGGCACCATGGGCCGGTACTACGCACTTCACGACGGGGAACACGACGCCGTCGCCAACGCCGTCGGAGATCATTACAGGCCGCTTGGACCATCCGATCGCGTTCCCGCTGAGCCCGTTGCGATAGTGGTCGCGCTTGCAGACAAAATCGATACGCTGGTGATGCTCTGGCGCGCCGGCGAAAAGCCCACCGGCTCGAAGGATCCCTTTGCACTGCGGCGTGCGGGACTTGGGATCATCAGAATTGTGCTTGAGAACCGGCTGCGGCTGCCGCTCTCGACGGTGCTTTGTTCCACACTGATAGCAGCGCGTGCAGATGGCGACCAGGCGCCCGAGGCGCGTATGAGCGATTGTCCCGACAGTCCGGGGCTGCTCGGCGATGCGGCGAGTGATCTGCTCGGCAAGGCGCGGGCGGAGGCAGCAGGACTGCTGCAGGATGGGGACCGGGAAGTCGTAAGCGGCGTTCTTGGATTCCTGGCCGACCGGCTGAAGGTCGCCCTGCGCGGTGAGGGCGTGCGGCACGATCTCATCGACGCGGTGTTTTCACTCGGAAACGAGGACGATCTGCTTCGGCTCGTCGCGCGCGTAAAGGCGCTGGACCTCTTTCTCGCCAGCGCCGCCGGCGCCAACCTTCTGGTGGCCTACCGGCGCGCCGTCAACATTCTCAGGATCGAAGAAAAACGCGACGGCTGCAGCTACGAAGGCGAGCCGGATCCCGATCTTCTCGAGCACACCGAAGAGCGCCGATTGTTCGCCGTGCTGGCGGGCGCGCGCGAACTCATTCAGGCCGAACTTGCGTACGAGCGCTTTACCGAAGCCATGACGGCGATGTCGCGTCTGCGCGAGCCGGTCGACGCATTCTTCGACAAGGTCACAGTCAACGCTCCCGATGCAGGCGTCCGGAAGAACCGCCTGTTGCTGCTCTCGCGCCTCAGAAGCGTGCTCCAGACCACGGCGGATTTTTCCCGGATCGAGGGCTGACGCAATGACAAAATGGGTTTACGCATTCGGCAACGGCGCGGCGGAGGGGTGGGCCGGGATGAAGGATCTTCTCGGCGGCAAGGGCGCAAATCTGGCCGAAATGAGCAATCTCGGCCTTTCGGTGCCGCCGGGATTCACGATCACCACCGAAGTATGTAATTACTACTACCAGCATGACGAAACCTATCCGCCCGAATTGAGGTCGATGGTGGAGGCGGCTCTGGGCAAAGTCGGCGAGATTACGGGTGCGGGGCTTGGCGATGGCGCAAGACCCCTGCTCGTGTCGGTGCGTTCGGGCGCGCGCGTTTCCATGCCGGGAATGATGGATACGGTGCTCAACCTGGGACTCAACCCAGCCACCGCCGGGGCGCTCGCAAAGCTTACGGGCGATCCGCGTTTCGTCTACGATTCTTATAGGCGCTTCGTGCACATGTACGCAAACGTGGTTCTGGGCCTGCCGCACGAGCAGTTCGAGGAAATCCTTGAGCTGGAAAAAGAAACGAAAGGTGTCGGATACGACACCGATCTGGATGCGGCCGATCTCGAGCGGATCGCGCAGCTTTATCGGGAGGAAGTAAGCAAGCGCAGCGGCGCGCCTTTTCCAGACGATGTGCACGAACAGCTTTGGGGTGCCATCGGCGCCGTATTCAGGTCCTGGAACAGTGCGCGCGCGCAGACATACCGCAGGCTTCACGACATTGCCGAGGACTGGGGTACGGCGGTCAACGTCCAGGCCATGGTCTTTGGCAATCGCGGCCAAACCAGTGCAACCGGCGTGGCCTTCACGCGCGATCCCTCGACCGGCGAAAAGATCCTCTACGGAGAGTTTCTCGTCAATGCCCAGGGCGAGGATGTTGTCGCCGGCATCCGCACGCCCCAGCCGATTTCCAGAGCCGTCCGTGAGCGGCTCGGCGGGAAGAAACTTTCGATGGAAGAAGCGATGCCCGCATCTTACGCGGAGCTGAAGCGCATCGCCGACACCCTTGAGTCGCATTACCGGGACATGCAGGACGTCGAGTTCACGGTGCAGGAAGGCAGACTGTTCATGCTGCAGACCCGCTCCGGAAAGAGGACAACCGAAGCCGCGCTGAAAATCGCAGTCGACATGGAATGCGAAGGACTGATCGACCGCAACACGGCGTTGCTGCGAATTGAACCATCCGCATTGGATCAGTTGCTGCACCCGACCCTCGACCCCTCGGCGGCGGTGACGTGCATCGCCAGTGGATTGGCGGCGTCGCCGGGCGCTGCAACCGGCGAGATCGCGTTCAGCGCCGACGAAGCCGAAAAACTGGCGGCGGAAGGTCACGACGTCATTCTCGTGCGCGCGGAGACAAGCCCCGAGGACATCCATGGAATGCACGCGGCCAGGGGAATTCTTACCGCCCGCGGGGGCATGACCAGCCATGCGGCCGTGGTTGCGCGCGGCATGGGGCGCCCCTGCGTTTCAGGAGCCGGGTCGCTGAAGATCGATGCGCCGAAGGGAATTGTGACCATCGGAGAGCAGGTGCTCAGGCGCGGCGATCTCATTACGATCGACGGCGCGAGCGGGCAGGTCTTCGCTGGCCGCGTTCCGATGCGCCAGCCGGAGTTGACGGGGGATTTCGGAACGCTGATGGAATGGTCGGATTGCGTTCGCAGGCTCAAGGTGCGCGCGAACGCGGATACGCCGGCCGATGCGGCGGCTGCACGGCGTTTCGGTGCCGAAGGCGTGGGACTGTGTCGCACTGAACATATGTTCTTCGACGCGGACCGCATCGTGGCCGTACGGCGGATGATACTTGCCGATTCGAAGGAGGAGCGCGATGCGGCTCTCGCCACGCTCCTGCCCATGCAGCGCGCCGATTTCGAAGCGATATTCAGAGTCATGCAGGGGCTTCCGGTCACGATTCGTCTGCTCGATCCGCCGCTTCACGAATTCCTACCGCAGAAAGACGAGGAGATTGCCGAGGTAGCGCGAGCCGCGGGAGCCGATCCGGCCAGGCTTCGCCAGCGGGCGATAGCACTGCACGAGGCCAATCCGATGCTGGGCCACCGGGGATGCCGGCTGGGCATTACCTTTCCCGAAATCTACGAGATGCAGGTGCGCGCCATCTTCGAGGCGGCGCTCGATGTGGGAAGCGCCGGCGGAAAGCCGGTCGAACTCGAAATCATGATTCCCCTGGTCGGCTACCGCAGCGAAGTCGAATGGTTGAAATCACGTATTGCGGGCGTGGCGGACGCGGTTCGAAAGGAACGCGGTTCGCTTCCCGCCTATCTCGTCGGTACCATGATCGAGCTGCCGCGTGCCGCGTTGCGGGCCGGAGAAATAGCAGAAGCGGCGGAGTTCTTTTCGTTTGGTACAAACGACCTGACGCAGACCGTTCTTGGAATGAGTCGCGACGACGCGGGGAGCTTTCTTGGCGAATATCTGGCGAAGGGGCTCATCGCGCGCGACCCTTTTGTAAGTCTCGACAGGGAGGGCGTCGGCGAGCTTATCAGGCTGGCCGCGGAAAGAGGCCGTACCGCTCGCCCCAGTCTCAAGCTTGGTATCTGTGGTGAACACGGAGGCGATCCTGCCTCCATCCGGTTCTGCCATGGATGCGGACTGGACTATGTTTCATGTTCTCCTTTTCGCGTTCCGGTAGCACGGCTCGCTGCCGCACAAGCCGCCATTCTCGCCGCCGGGAATTAGCCGTGGGCCATGAATTCCCCGGGATTCTCAGTACTTTGCAAAGGATTCCGACATAGTGTCACCGTATATATGACGCCGCGTCAGAGACTTGGTGACATCTTGTCATATTCGGCGAGAAATTTAATTTGACGGTTGCGTGACGGGCTGGCAGAAGGGTCTTTGAGCCTGCTGGCCGGGGGGAGGGGAACCCCATCGGAACGAGACGTCGAGCTACTTCGAAGCCAACTCCGAGAGCGAAATCCCGAATGCTGGAAAAGACCATCGCCGCCTGGCGACGCGCCGACCGCAGTATGGGTGTGGCATTGGCGCTGACTCTGTTTTTTGTTGCCGGTGCTACTGCCATTGTTCCGCCTACAGATCAGATGCATGCGAAATCCGCAGCTACGCACGTGCCGGCGGCGCCGTTGCCGCTGAAACTCGTACCTGAACAACCGGTCGAAGCGATCGTCAATCCCGCTTCGCTGGTCCTGCGAACTGCCCCCGTCGATGTTTCACCCCTGCTTCGACAGCTCGTGCTGGAAAAGCTGTTCGCCGAAGAACGTTGTCTGGCGGAAGCCATGTATTATGAGGCGCGTGGCGAAGGGGTCGATGGCGAGAAGGCGATCGCCGAAGTCGTGTTTCACCGCATGCGAAGCCGGGGTTTCCCCCGCTCGGTCTGCGGTGTCGTGTACCAGGGAGCCGTTCTCGGACATGGCTGCCAGTTTTCGTTCGCCTGCAATGGCGAACTGGAACAACCCAAGGCGATGGGTGCCTGGGCAAGAGCAAAGCGGCTGGCCGCTGGCATACTGACCGGGCTGGTCCAGCTTCGCGACGAAACCGAAGATGCGATCTCATTCCACGCAGTGGATGTTCAGCCCGCTTGGAGCGACAGCCTCGTGAGGACGATCCAGATCGGCAATCACGTGTTCTATCGTGCTGCTTCGCGCACGCGTTCCAGCTGACGAGCGTCAAAAGTCCAGACCGACGTCGACGTTCCGCGCACTGTGGGTGATGCCACCGGCGGAGATGAAATCGACGCCGGTTTCCGCGACCGCGCGAATTGTCTGAATTGTGATTCCGCCCGAGGCCTCAAGCAGGGCGCGCCCCCGCGCGAACTCCGCTGCGGTTTTCATGTCGTCCAGTGTCATGTTGTCCAGGAGGATCGTGCTCACGCCGAGTGCCAGGGCTTCCTTGAGCTGATCAAGCGTATCGACTTCGACCTCGACCATAACCATGTGCCCAAGTCCCTGCCGCACCCGCTCGATGGCGGGACGTAGTCCGCCGGCAGCCGCTATATGATTGTCCTTGATGAGCACGGCGTCATCGAGGCCGAAACGATGATTGAAACCGCCGCCGCAGCGCACCGCATATTTCTCGAGGACGCGGAGTCCCGGCGTTGTCTTCCGTGTACAGACGATCCGCGCCCTGGTATCCGCGACGGCGTCGACCAGTTCGCGCGTGGCCGTCGCTATGCCGGACAGATGTCCGACGAAATTCAGCGCGACGCGCTCGGCGCCGAGAAGTGCGCGGATGCGGCCCTCAATTGCGGCAATCGGCTGGCCGGCCGACAGCGGTGCGCCGTCCCGCGCATGCGCGTCTATCTGTACCGAACCATCGAGCAACCGGAATGCGCAGGCCGCGCAGATGAGGCCGCAAAGCGTTCCGGTCGCGCGCGACACGATATTCGCGCGACCCTCCAGCTCGTAAGGAATTAGCAGATCGGTAGTCAGGTCGCCGGCACGGCCGAGATCCTCCTCCAATGCGCGTCTTACAATCGGTTCGATGAGGAAGAGCGCAGGCGGACGCGCGAAGGGCAGGGCCAAGATGCTCATGGAACCTGCCGGCGCTGTCCCGGTTCTGCCGCACCGGATTCCCGTGCGATTTCCTCAGCGTCGGCGAGCGTGAGAAAACTGCGTCCCGGGTCGCGGCCGGCAAGGGGATGATCGCGACGAAAATGTGCGCCCAGGCTTTCGCTGCGCGCGAGCGCCGCTGCAGCAATAAGCTTTGCTGCTGCTGTGACGTTCAACAGCGCCGGCTCGCTGGCAGACGCTTCGATCCCGGAAATGGCCGCCAGTGTTTTCTTCAGCCCGGACGCGTCGCGTTCCAGACCTGCGCCGTGGGTCATCGCCTGGCGCAGGATCTTCGGCAGAGGCCGCGCCGCAACAGAGGGTGGGGTCAACGCTTTGTCGTGACGGCGGCCATGATCGGCCTTATCCTTGACGTCATCGGCCACGCGCGCGCCAAAGACGAGCGCTTCCAGCAGCGAATTTGAAGCCAGCCGATTGGCGCCGTGCAGGCCGGTGCATGCGCATTCGCCGACGCACCACAGGCCCTCCAGCGAGGAACGACCATGATGGTCGCTTGCGATACCGCCCATGTGATAATGCGCGGCAGGCACGACGGGGATGGGCTGCTTAGCCGGATCGATCCCGGCACTTCGGCACGCGGCATACACGGTAGGAAACGCCGAAGAAAAGCGGTGTCCGACGGCTGTGCGACAGTCGAGAAAAACACGATGTCCCCTCCCATTTTCGCGGTGAATTGCCCGCGCCACCACATCGCGCGGCGCTAGTTCGCCGGCGGGGTGGACCGCCGACATGAATGTGTGGCCGCGTTCGTCGACAAGCACGGCACCTTCGCCCCGCAGTGCCTCTGTTGCGAGCGGCGCCGGGTCGCGTCCGATATCGATTGCGGTCGGATGAAACTGTACGAACTCCGGGTCGGCGATCAGCGCCCCCGCACGCGCAGCCATGCCGAGCCCCTCGCCGCGCGCGTCCGGCGGATTGGTAGTCACCGCGTAAAGCGCACCTATTCCACCGCAGGCCACTACGACTGCAGGTGCTCGGAAAAGAACGAGCTTTGCTTCCCCGCCTGTTCCGTGAAGGCCAAACAGTCCGATCACTCGCCCATCGACGGCGACCGCGAGCTCAAGCGCATGGATCCCTTCGATCAATGAGATCGACGGCGCGGACAGCGCCGCCCTGGCAAGGGCATGCGTGATCTCGGCACCTGCCCGATCTCCCGAAACATGCACGATCCGCGGCATGGCGTGGGCGGCTTCGCGTGCAAGCGCAAGGGTTCCGTCCGGCTTGCGGTCGAAATGCGCGCCATAGACGATCAGGTCATCAATTCTTTCTGATGCTTCGCGCGCAACGAATTGCGCGACGTCCGGCTCGCCGATTCCCGCGGCTGCGGAAAGCGTATCGGCTGCGTGCGACGCCCAGCTGTCCCCAGGACCAAGCGCCGCTGCGATGCCACCCTGAGCCCATGCGCTCGAACCGCTCGCACCCGGCCGCGCTGCAGTCAGGACCAGGGCCGGAAAGGGTATAAGCTTCAGCGCCGTAAACAGTCCCGCAACGCCCGCGCCGACGATGATCGCTCCCTCCGTATCAACGATGTTGTCGGGAGCGGGTCTCATCTGACATTACGCCGCCAGGCGATCCGTCATCCGCTCGGGCACGGCGAGCATCCGCTCGATGGCGGCTCGCGCCCGCCCGGCCTGTGCAGGGTCAACCGCAATCTCGACGGTCATCGTTTCCAGCGCGTGAAGGATGGCCGGCAGCGTAATACGCTTCATGTGGGGGCAGAGATTGCAGGGGCGCACGAATTCCACGTCCGGAAATTCGACGGCGACATTGTCGCTCATCGAGCATTCGGTCACCATTACGACCCGCGCAGGGCGATGCTTACCGACATAGCCGACCATCGCAGACGTTGAGCCGGCGAAATCGGCTTGGGCAATCACCTCGGGTGAACATTCCGGGTGAGCCAAAACAAACACCCCGGGATTTGCCTGCCGGTACGCGCGGATGTCGTCGGCGGAGAATCGCTCGTGAACCTCGCAACGTCCCTTCCAGGAAAGAATTCGGACGGCAGTCTGACGGGCGACATTCTGGGCGAGATATTCGTCCGGGACCATGATCACGGTGTCCACCCCGCGCTCGCGCGCGATATCCTCAACGACTGCGACAGCATTCGAGGATGTGCAACACACATCGCTCTCAGCCTTTACCGCTGCGGAGGTGTTCACATAGGTGACGACCGGTATTCCGGGATGGCTTTCCTTGAGAAGTCGCACATCGGCTGCCGTGATCGAAGCGGCCAGCGAACAACCGGCCGCGGAATCCGGCAGCAGCACTGCCTTTTCGGGCGACAGGAGCTTGGCGGTTTCGGCCATGAAGTGAACGCCCGCCTGAACGATCACTTTGGCATCGGTCTCGGCCGCTTCGCGCGCCAGCTGCAGCGAATCGCCGACAAAGTCTGCCACGCAATGGAAGATTTCCGGCGTCATGTAGTTGTGCGCGAGCACAACCGCCCCCCGCTGGCGCTTCAGCCTGTTGATCGCATTCACATAAGGCGCATGAACGGCCCATTCGATCTCGGGAATGACGTGTGAAACCCTCGCATATGGATCTTCCGCGGGGGCAGGCAGGTGCAGGGCGGACATGCTCATTACCTTTTGCGTTGCCCGATAAATGCTCGATTTGAGCATATATGTGGGGCAAAAATCCCGCAGATCAAGAACCTGCGGTGGGTTTTATGCTACACCTTAGCATAAGTCGGTCAAGAGGGATGGTGGGAGGGATGGTGGGAGCGCCCTGATGCCTACCAGGCAGCTTCATCTGCCAGTCGCCGCTGCAACAGCGGGTACTTCCGTGCAAGGCGCCGAAGGTCCTCGCCGGTCAGCACCATCAGGCGCATGTCGCTTCGGGCGATCACCGTGCTTTTGTAGGCGTTTCCGGCTTCGAGGGATTCCTGGCCGAACACATCGCCGGGCTCCAGGTCATAGGCTTCGGATTTGTTTTCGAGATGGGCCAGACCCGCGACCACGAGATAAAGCGCAGTTGCACCCTGTCCGGTTATCGCGACCTGGGTGTGTTCGCGTACACGCTGCGCGTTGAGCGTGGCCAGGATTTCGGCAACCGCTTCCACGTCCATTCCCAGAAACAGAGGCTGGCGCTTCATCATGCTCCAGGTAATCGGGAACTGGCGCCGGTTCAGTCCGATCACGAAGCCGTTGGCAAGAATGCCGATCGGCAACGCGAACAGAAGGAGCCCCATTACCATGGTGATTCCGGCGACGAGTTTTCCTGTCATCGTGACCGGGACTTCATCGCCATAACCCACGGTCGTAAGCGTCGTGATCGCCCAGTACATGGCGTCCGGCATGGTACCAAAGGATTTGGGCTGAACCGCTCCCTCCAGCAGCTGCATCAGCGCGGCGCTGACGCACATCACGCAAAGCGTGAGAATGAACGAGGCAAAGAGCGCGGACCGCTGCGCATTGAGCACGCCCAGTAGCGCCGGCAGTGCCTGCGAATAGCGCGCCAGCTTGACCAGCCGCAGCAGGCGGAAAATACGCAAAACCCTGAGATCGATGACGAAGTAGAAATAGCTGGGTGCGAAGGCGAGGAAATCGACCACCATCAGGGGTCTGAGGGCAAAGGCGATGCGGCCGCGAAGCGGCCCGTACGCGGCGATGCGGGGATCTTCGACCGACGACCACACACGGGCACTATATTCGATCGTATAGGCGGCGACGGAGAAGTATTCGAAGTCGGTGAAGAGGGTCCTGAAACGCAGGTAGATCGAAGGGACCGTTTCAAGAGCGACCGCAGCGACGTTGGCGACGATCAGCGCAATCAGCAATCCTTCGACGAGGCGGCTCCCGAAGCTTTCGATCTGGCCCTCCTCGAGCACGGCGAAGGTCAATTGCCGCAACGTCGGCTGCGCGGAACCCGCAGCGGCAATTCGTTTTCGCTCGGGTTCGCCAGCCTCCGATTCAATCCTTATCGGGTGCACCATTTACACCAGATCCTTTCGCGGAGGGCTGAGCCCATTCTCAAGGCGTGAGAGTGCCACGATCCAGAGATGCCCTTCGACTCTTGGGTGCGGGCTTTTACCCCTTTGAATATAAACCGCAATCAGGTTCAGCCCTACATAAACTGTGCCGGCGGCGGGTACGATCAAATCGCAGAGCGGCGAACGCCCAGGCGGACACCGGGAGCGGGCCGCTCGCCGAGGACTTCGCGACGAAAGCTGAAAAGCTCGGCGGGACGGCCACGCGAGATCCGCGCGAACCGACCGGTTCGCTCGACGAGACCCTGCTCTTCCACCAACCGCCGGAAGTTCTGCTTGTGCAGCCGGATTCCCGAAATGGCTTCAACCGTGCGTTGCAGATCGAGCAGCGTGAAAGCCGGCGGCATCAATTCGAACACGACGGGCCGGTATTTCATTTTACCGCGCAGGCGGGAGATTGCGGTGGCCAGAATTCGGCGATGATCGAATAGCATTGAAGCGCCAAGCGTCGCGGCACAGCCGACCTTGGCCGTTCGCCCGTCACGTCGGGCTTCTTCCACGAGCCCGGCTTCGTAGAGGAGTTCATACCGCTCAAGCACGCGTTCTTCGTCCCAGGTTGAGCCGTCCAGCCCGAAGGAGAGGCGCGCACGCGTGCGCCGCCGCTCCGCTTCGACGGGCGAATCGGCATTGCCGACGAATGCTCTCAATGCCGGCGCGATGATCGCCTCGATGATGGCCGGTCTGTCGGAACGCCAATCCTCCCATGGAAAGTAGACATACCAGTCGCGCCACATCGTGTCCGGCGTGCCGAGGCCACCGCTCGCGCGTGTCAATGCGAGGTAACCAACCGAGACGACACGTGGTCCTTCGCCCGGTCTCACCAGATGACGTCCCCGGTCGCCGAATGTATAAAGCTGTTCGGCATAGCCCAGATCGAGAGAGGTTTGCTCCCTCACCCAGCTGCGCAGTCCGCTTTCCAGCGTGCGATGACCAAGCGGGTCGAACGGACCAAAGGGAAGCGCGTCCGGTGTCCCGGCGTGATGCACTGCCAACACACAGGGCCGCTCATCGATGAACGACACGATTGCAGCGCTCAGGCCAATGCTTACGACGTTCCTGGACGGGTCGCTCTTCATGTAGAGAACGATAGCGGGAGCTGAACGCATCGGCCCTCCGCCACCATCTCGCCTCGTCCGATGCCTGCTACTGCGGCTACCATCCGTCCTTCGCGCTGCAATGCCGCGTCGGCAAAGCGTATGATCAGCGGATTGGGATAGGCGTGGGGGGCTCGCGCACGCAGCAACTGCGCGATCTCGAACTCGCAGCCGGGTCCGGCCCGTTGGCAAAGCAGCGAATAGGCGGCGGCCGTGGACCGGCTCACACCCGCCCAACAGTGGATGAGCATCGGAGCTTCGGCTGGCCAGCAGTCTCCGAACGCAAGCAGGCGCTCGACATGGCGTGCCGTCGGCGGTGCCTCGCAACCCGTCGCGTCGGCAACATCGTTGAGCGCCAGACGCAGATGCCGTTCGGAGGATATCCGGCGCGGCGTCTCGATCATGTATTCGGGTGATAGCAGCGTTATCAAATGTGACGGGCCGTACGCGTCGATGGTACTTTCCAATGCGGAAAGAGGGCAGACCAGAATGAAAGGCATGGCTTTCCTCGAAACGGTGGCGCTCGACTGATCATATCGCGAGACGACGGAAGCGTTCGAGAAATTGCCGCTCGGCGTCCCCGGTCGCGAGGGGCACCAGTTTCGGCGTTCGCAGCAAAGGTGGCGGGCGGCCAAAGTAGCGGTGCGCCTCGGCCGCCTCGAAACCCGCCAGCTGGATGGCTTCGTGGAACGCCGAGATGCGATCCGCGCGCTTGATGAGCGCAGCCAGCTCCGGCGGCTGCCGAGGTGGCAGACCGAAGCGGATGTAAATGGCCGCGAGCAGCTTGCGTTCGAAGTCCTTGTAATCGATGCCAACCGCCGCCTTGAAGGGGCTGATCAGATCCCCGATGACATATTCCGACGCATCATGCAGCAGTGCCGCCATGCGCGCCCCCCTTGTCAAGCCGGGGCGCAGTTCATGCGCGAGCCGTTCGACCACGAGGCAGTGCTGTGCGACGGAAAAGGCGTGGGCGCCGCGCGTCTGGCCGTTCCATCGCGCGACGCGTGCCAGACCATGCGCGATGTCGGCAATCTCCACATCGAGAGGCGACGGGTCGAGAAGATCGAGGCGGCGCCCGCTCAGCATGCGCTGCCAGGCCCGCGGCGGTTTCTTCGAGGGCGACGGCACGGTCAGGAATTCAAAAAAACCAGAACTTGGCGCAGATGAGCAAGAGCGTGGCGGACAACGTGACGCGAACGACGATTTCCGGAATTCGAGACGACAGCATGCTTCCAAAGACAATTCCCGGAACCGAGCCCACCAGAAGCGAGCCCAGAAGTGTCCAGTTGATCGAACCAAGTGCCCAATGCCCGAGGCCCGCGATCAGGGTCAGAGGCACCGCGTGCGCAATGCCGCAACCGACGATTTGCAAAATCGACATTTCCGGATAGAGAAGGAGCAGGGCCGTAACGCCGATGGCGCCGGCTCCCACCGAGGAGATGGAGACAAGCACTCCGAGCAGCGCGCCCGTCAATATGGTCAAATTTCTCGCAAGCGCGGGAGTGATGGTCCCAATCTTTTCCGAATAGAGCCGGGCGATCGGCCTCCGGAAAACGATCGAAATAGCCGTGAGGAAAAGCGCGAATCCGAGTATTTTGGTGACAATGGCCTGCGTGGCATTGCCATGAACGTCCAGATAGAACAGTGCCAGCAGTGTCACCGCGGTCATGGGAACGCTGCCGACCGCCAGCCAGCCGACTACCTTCCAGTCTACAGTCCGGTTCCACGAATGCACGATCGTACCGCTGGTGTTGGTGACCGATGCGTAAAGCAGGTCGGTGCCGACTGCAGCCACCGGGTGAATTCCGAACACGAGAATGAGTACGGGAGTCATCAGAACGCCGCCGCCGGTACCGGTCATTCCGGTCAAGGCTCCGATCATGAAACCGGAGAACAGGTAGAGAGGCTGAATGCTGTGCAGATACATTATTAAATCCCCTCATCGACAGCGTAACGCTCTCGTGCAGTTGTCGTAACCGAGGATACTCGTCCCGTGGTGCCGCGATCCCAGCCCCATACCCTAGCACGCGAAATGCAAGACACGCTCGCGCGATTCCATTGCCGCCCCGCACACCTCAACCGCGTTTCTCCAAAATCACGCTGCCCGCCGTATAACCCGCGCCAAAGGAACAAAGGTGCCCGAGGTCTCCGGGGTTGAGGTCGGTGCTGAACTGGTGAAATGCAATAATGGAGCCGGCCGAGCTCGTATTGCCGTATTCCTCGAGAATGCTTGGGGCCTCAAGCGGCAGCGGATCGCGGCCCAGCACCTTCCTTGCAATGAGATTGTTCATGTTGATATTGGCTTGGTGCAGCCACACCCTTTTGAGGCTGGATGGAGCGATCGCGTTGGCGGCAAGATGCTCGAGCATGAAATTCGACACCATCGGGACCACCTCCTTGAAAACCTTGCGCCCCTTTTGCGTGATCAGCTTGTCGGCACTGTCCATCGTCTCGGGCGCGAAGCGGTTGAGCGGCCCGAAATTGTTCCGGATGTTGTTCGAGAAACGGGATTCCACGCGGGTGCTGACGATCTCCCACACGTTGTCGCCGTCAGCGCCTCGTGCGGGTTCCAGCACGCAAGCCGTGGCCGCGTCGCCAAAGATGAAATGGGTCTCGCGGTCGCGCAGATTGAGGTGGCTGGTGCAGATTTCGGGATTGATCGCGAGAATGGCACGGGCATTGCCCTGGGCGATCATGCTGGCCGCGACATCGATCCCGAAGGTCGCGGAGGAACAGGCTGCGAGAAGATCGAAACCGAATCCGTTGATGCCCAGTGCGTCCTGCACCTCGATCGCGATCTGCGGGTAGAAACGCTGCACGACCGAGGCTGCGACGATAACTCCGTCGATATCCGAGGGCGTGCGGTGCGCTGCGGCGAGAGCGCCGTGTGCGGCCTTGAGGGCGATCTCGGCCATAAGCGACAGCGCTTCATTCGCCCTCTCCTCCGTGCGCGGGCACATGATCCCGGTGTCGAGCATGCCCTGCTTTGCAACGACGTGGCGCCGCCGGATACCCGACGCCTTGACAATGAACTCGTCGCTGGATTTCAGGAGCGGTTGCACGCGCGCCGCGGCAATGTCCCGGGCGTTGCGGAGATTATACTGGCGCGCATACTCATTGAAGGCGCCGACAAGTTCCGAATTTGAGATCGAATCGGGAGGTACAAAAAGCCCCGTGCCGCTGATGGCTATTCTTTTCAACGCCCGACACCCTGGGAACCGCCAGCCAGAAGCTGTCGCAGCGCTGCGGCAAACGCAACCCCCTGGCTCCGGTCGTTTTTCTCCGGCAGTGCTCAGTGTGCGGAGCAGGCCGCATAAAGAGCGAAGCATGGGTTCATTCGGCCGGGGCAAAGGTTGTGCCGTTCAATGACGAGATCGGCTGAGGCGGCGCTCGTGCTGTTTTCGGGTGGCCAGGACTCCACGACCTGCCTGGCCTGGGCGCTCGAACGATTTTCCAGCGTGGAAACGGTAGGATTCGATTACGGACAACGGCACGCGGGCGAACTCGACGCACGGCCCAGGATTCTGGCGCGACTGCGGGACGGGTATCCATATTGGCGGCCTGTGCTCGCGGCCGATCACGTTTTGCCACTGGAACTCTTGTCCGCGATCGGCGGAAGCGCGTTGATCGCTGGCGCCGGAAATTCTGGCATCGCGACCGATTTCCGGGGCTTGCCGGCGACCTTCGTGCCCGGCCGCAATGTCCTCTTCCTCACTGCGGCCGCTGCGCTGGCGTATCGACGCGGCATCGCGCATCTCGTTGCCGGCATGTGCGAGACGGATTATTCCGGCTATCCGGATTGCCGCGAGGAAACAATCAAGGCCGTCGGGCGCGCGCTCGACCTCGCCATGGATGCCGCTTTCACCATTCACACGCCGCTGATGCAGCTCGACAAGAAAGCAACCTGGCTGCTCGCGGAAACGCTCGGCGGACACGACCTGGTTCGGCTGATGGTCGAGGAAACGGTTACCTGTTACCAGGCTGACAGGGGGCACCGGTATCAGTGGGGTTACGGATGCGGCGTCTGCGCAGCCTGCCGGTTGCGTGCCCGGGGCTATGAACGATACATGGCCGGATGAGCTATCAGGTCAAGGAAATCTACTACACGCTGCAGGGCGAAGGCGCACGAAGCGGCCGCGCGGCCGTGTTATTGCGCTTTGCGGGCTGCAATCTGTGGAGCGGATTCGAAAAGGATCGGCACCGTGCCGTTTGCCGGTTTTGCGATACGGATTTCGTGGGCACCGATGGTCTTGAGGGTGGAAGATTTGCCGACGCGGGAACACTGGCCCGGGCTGTCGCGAAGCGCTGGCCCCAACACGAACGCGCGCGGCCCTATGTGGTTTGTACGGGCGGGGAACCACTTCTGCAGGTGGATGCGGCACTCGTTGGTGCGTTGCACGAAGTATGTTTTGAAGTGGCGGTCGAGACGAACGGCACGATCGAAGCGCCGTCGGGCATCGACTGGGTGTGCGTCAGCCCCAAGGCCGATTCAAATCTCGTGCTTGATCGCGGCGACGAACTGAAGCTCGTCTTTCCCCAATCGGGTGCGCCGCCGGAACGATACGCGGGGCTTTCGTTCCGGCACTTCTTCCTGCAGCCCATGGATTCGCCCCGGAAGGAAGAATATACCCGCGCGGCTGCCGAATATTGTCTTGCCCATCCGCAATGGCGGCTCAGCCTGCAGACGCACAAGCTGATCGGGCTTCGCTGAACGGCGGGTCAAGCCCCAAATCGGGCCACCAACGCATTCAAATGGGGCCGGGGGCGCTCTTCGAGCGGTGCCTCGGGTCTGCCAATATAGATGAACCCTGCCATGCGCTCGCCGGACTTGAGCCCCATCGCTTCGCGCACCGAGGGGTGGTAGGCGCACCATTCCGTGATCCAGTTCGCGACATAGCCCAGGGCATGTGCGGCCAGGACCAGATTCTGGCACGCGGCCCCCGCCGAAAGCACCTGTTCCCATTCGGGGATCGCAATCCCTTCGCGGACGCGGCTGATGACCCCCACAACCAGCGGGGCCCGCAGGAACCGTTGGCGTTCCATGCGCAGACGCTCGGGCGTTGCCTGCGGGTCCTCTTTCCTGACGCATTCCGCCAGAATATCGCCGATACGAGCCCGTGCATCGCCTTCGAATAGGATAAATCGCCAGGGCGCCAGCTTGCCGTGGTCCGGCACGCGCGTGGCCGCCTGAAGCATGATTTCGATCTCGGAGGCGCCTGGGCCGGGTCCTTCCATCGACTTGGCCGAGCCGGATCGGCGGCTGAGCAGAAGCCCTACTGTTCCGGAAGTGATGTCATTCAGCAGCTTTTCGTTCATCAAACCGTCTTTGGGATGGGATTAATTCCGTTGCGACGCGGCAGTGGCCGCCTATCTAGGGGTTGTCCTGACGCGGACCAAGCCGCCGGCGGGAGTGGGAACCCCGCGCCGTTCGCGCTAGAGTGATCGAAAGGAGCCCCGCATGTCCGTTCCGGCCGAGCGATTTGCCTTTTGCGACCCGATCTGGTCGGCGCTTCGCGCGCAGGCACTGGAGCTTGCCGAAAAAGAGCCCTCACTCGCCAGCCTCGCTCACGCGACAATTCTCAATCATCAGCAGCTGGAAGACGCGCTCTCCTATCACCTTGCGCGCAAGGTCGGGAGCGAGGAAGTCAGCGCCATGCTGGCGCGCGAAGTCTTCGATGAGGCGCTTCAAGCCGATTTGGACATCGGCGAGGCGGTGCGGGCCGATCTGTCGGCGGTGTTCGAACGCGATGCGGCCTGTCACAGCTATGTCGAGGCGTTTCTGTTCTTCAAGGGTTTTCATGCGCTGCAATGTCATCGCATTTCGCACTGGCTTTGGCTGAAGGGCCGCACCACGCTTGCGCGATTCCTGCAGAGCCGCGTCTCCGAGCTTTTCGCCGTCGATATTCACCCGGCGGCGCGGATCGGCCGCGGCATCATGATGGATCATGCGACGGGAATTGTGATCGGCGAGACGGCCGTTGTCGAAGACGATGTCTCGATGCTGCATGGCGTGACCCTTGGAGGTTCCGGCAAGGAGAAGGGCGACCGCCATCCCAAGATCCGGCGCGGCGTGCTGCTTTCGGCGGGCGCCCGGGTCCTCGGCAACATCGAGGTCGGCGAGTACTCGCGCGTCGGCGCGGGCAGCGTTGTCATACATCCGGTGCCGGCACATTGCACGGTGGCGGGTGTTCCCGCGCGCGTCATCGGCCGCGCGGGCTCGGACCGGCCGTCGCAGACCATGGATCAGTGCATAGAAATGCGCGAATCCGAAGGAAAGTAACAACTGTCATCCGTCGCGGCACCGCTCTAATTATTTCCCATCAGAGCGGCGATGCGGGCAGCCAGCGTTGCAGTATCGCTCGTGGAGAGCGTCACGAATCGGGCATGGCCGGATGCGTCGAACGCGTAGAGCGAATCGGAATGCATGACAGCGTAGGGACGCGCGGACGTGGCGGGCGTGACCGAATAGATGACGCGGTAGCGCCGGGCGAGCGCCGCGACCGCGTTCTCGCTGCCGCGCAATCCGTCGATCTGCGGCGCAAACGCCGCAACATAGGATTTGAGCACCGCGAGCGAATCCCGGGCAGGATCGACGGTGACGAACAGCACGCGCACGCGGCCGGCTTCGTGCCCAAGACGCTTCAGGGTCGCGGCCAGATTGGCGAGCGTGGTCGGACATTCGTCGGGGCAGTGCGTATAGCCGAAATAGAGCAGCACGATCTTGCCGCGATAGTCCGCGGCGCTGACTTGTGCGCCGTCATTGACGCGGACCATCGCGAAGGCGAGCGGCGGCATCACCCCGGTAATATCCGTCGTGTCGGCAGTGGTAGGCCGACCGCAGGCGGCGAGGATCACGAAGAGCAGAAGGACCAGCGCGCGCGATCGCTCCCGCAACAAAGCACCCAGGTTCAATTCTCCGAAGCTGCGCGGCACCGAAGAAGGATTGCGCGGCAATGACAAGCAATTCTTGGCGTTCCGCCGAGGGGCCGGATGTGACCAATCGCCCCGTCCATGAGGGCCGACCCGCGATATAAGGGCCGCCGATGAGCACACTCTCGCTTGCGGGAACCGAGTCCTCCGAGCTTCTGAAGACCGGCCGCCGCGAATGGCTCGCCTATGGCGCGCTTCTGATGGCCGGGGCCATACTCTCCATCGCGTGCCGCTTCTTTCCCGCGGATCTTCCGTTCTGGATGCCGTGGGAATTTTCCTGGCCGGTCTTTCTCGTCACCGGTCTTGCTTTGGGCTGGTTCGCGCTCGGACTCGCACGCCTGCCGCAGGCACTCCGGCCCGCGCTCTGGCGCCGCGTATCCTTCGTGCTGGGCGTGCTCGCCACTTACGCCGTGCTGCAGACCCATGTCGACTATTACGCCCAGCACATGTTCTTCGTGCACCGCGCGCAGCATTTCGTGCTGCATCACGTCGGGGCTTTCCTGATCGCGCTCGGCATGCCCGGAGAGGCGATCTGGGCGGGGATGCCGCAGTTCCTGAAGCCTGTCTTTGCCTCGAAACCCGTCCGCGGCGTCGTGGATGTCATCCAGCACCCCGCCGTCGCGCCGGTGCTCTTCGTCGGGCTCATCTACCTGTGGCTCATTCCGGCCTTTCATACCCGGGTGATGCTTGACGCCAATCTTTACAACGTGATGAACGCGAGCATGGCCGTCGATGGTATTTTCTTCTGGTCGCTGATCCTTGACAGCCGGCCCCATCCGCCCGCGCGGCTCGGCTTCGGCCTGCGCGCCCTGCTCGTGATCGCCGTCGAACCGTTTCAAATGGTTCTGGGCGCGCTGTTGTCGCTTTCCAGCACGGACTACTATCCCGTCTACCGCATCTGCGGACGCATTTGGGATATTCCTGCGTTGAGCGACCAGCACTACGGCGGACTTATCATTTGGCTTCCCAGCACGTTGACGAGCCTGGCAGGCATGATCTGCGTGCTCGTCAGCTTGCGCATTCATGAAGAAAGGCTGGAACTGGAACATGCATAATTCGGTGCGAATTGCACTTGCGGTCGTCCTGGCGGCCGGTTTCGCCGCGTCCGCCCACGCTGCGGATATCTCAGTGACCAACGCGTGGTTTCGGGCGCTGCCGGCCGGACTGCCCGCGGGTGGCTATTTTTCGCTCCATAATGGCGGGACAACACCCGTCGAGCTGGTGGGGGCGAAGAGCCTGGCTTGCGGCACGCTGATGCTGCATCAGAGCACGGAAAGCGGCGGCATGAGCCGCATGAACGCCGTGCGCAGCATCAAAGTCGATGTCGGCGGGACACTCGCCTTCGCGCCGGGCGGCTATCATCTGATGTGCATGAACCCGTCGGCGGCGATGGCGCCCGGAAAGCAGGTTTCGGTCACTCTGCTGTTTGCAGATGGTGCTCATGTCGAAACCGCTTTCGCCGTGAAGAATGCCGCGGGAAAATAAAAACGCCGCCTGTTGACGGCGGCGCTTTTTTTAGAGGCGATCGGGTTTTATCTGCGATTGATTATCCGCATCAGGCTGCCGGACAGCGTGCCGCCGCTCATGGTGACCGCTGCGCCCAGAACCAGCAAGCCGGCCAGGGCGAACACCGCCACATGGGCCGTCGCCGAAAGCGCCAGAATGCCTAGTACGACGGAGGCAATTCCGGCGAGGACCTGAAAGCCTGCCGCGGTGGAGATGGCCGATTGCAGCAGAGCCTGTCCGCCGTCGGCCGTTTCGAGCGCCGCGACTTTCACGCTGTTCATGCGCTGGACATTGGCTGCGCTGATCAGCAGCAGCGCTCCCGCCACAATGATGGCGGAGGGTACGAGAATTGCCGGAGCAACGCCCAGCACGCTCAGCACGCCCAGCACGAGCACCACCGCGCCCACGACGATTTCAGTTGTCATGCCGCCGGTGAACTCGGCTGCTCCCGCAGCCCCGATGCTCATGCTCATCAGTCTGGTGAATTCCGTCGCAATCGTCCCGCCTTCCGCGATGAGAGCCGCTCCCAGGATGATGGCCGAAATCTCCGGCAGCGCGCCAACGCCGGTCCCGATCCGGGCCAGGCCGATGATGCTCAGCACGATGATCGCGACCCCGCCCGCGATTTCCACCAGGGAACCTGTCGTCTCGGCCCTGAGGATCGATCTGTCTGTTCGTTCCGTTCGTTCCGTGTATGTTGAAGCCATGATCTGCTCCTTTCCTGCTTCTCCTACGTCACTTGCGCCCACGGCTTCTCGGCCTAAGGGCATCTGATGCCGGCGCCCGGGCGGGCAGGGATTCTGGCCTCCGGGACCGTGCGCTACTGATGAGGGAACGGAGCGGACAGAGCGGGGTTCCTGCATCGTTCCTGGCGAAAGGACGCACATGCGGGGGGAACCCATTGAGCGGGCACTAGCTTTGGTGAGCCGTTGCGGCTACACCCACCATAAGCACGGGTTCCGGGCCGGTCGCGGGACCAGATGAATGCAGCGAGGCTTCCATGTCGCTTCCCCTGCGCGCCACATCGCGGGACGAGGTTTTTTTTTCAATCCGGCTCGCAGAGGCAGATCCGGAAGTGGATGACGCCGTGAAGCGGGAGCTCAGGCGCCAGCAGGACAACATCGAGCTCATCGCATCCGAAAATATCGTCTCCCGCGCGGTCCTCGAAGCGCAGGGCTCGGTGCTGACCAACAAATACGCCGAGGGCTATCCGGGCCGCCGCTACTACGGTGGCTGCGAGTTCGTGGATACGGCGGAAGAGCTCGCGATCGCACGCGCAAAAAAACTGTTCGATTGCGAGTTTGCCAATGTTCAGCCGCATTCCGGCGCACAGGCGAACCAGGCCGTGTTTCTGGCGCTGCTGCAGCCTGGCGACACGTTCATGGGGCTTGCGCTCGACGCGGGCGGCCATCTGACGCACGGCTCGCCTGCCAACGAGTCCGGCAAATGGTTCAGGCCCGTGTCTTATGGCGTGCGCCGGCAGGATCAGTTGATCGATATGGAGGCCGTCGAAGCTCTGGCGGAAGAGCATAGTCCCAGGCTGATCATCGCCGGGGGATCGGCCTATGCGCGCTTCATGGATTTTGCCCGCTTCCGCTCCATTGCGGATTCGGTCGGCGCCGTCTTCATGGTCGACATGGCGCATGTCGCCGGACTCGTTGCCGGAGGTGCCCATCCGAACCCGCTCGATCATGCCCATGTAGTGACCACGACCACGCACAAGACGTTGCGCGGACCGCGCGGTGGAATGATCCTTACGCGTGACCCCGAGCTGGGCCGCAAGATCAACTCCGCCGTGTTTCCGGGCCTGCAGGGTGGTCCGCTCATGCATGTCATCGCCGCCAAGGCGGTCGCGCTGGGAGAAGCGCTGAAGCCTGAGTTCAGGCGATACGCGCATACAGTCATCGAAAACGCGAAGGCGCTCGCGCAGACGCTGCAATCCGAAGGTCTGGACATCGTGTCGGGCGGCACCGACACGCATCTGATGCTCGTGGACCTGCGGCCGAAGGGCGTGACCGGACGCGCGGCGGAAAAAGCACTCGATCGTGCGCGCATCACGTGCAACAAGAACGCCATTCCCTTCGACACCGAAAAACCCACCATTACTTCCGGCATTCGCCTCGGCACGCCGGCCGGCACCACGCGCGGATTCGGCGTCCCGGAATTCATGGAGATCGGATCGTTGATTGTTGAAATTGTCGATGCGGTTGCCCGATCCGGTGGCGAGGGCGAGCCCGATACCGAATCTCGTGTCCGAGACCGCGTCGCCGAACTCTGTCGCGCCTTTCCGATCTATGGCGAGACGGACTCCGGATTGGCCCATTAGGAAAAGGAGCACGCGCCCATGCGCTGCCCGTTTTGCGGACACGACGATTCCCAGGTCAAGGACAGCCGCCCCAGCGAGGACAATTCCGCGATACGCCGCCGCCGTCACTGTCCGGCGTGCGGCGGCCGCTTCACCACCTTCGAGCGCGTGCAGCTGCGCGAACTGATCGTGGTCAAGAAAGCCGGTCGGCGCGAGCCGTTCGAGCGCGACAAGCTCGAACGTTCGCTGCAGCATGCCCTGCGCAAGCGGCCCGTCGAGGCCGAGCGCGTCGACCGCATGATCACGGGCATCGTCCGCCGGCTCGAGAGCATGGGCGAAAATGAAATTCCCTCGAGCGTCATCGGCGAACTGGTGATGCAGGCGCTCGCAAGCCTCGATAAGGTCGCCTATGTGCGCTTCGCTTCCGTCTACCGCAATTTCCGCGAAACCAAGGATTTCGAGGCGCTGATCGGGGAGATGGAAGGCGGCGACCGGGAGTAATTTGTTGGAGCGTTTCAACCATGGGCGTCACATGCGCCATGCGCTTGGGCTTGCCGCCCGGGCGCTTGGGCAGTCCGCCCCAAATCCAGCCGTTGGTTGTATCCTGGTTGCGGCATCGGGCGTGGTCGTGGGACGCGGCTGGACGGGCCGAGGCGGCCGGCCGCACGCGGAAGCCGTCGCTCTGGCCCAGGCCGGAGAGGCCGCCCGCGGCGCCACCGTCTATGTCACGCTCGAACCTTGCGCGCATCACGGCCAGACACCGCCCTGCGCGGACGCCCTCATCAATGCGGGCGTTGCCTGCGTCGTAGCCGCTGCAACGGACCCAGATCCGCGCGTCAGCGGCGGCGGACTGGAGCGCCTGCGCAGGGCGGGCGTCGAAGTTGTGACGGACGTGTTGGGTGAAGATGCCGCGGAGCTGAACGCAGGTTTTTTCCTGCGCATTCGCGAGGAGCGCCCGCTTGTGACGCTCAAGATTGCGGCGAGCGCTGACGGCCGCACGGCAGGCGCTTCCGGCGACAGCCGATGGATTACGGGCGAAGAGGCCCGCCGGTTCGGTCATCTTTTGCGCGCACGCAACGAGGCGATCCTGATCGGCGTCGATACCGCCATTGCGGACGATCCATTGCTCACCTGCCGCATTGCCGGGCTGGAACGGCCCTCGCCTCTGCGTGTCGTGCTGGATTCGCGGCTGAGGCTCGGCCCGGGCTCGAAGTTGGCGCGCACGGCCCGCGAGATTCCCACATTGATTTTTACGGTGTGCCCCAACGAACGCAGCGAATTGCGCGCCTGCGGCATCGACATCCTGACCGTCGGCCGCGATGCCCGCGGACGTCCGGATGTCGGCTCCGTGCTTCGCGCCCTGGCCACACGCGGAGTCAACTGTCTTCTGGTCGAAGGCGGCGCGAGCGTTCACGCCAGCTTTCTCGATCGCGGGCTTGCCGATCGTCTCGAAGTTTTTCGCGCGCCGGTGGTCCTTGGGGCTGCCGGTCACGCCGCCATCGATGCGCTGGCGGCCTTCAGCCTCGATGAGGCTCCGCGCTTTCTCAGCACCGGCGTCCGGCGGCTTGGTCCCGATCTGCTGGAAAGCTTCCGTCTCACGCACTAGAAGACATCATGTTCACCGGAATCGTCAGCGACGTGGGCGAGGTCAGGCACATCGAGAAGAGGGGCGACACCCATGTTGCGGTCGCGACACGCTTCGACGTGTCGAAAATCGAGATCGGCGCGTCGATCGCCTGCGCGGGCGTGTGCCTGACGCTGTTCGACAAGGGCGGCGCGAACGACCGCTGGTTTGCCGTCACGGCATCCGCCGAAACCCTGGCGAAGACGACGCTCGGCGAATGGCAGCCCGGCCAGCGTGTGAACCTCGAGCGGCCCTTGCGCGTCGGCGACGAATTGGGCGGTCATATCGTGACGGGCCATGTCGACGGTACGGCAGTGATCGTCAGTGCGGCTGCCGAGGGCGAGTCGGTGCGGATGGCGTTTGACGTACCGCCCGCGCTTGCAGCCTTCATCGCGGCCAAGGGTTCGGTCGCGCTGGACGGCGTTTCGCTCACCGTGAACGAAGTCGGGGCCACGCGCATCGGGGTCAATCTCATTCCGCATACGCTGCGGACGACGACTTTCGGCGACGCCCGGCCGGGTGCGCGCGTAAATCTCGAGGTTGATCTGCTCGCGCGCTATATGGCGCGTCTTGTGAAGGCGTAAGGCGCAATGTTCCGCGACTATCTGTCTTCGATGGAAGAACTGATCGAGGACGCGCGCAACGGGCGCATGTTCGTGCTTGTGGACGCCGAGGACCGCGAGAACGAAGGCGATCTGGTCATACCGGCGCAGATGTGCACGCCCCAGGCCGTGAATTTCATGGCAAAATACGGGCGTGGTCTCATCTGCCTGGCGTTGACGCAGGAACGTGCGAATACGCTGCGGATTCCCATGATGACCCCGTTCAACGGCACGCCGCACCAGACCGCCTTCACCGTTTCGATCGAGGCGAAGGAAGGCATTTCGACGGGCATATCGGCACATGACCGCGCGCATACGATCGCCGTCGCGATCGATGCCACCAAGGGACCGGACGACATCACGATGCCCGGCCATGTTTTCCCGCTGATCGCGCGGCACGGCGGCGCTCTCGTGCGCGCGGGCCATACCGAAGCGGCGGTCGATATCCCGCGGCTCGCGGGCCTCTATCCAGCCGGCGTCATCTGCGAGATCATGAACGACGACGGCACGATGGCGAGACTGCCGGATCTGGTACAGTTCGCGCAGCTGCATGGCCTGAAGGTCGGGACCATTGCGGACCTGATCGCCTATCGCCGGCGGTACGATCATTTCGTGCAGCGTACCGTCGAAAGCGAATTCCACAGCCACTATGGCGGCTCCTGGCGGCTGGTGGTCTATGTGAATACGATCGAATATGCCGAGCACATCGCGCTGGTGAAGGGCGATCTTGGCGGCCCGGAGCCCGTTCTCGTGCGCATGCACGCACTTAATATCTTCTCGGACATGTTGGGTTATGCATCTTTTGAAAAGGACGTTCTCGCCGAATCCATGCGCATCGTCGCGGAGGCTGGCCGCGGCGTGGTCGTGGTTCTGCGCCAGACGCGTCCTACTTTCGTGTCGGATGTCGTGACGCGTCGCACGGCCGATGATGCGGATCGCCGCCGCGTCAAGGAATACGGCGTCGGCGCGCAAATTCTGCTCGATCTCGGAATAACCAACATGATCTTGCTGACCGACACGCCGGAAAAAAAGATCGTGGCGCTCGACGGCTACGGCTTGAACATCGTGGGCACCCATCCCATTCGAGGGCACAGGGAGGGGGGGGCCGCGCGCTGATGACCATCGCACCGAATATCCTGATCGTGGAAGCAAGGTTCTATCCGCATATCTCCAACGCGCTGCTCGACGGCGCTATGGCGGTGCTGGAAAGGGCGGGCGCCCATTTCGAGCGCGTCGGCGTGCCCGGCGCGCTGGAGATTCCGCCCGCCATCCTGATCGCCGCGCGCGCCGGCGAGGATACCGGCCGGTCTCATGACGGCTATATTGCGCTGGGCTGCGTCATTCGCGGCGACACGTATCATTTCGAGATCGTCGCCGGCCAATCGGCACGGGGATTGATGGATTTGGCGCTCCATCATGGCTGTTGCATCGGCAACGGCATACTGACCTGCGATACGGAAGAACAGGCGGTCGCGCGGGCCTCGCGTGACGGCCAGGACAAGGGCGGCGATGCGGCGCGCGCGTGTCTCGCGCTGATAGAGCTGCGCGCCAGAATGGGATCGCGCGGATGATCGTGGCGCCGTCTCGCGATGAACCTGGCGCGAATCTGCGTGCGGAGCGCCGTTCGGCGCGGCTCGCCGCCGTTCAAGCGCTTTATCAGATGGAAGTGACGGGCGGCGACGCGGAAACGGTTGCACAGGAGTTCGTCGACCATCGGTTTCAGGACGACCGCGCTTTGCCCGACGAGGTGTTGTTCCGCGCCATCGTTTCTGGCGTTCCCCACCGCCAGGCGGAGATCGACCGTGCGATTGCGTCCTGTCTCAGCACGGACTGGCGGCTGCAGCGGATCGATTCCATCCTGCGCGCAATCCTACGCGCCGCAGCGTTCGAACTGGTCGGGCGAAGCGATGTTCCCGCCCGCGTGGTGATCGACGAATATATCGAGATTGCCCGCCGCTTCTTCGGCGACGAGGAATGCGGCTTCGTCAATGCGGTTCTCGATCGCCTCGCACATGCGCAGCGCCAGGCCGAGTTCGCCGGGCCTGCTCCCGATGACAAGTCCTGACCCGCCGCAGCGGCCGGGCGAGTTCGAACTGATTGCAAAACTCTTTGCTCCGCTCGCACGCGATGCGGAGGGCGCATTCGGATTGGCGGACGACGTGGCCGTGCTTGGGCCGCGGCCGGGCATGGACGTCGTGTTCAAGTGTGATTCGCTGATCGAGAGCGTGCATTTCCTGAGAGATGATCCACCTGCGACGGTCGCGCGGAAGGCGCTGCGGCGTGCGCTTTCCGATCTCGCGGCAAAAGGCGCGGAACCCGGCGCGTATCTTCTTGCGCTCGCCTTGCCGCCCTGGCCCGACCTGGAATGGCTTGAGGCGTTTGCAGGCGGACTTGCCGCCGATCAGGCAGAATTCGGCATTTCGCTCATCGGCGGCGAAACGGACGCCACACCAGGACCGGTTACCATCACCGTCACCGCAATAGGCCATGTGCCGCAAGGCGCGCTGATCCGGCGCAACGGTGCACGTCCCGGCGACCTTGTGTTTGTGACGGGCACCATCGGCGATGCGGGGGCAGGGCTTTCGCTCTTGAAAGATGGTGCGCGCGCGCTGAGCGATACGGCGCGAAATTTTCTCCTCGCGCGTTACCGCGTTCCCGTTCCGAGGCTGGCATTCGGGCGCGGCTTGCGCGCTCTGGCCGCTGCCGCGATCGATATTTCCGACGGCCTGGCGGCCGACCTTGGCCACATTGCCGAGACCTCAGGTGTGCGGATCGAGATCGATGCTGCACGCGTGCCTCTCTCCGCTGCCCTGCGCGAATTGCGGGGCGATGGTCCACAGGCCCGACTCCCCGCGGCCGGCGCCGGCGACGATTACGAAATCGCCTTCACTGCCGCGTCTTCCAACACGGAAGCGATCCTCGGCATCGCGGACCGCACCCTCACGCCGGTCGCGATTATCGGCTCCGTCGTGGCGGGACGCGGCGTTGCAATGCTGGACGCTACGGGCCGGGAAATTTCCTTGGCGCACACAGGCTACACGCATTTCTGATGGCACTGCGCCGTGGGCACAGGCTGGATGGAACACGCCGTGGGGGCAGGATCCAAATAAGGTGGGCAAGCCAAATCGGGGCTTGTGGCCCTTCTGTCGCATGCGGTTTCCCGGCGTTGCTTCGCCGGTCGGCTTTTGGCATGTTCCGCCGCCTTTTGGACCGGCCAGGCCGGCATTGGGGCAGGGGAATTCGCCGGCGCCGCCCTGGCGCCGCGCGGTGCATATCCGTTTAACCGAGGGAAAGTACGATGAGCCTGCAGCTTGAACTCATCCTGGCCAGCGGCGTGCTGGCGCTCCTGTACGGGGTCTGGACCGTTCGCGACGTGCTCGCGCAGAGCGCCGGAACGGCGCGCATGCAGGAAATCGCGGCCGCCATCCAGGAAGGGGCTGCGGCCTATCTCAATCGTCAGTACACGACGATCGCGATCGCCGGCGTCGTCATCCTCATCATCGCCTTTCTCATTTTCGGCTGGCAGGTGGCGCTGGGCTATCTCATCGGCGCGGGCCTGTCCGGTCTGGCCGGATATGTCGGCATGAACGTCTCGGTGCGTGCCAATGTGCGCACTGCGGAGGCGTCGCGGAAGGGGCTGGCGGCAGGCCTCTCCATCGCCTTCCGATCCGGCACGGTCACCGGCATGCTCGTCGCCGGTTTGGGTTTGCTGGGCGTAGCCGGCTACTACACGTTCCTTCGGTATGGGCTGCATCTCGACATCGCCGACGAGGTGCAGGGCCGCACTATTTCGAATGCCCTGGTCGCGCTCGGCTTCGGCGCGTCGCTCATTTCGATCTTCGCGCGGCTTGGCGGCGGCATCTTCACAAAAGGCGCCGATGTCGGCGGCGACATGGTGGGGAAGGTCGAGGCGGGCATTCCCGAAGACGATCCGCGCAATCCGGCCACCATCGCCGACAATGTGGGCGACAATGTCGGCGATTGCGCCGGCATGGCCGCCGACCTCTTCGAGACCTATGCAGTGACGACCGTGGCCACGATGGTGCTGGCCTCGATCTATTTCGTGGGCGCGGCGCGCGCCGCGCTGATGCTCTATCCGCTTGCCATCGCGGCCATGTGCATCGTCACCTCGATCATCGGCACGTTCTTTGTCCGGCTGGGCCGCAGCAATTCGATCATGGGCGCCCTCTACAAGGGCGTCATCGCGACCGGGGTGCTTTCGCTGATCGGCTTGTGGCCGCTGACGGACTGGATTGTCGGCCTGGATTCGGTCATTGGCGCCATCTCGGGCTCGGGCCGCATGATTACCGGCGAATCGCTCTTCTTCTGCGGCGTGGTGGGGCTGGGCGTGACCGGCGCCATCATCTGGATCACCGAATACTACACCGGCACCAATTTTCGCCCCGTCAGGATGATCGCCGAGGCCTCGCGCACCGGCCACGGGACGAACGTCATCCAGGGGCTTGCGATCTCCATGGAATCGACGGCGCTGCCGGCGCTCGTCATCTGCGTCGGCATCGTGATTTCGAACTGGCTCGCCGGCCTGTTCGGGATCGCGATCGCCGTGTCGACCATGCTGTCGCTTGCGGGAATGGTCGTGGCGCTCGACGCCTTCGGGCCGGTGACCGACAATGCCGGCGGCATCGCGGAAATGGCGGGCCTGGAAGGCGATGTGCGCAAGACGACCGATGCGCTCGACGCGGTCGGCAATACGACGAAAGCGGTGACGAAGGGCTACGCCATCGGCTCGGCGGGGCTCGGTGCGCTTGTCCTGTTCGCGGCCTACACGCAGGATATCAACTATTTCACTGCCCATTCCGACGTTTACAGCTATTTTCGCGGGCTCTCGGCTCCCACCTTTTCGCTGTATGATCCGTGGGTGGTCGTGGGTCTCTTCATCGGCGGGTTGCTGCCCTATCTGTTCGGCGGCATGGCGATGACGGCGGTCGGGCGCGCCGCGGGCGCCGTGGTGGAGGAGGTGCGCCGGCAGTTCCGCGAAATGCCGGGAATCATGCTGGGTACGCAGAAGCCGAATTACAGCCGGGCGGTCGACATGCTGACCCGCGCGGCCATCCGGGAAATGATCGTTCCATCCCTGCTGCCGGTGCTGTCGCCCATCGTGCTCTATGTGATCGTGAACTTCATCGCCGGTCGCGCGGAGGCATTTTCCGCGCTCGGCGCTATGCTGCTCGGCGTGATCGTAACGGGGCTGTTCGTTGCCGTCTCGATGACCTCGGGCGGCGGCGCCTGGGACAACGCCAAGAAGTTCATCGAGGATGGGCACTTTGGCGGCAAGGGTTCCGACGCGCACAAGGCTGCCGTCACGGGCGACACGGTCGGCGATCCCTACAAGGACACCGCCGGTCCCGCCGTGAATCCCATGATCAAGATCACCAACATCGTGGCGCTGCTCCTCCTCGCCACCCTGGCGCACGGGATTTAGTCCACCGCTATTGCGGGCCTTGCCCGCCGCCGGGCGCTCCCTGGCCTCCGTTGGGCGAAAGCGTGCCGATCGGCACGCCCGGCGTGGCGTTGAACAATTGCTGGAGAAAAGTCAGTTCCCGGCCCCGTGCGGGCGTCATGCGGCTTTCGAACGCGACCACATGCCCGTCGTTCAGGCTGTAGCGCCTGGTGTTCACGACCTTGCCGTCCTTGTCGAAATGAACGGCGAAGATCGAACGGGTCTGCACCTTCGCGTCGAAGAAGGCGAGCTGTTTCTCGACGCTCGAAATATAGTACCACGAGTCGCTTCCGAAGGTTGCGCGGGTCGAGGGATCGCCCAGTCGCGCCTGCACGGTGGTCTCGGTATCGGTCCCGGGCTTGATGGAAGCCTCGCCCGCCGGATCTGGCAGATAACCACGCTGGCTGACCACCGGAACGCAGCCGGCGAGCAGCAACACCGTCAGGACAAGGATCGGACGCCGCATCGATGACACCTCAATCAGTCCCGCCCCGCGCGTCTTCTGCTAGCCTCGCGCTGGCGCGCACGCAAGTCCTGTTGCCAGTGAAGGCTGGGCGATGCTGGAAGGCCGGGCGATGCTGAAAGCTTTCCGGGAGCGCAGCCGGCGCAATCGGATCGCCGGCCGGATGTGTGACATCCTCTCCGCGCGGGCCCGCGAGCCCGTCTTTTTCCGTGATTTCGGCGTCCCCGATACGTTCGACGGCCGGTTCGATCTTCTGGTGCTGCACGCCTGGCTCGCGTTGGAGCGTCTGCAGGCGGAGGGCGAGCGCGAGCTGGCGCAAAGCTTCGTGGACGCGCTGTTCGTCCGCCTCGACGACGCTCTGCGCGAGCAGGGTGCCGGCGACATCGGCATGAGCCGGCGCATGAAGAAGATGGCGGGCGCCTTCTACGGACGGCTCGAGGCCTATAGTGCGGCCGGCGACGAAACCGCCCTCGCTGCGGCGCTGGCGCGCAATCTCTATCGCGGCGCGCCGGCGCGAGTTGAACATGCCGCCGGTCTGGCCAAATATGCATCAGGGGCCCGCGTGCGGCTCCTGCAGTGCCGGCTGAACGACGGCCGGCTGGATTTCGGGCCCGTTGGCGGGCCGGCGGAGGCGCATGGGCGATGACGACAATTCCTCTCGTACGCTACCACGATCTCTTGGATCTCTCGGACGCGGGATATGAGCTTGCCGTCACGGCGGGTCCGGACGATTTGCATCGCCTCGCCGAATGGGCGGGCGTGGATGCGGTCTCGCGGCTCGAAGCGCGCATCAGGGTGTTTCCCCGATCGAGGAGCGAATTTCTTCTCGAGACCGAATTCGAAGCGGATATCCTGCAAACCTGCGTGGTGACGCTGGCGCCACTGGAATCTCACATCGTGCGAAGCTTCACGCGCACCCTCCGCCTGGTGCCGGACGTCCAGCGCCACGCCGACAGGGGCGGGCTGGTGCCGCCCGCCGCGGCGGAGGACGACGCGCCGGATGCGATCGAAACCCTGCGCTACGATCTGGCCGCTCCCCTGCGCGAGGAATTCGCGCTCGCCATCGATCCATACCCCCGCGCGCCGGGCGCCGAATTCGAATCGCCCGGCGACGACGCGCGCCCCGAAAACCCCTTCACGGTTCTTGAAAAACTCAAGAAACACGGCTGACGGCTCGCGCGATTCCTTTTCTCCCCCATCGTTTTCCTCCCCCAACGTGGGGGGTGCCGAGCGAAGCGAGGCGGAGGGGGATGTGGCGCGTTACGTGGACTCCCCCCTCCGGTTTGCTTCGCTTTCACTACGCAAACCACCTCCCCCACGTTGGGGGAGGAAAGCCGGGCGCGGAGCAAGGGCGAAGCTCTCTGGTCCAAAAAGTTCATAGAAAATTCCCTGAAGCAGGGAATTTCTGGCGTTCTTGGACTCTGCGGCACCGGCGCGCGGCGATAGTTGCCTGATACTCGTTTGCATTCATTCCCGCGTCCGCTCATCAGCAGGGGCTGTGACCGTATATACCAATTCGGTATTAATGTCAACCGACAATCTTGGTGCCCGGTGATCCGTTGGGTTTCCATGCTCCTGGCGGCAGCCGCTCTCGCGGGATGCGCGCAGATTATGTGGAAAGATACGACCGGGCATCGCCGGAGCGGGGCTCGAGCGGAGGCCGACTATAATGCCTGCGCCTCCGAAGCCGGAATTCTCGGCCCAAATGCCACCTATGACGAAACGGAGGCTTACCGGCAACGGCTTCAGGTCTGCATGTTCTCCCGCGGATGGCGACCGGCCGATCTCCAGCGCCTCTGATGGGTAGGGTGCGCGGACGTCTGAGAAAACCCTCCCTCTCCCCCTGAAAAAGGGGGAGAGGGAGAAACGGGGGAAACTGCGCTGCTTGAATCTCCTGACGGTTTCCTGTTCACTCCGCGGCTCGCTTTGCCAGCCCGGTCCTTGAACTTGCCGGCGCCCCAGGCGCCGGTGTTCCAGGATTTGGGCAAGACGTTTTGAAGGAGTTGTGCCGCCATGGCGGTCCCCAAGAGAAAAACATCGCCGTCGCGGCGCAATATGCGCCGGGCTCACCACCGGCTCGCACCGACATCGTATGTCGAATGCCCCCAATGCGGCGAGCAGAAACGGCCGCATCACGTCTGCGGTTCGTGCGGCCATTATGGCGGTCGCGAAGTGGTGAAGGCGGAATCCTGACGGGGATCGCCCAGGGCTCCGGCTGACGGTCGGCCTTCAGGCAGCGAGGCAAGGGTGAGCCGCGAGCTGACGGTTTCGGTCGATGCCATGGGTGGCGATGCCGGTCCGGGCGTGGTCCTGGCGGCGCTGGCGCGTACGCTCGTCCGCCACCCTACCGTGCGCTATGTGCTCCATGGCGACGAGGCGATTCTGAAGCCGCTTCTGGTCCGCCGCGCGAAGCTGCGCGCCCGCGCCGAAGTGAGGCACAGCGCCGAACATGTCCGCATGGACGAAAAGCCCAGCCAGGCGCTCAGGCGGGGCCGCAACACCAGCATGTGGCACGCCGTCGAAAGCCTGTCCAAGAAGGAGGCGGAGGTCGCCATCTCGGCCGGCAACACCGGCGCGCTGATGGCCATGGCCATGTTCCAGCTCGGTGTGATCGAGGGCATCGACCGCCCGGCCATCGCGGCTCTGTGGCCGACCAGGCGGGGACACACCATCGTGCTCGATGTGGGTGCCAACATCGCCACCGATGCGCAGCAGCTCGTCGATTTTGCCGTGATGGGCGAGGCCTTCGCGCGCGCGATTCTGGGCTTGGAACGTCCGAGCGTCGGTCTGCTCAACGTGGGTGCCGAGGATTTGAAGGGTAACGAGGCCGTCCGCGGCGCGGCGCAGATCCTGCGAAGCGCCGACCTGCCCATGGAATTCCTGGGCTTCGTCGAGGGCGACGATATTTCGGAAGGTACGGCGGACGTGGTGGTGACCGACGGCTTCACCGGCAACATCGCGCTGAAGACCGGCGAAGGCACGGCGGCGCTGGTGGTGCATTTTCTGCGCCTGGCGTTGCGCCGCGGTCTCCTGGCAAGGCTGGGCGCGCTCCTTGCCGGCGGCGCGCTCAAGACCCTGCGCCGCAAGCTCGATCCGCGGGCGGCCAATGGCGGGATTTTTCTCGGGCTGAACGGGGTGGTGGTGAAAAGCCATGGCGGCGCCGACGCGCTCGGCTTCGCCAGCGCCGTCGACATGGCGATCGGCATGGCGCGCGCCGAAGTGATTCCCAAGATCGTCGCGGACCGGGCAGCGGTGGCGGCGCTCTTTCATGCGCCAGACACTTCCGGAGCTGCCACTTCCGGAGCTGCTGCTTCCGGAGCTGCCGCTTCGTGAGTCTCGTCCGCTCCCTCATCACCGGCCTCGGCTCCCATCTGCCTGAGACCGTGCTGACCAATGCCGAGCTGGCGCGCCGGGTGGACACCAGCGACGACTGGATCGTCTCGCGCACCGGCATCAGGCGCCGGCGCATCGCCAAGCCCGGCGAAACGACCTCCGCGCTCGGCTTCCAGGCCGCGCGCGCCGCGCTCGCCGACGCCGGCGTAGCGGTCGAGGCGCTCGACCTGATCGTGGTGGCGACGACCACTCCCGACGAGACGTTTCCGGCGGTGGCGACCGCCATCCAGGCGCGCCTCGGCATGACGCGGGGCGCGGCCTTCGACGTTCAGGCCGTCTGTTCGGGCTTCGTCTATGCGATCGCCGTGGCCGACAGTTTCATCAAGTCCGGGATGGCGAAGACGGTTCTCGTCATCGGCGCGGAGACCATGTCGCGGCTGCTCGACTGGAGCGACCGCTCCACCTGCGTGCTGTTCGGCGACGGGGCCGGTGCGGTGGTGCTTGAGGCCGGGGAGGGCAGGGGCGACTCCTCCGACCGGGGCGTGCTCGCAACCAGGCTCTATTCCGACGGGCGCCTGCACGACCTGCTCTATGTCGATGGCGGGCCGTCCTCGACCCGGACGACGGGCCATCTGCGGATGCAGGGCCCCGATGTGTTCCGGCACGCCGTCGTCAACACCACGGCCGCCATCGAAGCCACGGCGGAGGCGGGCGGGGTGTCCGTCGACGACATCGCCTGGATCGTTCCCCACCAGGCGAACCAGCGCATCCTCGACGCCACGGCGCGGCGGCTCGGAATTCCCGAGGCCCGAATCATCTCCACCATCGCCGACCATGGCAATACGTCCGCGGCTTCCGTGCCTCTGGCCCTGGCGGTCGGCGTCGCCGACGGCCGCATCAAGCGCGGCGATCTGGTGCTGCTGGAAGCGATGGGCGGGGGTTTCACCTGGGGCGCCTCGCTCGTCCGCTGGTGACCGGCTACGGTCAAGCTCCGTCTCAATTGGGCATCATATCCCTTTGATGTTGACGGGAAAACTTCCGGCTCCTACTTTCCGGACGGCGGAGTGGGGGAGTCGAAGTTCCATGCCTACGCAGACGCTGACGCGAGCCGATCTGAGCGAAGCGGTGTTCCGGGCGGTCGGCCTGTCGCGCAATGAATCGGCCCAGATGGTGGAGGACATTCTCGAGGAAGTCTGCGCCGCGCTGGCGCGCGGCGAGACGGTCAAGCTCTCCTCTTTCGGGACTTTCTCGGTGCGCCAGAAGGCGCAGCGCACCGGCCGCAATCCCAAGACGGGCCATGAAGTGCCCATCGGGCCGCGCCGCGTGCTCGTGTTCCGGCCGAGCCATGTGCTGAAATCCATGATCAACGGCCATCCGGCCGAAATGGAAATCGCCGAGGAGTGAGATGGCGGGCGCGGCCACACTCGCGGTCAAATCGCCCGAGGCCTTTCGGACCATCAGCGAAGTTGCGGTCATGCTCAATGTGCCGCAGCACGTGCTGCGGTTCTGGGAAACCCGCTTTGCGCATATCAGGCCGATCAAGCGCGCCGGCGGGCGGCGCTTCTACCGGCCGGAAGACGTCGATCTGCTGCGCGGCATAAGGCTGCTGCTCTATTTCGAAGGCTACACCATCAAGGGCGTGCAGAAGATCCTCCGCGAAAAGGGCGTCCGCCACACCGCCGCACTCGGGCGCGAGGACGCGAAGAAAAACAGCGTCCATGCCGCGCCCGATTCGCCACCAGAAATGCCGCCCTGTGAGGATGCCGACGAGTTCGACGCCCTCGCCACGCTCGCCCACGTGCGCGACGCCGCCGCAGAAAGCCTTGCAGGGGACGACACAGCCGGACCACCTGCGCCAGACGACACCGATCGCCGCGCAAGCCTCGAATCCCTCCTCGCCGAACTGCTCGCCCTGAAATCCCGCCTCGCCGCCGCGCGCAAGGCCGCAGTCGCCTGACACCCGGGACCGCCGGCGTCCCGCCGGCCTCCTTCGCCCGAAGCACAAGCGCCTTATCCCCACCCAGACGCTGCGAGCTTTCCTCGCCAACACGCACCTGTCTTTCCTCCCCCGCGCGGAGCGGGGGGGTGCCGCGAAGCGGGCGGAGGGGGCCACGGGAAGCGCCGGCCGGGATCGTCTGTCCGAGCTCCCTCTGCCTACGCCTCCACGCGCCTGCCGCCGACGCGTGGCGTCCCGGCCGCATGGTCCTGCGCGCGCCGGGGCGGAAAATTCCCTGAGATTGGTGCAGCGGGCTCGTTCCTGCCGCCCGCCTCTGCCTCGATCCGCTCCCTGTCTGCCTCGACCAGGCTTTCGAATTCGGCGACGCGATGCCGCCCGCACTCCGGGTCTTGCGGCGTCATCTCCGCCGGCGCCCCTGCGCCCTCGGGCTGCTCTCG